>JAJTGR010000067.1 GCA_021299375.1 Gemmatimonadota bacterium
ACCGCGGCACGGCTGGGCAAGCACCAACGCTCCCACCCGGCTGAGGCCGAGCTCGAGCAGGGCCTGCGCCGTGGCATCCGCAAGGAAACAGTGCAGCGCCGCGTCGTTCGCGGCGTCGACGAACCGGCTCACGGTGAACATGTCGGTGCGGTTCGCCTCCGCCCGGGCCATCCGCTTGGCCTCCTCCCACCGCATCGCCAGAAACCGCTCCCGGTGCGGCAGCAGGGCGGCCGGCGCCCCGGGAGCAAGGCCCTGGGTGGACGTCAGGTAGCTGGAGGCACCGTGCACCGACTTGAGCTCACCCGGTGTACCCGCCGAAACCTCCGCCGTGGCAATGGTTGCGGCGAGTGCACCCTGGAGCGCCTCGTCGGACAGCGTGGGAACGAAGTCCTGGAGCACCCCTTCGAGGAAGGGGCGCAGTCCCCGCTGCAGATCGTCGAGCGCTTGCGCGCGCACCGCCTGGGGGGTGACCCCCCAGTAGTACTGCACCACCGCACGAATCAGGGGCTGGAACAGCTCGTGCACGGCCTCGAGAGGCGGATGCCCGTGGCGGAAGGCCAACAGCAATGGCACAACCGAGGAGATGGCGGTGCCCGTCTTCTGCTGCGTCCGGTATCGGGCGACAGCCGCGTGCGCCAGCTCGCTGAATCGCCCCTCGTTGGCGAACCGCTCTGCGGCGCGGGAGACCGCGAGGTGCAGCCGGGCCTCGTCGCTGCTGCTCAGCCACGAGGGCTCCTCGCGCGGGCTTTCGGTGAGCAGGGCGTCGACGGTTTGCTCGAAGGTGGCTAACGCCATATCGATGGTTGTTGTCAGAGATGGCCCATGAGCGCAATGCGGGCCTCGGCGGCGAGTGACTCAAGGGCGGGCGATTGCTCTGCCATGTTGGAAGCATTGGGTAACGGTCCGGTGGGCCGCAACCCCCACGTCCGTGGCGACAACGCCCAACGCTGCTGCGCAGAGTCCCACACGTTGGCGCTGAACGGACTGAGCGACAGCGAACGGCATGACAGCGCGCACAATGACGGCCTGGTCAGCAGCGACACTCGTGAGCGAGGACCCACAAGAAGCTGCGCTTTGCGTTCGAGCGAATGATCCTCGAAGTCGGCTGGCATCACGGGCTTTGGGGCGCGCGGTTTCACGGCCGGATCAACATCCGTGTAGAAACCATGTCGTCCACGTGAGTGCTGTTGGGCGAACTTGGCTACCTCTGCTTTCGTAAGGAGCCACGCACGATCCGTGGAGACATCGACGAAAGCCGCAGCAAGTCGGGTCGGACCTCCAACTCCCGGCCGCTCTGCGCAACCGACACGCCTGCGGCCCGGCGCTCCGCCAGCATCCGCACCGCAGCTTTGCCACGCATGTGCTGGTACGCGAGGGGGGCACGATGGCCCGCATGCCAGACAGCGCGTCGTTCGAACAGGCGGCGGCGGTGGGGGTAGCGGCCACCACGGCGCTCCAGGCCATTCGCGATCAGGCGCAGGTGCGCGAGGGGCAACGGGTGGTCATCACCGGCGCGTCGGGCGGCGTGGGCCCCTCTGCGGTGCCGATTGCCAAGATCTATGGCGCCCAGGCCACGGCGGCGGCCAGCACCCGCAATCCGGTCATGGTGCTGGCGCCGGGGGGACGCGTGGTCATGGTGGGCGGCCCCAATGGCCACGCGTATCTGGGCCCCTTCACCCACTTGGCCATGGCCATGGTGGCAGCGCCGGTGCCCCGCGGCACGTTCCTTCCGTTCATTTCCACCTCGAGCAAGACCGACCTGGTGACGCTGCGCGACTGGATGCAGCGCGACTGGATGCAACGCGGCGCGAGCGGTCGGTCATTGATCGGGAGTATGCGTTCGCGAAGCTGGCGGCGGCCGTGGCGTATCAGGAGGCGGGGCGATCACGCGGCAAGGCCATCGTACAGATGCCCTTGCCACAGCCGTAACGGCAGGCGGGTGGGGGAGCATATGCGCACGGCAGCATGTCGGATCGACGGACGGCGCAAATTCGCGGTACCTGCTCGGCGTCTGCAACGACGTCATCGGCCTCGCATGCACACGAGCCATGGGTCGGACATGAAGCTCCGCGGCTCCGTCGGGCAGGTCCGTGCGGACTGCGCCTCGCCGGCCGGACCGGAACACGGGCGCTGATGAGCTCAGGCGCGTCGGAGACCCTGTCGGCTCCGTCGACACCACGGCTCCCCACCTCCGAAGCGCCGGCGCTCCTTGCCGACGAGACCGCGCCTACTGCTTCAAGCGCACCACACGCAGGTTCCTGTCGGCAACGATGTCGGCTTCCGCGAATGGCAGCCTGATCATCTCTCCCTTGCTGTACAGCCGCGTGAGATCGCCCCCGTGCTCCGTGTTCGGATCTTCGTGCTGCGAGTAGGTGAGGATGCCGCGCGGGTCCACGGTACCATCGGCCTTCCAGCCCACCACCTGGATGTAGCTGTTGCCATGAATGATGGGTGAGTAGCCCCCGGGCTTGAGCTCGGTGGTGATGACACTCCACATGCCGGTGCCGCCGGCGCCGCCCGGAATGGGTATGCGCTCGCCTTGGCGCATCTCGTACTGCACGCTGCCCAGCGTGGCATCGGGTGCGACGCCGGCTTGCGCGAGACGCTGCTGCGCCTGGGCGAGGGCACGCCGCAGTCCTTCCTTCACGGTGGGATTGTCGGTGGCGAGTCCGCGCGGCGTGTGCGCGGCATCGGCGGCGTCGAACGGCACCGTCCACGCGTTCGGGTTACGCGACGCAAACGCCCAGAACTCCCGCCACACCTGCGCGCCGCGACTGTCGATCGTCTCCCTGCGGTCCCACGCCGTGAGCGCGGAACACGCCGCCGAGAGGTCCACGCTGCCATTCGGCGTCGTGACCGGCGCAATCGGCGCGGCGCACAGCGCCAGCACATCGTTCAGCAACAGCTCGGCGCCATAGTTGCGATGGCTGTACAGCATGGCCTGCAGTTGCTCGGCACTGACCTTCCTGCCGTTGGCGGTGGCTTCGGCGATGAACTGCAGCCCGGCGCGCGTACGCAGGCTGCGCGCCGTGCGCTCGCCGCCGATGATCGGAGAAAATCCTTCGATAGGGGCCGCGGGGTTGGTCAGCCAGTAGCTGTCGTTCGCGTTCGACACCACATCGGTCCGGCGCAGTCGCGGCATCGCACTCGGCGGCATGGCGCCGGCCACCGCGCTCGCCTTGTCCTGCTTCCACTCGCAGGCCGGGTCGGCGCCGTTCAGGACGATGATGGCGGCCGGAATGCCGGGTGCCTGCACACGACAGGCCGTGAGCATCGCCGCATCGATGTTGGGCACCGTGCTCACGTCGGCGTAGTAGGCCGTGCCCTCGCGATCAGCTGCGATCGTGTTGGTGAACGCCACGCCGCCCAGGCTGATGGCGGCGTCCACATCGGCGATCGTTCGCGCACGCCCAAGGGCATCATAGGTCGCGGTCGCGCGATCGTTGGCGAGATTGACGTCGCGAATGGCAAAGGCGCGTGTGGTGGTCCACGGCAGCTGCTCCGACATCACCACCGGGCCGTAGTGCGACATCCACACCGTGCGCGACTCTGTCGAGGCGGCGCCATTGGCACTCATGAGCGGCACGCGCACGGTCACGCGCCGCAGCGCGCGCCATGCAGTACCGTACCTGTAGCGCGTGGGATCGTTCGGGTCGAGGGCGAGCGCGTAGAGTGTCGAGCGCGTACCTGTCGACACGGTGTGCGTCCACGCGATATCCTTGTTGAAGCCGATGATGACACCGTTGGTGCTGTACAGGCTGACGCCCATCACGTCGAGCTGGCCGGGGATGGTCGTGTGAATGAGGTGAAAGCGAGACGACCCCTGCCATGGATAGTGCGGATTGCCAAGCAGGAGTCCGCGTCCGGTCGTGGTCACCTCCCTGCCCATCGCGACGGCATTGCTGCCAAGGCCGTCCGGTGCGTCGAAGTCGGTCTGGACGGCGTCGTCACCCGAACCCGCGGCCTTGCGGTCGCTGGGCGGGGCTGCGGTCGCCATCTCCTTCATGAAACGCCCCACGCCGTACCGAATGCCGAAACTCATGTGGAGGCGGATCACGTCGTCGACAGTGACGGGGCGCACCCACGCAGCGCCCTTGCAGCGTGGCGAGAGGGTGGCCGCATGGTCCTTGAGATAGCGGTTGTACCCCGCCACATAGCCCGCGGTCGAACGATGCGCCGACGCGCTTTGCGTGGCCCTGAACGCGTTCACGGCGGAATCCGTGAGCAGGGCGCGGTGAAAGACATCGCTCTCGCGATGACCACTGTCCGGCCCGAAGGTTTGTGACAGCTCGCCGCGCACCATGAGCATGTCACGCGCGATCGTGCAGGCGGCGTCCGTCATGGTGGCATACGCGAAGCCGAAGCCCAGGCTGCCCACGTCGTTGGCCTTGACGTGAGGAATGCCATAGCTGGTCCAGCGGATGGTCACCTCGTAGGCCGGTGTGGCGCGCGCGGCCCCAGGTTTGCCGACGGGTCGGGTCGTGGTCGCGGATTGCGCGGGAAGCGTGGCGCTCGCACCAAACAGGAGGGTCGTGACAGCCGGAAGCAGGCGCATGAATGGGCCGGGAGAGAGTCGGCGGCGTGAGGGAAACGGTCACGTCACCCATTCAATGTGCGGTTGGACGCGTGGCATCGCGAGTTCGGATTCCGCCACGACGGACGCCATGCGCGCCGGGTCGTTCATGGCGGAACGCAGATGACCCCGTCACGCGTACCATGTTGCTCCGCGGCCTGTGCGGGCATTCTGCCTGGCACGGGAGAGGAATCGCCGGGCGAGGAACTCCCGTTGGGGTGGGCCGTCGATCTGTGGGATCTCCCGCGCGATCACCATCCCGCCGTTCGCGGCGCGCTCTGCGGGACGGGTTCTCACTCGTCGCACCGTCCTGCGACGCACGCGGGAGCCGTTCCTCGCCTGCCTGCGGTCGGACACCTGTCGCCGCGTCAACCGGCGGTCGGCAAATCCCCGCAGAGCCCGACCACCGTGAAGTCGAGCAGCGCCTCCAGCGCCGCCTTCCGCTCCCGCTGTGTGGGCGCCGCGGTGAGGCCGTCGAGCGAGAGAGACGCGAACCCGTGGACGACGGTCCATACCTTCAGCTCCGCCCCGACGCGGCGCTCGGGACGGAGGAAACCGTCGGCCACCAGCGCGTCGAGGGCTTGGCCCAGCAGCGTCCAGGATGTCTCAGTCTCCTCGTTCTCGGGCGTGGCGCTCCGACACTCGGCTCCGCATTCGCCGAACATCGCGCGAAAGATCTCCGGGTGGTCGACGGCGAAGCCGACGTAGGCGCCGCCTGCGGCTTTGAAGCGAGCGATGGACGCTGGCTCGCCTCCTCGATGAGCAGACGCGCTGGCCATCGCGCGCCGCATACGCTCGGCGAGCCGCGCGAAGCCATCGGCAGCGACGGCGGTGATCAACGCGGACTTGTCGTCGAAGTGGCGGTACGCCGCGTTCGCCGAGACGCCGACCTCGCGCGCGGCCTCGCGCAGGCTGAACGCGCTCGGCCCGCCGGCCTCGATGAGCCGGACCGCCGAGGCCACGAGGGCGTTGCGAAGGTCGCCGTGGTGGTAGGCGTCACGAGGGGGCGTCATGGCCTAATGTTGACACTGTGAACTTCCGCTGTCAAATTGCGCGAGGCGAACATTCGACCGGCACGCGTACCGCCACCGAGGGTCATCACATGAGTGTCCACAGCGTCATTGGCGGCAATGGGACGATCGGCCAGGAGACGGTGCGCCATCTGGCAGCCGCAGAGTGCCAGGTACGCATCGTTCAGCGGCACCCCAGACCGATCGCTGGGGCGGCCGCGACCGCGACCGCCGATGTCTTCGACCTGGATGGGCTGACGCGGGCGGTCGAAGGGTCCGAGGTGGTCTATCTCCTCCTCGGCCTGCCGTATGACACGAAGACCTGGCTCGAAGGGTTTCCGCGGGCGGTCTCCCATGCGGTCGAGGCGGCTCGGCGGGTCGGCGCGCGGCTCGTCTATTTCGACAATGTCTACATGTACGGGCCGGTGCGGGGGCCGATGACGGAGGACACCCCGGACAACCCCACCACACCGAAGGGCCTCGCCCGGGCTCGCGCCGCGCGCGTGCTGATGGACGCGGTCGAGAAGGGAACCATCCGCGGCCTGATCGCGAGGAGCGCGGATTTCTACGGGAATTACCGCCCCTTCGATCAGGTCAAGGCCATCGCCGAACGGCTGGACAAAGGCCGGAAGGCGCAACTGCTGCTCCGCGCCGACAAGGTTCATTCCCTGACGTACATCCCGGACGCCGGACGTGCCGTCGCGGCGCTCGGTCAGCAGGCCGACGCCTTCGACGCCATCTGGCACATGCCGACCGACCCGAATGCCTTGACGGGCGCGCAGCTGGTCGACCTGATCGGCACGCTCCTGGGGAAGGAGGCACGCCTGACCGTTCTCCCGAAGCTCCTCCTCAGGATGGTTGGACTGTTTGACGGCACCGTGCGCGGCCTGCTCGAGATGTCCTACCAGTTCGAGCAGGACTACCGATTCGACAGCTCGAAGATCGCTCGGGCCTACGGCCTCACCGCGACGCCGCTGCGCCAGGGCCTCGCCGACCACCTGGCGTTTCTGGGTCATGCGCTGGTGGCCGATGCCCGTCCGCCGGCCGGTGGCCTGAGCAGCTCGGCGGTGAGCCGATGACGCTCGAAGTCCTCGTTCGCTGGGTCGCCGGCATCCTGATCACGGGGGCCGCCGTCTCCGAACTCACTCGGCAGCCGACGGTGACTCGAGCGGCTCGCGCCCACGGCGACCCACTTCTTCACAGGGCGCTTCGGCCCAGTCAGCCGAGACGCCGTCGCGGAACACTTTACCCGCCCGTGAGGCGCCACCACTCATGAGGGAACACACAGTGCAACAAGTGACGATTGTGACGGGCGCCACGGCCGGCATCGGGCGCGCCGTCGCGACCGAGCTCGCCCGGCGCGGCGCGACCGTCTGGGCGATCGGCCGCGACGCGACTCCCACCCGCGACACCGCGCGCGAGCTCTCAGCGGCCACCGGGAGCCGCGTGATCCCAGGGATCGCCGACTTCGCACGTCTCGACGACGTGCGAGGGCTGGCCGCCGAAATCCTCGATCGCGGCGATCGCATCGACGCCGTGGTGCACAACGCCGGGATCGTCAGCCGCGAACGCCGAGTCAGTGCAGACGGCTTCGAGCTGCAGCTCGCCGTGAACCATCTCGCGCCCTTCCTGCTCACGTACCTGCTCCGTGAGCGACTGGCCGCGAGCGCGCCCGCGCGCGTCGTCACGGTCTCGTCGATCGGGCACGCCAAAGGCGCGATCAACTTCGACGACCTGCAGTCCGAACGCGCGTACGATTACCGCCGCGCGTACTACCAAAGCAAGCTTGCGAACGTGCTCTTTGCGCTCGCGCTCGCGCGGCGCTTCGCCGGCACCGGCGTCACGTCGACGACCTTGCACCCGGGCATCGTTCGGACGCAGCTCTCACACGAATACATGGGCAACCCCGTGTTCCGCTTCTTCGAGTCGTTCATCTCGATCTCGCCCGAGCGAGCGGCAACCCACGTGGTCCGCCTGGCCGCCGACCCGGACGTGGCTGGAGAGACCGGCACCTACTACCGGGGTCGGCAACGCGTGGCGCCCGCTGCGCACGCCCGCGACGAAGCGCTGCAGGAGAGGCTCTGGCGCGTCAGTGCACAACTGACGGGCGTGACCGCGTGACGATCACCTCCGTGTGCAACGCTGCGGTTCGGCCTCACGTGGATCTCGAAGGCGGAGGCAAGATGAGCGACCGCCCGGCGCGGGTTGCGCCCCGCGCTACAGGAGGCGGCGCTCCCCCGCCCACGTCGGCCCCCGGGAGCGAAGGGTGGCGCGAGGCCGAGTCGCTCTTGGAGCGCGTCGATGCCGTCGTCACGCACGTTGGCAACAGCACCGTGCAGCAGTGTCTCGAAGCGGGGCGGCCGATGATCGTGATCCCCCGTGGTCGGGTGGTGGAGAGCGATGTCGATTCGGTCACCCACCCAGCAACAAGGAGATGACGACATGACGAAACTGGAACCTGTCGTTCGCTGGGTCGCCGCCATCCTGATCACGGGGGCCGCCGTCTCCGAACTCACTCGGCAGCCGACGGTAATGACCGGGTTGGAGACGCTTGGCTACCCACCGACCTCGTCTGGATCAGCATCGGAGCGCTGCTGCACGAGCGCGCGCTCCGCGGTGTCCAGGGCACCGAGGATGACACGGCCACGCACCGGTCCATGAGGACAACATGAAGCTCGCCCTCTTCGGCGCCACCGGCCTCACGGGTGGGCTCCTGCTCTCACAGGCGCTCGAGCAAGGCCACGAGATTACGGCGCTGGTTCGTGATCCGAGCCGCGTGTCGCTCAGCCATCCGCGGCTCACCGTGCTTGGCGGCAGCCCCACCGATGCGAGCGATGTCGAGCGCTGCGTCCAGGGTGCCGATGCCGTCATCCACTGCCTTGGCATCGGCGGCAAAGGCGACGGCAGGCCCACCACGCTCGTGTCCGACTCGGTGAAGGCCGTCCTCACGGCGATGATGACGCACGGCGTTCCTCGCATGGTGTGCATGTCGAACGTCGGGGCCGGCGGCAGCGGGACGTGGTTCGCGAACCGCCTCGTGCTTCCGCTCTTCGTCCGGTGGCTCCTGCCCATCATCGAGGACAAGGACCGCATGGAGGCCGCGCTCCGCGCGAGCTCCGTCGAGTGGGTGTCGGTGCGCCTGCCGAACATCGTCGAGGGCCCGGAGAGGCCGCTGCGGACCAGCAGAGATGGCCGCGGCATCGGCTTGTCGATCACCGCCGCTTCTGCCGCGCGCTTTCTGTTGCAC
Organism: Gemmatimonadota bacterium; assembly: GCA_021299375.1. GTDB lineage: Bacteria > Gemmatimonadota > Gemmatimonadetes > Gemmatimonadales > Gemmatimonadaceae > Gemmatimonas. The sequence goes on from JAJTGR010000067.1 coordinate 8,831, forward strand.
CAGGTCACCTCGTCCGACTGGGTCCGTTCGGCCCCGAGCATCAGCAACTGAGGCACCTCCGGAACGACTCCCTCCGACCTTCGCCGCCTCTCGACCTGCCCGATGCACTCGGCCCGGCGGTCGTCGCACGGCTCGAGGCGCGGCTCGCGGCGAAGATCGCGGAAGGCCATGTCGAGACGCGCATCGGCTTTCTGCTCCAGCTCGAGCGTACCCGCGACATTGCGGGACGCGAGTCGGTGTTCATCGTGGTCGCGAGCGTGGTCGTCGCCGAGTCGCTGGTGATCTCTCGGATCGCGGCGGACGACGCCCCCGCCTTTCTCGCACAGAATGTCCCCGGCCGCACTGCGCAGTGCGTACGAGCGCCGCTTCGGCCCGGCCCCTCTGATCCGGGCCGTGGCCGTGCGCGGGCGCCCGTTCGAACGGCTGGGTAGGTTGCTGGGTGGACCGGAGGGCAGTGGCATTCACGCAAGCAGGGTCGCGCCCTTGCGTGGAGGGCGGTGCAAGCCCGGGCATCGGCGCCCGAGGGTTGTGCTGATCGAACAGGCCGATGGCTCGACTCAACATGAAGACGAACATTCTCCTCTACGGCGTGCTCGGGTACACCGGCAATCTCTTCCTGGAGCGCGCGCTTGAGAGGAGCCTGCCGATTGTCCTCGGCGCCAGGGAGAAGGAGCTGAGCGAGGTCGCGCAGCGGCTCGGGCTGGACCATCGGGTTTTCGAGATCTGCGACACGCAAAGCATCGCGGCTTGCCTTTCGGACATCCGGGCCGTGGTGAACCTGGCAAGCATCAGCTACGGCGTGAACAGGTTCCTGATCGACGCGTGCATACAGACCGGGACGCACTACGTGGATCTCGCGGCGGAATGCTCGGACATGATCCAGGTACTCACGCACCACGATGCTGCGCTTGCCCGTGGGGTCATGCTGATGCCGGGAGCCGGCTTCAATGTCATCATGACCGACATCGCTGGCGTCATCGCGTCCGAGTCATTGGCTGAGCCGACCAGGCTGTGTCTGGGCTTTGCCACGTTCGGCAGGCCGTCGAGGGGAACGATCAGGTCGCTGCTGAGGTTGGCCACCGAACCAGGCTACACGCGGCGCGCGGGTGAGCTCGTCGCCGCACGATCCGCTCTGCAGCGGCGCACATTCCGGGCCGAAGGCAAGGACTACTCGCTGATCAGCAACGCGTCTATGGGTGATGTCATCACCAGCTTCCGGAGCACCGGTATCCGAGACATTGCTGCGTTTTCGTACTACCCGTGGATCCTGGCGCAGTTCATGAAGGGGCGCTTGAACTGGCTCAGGGTGTTCCTGAATCGATATGCCCGCTGGTTCTTTGCGTTGGGGCCGTCCGACGGGGAGCTCGAGAGCCAGCACACGTACGCGTGGGCGCACGTGGAGAACGCGCGAGGGGGGAGTGCGAGCGTGGTCATCACGGGTCCTCACGCGTACATCTTCACGGTGAAGGCGATCGGGCGGATCATCGACCAGTTGGTCCGGAACAACGTCAATCCCGGGTTCACGCCGCCGTCGTTCTTCGGGCGCCCGCTGATCGAGGGGATTGATGGGGTTCGGATCACCGTTGCAGTCGACGGCGATCAGGGCCGGGTACATGAGGTGCCGCGCGGTGGGGCATCCGGGCCGGATGAAGGTCTCGGGCGACCGCCACGTCGGCAATGACGTGGCCGCGCGGGGGCGATCTCGACTACTGGCCTCGGCTTCGATGCCAGGACGTGCTCCTGAGGAGATGGACTTGCCCGTGACGGTGCCGCTGCGGGCCGTTCACGTCCGCACGTCGTGACGGCACCTCGTCAGTCCCCGACGCCCGATCGCATGTCGAGAGCATGTTCAAGGTCAGGGAGTCTCCGAGCGTATGGCTTGCCGCTCGACAGAAAACCGCCGAGCCCCCAGGCCGCTCCTTGACGCCAGGACCTTCACGGCGACAGCAGCAGACGGAAGACCGTGAGCAACACCGCGGTCCTCGTCACGGGAGCGACATCAGGCATAGGCCAGGCGACGGCCATGCACCTCGTACACTTCGGGACACCGTGTTCGCCGGCGCGTATCGCACCAGCGATCAGGAGCTCGCCGACCTCGCTGCTGTGCCGGCGTCGAGGGGTCGTCTGCAGCGCATCGACATCGATGTCACGGATGCCGTGTCGATCCAGCGGGCTTGTGCACAGATCACAGGCACGTTGCCGGATGGTTGGTCTTTTGCCTTCGTCAACAATGCCGAAGTCGCGTTCGGGTCTCCGTTTGAGGTCGAGCGATTGGAGATGATGCGGCTGCAGATGGAGGTGAAGTACGTCCGCGTCGTTCAGGTCGTTCGTGGCTTCTTGCCCCTGCGGCAGCGAACGCAGGGGCGCATCATCAATTGGGCTCTTCCGGATTCGGCGTGGGTTGGATTGGCCACACTGCGCTCCCCGGGGATATCTGGCCACGTGGATGCCGTGATGTGCGCGTCGCGATGCGGGTGCCGTGAAGCGGGCGCCGCTTTCGGCGTCGCGATCGACAACGGGAGCACGGCCGGATCGCCCTGCGCAGCAGGCCACCCACGCGCGCTCCGCGGGTGGCGCACCCGGGTGGATCCGGTGGGGCCTCCCGTCGGGCCGAGAAGAGCAGAAGCAGGTGGCCCGCACCGTCGCCGGCCAGGTCCTTGATGACGGGCGCCGACAACACCTGGCCGAATCGCCGCCAGAGGACGTGCTGCTGTTCGGCGCTCGACGCCCCGAGCATGGCTGCCACGCTATCCGGCAGTGCCGTACGGGTCACCGCCTTGCCGTCTGCACCATACAACAACAGGAGTGCGCGATCCTGATCGAAGATGGCGACCGTTCGCTCGCCCGTCATGGCGACAAGATGGTCACCCCGTGCCGTTGGTGACGCGGTTGGC
>JAJTGR010000037.1 GCA_021299375.1 Gemmatimonadota bacterium
CCACCGAGGAGCCATCACGATTCCTCCGTGCCGTCACCATCCACAGCACCCGCCGTGGGAAGCTGTTCCGCCATGCGAGGTTCCTCGGAAACAGCTTCACACGGAGGGCACCGAGGACGGTGAGGCCACCGAGGAGCCATCACGATTCCTCCGTGCCGTCACCATCCACAGCACCCGCCGTGTGAAGCTGTTCCGCCATGCGAGGTTCCTCGGAAACAGCCTCACACGGAGGGCACCGAGGACGGTGAGGCCACCGAGGAGCCATCACGATTCCTCCGTGCCCTCACGATCCTCAGTGCCCTCCGTGTGAAGCTGTTCCCGACGATGTTCTCAGACGTCGCGTCGAGCCCGCTCCGCATCGAGTTCGACGGTGCGCCTGGCAATCACCTCGTCGATCAGCACGACCTCGCCCGGCTTCTCGTCACAGATGCGCAGCAGCAGCGTCTTCTTGCCGCGGTACTTGAAGAAGATCGCCTGACCGCCCTCGAGCGTCACGCCGCTGTTGCTCATGGGGGAGAGATTCGGGTTCATCACGCCGGGGATCTGCAGCGGGATGGACCGGTCGGAGTTGTTGCGGAAGGTGAGCTTGACCGAGCGGCCGTCGTTGACGCAGGCGGCGACGGTGGCGGTGAGGAGGGCGAGCAGCATGAGATGGCCGGATGGGGTGGCGTGGTACGAACCTCATGGGTATTCGCACGAACGCGGCTGGCTGGATGCAGTCGGACGCTCCTGCCCAGCGAAGCCCACACGGAGGGCACGGAGATACGTGAGGGCACGGAGGGGTTGTGTCATAGATCAGCTCACGTTGATGCGCGATCAGGACCTGCGCTATGGTGGCCTCTCCGTGCCCTCACCGTTCTCCGTGCCCTCCGTGTGGGCTGTTCAGGAACTCGAGGAAGTCACATCGTACGCCAACGACGCCCGGAACTCGCTCGCCTGCCGCCGGATCTGCACCAGTTCCTCGTTGGCCATGCCGTCAAGGTGCTTGGTCATCATGCGCATGCGCGGATGATTGGCGAAGCGCGCGCGATGCTGCGCCATGAAATCCCAGTACAGGAAGTTCATGGGACAGGCATCGGGGCCGGTGCGCTGCTTCACGTCGAATTGGCACGACGCGCAGTAGTTGCTCATGCGATTCACATACGCGCCACTGGCCACGTAGGGCTTGCTCGCGAGCGCCCCACCGTCACCCCAGGTGCCCATGCCGGCGACGTTGGGGAGCTCTACCCACTCGTAGGCGTCGGTGAAAGCGGCCCAATACCAGCGCGACAGCGCGGCCGGCTTCACGCCGAGCATGGTGGCGAAGTTGCACTGCACCATGAGGCGCGCGATGTGATGGGTGCGACCGTAGTCGCGAACCTGCCGGATGGTGTCGGCCAGGCAGCGCATCTCGCAGGCCGCCCCGGTGTGTCCGTCGTACGCTTCGCCATCGGGCGCCCAGAACCAGCGCGGCAGCTCGAGCGGCGCCTCGAGCGCGTTGGCGGTGCGCAGCCCGGGCATGAGGTGCCAGTACATGCCACGGATGTACTCGCGCCAGCCGAGGATCTGGCGAATGAAACCTTCGGCACTGGCGATCGGTACGTGCCCCTCCCGCCACGCGCGCTCGGCGCGCTTCACCACCTCGAGCGGATGCAGCAGCCCCACGTTGAGCAGCGACGACAGCGACGAGTGCAGCAGGTCTGGGGCGCCATGCACGAGCGCGTCTTCATAAGGGCCGAACTCCGGCAACCGCTCGACAATGAAGCGCTCGAGCCACGCCTTGGCGTCAGCGCGGGTGACGGGCAGTGCAAACCGGTCGACGCTGCCCCACCGATGTTTCCAACGCGCCACGCGTTCCATCTGCTCGCGCGTGATGGCGTCGGGCTCGGTGCGCCACACCGCCGGCACGGCGCGTCCCTTCGGCCACGGCTTGCGATTGTCGGCGTCGTAGTTCCACTCTCCGCCGCTGGGCTTGCCGTCCGCCTCGATGAGGATGTGATGCGTGCGCCGCATCTCGCGGTAGAACCACTCCATGCGGTGTTCCTTGCGCCCACGCGCCCAGGTGGCAAACTGCTCGCGCGTGGCGAGGAAGCCGCGATCTTCGCGTAGCACCAGTGGCACGCCCAACGCGTCCAGCGACGTGCGCGCCCGATCGAGTTCGTCGACCATGTCCTGCTCGCGCCCTTCGGTGGCCACCACGCGCGTGGCCTTCAGCTCCTGTGCGACCTCGGCCAACCCCTCGGCATACGACGGCGCACTGCGCATCACGACGCGATAGCCCGCCTGCTCGAGCGACGCGGCGAAGTGACGCATAGCCGAGAGCACGAGCACCAGCTTCTGGCGATGCCAGGGCAACGAGGCGCCCTTGGCGACGGACTCGAGCAGCACGACCACGACATCCTCGCGCGGCTCGCGCGGGATGTTGGCGACGGCGCGGGAACACTCCCAGGGCGCCACGAAGGCCAGGGTCAGAGGCATGTCTGGGCAACGGGCGGAAAGGCGTCGCGGTTCCTTGAAGGGGCCTACAGCGCAACGGCGCGAGCGAATCACGCGAGCGAATTACGCGAGCGACCCATCGCGAGCCAGGGGGCGCGAGCCATCGGGCGCTCCGTAGCTCGCGTGACCTGGCTGGCGCCCGAGAGCTTGCGCCTTCTCCCTCGCGCCGTTGCGCCGTAGAACCCGCCGCAGCGCCAACGCCTATTCGGACGGATCCATGTCCACCTGTCCGCTCAGCTTCCGCGAGAGATGCGACCAGTTCATGCCCACCGCCAGCAGGAGCGCCGTGCACACCAGCACCACGTACGTGATGCCGCGTCCGGAGCGTGCGCTGACCACACCGAAGTCGATCAGCAGCCACACCATCCCGCCGGACAGCGCCAGCACGAGCAGAGCACCGCCGAGTCCGATACTGCGGCGTGTGGCGTTGAGGAACACGGCCCACCCGCCGAGCAGCGCGAGCCCGGTCAGGACCTTGAGTGACGTGGGGCCGCTGGTCGCCTCACCCGTGCGCAGCGGCGCCACGGCCCAGTGGAAGTACGAGACCCGCTCGGGGTTGTAGGTCGCGAACACGAGGACAAGCGCCGCGAGCGCGCGCCCCGCAATGCCACCGACACCGGGACCATTGGCCATGGATTGGATCGAAGGAGGTACGTCAGCGAGCGAACCGGCGGGTGAGTGCGGCGAGGCACCACCCGCTGGCGGCGAACACGAGGAGGAACTTGAGCGTGGCGGCGACGCCGGCAAGAGTCGCCGAGGTGGCGGAGGCGCCGTCGTCGATCATGCGCCAGAGGAGCACGTTCTCGAGGGCGTCGAGCGGGATGCAGGCGAGCACCGCCGCGCCTACGGTGTGGCCCAGCCGATCGAGGCGCGTGCCGTCGAAGCGGCGCAGCAGGCGAATGCTGCACCAGAAGAACAGGGGGTAGGCGAGCAGGAACCCGCCGTCGACGCCGAGGCTGACCCGGGCGGCCTCGAGCGCCCCGGCCGCCTTCCACGCATCGAGGACGCTCTGGGCGCGCGTGGCGGTGTAGGCGAGCTCGTAGCTGAGGATCCCCCACGTCGTGTCGGGGGTCACCAGTGGCGCGTCGAGCCCGCGGAGCTGCAGCAGCAGCACCAGCGAGAGCGTGGCGAAGAAGAGCCAGCTGAAGATCCGCATGCCTGAGGGTAGCGTCCGGCATTCGCGCGGGGAACGGCTTCCCGCTATTCCTTCGGCATGAACGGATTCCCGGTGACCCCGGAGGCCCTGCTCGGCATCGCCATCGGCTTCGGTCTGGCGGCGGCGGCGGGCTTCCGCGTCTTCGTGCCTCTCCTCGCCGCCGCGGTCGCCGCCAAGACGGGTGTGCTGGAGCTGTCGCCGGGGTTCATGTGGTTGGCCTCAACGCCGGCGCTGGCGGCGCTGGGTACCGCGACGGTGGTCGAGGTGGGCGCTTACTCGGTGCCATGGCTCGACCAGCTGCTTGACTTGATCGCCACGCCCACGGCCGTGGCCGCCGGCATGCTGGCCGCAGCATCGGTGGTGGTGGACCTGCCGCCACTGCTCAAGTGGAGCGCCGTCATGCTGGCGGGGGGCGCGGCAGGCATGACGCAGGGCGCGACGGTGTTCACGCGCTTCAAGAGCACCACCCTCACCGGCGGCATGGGCAACCCGGTGGTGTCGACGCTTGAGCTGGTGAGCGCGGTGGTGACGAGCGCCCTGGCGATCTTCCTGCCGGTGCTCACGCTGGTGGCGGTGCTGCTGCTGCTGGTGTTCTTCGTACGACGGGTGCACGGCATCGTCTTCGGCCGGCGCGCGGGGCGCGCGGCAGGGGTCGCCGAGACGGTGAGCGGGCCACCGCGGGTGCCTCGGGGGCCGTAGGATAGCACCGACCATGAGGGACTCCGATTTCACGGATCAGTTCGCCGTAGACCACGGAAATGACGGCTGACACGAGTCACGCCGATACCCCCCAGGCGAGGGTGTGCTGTCTCGGCGCAAGTTGCGTGATCCATCGCCATCCGTGCTGTCGGGGTGTTCATCCCCACACTCCCGGAACTTTGCGTGATCCAGGGGCCCGGCATCACACCGGCTTCGCCACCATGCACCACACGGCGTACACGAGCGGTACGGTGGCCAGCCAGCCGGTCACGTTCCAACGGGTGTAGTGCCCCACCAGGACTTCGTCGCCCGCCAGATGGCGACGATGCCGCACCATGGCGCGCTGCGCCGGCACGAGGAACACCAACCACAGGATCGTCGATACCGTCAGCGCGATGATCGCCTGGCGGATCCATGGCGTCCCCCAGAGCGGCAGGCCGCGCTGCAGGGCGAGCAGTACGCCACTGGTGGTGAGCAGCGCGCCGCCGCCCACGGTGAAGCCCCAGTCGGTGACCACGATGGCGCGCGCGGCGCGCTCGAAGTCGTGCGTCTGCCGTGCCCGGAAGAAGATCCCGCTCCAGATCCCGGTCACGATCACGTTGCCGACGAACAGGATCGCGCCGAGCACATGCGCGGTCTTGAGCAGGCCATCGATGGTGGCGGCAGACACGCGACGCGCGCCTTACGGTGCTTTGGCGGGCGTGATGCGGATGTTGCGATACTCCACGGCTGTGTGGTCGCCCTGCAGGTAGATGGGGCCCGGCTCGCCTTCGTTGGCGTCGAGCGCGCCACCGGTGATGCCGGGAATGGTCTGGTCGGCGATCACGGTCTTGCCGTTGAGCACCACCGTGACGCGGCGCCCGATGAGCGTGATGTCGTACGTCTGCCAGACGCCCGGGCCCTTGGAGGCGTTCTCGTTGGCCACGAGAAAGCCGTACACGCCGCCCAGATGCACCGGGGTAGGCTCGAGGTTGCCGTTGTCCTCCACCTGTACTTCATGCCGACCGCGCAGGTACACGCCGCTGTTGCCGCCCTTGGGATAGCGGAATTCGAGGTGGAGCGTGAAGTCCGTAAACTTCTGCTTCGTGGCGAGGTTGGCGCCCGACTTGGTGTTGGTGAGGATGCCGTTGATGACCTTCCACTGATTCTCCCCGCCGGGCAGCGCCTCCCACGCGTTCATGTCGCCGCCGCTGAAGAGCACGATCTCTTTCTCCCATACCGGCGGCGCGGTACGGCGCAGCAGCGGGGCGCGCACACCGGTGAACTGCCGCTTCTCGCCATTCGGCATGGTGATGGTGCCGGCGAGGCGGTCATTGGCGAAGGTGGCCTCGAACTGCATGTCGTTCGGCTCGAGCTGCCACTGCGGTGGAATGGCGAAGCGCATGACGTTGTTCTCGACCGTCACCTTGGCGATGGGGCGTGCACTGCCGTTGTCGCCCACGAAGCGCCCCACGAGTGTGCGGTGCCCGGACTGTGTGACTTCGACCCACGACGGCACGACGCGTTCGGGCGTCTGCACGGTGAGGTCCCAGCGGCCGATGACGGGGGCGCCGGCCTGGGCCTGCGTGTCAGCGAGAGGGGCGACGAGGGCAGCAGCGACAGCCAGCAGGCGCACGTGGCGCGTCGAGGGAGGACGCATCATCTCAGGCTCGGGGAAATGGGGAAGGCGGACGGCGGTGCACAATGGCAGCGGCAACGGATAACGGCGGCACGAACAAGGGCGGCACGAACAAGGGCGACACGAACAAGGGCGACACGAACAACGGTGGCACGAACAACAAGGGCACGAACAACGGCGGCACCACTACCGGCGGCACCACTAACGGCGGCACCACCAACGGCGGCACCACCAACGGCGTCATGGGAACGGCGTGATCGCTGACAGCGGAACGACGAATGACGGCATCGGAGGGGCGTGATCGGTCGAGCGTGATCGTGGTTGGCGCATAGCGATCACGGCGTCCCCGCTCACGGTGGCATGCTGCCGCCGTCTGCCGTTCCGCCGTCCCTGATCACGTGGTTTCCATGACGCCGTTGGCGGTATCGCCGTTAGAGGTTCCGCCGTCCGCGGTGCCGCCGTCCGCCGTTCCGCCGTCCCTGATCACGTGGTTTCCATGACGCCGTTGTCGGTATCGCTGTTAGAGGTACCGTCGTCAGCGGTGCCGCCGTTAGCGGTGCCGCCGTCAGCGGTGCCGCCGTTAGCGGTGCCGCCGTTAGCGGTACCGCCGTCCGCCGTTCCGCCGTCCCTGATCACGTGGTTTCCATGACGCCGTTGTCGGTATCGCTGTTAGAGGTACCGTCGTCCGCGGTGCCGCCGTTAGCGGTGCCGCCGTCCCGCCGTCCCGCCGTTCCGCTGTCCAACGCTACCGCGCGGTCTGCTCCGCCGACAGCCGCGCGGACGCGTCTCTGATGGCCGCCCGGATCCGTGGGTACGTCCCGCAGCGGCACACGTTCCCGCGCATCGCGGCATCGATCTCGGCGTCGCTCGGCTGCGGCGTTGCCGACAGCAGCGCGGCGGCGGCCATGACCTGCCCCGACTGGCAGTACCCGCACTGCGGCACGTCCGCGGCCACCCAGGCGCCCTGCACGGCCTCGGCCACCGGGCCCGACACGCCCTCGATCGTCGTCACCTGGCGGCCTACGACCGCCGACACCGGCGTGACACACGACCGCGTGGGGACGCCGTCCACATGCACCGTGCACGCGCCGCACAGCGACATCCCGCAGCCGAACTTGGTGCCGGTCAGCCCCAGCGACTGACGCAGTGCCCAGAGCAGCGGTGTCTCGGGTGCCACCGCCACGTCGCGGAGCGCGCCGTTCACTGTCAAAGACAGCGCGACTGGCGCCGCCGCGGCCGAGTCGGCCGTGCGCTCGGGCTGTCCGCTCACGTCGGAGTGCACGGCGTCGTTCGTGTTCTCGCTCATGCCGCACCTCCGCCGCTCGGCATACGCAGCGGCAACGTGCGCAGCCGCGTCCCCGTGAGCGCGAACAGCGCGTTGCCCACCGCCGGCGCCACCGGCGGCAGCGCCGGCTCGCCGATCCCCGAGGGCACCTCGGCGCTCGGCACCACGTGCGTCTCGATCACTGGGCACTCGTCGAAGCGCAGCGGCCGGTACGTGTCGAAGTTGCCGGGACGGACGCGCCCCGCATCAATTGCCACCTCGCCGTACAGCGCCGCCGACAGGCCGTAGATCACGCTGCTCTCCACCTGCTGCGCCACACCGCGCAGGTTCACCACCACGCCGCAGTCCACCGCGCTCACCACGCGGTGCACGCGAATCTGCCCGTTGGCTGCCAGGGACACTTCGGCCACCTGCGCCACCAGCGTCCCGAAGCTCCAGTGCAGCGCGAGCCCGCGCGCCACGTTGCGGCCATCTGGCGCGGGCGCGGGAGGTGTACTCCAGCCGCTGCGGTCGGCCGCGGTGCGCAACACCGCCGCGGCGCGCGGATGCCGCGCCAGCAGCGCCAGCCGGAACGCCAACGGATCCTGCTGCGCCGCGTGCGCCAGCTCGTCGACGAACGTCTCGAAGAAGAACCCCTGATGCGAGTGCCCCACCGCGCGCCACGAGCCCACGGGCACCGGCAGCTCCACCTCGGCGTGTGCCGCGCGCAGTGCGGGAAACTCGTAGGGCTGGTCCCACGTGCCCTCGGCGGTGGTCTTGTCGGGGCCGCGCGTGGTATACACGATGCCCACGCGGCGGCTCAGCGCCTTGAATGGCGCCTGGCTGGCCGAATGCGACACGATGCCCGTCACGCGCCCCGCGCTATCCAGCCCCGCGCGCATGCGCGACACCGCGGCTGGCCGATAGAAGTCATGCCGCAGGTCGTCCTCGCGCGACCAGATGGTCTGCACCGGTACCCCCGGCAGCGCTTTCGCGATGGCCGCCGCCTGCGCCACGTAGTCGGCCTCGAGCCGTCGGCCGAAGCCGCCACCAAGGAGCCGCTGATGCAACGTGATGCGCTCCTCGTCGAGCCCCAGCGCCATCGCGGCGGCCGCGCGTGCGAAACCAGGCACTTGCGTGCCCGTCCAGACCTCGGCGCGATCGTCGTGTACGAGCACCGTGGCGTTCATGGGCTCCATGGTGGCGTGCGCGAGATACGGCGCCTCGTACGTGGCCTCGATCACGCGCTCCGACGCCGTCACGGTGTCCACGGCCTCGCCGTAACTGCGGAACGGCAGCCCGTCGCCGCTGGCGGCCGCCATGCGCAGCGTGGCCATGATCCCCGGCGTCGAGAGTGCCGTGTACGGGCTCGCGCTCCACTGCACATCGAGCGCCGAGAGCGCCTGCTTCGCCTGCCACCAGTGGTCGGCAATGACGGCCACCCCCGGTGGGTCGCCGTAGCGGCTCCCCTCGAGTTGCACGACGGCGCGCACGCCGGGGCGCTGCCGCGCCGCCTCGCGCGCGAACGTCACGGGGTGGCTGCCGAGCGTGGGCGGCATGAGCACGGCAGCATACACCTGCTTGGGCAGCGCCACATCGAGACCGAAGAGCGGCGCCCCGTGCACCTTGTCACGGCTGTCGAGCCGCGCAGTGGGCGTGCCGATGAGCGTGAACGCCTCGGGGCGCTTGAGCGTCACCCGCGATGGCTGCTGTGACAGCGCACTTGCCGCCAGCTCGCCGTAGCGCCACCGCCGCTCACCGCAGATCACCACGCCACGTTCGGTGCGACAGGCACTCACGTCCACCTTCGCCGTGGCCGCGCCCGCCGCCAGCAGCGCCGCGCGCGCCGTAGCGCCCGCCTCACGCGCGACCTCCCACACGTCGCGCACGCTCGACGACCCGCCGGTCATGTTCACCCCCACCTCGCGCATCGTCTTGGCGGTCAGCCAACGTACCCCGCGCACGAGGGTGTTGTCGTCGAGGTCGGCGTGAAATGGCAACCCATCGACGATGGCGGCGATGTTGTTGTAGATCCGGTCGACCGGCGCATGCGTGATCCGCACCCGCGCCCAGTCGCAGTCGAGCTCCTCGGCCACCAGCATCGCCAGCGCCGTGTGGATGCCCTGGCCCATCTCCGCCTTGGGCGAGACGATGGTGACCGTATCATCGGCGGCAATGGTGAGCCAGCCGTTGAGCGCAACCTCGCCCGGGCTTGTGTCGGGCGCATGACGGCCCCGGAGCCGTTGACGCGGCGGCATGAGGGCCCACCCCAGGAACAGAGCACCGCCCGCCCCCAGCCCTGCCAACAGGAACGTCCGCCGTTTCATATTCCAAAGATGCCCGCGCGCCGTACTCGGTGCCACCACCACCTTCCGTTTTCCCCCTGCCCATGTCCGTCGTTCGCGCCCTGCTCGCCACCGGTGCCCTGGTGTGCGCCGTGTCCCTGCTGTCGGCCTGCGAGGACGACCAGGCGAAGGTGGTCAAGGCGGCGGCCGAGATGGCATCCCGCACCCGGGTACTCGGGCCGAACGACTTGCAGATCCTGAGCCTCGACCGCACCACGGGGCTGGAGGTGATCGGCGACTCGGTGCACGTGTTCCTTGCCAACAGCACCATCAGCGTGCCGGCCACGCACATCGAGAACGTGCGCTACGCCGACAATCGTCTGCGCTTCGACATCAGGGGGCTCGGCACGAAGATCTTCGAGGTGGGCGACGGCACCGAGGGCGCCGTGTTCCGTCAGGCCGATGCGCTGCAATTCGTGGCGTTCGTCGTGCAGCGGCAGAACGAGATCGAGTCGCGCGACGCGAAGACGCCGTAAGACCTCACGAACTGCATGACAGCATCGAGCACCCCGCCTTGTGCCGCGCCCACTCGGGGCGGCGTTCGGTGAAATGCGCGAACGCCGGCTGCTCGGTGTACGGGTTGCGCAGCACGTCCAGCAGCGTGTGCACCAGTGACGGGTCGCCAGCTGTCGCCGCATCGATGGCCTGCTGGGCCACGTAGTTGCGCAGCACGAACCATGGATTCACGGCGTGCATCGCGGCCCGGCGCTCGCTGAACGGCCGCCCCTGTACCAGCGCGCGCTCGTGCCAGCGCCGCAGCCACGCCTCGAGCGCCTCGGCCTGGGCGGTGCGCCGCGCCTCGTCGTAGAACACGTTGCCCAGCAGCGCCACGGCGTTCGTGTCCGGCAACGTGTCGGGGATCTCGCCGAGCGCGCGGAAGAATCGCGTGAAGTCCATCTCGGCGTCATGAAGCAGCGTGAAGCCTTCTCGAATGAGCTGCTGCTCCGCCGCACCGCGCTCGGTGAAGCCGAACTTGGCGGCGTGCATGGCCTCGTATTCGGCGATGTACACCGTCGAGTAGCGGTCGATGCCCGCCTGCAGCGCGTCTTCATTCGCGAACACCGGTACCAGCGCCTCGGCCAGCCGCAGCAGGTTCCACTGCGCAATCGCCGGCTGCTGCCCGAAGCGGTAGCGGCGCATCTGGGCATCGGTGGTGTTGGGTGTCCAGTGCGGATCGAAGTTGTCCACCCAGCCATACGGCCCGTAGTCGATCGTCACGCCGATGATCGACATGTTGTCGGTGTTCATCACGCCGTGCACGAAGCCCACGCGCATCCAGTGCACGATCATGCGGGCGGTGCGCGCACACACCTCCGCAAACCACGCGGCGCGCTTCTCGTCGCTGCTGCCCTCGAGATGCGGAAAGTCACGGGCGATGGTGAAGTCCACCAGCTGCGCCAGCAGCGCGAGGTCGTTGCGCGCGGCGAGGATCTCGAAGTTGCCGAAGCGGATGAACGACGGCGCCACGCGGCACACGATCGCGCCCGGCTCGGGGGCGGCGTTGCCGTTGTAGAACATGTCGCGTACCACCGACTCGCCGGTGGTGACCAGGCTGAGCGCGCGCGTGGTGGGTACGCCCAGGTGATGCATGGCCTCGCTGCAGAGGAACTCGCGAATGCTCGAGCGCAGCACCGCGCGACCGTCGGCGGTGCGGGAGTACGGGGTGGGGCCCGCGCCCTTGAGCTGCAGCTCCCAGCGCTCGCCGCGGGCATTCCGCACCTCGCCGAGCGTAATGGCGCGCCCGTCGCCGAGCTGCCCGGCCCAGTTGCCGAACTGATGGCCGCCGTAGCAGGCCGCGTAGGGCTGCATGCCGGGGTAGAGCGCGTTGCCGCCGAACACTTCGGCGAAGCGCGGGTCCTGCACGTCGGCGTCGGACAGGCCCACGAGCTCGGCCACGTCGCGCGCATGGGCGAGCACGGCGGGGCGGGCGACCGGCGTGGGCATCACCGGGCTCCAGGCGGCGCCGAGCACTTGTCGGCGGCGGTTTTCCTGGTCAGGATCCCCCGGCAACTCATTGACGAACCGGTTGTCGAAGGTGAGGGTGTGGCGTGGCGTGGTCACGCCGCGAAAGATAGACCGCTACCCAAGCAGCTCATGCAAACGTCCGTTCGAATCATCTGTCGCGTTCAGGTCGTGGTGTCTGCCGCTGCCGCGGCCCTCCTGGTGGCTTGCGGCAGCCGGGGGGCCGACGCGGGCCGAGCGCCGGACAGCGTCGTCACGATCGACCCGAACCCCACGGTCACGGTGGCCTCCACTGCCCCGGCCACGTATGCCGGGACGCTGCCGTGTGCCGATTGCGGGGGCATCGTGACCACGCTCACGCTCTGGCCCGATACCGTCTACCGCCTGCGTGAAGTGTACGAGGGAAAGCAGCGCCAGCCGTCCGTGAGCATGGGGCGATGGCGCGTCGATGCCGGCATACTCTCGCTGGAGACCGACTCCGGCATGCCGCGCCTGTACAGCCGCGTGGGCGACGATACGCTCACACTGCTCGACCTGCAGGGTAAGCCGATCGCGTCGGCACTCAACGTCGCGCTGGTGCGGGCCGCGGCCATGGACAGCATCGGTGAGGTGGTGGAGTACACGGGTACGTTCATGAACGAGGGCGAGGCGCCCATGTTCCGCGAGTGCGGGTCGGGGCAGACGTACCCGGTGCTGAGGCAGGGCGACTACCCGGCGCTCAAGCGGGCACTCACGGCGGCCAAACTGCCAGCGGGGAGCGGGCAGCAGGTGATCGTGCGCGGGCGGTTCATGCCACGGCCGGCGGGTACGGCGGGGGCGCAGGATCGCGCGGTGCTGCGGGTGGAGAAGTACGTGGGGCCGGCAGCGAATCCGAACTGCCGGTGACGCGGGCACGGATCAGACGGGGGACACGGGAGCCCGGACCTCAGCGCGGAGCCCGAGGGGAGACACCTGTCGGCCTTCGACGTGCGAGAACCGATCGGTCCTCCCACCTCGGCACCCATCCGGATTTCCACCTCCGGCTCCGCGCTGAGGTCCGCCGTCAGGCGTCTGACCTCCGGCGCTGGAACCCCCAGCCCTCTCCACGCCTATTTGAAGCATGACCGACAAGACCTACACCAAGCCTGACGCCGACCAGCTCAAGCAGGCGTTGACTCCCGAGCAGTACGCCGTCACCCAGCAGTGCGGTACCGAGCCCCCGTTCCGGAACGCGTACTGGGACAACCATGACCCGGGGCTGTACGTGGACGTGGTGAGCGGCGAGCCGCTCTTCGCCAGTGTGCACAAGTTCGACAGTGGCACCGGGTGGCCAAGCTTCACCCGGCCCGTGGCGCCCAACGTCACCGAAGTCGAAGACCGCTCGTACGGCATGCGGCGTGTGGAAGTGCGCAGCAAGCACGGCGACTCACACCTCGGCCACGTCTTCCCCGACGGACCGCGCGGGGACGGTGGCTTGCGCTACTGCATCAACTCGGCGTCGCTGCGCTTCATCCCGCTCGCCGACCTCGAGAAAGAAGGGTACGGCGAGTTCGCACCGCTCTTCGCCAACGGCGGCTCGCATGGCTGATGCTGCCGAGCGTCCGCAGGAAGTCGCCATCCTGGCCGGCGGCTGCTTCTGGGGGATGGAGGAGATCATCCGCGGCATTCCGGGCGTGCTCGACACCGACGTGGGCTACACCGGCGGGTGGCTGGAGCACCCCACCTACCACGACACGCACGACAGCAAGTCGGGGCACGCCGAAAGCGTGCGGGTGGTGTTCGACCCCACCGTGTTGAGCTACGAATCGCTGCTCGCCGACTGGTTCTTCCGCATGCACGACCCCACCACGCTCAACCGGCAGGGGAACGACATCGGCACGCAGTATCGCAGTGCGATCTTCTACACGAGCGAGAGGCAGCGCGAGATCGCCGAGCGCGTGAAGGCGCGCATGCAGGAGAGCGGGCTGTGGAGGAAGCCCATCACCACCGAAGTCGTCCCCGAGGCGACGTGGTGGACGGCCGAGGGGTACCACCAGGATTATCTGAAGAAGAATCCTGGTGGGTACACGTGCCACTGGATGCGGTAGGGCCTCGTCTCGGGGTGTGGTGGTGACGCCGGCGCTCGGCCTCAGAGATACGTGAGGTCGAGCGCCGGGTACTTGGTGCTCTCGAGCGACGACGCCCCGTCGCTCATCGGTTCGCTCTGCGGATAAAACGTCTGGATGTGCAGCCGGCTGCCGGCCCCGAGGCCATCGGCCCGCAGAATGGCCGCGACCGAGCCGATGTCCTTGCGGTTGATGAGCACGAAGTTGCTGGTGCTGTTCAGCTCCGCTACGGTGGGCTTGCCGCTCTTGAGATCAAAGCTCGCCTTGTCCTTGTTCGGGCTCCACGTGGTCTTCACCGCCGTCAGGCTCGTGGCACGCTCGTTGTACTCCATGCCCTTCGGCGCACTGATGGTGACGGTGACACTGTCGGTGGGATCGTCGACGAGTGCGGTGAGCGCCCGCACCCCGGCTTTCGACTTGAGGCAGAGCAGCAGCAGCATGGCCGCCTGCTGATCGTCGGTGAACTGCGTATGGTTGGCCCCGGTGAGTACCTCGGTGATGTAGCCCGGGCCCGGCACCTTCACCGTCTTGCCCCACTGGTTCACCCCGTCAATCGCGGGGGCCTTGGCGTTGAAGTTGCGCTGGCCAGTGGAGGACAGCAGGCCGCGATCGTGAAACTTGTCGTGCAATGGCCGGAAGCCGACGCTGTCAGGTGCCGTCATCGCGCTGTGCTGCAGCGCATGGCCATGCACGGTGTTGAAGTTGCTGCTCTTGCCCTCGGAGGCCGTGAGCAGGTCACTGCATTCGCTCATGGTGAGCATGCCGTTCTTCACGGCATCGAGCGCCTTGCCGATGGTCAGCGGCATCGTTCAGGGTCTCGGCAAGAGGAAAAGGTTCACGTACCCGGCGATGCCGACGCGTCTCACACTCCCAGCGCCCCGCTCGGGCGTCTGGCCACGGCAGCGCGAATGTCGTCGCTGGTGTCCTCGCCGCTCTCCACCCACGGTTGATGCCGCGGGATGAACATCCGGGGCAACACCCGCACACCCTTGCCGCAGTGCTGGCAGCGCCCCTGACGCCATTCCACACACGAGCCCGTCAGCGGGATACTCGCGGGTCAGGGCATCGGCGGGCGGCGAGGCATCCCCGGGATCGTGATTCGCCATGGCCGTGGCGTGAGGGGTGAGGAAGGGAGGGGCCGGCAGATGAACATCCTCGATCGGATGAAGGACGTCAAGAACCAGCGCCTGTACGGCTTTCAGGATCTGTGGTTCTCGAACGGACGCAACGATCCGTCGCTGCTGCACGAGAAGCCCGCCGCCGACCTGTTCCGCCAGGGAGGTGTACCGGCCGCGCGCATCGCGTTCTTGCGCGTGTTCATCGATTACGGCGACGGGCCGCGCTACGCCGGGCTGTACACCGGCGTCGACGTCCTCGACGACACCATGATCCGCAACCAGTTCGGCGAGGACGTGGGCAACATCTGCAAGCCCGAGTCGCGCTTCCCGTCGTTCACCGCGTCGCCGTTCGAGCGGACTGCTCGAGGCCACTTTCGACGTGCCGTACCTCCTGCGCTGGCTGGCCATCACCACCGCCATCGTCAACTGGGACAGCGACGGCGCCATCGCCCACCATCGCCCACCATCGCCGGCCGCCGGCCGCCGCGGCGTCGCGGAACCGGCGCGTGGCGTCGGGTACGGCGCGAGCGCATCTTGGGCCATTCCTTGTTTCTCTCCATGCGCCCGAACCCCACGCGCTCCATGCGGCCCTCCCTCCGCCTTCCGTTCGCCCTCGGCCTGCTGGTCTGCACGGTGAGTCCTCGGCTCGCCGCCCAGTCGATCCTGTCACCCGGTAAAGCGGTTGCCGGGAACGTGGCGGGCAAGGACACCGCCCGCTTCACGTTGCGCGCCGACTCCAATGCCGTGGTCAGACTTCGGGTGGAGCAGCGTCCGGCCAACGTGGCACTGCGGCTGCTTGGCCCGAAGAAGTCCGTCGTGCGCGCGGTGAACGGCAGTGCCAAAGGTTACGAAGCGCTGCAGGTCATGACCACGGAGGCGGGCGAGTATCAGCTGCAGGTCACCGCCGCCGACAGCACGGGCGGCGCGTTCGCCGTCACCCTGCTCGCCAACGAGCGGCTCTCTACCGATCCGCGGCGACTCACCGATCAGCTGCTGGCCCCGTGGGATCGGCGTGATGGTCCGGGTGCGGCGGTGGCGGTGTGGCGCGGCGGGCGCACGCTGTTCGCCAAGGCGTACGGCATGGCCAACCTGGCGTACGACATTCCATTTACGGTCAGTACGCCCACCAACATCGGCTCCACCTCCAAACAGTTCACGGCCTTCGCCGTCATGCTGCTGGTGGAGGAGGGGAAGCTGTCGCTCGACGACGATGTCCGGAAGCATCTCCCCGAGCTGAGGAGTTTCGGCCAGACGGTCACGGTGCGGCACCTGCTCACGCACACGAGCGGCTACCGCGAGCTGTACAATGCGCTCGTGCTCACGGGCCGCCGCATTGACGAAGCCGACTACGTGGGGCGCGAGGAGTTCATCCCGCTCATCAACCGCCAGCCCGTGCTGCAGAGCGCCCCCGGCGCCGAGTTCAATTACAACAACACGGCGTTCGGCCTCGCGGCCATGATCGTGGCTCGGGCGAGTGGAATGCCGTTCGAGGAGTTCATGGCGGAGCGCGTGTTCGCGCCCATCGGCATGACCAGCACGCGTATCCGCGCCGACGTGCGTGTGCCCGTGCCGGGCGCCACCGTGGGGTACTCCCGCAACGCGAGCGGCGTATGGCGCGACCTGGGTGATTTGGGCGGCAGCATGGGCGCCGGCGGCATCTACACCACGCTCGCCGATCTGCAGAAGTGGGCCGAGCATCTGGCCAGCCCCAAGGTGGGGAGCACGGCGAGCCTCACGCAGATGATGACGCCGTACACGCTCACCGACGGCAAGCGTACCGGTTACGGCTTCGGGCTGTTCATCGACACGCAGAACGACCAGCGGCGCGTGCACCACGGCGGGGCGGACGTGTCGCACCGCTCCATGCTGGCCCTGTACCCCGACCTGAACGCCGGCATCACGGTGCAGAGCAACGACGGCGCCTTCGACTCCAACATCGCCTTCCGGCTGGCGCAGGCGTTCTTCCCCGAGCTCGCCCCCAAGCCGCCGGTGGTGGTGGCGGCCTTCGATGCCGCCACGTACGACCCGAAGCAGTTCGACGAGTTCACGGGGTCGTACCCGCTCGATGCGGCGCCGCAGTTCGTGCTCACCTTCACGCGCGCCGGGGACACGCTCTATACCCAGGCCACCGGCCAGATGAAGCTGCGGCTCCGCCCCACGTCGGATACGTCGTTTGCCGTGCAGGGTGTGCCGGCCTCGGTGGAGTTCACCCGTGATGCTGCGAAACAGGTGACGGGCGCCGTGCTCGTGCAGGGTGGCGCTCGGCAGAAGGCCACCCGTCAGACCGCCGCGGTTGTCGTCGCCGCCCCGTGGCGTCCGACGGTGGCCGAGCTGAACGCGCTGAGCGGCCGTTATTTCAGTGAGGAGCTCGAGACCTACTGGGAGTTCGTCGTCAGCGACGGCAAGCTGGTGGTGAAGCACCGCCGAACCAGCGACATCCCGCTGACCGCCACCACGAAGGACACCTTCAGTGGCGGCGCGTTCACCCTCACCCTCGAACGCGATCGCAGTGGACAGGCGATCGGCTTCTACGCCAACGCCACGCGGTCACGCGACATCCGGTTCGCGCGGGTGCGTTGACGCCAGGCAACGCCACCGAGGCTCACGGCACCGCCACCACGCTCACCAGCGCATGCGGCCCCACGCGCACGGTGCGACCGTCCGCGCCGGGCCGCAGCGGCGTACTCGCCACCGTGGCACCAGCGCCGGGGCGTGAAAGCGGCGCTGCCGTCTGCTGCGTCACGGTGGCCGATGCAAACCCCAGCGCACGAAGGTCCAGCGAGAGGGAATCGGCCGAGGCATTCGCCAGCAGCGCGCGCGCGCCGCTCGCATCGCGGGCTACAACGCCCACCACGCCCGGCGCGGCCGCTGGCAACGCCCCGGCCGGCAGCGCCTGCACGCAGGTGGCCCCACGCAGCGTATTCGACAGCACCGCGAGCGCGTCGCCGGTCGCGGTGCGCGCGTAGGGGGTGAAGCCCGGGGCCGGCACGATGTCCGGCGTACGCCCCGGATGCACCACGGCCTGCCACTGCGCATTGCCGGTGAGCATGTGCTGCAGCACCACCTCCACCCGCGGATCCTGCAGCATGAGCAGCATGAGCTGCGCCTGCATCAGACCGTGCATCCAGCTCCCCACCAGGTCGGCGGCGTCGGTAAAGCTTGCGTTGAGCTCGGTGATCCAGAGCCGCTTCGTGGCCGGCAGCGCGGCCCACTGCGGCTGCTGCAGGGTCAGCGCCCAGTACGACGACGCAAAGCCCGCCAACTGCCGAAGGTACTCGGCGTCACCCGCGCCACGACGCCCGGGGAGACGCGGATAGAAGTGCAGCGCGAAGGCGTCCACGTCGTTGGTAATGCCCGCCGCCAGCGACTGCTCGTTCCACGTGAGCATGCGCGCATCGTGCCCCGCCGCCGGTTGGCCGGTGGCGGGATCCATCCGCGGCACGAACATCGGAAATCCGAAGCGGGCGTTGGGCACCCGCGGGCGCAGCGCGGTCGCAAGGCGTCGCACATACGACACGTGCGACGCCGCGGTGGGATACAGCCGCTCCGTGTTGTCGGTGCCCTCCACACGACCGAAGTACGGTTCGTTGGACAGCTCGATCAGCGGCAGTGCCGCCCCGGCGGCGAGTGCGGCGTTCACCCAGCGCACGTTGTCGTCCACGCTGGCCGTGACGGTGTTGGTCACCAGCAGCAGCGTGCCATCCACCTGGCGTGCGAAGTTCACGAACCCGCCCGCCGTGCTGTTGCGGAACGCGCCGAAGCGCTGGAAGAGCGCCGGCGGCGTGAGCTGTGCACTGTCCCACGTGCGGCAGCCGCCGTAGCGGCACGCGTCCACCGGTCGCCCGAGTTCCCAGTCGAAGTAATCGGCCTCGGTGCCACCGGGCAGGCGCACCACGGGTCGGCCCAGTGAACGCACGGCGCCGAGCAGCCGATCGTCCCCGTAATGCTGCTCCCAGAAGAGCGCGTTCACATTCGCGCCGAACTGTACCCCGTGGGGGCGGTTGGGCGTGGTGCACAGCGAAGCGACTGGAGGCGTCGGCGCCGGCGGTGGTGCGGGCGTACCGCGGTCGCTGCCCGTCGCCTCCGAGGCCCCGCACCCGCCCATCATCAGGATCAGCAGCGAGCCGCCGGCCCAACAGGGCCGAGTCCACCTGGGGCGCATCATGTTGCGCCTCCGGTTGAATTCGCTCCGATCGGATGCGCCCCGATCGCATGTGCCCGCACCCACGCCTCCGCATGCGCCGCCGCCAGCTGCGCTCCCTCGGCCACATGCGCCTCACTCGCGCCGTTGGCGAACAGCGAGAAGCGCATGGCCGCCACCGGCGCCACCAGCGACCAGGCGAGCACGCGTGGCGCACCGTGCGCGGCGAGCGTGCCGTCGCGCACGTAGCGGCCGAGCGAATCGCCGACCGCGTCGATCATGGCCAGGATGCCCGCGTTGAATCGATCGCGCAGCGCGGGCACCCGCGAGGCTTCGGCCTCGAGCAGCACGCGCAGCTTGCGGCCGTCCGGCTGCGTCCAGAGCGCGACCAGCTGCTGCACGAGCTGGTGCACGTATTCGGCGAGCGGGAGCCCCGCGTCGGCGAGTCCATCGGCGATGCGCGACGGCGCCTCCGCGCCCGCCTGCTGCAACAGCTCCTCCAGCAGCGCCTCCTTGCTGGGGAAGTGCGCGTAGAAGCTGCTCTCCCGAATGCCCATACTGCGGCAGAGGGTGCGCACCGACAGGGCCTGCACCCCCTCGCTGGCGATCAGGTCGAGGGCGTGGTGGCGCAGGCGCTGCTTGGTGGACGGACGGGCGGACCGGACGGCCGACGGCGTGGACGGCACGGGCGCGGGCGGTTGGGGCAAAAACGAACGTTCGTTAGGTAGCTCGGCGCAAACATTCCTCCGCCCGGCCGGACCGTCAAGACCGGGCGCGGCCGGCTCGCTCAACACCAGCCCCGCCGACACCCCCCCGCAAACGCGGGGATGCCCCTCGCTACCGGACGCGGTGCAGCAGGGTCGAGGGGACCAGCAGCCCGTCGGCAATCGCCGCAAGCTCCTCCGCTTCCCTCCACGCAGCCTCGAGGGCGGCGAGATCACCGCGGAGCGCCACGCGTTCGCTCTCTTCGTGCAGGGCCATCTCGAGCGCCAACCATTCCGCGTGGCGCGTCCGCGCCATCGGATCGGCGACTTCGCCACGGTGACGCGAGGCGTAATCGAGCAGAAACCGGGTGCCGGTCCCGCGTTCCTCGAGTGGACGTACGGCGTCGCGCACGACGCGCGGACCGCCGCCTACCCGGTTGGTGTGCGCGAGGATGCGGCCAAGTGTGCGCGAGGCATCATCGCCGGACAGCACGACCGGGGTGTCGCGCGCGGGCAGGTGAAGGGTCCACCCGTCGGGGGCGGCGGGCGTGGGCACCAGGCGGATGGACGATACGGACGTACCACGAACGAGGGTCGTGCGCCCCAGCTCATCGGTCACCCGGGCGATGGGCTGCGCCGTCGCGCGGTACATCGTGAGCAGGCTGCCGAGTTGCGGTAGCAGCGCGGCAAAGGGCAGGGCGGAGGAGGCCGCCGGCGCGAGGTGCTGCAGAGACAGAGTGGCCGCCGCAACCACGGCGAGCGAACCGGCCGTGACATAGGCACGCCGCTGCCGCGCCGCAAACACGCGCCCGTAGCGCCAAGCCGCCATCTCGTGATCGTCAGGCGCGCCGATACGAATGAGTTCGAGGCCGCCGGCGAGACGGGCCAGGCCGATCTGTGACGTGCTCGCCCGCAACCTGGCCTGTCTGAACAGTCGGGCGCTCGCCTCGATGGTCTCCCAGCGTGTGTCGATCGGCGTCAGGTTCCAGCGGCCGCAACCTGGACACACCACCCACAAGCGCCCCCGCTGCTCGTCGAACGCGACCTGGCGGCCAACCGGCAGCGATTCGAGATCGGTGTTCGTGCGCAGCGGCGCCACACAGAAGATGCAGTGCGTGTACATGCCCGATCGCCGTCAGCGAGAGAACGCCGCCAACCACTGGCCGAAGGCAAAACCATGCTCGATGAGGCGCAGCGTGATCACCAGCAACACCATCCCGACCACCATGGCCAGCGCGATGGTCAGCGGCCGATGCCTGCGCGCACCGTGAATCCGTGGGTCGATCATGCCAACTCCAGTTGAACGTGACACCGTGGAGAATAGAAACCGCCACACCGCGGCGGCATCGGCGGGCCGCGCTCCGTACAACTTCCTCACACCACACGCATTGTTCGGCGCACCAACGCTCGGCAGCGTTGGCGCATGCGCACACTCTGCCTGCTGTTCCTCACGCTCGTGTTCACCGCGACGCCTGCTCGAGTCGCGGCCCAGATCGGCACCACCACCGAGCTCATCACCGGGCGCGTCACGGGTCCGGACAGTGTACCCCTGGCCGGTGCCCGGGTCGACGTCACGTCGGTGGCGAGCGGCGTGACGCGCCGCACCACCACCCGGAGCGACGGCCGCTACACCCTGCTCTTTCGCGAGGGCGGCTCGCAGTTCCGGGTCACCATCACGGCCCTCGGCATGACACCGGCCACCTTCGCGCTCAACCGGCGCGGTGACGAGGACCGGCTCGTGGCCGACGTGCGCATGTCCACGACCGCGACCACGCTGGCCCACGTGCAGGTCCGGGCGCGGAATGCCCGTCCGGGATCGGCGCCGGCGTCGACCGCCGGGGCCAGCGAAGCGGTCATTCCACCGGGGTATCTCGTCCGCTTTCCCGTGACGCCGGGCGATCTCAACGCCGCCGCGACCTTGGTGCCGGGGGTGGTGGCGATCGCCGGTGGCGACAGCGCCTCGGGCGGTGTTTCGGTGGGCGGGCAGCCCGCCAACCAGAACAATCTCACGCTCGACGGCAGCTCGTTCCTGTTCGGGTCGGTGCCGCAGAACAGCGTGCGCGCGGTGCGCGTCGTGACCAATGCCTACGATCCCGCCCGCGGACAGTTCACCGGTGGTCAGGTGGCCACCACGACCATCGCGGGTACATCACGCACTCTTGGCACCGCCACGCTCAACGCGCAGCCGCGCCCGCTCCAGCGCCCCATCGTGTCCACGCGCACCTTCGATCAGCGCTTCACGCAGGGGAACGCGGGGGTGGGCATCGGCGGGCCGCTGGTGAAGGACCGCGTGTTCTACTTCGCCTCGCTCGATCTCGACCAGCGCCACGAGCCGCTCGCCTCGCTGCTCGACGTGACGCCGGCCATCTCGGGGAACCTCGGCATCGCCGGTGACTCCCTTGGCCGCTTTCTCGCCTTCACCGATCGCGCCGGGCTGACCCGCCGCACCGATGCGCCCGACGCGCGTATCACCTCGTCGCTGTCGTCGCTGGTGCGGATCGACTGGGACCTGTCACCGACCACCGCGCTCATGGTGCGCGCCGACTACCGCGCGACCCAACTCAACCTCGCCCGGGCCGGCAGCCTCGCGCTCCCGTCGGTCGCGGGTACCAGTGCGTCACAGGGTGGCGGCGTCCTCACCTCACTCACCTCGTCGCTGGGCGGATTCATCAACGAGTTCCGCGCCTACGTCTCGCGGGATCGGCAGGCGGTGTCGCTCGACCGGCCCATGCCGCTGGGTATCGTGAATGTCACCTCGCAGCTCGACGGCGGTCGCACGGGGCAGGCGCAATTGCTCTTCGGCGGCAGCGCGAGTCTGCCGCGTACCGTGGAGTCGCAGCTCACCGAAGCGAGCAACGAAGTGAGCCGACTGCTCGGGGGCAGTCACCGCCTCAAGCTCGGCCTGCTCGTGAATGCGCAGCGTTCCCGCATCGACGGCGTCGGGAATCAGCAGGGCACGTTCCTCTTCAACTCGCTCTCCGATCTCGACGCCAACCGCCCGGCGCTCTACGCCCGCGTGCTGGGGCGCAACACGCAGCAGGCCGGCACCACGACCGGCGGCCTGTATCTCGCCGACGCGTGGCGTGTGTCGCCGTCGCTGCAGGTCGTGTACGGCAGCCGACTCGAGGCCACCCGTCTGTCGGGTCTCCCCGCGGCCAACGGCGCCGTCGCGCAGGCCTTCGGCGCCCGCACCGATGTCTGGCCTACCGACGTGCGCCTCACGCCGCGCGTGGGCTTCACGTATCTGTTGGGCAACGTGGCCGGCATTCCGTCGGGCACGATCAAGGGTGGGGTGGGGCTCTTCCGCGGAACGATCCCCACCGGGCTCGTGACCGCGGTGGCGAACGGCACCGGGCTGCCGGACGCGCAGCAGCAGGTGATCTGCACCGGCGCCGAGGTGCCGGTCCCCGACTGGAGCGCGTTCGGTGCCGGCGACGCGGCCCCCGATCGCTGCCTCGGTGGGCCGAGCGTCGGCGTCAGCGCCACGACCCGGCCGGCCGTGCTGCTCTTCGACCAACGATTCGGCGCCCCCGAGGTGTGGCGCGCCTCGCTGGGCTACACCAAGCAGTTCCGCCTGCGCTGGGCCGTTGCTGCCGATGTGGTCTACTCGCATGGCACGCGGTCCCCGCTGGCCGTCGATCGCAATCTCGGTCCGGCCGGCCTGTCGCTCGCCGACGAAGGCAATCGCCCGGTCTTTGCCGCGCCCGGCGAAGTCATCGCCGCCACTGGCGCCGCCACCGGCAACGGCACGCGGCCGCAGGCGGCGTTCGGCCCCGTGCTCGCCATCGGCCGGGGAGCGCAGTCGCGCGCCACGCAGGCCACGCTCACGCTGGCCGGCCCGTCCTTCCGCGGCGGCGGCACCTCGTTCTCGTATACCTGGAACCGCGTGCGGGACATCTCCAACGGCTTCGGACTCGGCAGCGCGATCGCGACCACCGACGGCAACCCCAATCGACTCGAATGGGGCCCCAGCGATCTGGAACGACGACATCAGGTCGTGGCGCAGCAGATCAGCAACTTTCCGCACGGGTTCGAACTCACGTTCGTGGGGCGCCTGCTCTCCGGCGCGCGCTACACGCCCATGGTGAACGGCGACGTCAACGCCGACGGTACCCGCAACGATCGCGCGTATGTGCCACGCGCCGAGGGCACCGATGACCTGTCGGCCGGCCTGCGCACCCTGCTGCTGGCGACCGATGCCCGGGCCGCGGCGTGCCTGCGCGCGCAGATGGGGCGCATCGCGAGCCGCAACAGCTGCACCACGCCGTGGACGCCACAGCTCGACCTGCAGCTCAACTGGCGTCCGCGCGCCCGCCGCTTCGACGATCGCCTCACGCTGTCGCTGCTGGCCACCAACACGCTCGCCGGCCTCGATCGGCTGCTGCATGGCGCGTCCATCAAGGGGTGGGGCCAGCCGCTGCTCCCCGATCGTCAGCTGCTCACCGTCACCGGCTTCGACGCCGCGGCCGGTCGCTATCGCTATGCCGTGAACGAGCGCTTCGGGACGCCCATCGCCACCCGCAATCCGTTCGGCGTGCCCTTTCAGCTGTCGCTGCGCGGACAGATCGCCATCGGCACCGAGCCGTCGCGCGCGAACCTGCGGGCGCTCAGCGGCAACGGTGGCGCCGACTCCATCAGCGTCGTTCGTGCCCGCGTGGCCCGTCAGATTCCCTATCCCCTCGACAGTCTGCTGCGCGTGGCCGATTCGCTCGGGCTCGAGCTCACGCCCGCCCAGCGCACGACCATCACCGAGGCCAATCAGCAGTACCGCGTGGCAGCCGAGAAGGGGCTGGACGACATCGTGGCCCTCCTCACCAGCAACGGCGGACGTCCCGACCTCGGTGCCATCGCGCCCAGGCTGCAGCAGGCCAACCTCGTGCTCGTGAAGGCCATTCAGGAATCCCTCAAGATCGTGGAGCGCGCCCTCACCCCGGTGCAGTGGAACAGGCTGCCGGACCGGATCCGCTATCCGTTCGGCCAGCAGGGCCCCGGCGTCTAGTGCGAGGTGGGAGCGCCGGTGTCCGGTGCCATCGGGAGCTCCACGGCGAACGTGGCCCCAGTGGTGCGTGCGGCATCGGCGCCCTCGCCCTGGTCGACGTACACCCGGCCGTTGGCCCGCTCCACGAGATCGCGCACCACGGCCAGCCCGATGCCGGTGCCGTGCACCGCACTCGACGCGGCAGTGTGTCCTCGTCGATACGGCAGCCAGATCAGCTGCTGCTCGCGGGCCGGAATGCCCGGGCCCTGATCACGGATGGCCAGACGCACCCTGTCCGTACCCGACACCATGGCCTGCGCCGCGATCTGCACCGACTGACCGGCCGGGCCGTACTTGATGGCGTTGTCGAGCAGATTGAGCAGCACCTGATGCACATCGTCCGCCGGCGCCTGCACGGCGAGCGTCGCGGGCACACGGACATCCCACTGGACCCGGCGCTCGGCCGCCAGCGCGCCCAGCGTGTCGCAGGCCCGCTGCACCGCGTGGGCGAGCACGACCACGTCCTGCGCCGGCGGCGCCGCCTGCCCGGTGCGGACGAACGTGAGCGTGCGATCGATGAGCAGCGACAGTCGCTCCGACTCCTTCTCGATCACGCGCAGGGCACGGGCACGGTCGGCGGGGTCCGGCAGCAGATCGAGCCGCAGCAGCTCGGCATACATGCGCACCTGGGTGAGCGGCGTGCGCAACTCGTGCGACACGCCCGCCACGAACGCGGCGCGCAGGCGCTGCGACTCCGTTTCGCGCCGCTGGTACTGCGCCCGCCACCACAGCAGCAGCACGCCGATGGTGAGCAGGGCGACAATACCGAACACCGCATCGGTGAGCAGCAGCGAGGGCTGGACCAGCGCCAGCAGCTCGGCCACTTCGCGCTCGCGCACGAGCACCCACGGCGTGCCGCGCACGGGACTCGTGGCATACACCACGGGGACCCCGCGCAACCCCAGTCCCAGGCCACCTCGCGGTGCGCCGGCGCGGGCGGCCGCCGGGTACACGCTGCGCGCCAGCGTGCCGGTATCCAGTGCGGCGCGCAGGCTGGCGGGGATCGACACCGTGGCCGGCGCCCGCGTGCCACCGCCTGCCTCACTCGCCGCGATGAGCTGCACGGGCCGTTCGGGCGCGCCACGACCGGCGGCCGGGGTCGGGGCGACGTCGGGGTTGAGCAGCAGGGCGGTCCGCTGACTGCGGTCGTCGGGAGCGGCCGCGTTGAAGTGCGGGAACGTGGCTTCGGTCACCGCCAGCCGCAGCACCACCGCCGCGCCACGCGGTGCCGAGTCGGCCACCGGGGCGCGGAACTCGACGAGACTCACCCGCTCGCCATCGCCCACCATCGTCTGCAGTCCCGCGCCGTCGGCAGGGCTGCCGGTGGCATCGAGGGTACCGTCGACATACCCGCCCTCGGCGACCATGGCCTGGATGATCGGCACCGCCTTGCCACGCGTTGCACCGGACCCCGACACCGTCCCTACCGCACCCACCGCAGCCGCCACGAGGCGTGCATTGGTGGCCCGCACGTCCAGCCAGTCGGCCAGCAACTGGCTGGAGAGCGAGACCGACATGGGAAGGGCCCGCGCGTACTCGGCGAGAAACCCGCGCGCGTTCCGGCGATGCAGCGCCGCAATGGCCAGCGCGGCTGCGGCCGCCGCGCCCGTGACCAGCACGAGCCGCCGCCGCGTGAGCCACGGCCAGCGCGGAATGGGGGGCGCGCCGGTGGTCATGGATCGAAGCGATAGCCGGTCTTGAACACCGTAACGATGTGGCGTGGACGCGAGGGCTCCGGTTCGATCTTGCGCCGCAACTCCGAGATGTGCAGGTCGACGGTGCGCGTCTGGATGTCCGGTGCATGGCCCCACACATCACGCAGCAGCGTCGCCCGGCTGAGCACGACGCCCGGCTGACGCAGGAACGTGAGCAGCAGCGCGAACTCCAGCGGCGACAGCGTCACCGGTTCACCATCGCGCCAGGCCCGCCGACCGACATCATCCACCAGCACCCGCCCGAAGCGTCGCCCCTCGGGCATGGACGCCACGCTCCCCTGGCTGCGCCGCAGCAGTGCCTGCACCCGCTCCACCAGCTCCAGCACGCCGAACGGTTTGGTCACGTAGTCGTCGGCACCGGCCCGGAAGCCGCGCACCTTGTCGGCCTCCTCACCGCGCGCGCTGAGGATGAGCACGGGCACCATGCAGCCGTGACGCCGCAGCTCGGCGAGCACCGCGTAGCCGTCGGGCGGCGGGATCATGAGGTCGAGAATGATGAGCGCCGGCGTGACTCCCTTCACGCGATCGAGCGCCTCGCGCCCGCTGCCCACCACGTCGACGGTGTGGCCCTGGGCCTCGAGCGTGCGCTGGAGGCCGAAGGCCAGATCGGCATTGTCCTCCACGATCAGCACATGCGCCGCTGCCGATGACTTCTCGGGCGGCAGAGCACTCGTCGCGGCGGTCACGGAGTCGATGGAGGACACCCGTGAAAGGTAGGCGGCCACGACCGCGCGGGAGAGTGCGCGCCCCGACCATGGCGGCCGGTCAGTTGTACGGAGGTTGTATGGAGCAGGGTCCGAACGCGGCGGTCACGTTCGGGGGTTGTAAGCATGCGCTGTACGCACTGCGTGCCGCGCACCGCACGCCGTATGGTTGGCAGCACCATCACTCTCCCCATCCAACCGTGTGCGGATGTCCATGTTGAATTCCTTTCGGCCGGCAGCGTACGGCGCCGTGGTCAGTCTCGTGCTGGCGTGTCACGGCGACCCGCTGGATGCCCAATCCCGTACTCCCGTCGCGAGTGAGAGCTATACGCTGCCCAACGGGCTGCGGGTGATCCTCGCCGAGGATCATGCGGCGCAGGTCGTGACGGTGAACGTGTGGTACGATGTCGGGGCGCGCAACGAACCGCCCGGCCGTACCGGCTTCGCCCATCTCTTCGAACACATGATGTTTCAGGGCTCAGCCAACGTGGCCAAGGGCGATCACCTGTCGTTCGTGCAGCGTGCCGGCGGGACGCTGAACGGCACCACGGCCGAGGATCGTACCAACGACTTCCAGTCGCTTCCCTCCAATCGGCTCAACCTGGGGCTGTGGCTCGAAGCCGAGCGCATGCGCTCGCTGCGCATCACGCAGGAGCACTTCGAGAACCAGCGCGAGACCGTGAAGGAGGAGCGCCGGCTGCGGCTCGACAATCCGCCGTACGCCGCGGCGTTCTATGCCGCCTTTGCCGGTCTCTTCGATCGTGAACGCTGCTTCGCGTACGGACACGAGATCATCGGCACCATGGATGATCTCAACGCCGCCACCCTCGACGACGTCACGGCGTTTCACCGCACGTACTACCGCCCCAACAACGCCACGCTCGTGGTGACGGGCGACTTCGTGACGGCGGAGGCGAAGGCGCTGATCTCCCGGTACTTCAGCGACATCCCGCGCGGTCCCGCGCCGCCACCGGTCACCTGTGACCAGCCGGCCAATCCCGGCGCACAGCGCCACCGCGTCACCGATGCCAAGGCCACGCTGCCGGCCGTGCTCATGCTGTGGCGCACCCCTGCCTACGACAGCGCTGAATGGCCGGCTCTCGACCTGCTGCGCGTGGTGCTCGGCGGAGGAGCAAGCTCCCGGCTCAACCGGGCGGTGGTACGCGAGGCGAGGAGTGCCGCCTCCATCGAGGTGCTGCTCGGACTCGGCGCGCCGCGCCGTGGCCCCAACCTCTTCGGCATCCTCGCCTTCGCCAGTCCGGGGCGCTCGGCGGACTCCGTGGAGGTGCTGCTGCAACGGGAAGTGTCCAGGGTGGCCACCGAGGGCGTGACGGAGGAGGAGCTCACCAAGGCCAAGAACGTGTTCCGTGCCTCGCGGGTTGCCCAGCTCGCGACCAGTCTCGGACGCGCCGAGGCGCTGCAGACGGCGACGATGTTCCTCGGGTCCCCGGCCGCGCTGGGGCGCGATCTCGATCGCCATCAGGCGGTCACCGTGAACGACATCAGGCGTGCGGCCGAGGCCGTGCTCCGCACCGACAACAGCGCCGTCACCCACATCGTCCCGGCGACGAGGACCCCGTGAACCTTCTGCACTCGTTTCCGCACATGTCTCCGCGCACGTTGCCGCGCGCGTTGCCGCACCTGTTTTCGCTGCGCACTGTGGCCGGCGCCGCCCTGCTGCTCGCGGCCGGCAGTTCGCTGCTCATGGCGCAGGCGCCATCCACCCCGCCGGCGCCGCTGCCGCTGCGATCGGCGTCGCTGCCCCCCTTTCAGGAGATGACGCTGCGGAATGGCGTGCGGATGCTGCTCGTCGAGAACCATCGCCAGCCCTCGGTGGTGTTTCGGCTGGTGATGCCGGCCGGCGCCAGGTACGATGCCGCCGGCAAGTCCGGCACGGCCGCCCTGCTGGCCACGCTGCTCACCAAGGGCGCAGGCTCACGGACCGCCGAGCAGTTCACTGCCGCGATCGAGAACACGGGCGGCGGGCTGCAAGCGGTGGTCGACAGCGATTTCCTCAACGTGTTCGGCTCGGTGCTCTCCGACGCGGCGCCGCTGGCGTTCACCTTGCTCGGGGAGGCCGTCACCCGGCCCACGCTGGCCCCGGCGGAGTTCGCGCTCGCCCAGGCGCAGTCCTTGTCGGGGTTGCAGATGAGCAGTGCCTCGCCGGCGTTTCTCGCCACCACGACGCTGCTGGCCGGGCTGTACGGCACACATCCGTATGCCGCGGTCCCGACGCCGGCGACGGTGCGCGCCATCACGCCGGACGATGTCCGGCAGTTCCACACGAGTCATGTCCGGCCGCGTGGTGCGCTGCTGGTCGTGGCCGGTGACATCACCCCGGCGCAGCTGCGCGCCTGGGCGGGCGCGGCGTTCGCGAGCTGGACCGGCGCTCCGCCGGCATCAGGCGCTGCCGCACCGGCACCGCCATCCCGACGCCGTGCGGAGATCGTGCTCGTGCATCGTCCGGGATCGGTCCAGTCGAACATCCTGATCGGCAATCTCGCGCTCGGCCCCGCCGACTCGTCGCGGCTGGCCGCCGAGCTCGCGCTGCAGGTGCTGGGCGGCGGGAGTGATGGACGCCTGTTCAAGGTGCTCCGGGAGCAGAAGAGTTGGACGTACGGTGCGTATGCCTCCATGAGCCGGCCGCTCGGACTCGGCCTGTTTCAGGCTTCGGCCGAGGTCCGCACCGCGGTCACCGACAGCGCCGTCACCGAGATGCTGGCGCAACTCGCCCGCCTTGGCCGGGAGCCGATACCGACCAAGGAGCTGGAGGACACGCGCAGTGGCATGGTGGGCTCGTTCCCGCTCGCCATCGAAACCCCCGGAGGCCTTGCGGCGCTGGTGGCGTTCGTGAAGCTCTATGGCGTGCCGGCCGACTATCTGCAGAGCTATCGCCTGAAGCTGAGCCGCGTGACCTCGGCCCAGGTGACGGCCGCCGCGCGTCGGGTCGTGCGCCCGGACGAGGCGCTGATCGTGGTCGTGGGCGATGCCGTGGCGCTGTACGACAAGCTCGCGGCCATTGCGCCCGTCACCCTGCGCAGCGCCGACGGCCGAGCACTCCAGCCGGCCGAGCTGATGCCGAAGCGCACGCCACCCGGACCCAGCACTCGAGAGGACTCATGAAGCACCACGCGTTCCGCGCCGTTGTCGCCGGCCTGCTGTTGTGGACGGCGGCCGCCACCCCCGTTGCCGCCCAGACCAGCGATAGCACGGCGGTGCTGCAGCAACTCCAGCGCATGCTCGACGGCATGCGCACCCGCAACGCCGACGAGCTGCGCGCGGTGTTTCACGACCAGGTGCGCATGACGCTGCTGCGCCCCGCGCCGGGCGGCGGACGGCGCGCGGCGATTCTCACCGGCGAGCAGTTCATCGCCGCGGCCACCAATCCCAACGGGCCCGTGCTCGATGAGCCCATCCGCAACCCGGTCGTGCACCTCGATGCCGACCTGGCGGTCGTGTGGGCCGAGTACCAGGTGCGGAACGCCGGCAAGGTCAGCCACTGCGGGTACGACGCATTCACCTTCGTGCGCGTGGACGGCGTGTGGAAGCTCATCGCTGTGGCCGACACGTTTCGGCAGCAGGGGTGCGGCCCCGTGTGGTGAGTCGGAGGTGGGCCGGCCGCCCTGTCGGGCGGCCGGCCGGTGAAGTCCCTCCCGCCGCACCGGTCAGCGACGATTCAGCAGCAGCACATCGGCGCTTTCGATGAACGTGGCGACGTAGAGGTCCCGGTGGCCATCGCCATTCACGTCGCCCACCTCCACTTCCACCCCCTGCACCACGACCGGCTCCGGAAAGATGGCGGCCGGCGCGCGCGTGAAGCGCCCACGGCCGTCGTTCAGGTACAGTCCAACGGCCGCTGCGGGGAAGGAGGTGCCGAGCAGGTCACTGTCCCCGTCGCGGTCGATGTCGGCGAACTCGAGATCGATGCAATGCTGTACGCCCGGCGGAAGCTGAGCCGAGGTGACATCCTCGAAGCGGCCGCCGCCCGCGTTGCGCAGCAGTCGCGCCTGCGGATCGCCACCGGCAAAGATGACGTTGGCGAACACCAGATCGAGATCGCCATCGCCATCCATATCGGCCAGCGACGCATTGCGGGTCGCCTCGGTCGTGGCGCGGGTCGGCAGCGGCGTCGGCGCGGCAGCAAAGCGCCCGCGGCCATCGTTGAGGAGCAGCAGGTTCGGCCCCTCCGACTCATTGGCGATGACCAGATCGAGGTCGCTGTCACCGTCCACATCGCCCAGTACCACATCCTGCGTCACGTCGGGCGATGCCGGTATCGCCCCTACCGACTCCACGAACCGTCCCGTGCCGTCGTTCAGCAGCACCAGCTCGGGGCCGGCGTTCCCCAGCACCAGATCGGGGTCGCCATCGCCATCGAGGTCGCCGGCGACCACGGCATTCGCGTCGCTGCACACGGGAATGCGGCTGGAGGCATCGGTAAAGCGCCCGGCGCCATCATTGAGGTACAACTGATGCTTCAGACGATGGGCCGTGCCCGGCAGATCGTCCTCGGCCACCAGCACCACATCCGGATCACCGTCACCGTCGACATCGGTGATGGCAATGTCCTCGTAATCGCGCACCACCTGCGGCAGGCGCGTGCGGTCATCGGTGAATCGTCCGGTCCCATCGTTGACCAGGATGAGCGCCGCTTCGAACTCGCGGGCGACCACGACATCGAGGTCGCCATCCCGATCGATGTCGACCATGGCCGCCTCCATGCTGCGCCCGGCGAGGACGCTGCCCGGCAGCATGCCCGCCTCCGCGCGCACGAGACGGAACGGCGGGCCGGCCGATGGCGACGACGGCGGCACCGGCGGGTCGACCGCGCGCGCCCCGGCACAGCCCAGCGTCACGAGCAGCACGACGAGACACCGATGCCGCGCGGCGCCACGCCCCGCGGGATACCGGGAGAACACGACGGACATGACCACCTCCTGTAGGTGCGAAACGGGCACGGTGACCGTGCTTCGTGAAGGTGGTGTACCGGTGCCGGCGTGCCGAGGGCGCAGGTGTATGCATTCCGTTTGCTTTGACAGCGAGCGCTCTCTCTCGACAGCACCGCCGCGACCAGCGACAGCCAGCGCCTGCTTGCCCGCGACCGGGCGGCGCGTATAATTCACAATAGCGCGTTGTGAAAAACACAAATCGTACCCGGTGCGCACCCATGACCCTGCCGCTGCTTCCTCGTGCCGCCACGGCCCGCATCCGGGCGGCCATGCGCGTGCATCCCGTGGTGGTGCTCACCGGTGCCCGGCAGACCGGTAAGAGCACCCTGCTCACGGCCCCGCCGCTCGGGCGGCGCCGGGTCGCGCTCTCCCTCGACGAAAGCCGGGTGCGGGCAGCGCTCGCGTCGGATCCGGATAGCGTCCTCGCCGGTCGCGGGCCCTTCATCATCGACGAGGTCCAGCGCGAGCCTGCGCTCATGCTCGCGCTCAAGCGCGCGGTCGATGCCATGGGGCCCGACCGCGCCCTCGGCCGATTCCTGGTCACCGGCTCTGCCAACCTGCTCCTCATGACGCGGGTGGCCGACTCGCTGGCGGGGCGCGCCGGATACGTGACGTTGTGGCCCATGACGCGCCGCGAGCAGGCCGGCGAGGGCACCACCGGACGCTGGTCGGAGCTGTTCGCGCGCCCGGTCGAGCGCTGGGAGGAGCTGGCCGAACCACGGCCTCCGGGCTTGCCCGCGTGGGACGCGCTCGCACGGCAAGGCGGCATGCCCCGCGCCGCGCTGCAGCTGCGCGCGCAGGCCGACCGCGCCGACTGGTTCGACGCCTACCTCGACACCTTCCTCGACCGCGACCTGCGCGATCTCGCGCAGGTGCAGCGGCTGGGTGACTTCCGTCGTCTCATGGCCTTCACCGCCATGCGAACGGGTCAGCTCATGGATCAGACCGGCATCGGCCGCGAGCTGGGGCTGCAGCAGCAGACCGTACGCAACTGGCTCACGCTGCTGGAGCTCGCCTACCAGGTTGTGCGCGTTCCCGCATTCGCGCGCACCGGCACCGGGCGGCTGGTGAAGTCGCCCAAGCTGTACTGGGGCGACGCGGGGCTCGGCTGTCACCTGGCTGGGGTGACCACACCGACCGGTTTCCACTTCGAGAACGTCGTCGCCCTCGATCTCATGGCGTGGCGCGCGCTCGAACGCCCGCGCCCCGAGGTCATGCACTGGCGTTCCACGAAGCAGCAGGAAGTGGATTTCGTGGTGGAGCGCGGCGACCAACTGCTGGGCGTCGAGGTCAAAACGTCGAAGCGCGTCTCGATGAGCGATACCGACGGGTTGCGCGCCTTCGCCGCACAGCACGCCGGCCGCTTTCACGGTGGCGTCATTCTCTACGACGGCGCCGACGCGCTCCGGCTGTGGGACAACATCGTGGCGCTCCCGTGGTGGAGTGTGTTGTGACCGCCGCCCCTCGCCCAACGCCGCGGGCCGCTGCACGTTATCGCTGAGTCACCCCTTCGTCCCTTCCGTCCTCCTCCCCTCCCATGTCACTCCCCCTGCGCGGGATCGCCTCCGGCGCGATCCTGACCCTGGCGGGCTCGCTCGCCCTGCCGCCCGCGGCACTCGCCCAACGCGCGCCCCGCCCCGCCGCCAATGCCGCCCTCGTGGCGCCGTCGGTCGCCACCCAGTTCGACGCCCTGCACTTCCGCTCCATTGGCCCGGCCACCATGTCGGGGCGTATCGCCGACGTGGCGGTGTTCGAGAACAACCCGGCCATCTACTACGTGGCCACCGCCCACGGCGGCGTGTGGAAGACCGTCAACAACGGCACCACCTTTACGCCGCAGTTCCAGAACGAGGGGCTGATCGCCACCGGCGACGTGGCCGTCTCGCAGATCAACCCCGACCTCGTGTGGGTGGGCGCCGGCGAAAGCAACAACCGCCAGAGCACCTCGTGGGGCGGCGGCATCTACAAGAGCACCGACGGTGGCAAGACCTACGCCAACATGGGGCTCGCGAATTCCAAGCACATCAATCGGGTGCTCATTCACCCCACCAACAACGATGTGGTGTTCGTGGCCGCCACCGGCCCGCTCTTCGGCCCCGGCGGCGATCGCGGCGTGTACAAGACCACCGACGGCGGCAGGACGTGGAAGCAGGTGCTCACGGGCGACGACGACACCGGCGCCAATGACATCGCCATGTCGGCCTCCGACCCCAATGTGATGTTCGCGAGCCTGTACCAGCGCCGCCGCACCACCTGCTGCATGAACGGCGGTGGCCCCGGCAGCGCGCTGTACAAGAGCACCGACGGCGGCGACACGTGGACCAAGGTCACCGGCACCGGCTTCCCCACCGGCGCACTCGGCCGCATCACCATGGACGTGTTCCGCCAGAGCGCCAACATCGTGTACGCCATGGTCGAGGGCCCCTCGGCGGCGGGTCGCCCGGCCGCGGCCGAGGGCGCCGAGGCGGCACCAAGTGGAGCTGCTGGTGGCGCGGGCATGCAGCCGCAGGCCCCGGCGCCGGCCGCGAACGCGACCGGCGTGTACCGCAGCACCGACGGCGGCGCCACGTGGACGAAGCAGAGCGGCACCAACCCGCGCCCCATGTACTTCAGCCAGCTGCGGGTGGACCCGGTGAACCCCGAGCGGCTGTACCTCGGCGGCGTGGGCATGCACCTGTCGCTGGACGGCGGCAGGAGCTTCGAGACCGACGTCGCGCAGGTCACGCACGACGACGTACACGCCATCTGGATCAACCCGAAGAACCCCGACCACGTACTCACCGGCAACGACGGCGGGCTGGCGGTGTCGTACGACATGAGCCGCACCTGGCAGTTCATCCCCAACCTGCCGGTGGGGCTGTTCTACCATGTGAGCTTCGACATGGAGTGGCCGTACAACGTGTGCGGCGGCATGCAGGACAACTACAACTGGTGCGGCCCCAGCGCCTCGCGCCACAGCCGCGGCATCTTCAACTACGACTGGTTCCAGATCCTCGGCGGCGACGGCTTCGTGGCCATCCCCGACCTGCGTGACTCGCGCATCGTGTACACCGAGTCGCAGGACGGCAACATCATCCGGCGCAACAAGGTCACCGGCGAGTCGCGCTCCATCCGCCCCACTGCGCAGAACGTGACCAACGCGCAGCCGCGCGAGGCGTACCGCTTTCACTGGGATACGCCGCTCATGTTCTCGCCGCACGACCCCGGCGTGCTGCTGGCCGCGGCCAACAAGGTGTTCCGCTCGCGCGACCGTGGTGACAGCTGGGAAGCCATCAGCCCCGATCTCACCAGGAGCGCGAGCCGCGACAGCCTGGTCACCATGGGGCTCAAGGGGAGCGACATCCGCATTGCCCGCAACGACGGCATCTCGCAGTGGCCCACCATCGTGACGCTGGCCGAGAGCCCCAAGCAGGCCGGCGTGTTCTATACGGGTACGGACGACGGCACGGTGAGCGTGTCGCGTGACGACGGCAAGACGTGGCAGACCATCACGAAGAACATCCCCGGTTTCCCGGCGGGCTTCGTGTATGTGAGCGAAGTGGTGCCGAGCCGGTTCGATGCCGCCACCGTGTACGTGGTGGTGGGCAACTACCGCGAGAACGACTACGCGCCGTACGTGTGGATGAGCCGCGACTACGGGGCCACCTTCACGCGCCTCGTGAACGGCCTGAGCGGCGAGACGGTGCGCACGCTTACGGAGGACACGCGCAACCCCGACGTGCTGTACGTGGGCACCGAGACCGGCATCTTCGTGACGCTCGACCGTGGGGCGAGTTGGAAGCGGCTCAAGGCCAACTTCCCCACCGTGCGGGTGGACGAGCTCACCATTCATCCGCGTGACAACGCGCTGATCGTGGCCACGCACGGGCGCGCGCTGTGGATTCTCGATCACTTGGGGCCCATCCAGGAGTACGCGGCGGCGGCCAAGGCCGACGCGGCGCTGTTCACCCCCGGCATGCAGCTGCAGTGGAAGGCCAAGGACGACCGCAACGACGAGTTCTGGGGGCATCAGTTCTTCACCGGCGAGAACCCGCCTACGGAGGCGGTCATTCAGTTCCACCTCAAGGCGCCGGTGAAGAACCCCGTGCTGCGTGTGCTCGACGGCAGCGGCGCGCTGGTGCGCGAGCTGGCGGTGCCGGCGGCGAAGAACGTGGCCGGCATTCAGACGGTGTGCTGGGACCAACGCGTCGAGCCGGTGCGTGATGTGGCGGCGCCTGTTGGAGGTGGACAGGGAGGAGGGGGTCAGGGAGCAGGAGGGAGTGGGTTCCAGGGGCCGCGCCGGGTGATTCCGGGGTATCCCGAGCCGTTGCCGCCGGTAGGGTACGAGGCGGAGAACCCCTGTGCGCCGGCCGGTGGTGCGGGTGGCGGTGGTTTCCGCTTCGGTGGTGGCGCCAACCAGGGCCCGATGGTGGTGCCGGGCACGTACACCGTGGCGCTGGTGGTGGACGAGAAGGAAGTTGCGCGCAAGCCGCTCACGCTGGTGGCTGATCCGCAGGTGGCGCTCACCGCCGAGCAGCGCGTGGCGTACAACGGGCTGGCCATGGAGCTGCATGCCGCGCAGCAGGCGGGTGCCGCGGCCGCCGCACCGCTCGCCGCGCTCAACGCGCAGATGCGTGCCGTGGCGGCCAAGGTGGACAGCAGCACCACGCTGCCCGCGGACGTGAAGACCGAGTTCGCGCAGTTCCGCAAGGACTTCGACGCGCTGCGTGCCAAGTTCGGCGTGGGTGTGCCGGCGTTCGGCGGCCCGGGCGGCGGTGGCGGCGGCTTTGGCGGTGGTGGCGCCGGCAACGACGCCAACGTGCTCGCGCGCGTGGGTCAGGCCAAGAACAACGTGCTGGCGGTGTGGGAGCTGCCGAGTGAGGCGCTGCGGAAGCAGGCCGATGCCGCGAAGACGGCGCTGGCGGCGGCGGTGGCCGAGGCGAACGCGTTCATGCCGAAGGCGCGGGCGGTGAGTGGGAAGTTGGCGGCGAGCGGGATTGTGATGAACGTGGGGAACTGACGCGGCCTGTTGGCTGACGGCAGGTGGAGCGGGCGGCGTGGGCACTCGGGGGAGTGGCTGCGCCGCCCTTTCGCTTGGCGAGGACGTCATGTCCCGGGCGCGGATTTCGCGGGGCGTGGCGCGTGTCGCTGGCGGGCTCTTCACGCAGTTTCCGTTTAGGTTGCGCCGCTCGCAGCCAAACGGCCGAGGGACACGTCGCACAGTGAGGCAGAAGTGCTTGCAGCACATTGGATTGCGAAGTGATGCCCGCAGCGGCACCTTCGTGATAGCCTGCAGAAAAGTGACTGCATAGCGTCCGCTTCGCAGTCACTGCCTGCAAGGTAACTCCGACTCAGGCAGACTTATGAGGTTTGATGGATGAGCTCTCCAAGCGACGCAGCAATGCGATCCTGCCTTCAGTCCGTAGCGAACCTAGCCGCTGACTTCCTCGCATCGCTGTCCACGCGCCACGTGGGCGGCGCCGTTACCCCGGAGGAGATGATTCGTGAGTTGGACCGACCGCTCCCTGAACACAGGACACCTGCTGAGCAGGTGATCCGGGATTTGGTGAGTGATGTCAAGCGCGGATTGGTCGCCAGTGCCGGACCGCGGTACTTCGGGTTCGTGGTGGGTGGTGCGACACCCGCAAGCCTGATGGCCGATTGGCTTACGTCGGCCTGGGACCAGAACGCTCAGGTCTACGCCACATCGCCGGCAGCTGCCGCAGCGGAAGTCATCGCCGCGCGATGGATAGTGGAATTGCTGGGACTTCCCGTGCACTCATCCGTCGGGTTCGTGACGGGCTGTCAGATGGCAAACTTCACTGCTCTCGCGAGCGGCAGGAACGCCGTCCTCGAGCGCGCTGGATGGGACGTCGACTCGCGCGGTTTGTTCGGCGCTGAGCCAATCACGGTGTTCATGAGCGAGTGCGGCCATGCGACCGTCCGCTCAGCGCTGCACATGATGGGGGTTGGTTCCGCGCAGATCCGCGAGATCCCTTCAGATGCGCAAGGGCGGATGCAGCTCAGCGCGCTCGAAGCTGAGATCCGGCGCGCATCCGGACAGCCCATGATCCTCTCAGTTCAGGCGGGCAACGTGAACTCTGGCGCATTTGAACCCGGATCCTGCAATCGTCGCCTGACCGTAATAGTGGCGTCACGGGCGGTGTGATGCCGGGCCGTCGAGACGCGCTTTTCGACGGCGGCGCGTGCGTTGAGGCAGGCGCACAGCGTTCGTGTGGCGCGTGGCGGGGGTGTTGCGGGCGCGCTCACGCCCGCGTTCACGCC
>JAJTGR010000012.1 GCA_021299375.1 Gemmatimonadota bacterium
CGCCTTCTTGGCTGGCGCCTTCTTGGCTGGCGCCTTCTTGGCTGGCGCCTTCTTGGCTGGCGCCTTCTTGGCTGGCGCCTTGCGCGCGCCCCCCTTCGACGCCGGAGCGGAGGCGGCTGCCTTCGCGGTCGACGACGTCCGGACGGGCGTCTTCTTTGCTGCCTTCTTTGTTGGCATCAGCTCAGTGTATCAGGGGGCGTTCGCTACCCATGGCGCCGTCATCGAATCCGACGTCTTCCGCGAGGGCGCGGATGTCGGTCAGACCGATGCGGCCATCGACATGGACGAGCGCACGCTCCACCAGTTGCTCGAAGTCGTTGAAGTTCACCG
Source organism: Gemmatimonadota bacterium (assembly GCA_021299375.1). Classification (GTDB taxonomy): domain Bacteria; phylum Gemmatimonadota; class Gemmatimonadetes; order Gemmatimonadales; family Gemmatimonadaceae; genus Gemmatimonas. Next base: position 331 of record JAJTGR010000012.1, read on the forward strand.
CCCCCGACGCGTGCAGGGTGACCAGAAAGCCCCACGCTTCGGCCGTGAACCGTCCTCGCTCGTGAGGTCCCTGCACCCGCAGGGACGATTCACGAACACTATCTGCGCCATCCCACCCGAGGGACGGCTCAGTATCGCTGTACAGTAAGGAAAGGATCTCACCAATCTGACGCCGGTCGTATCCTTTCGACGAAAGGTACGCCTCCACCTCCACGACATCGGTGTCGGCGGCAAATCGTTCCCGCAACTCGGCCAGAACCGGCGTCCAACGATCGTCCATTTCCTAACCTATCTCCGGCGTCTGTCCATGGGCAAGCGCCAGAATCGTTTCGGTAAGTCGTTGCGCAGCAACATCTTCAACATCGATCTCGAGATCGGCGGCGGCGTACAGGTTGGCCCTCGAGTCCCACAGCGCCTGCATCGTCGCCGCGGGATCCTCGACCTCCAGCAACGGCCGGACCACGCGCGAGCGGGAAAGTCGCCGTACCGCTGCCGACGGACTGAGCCGGAGATGAATGATACGCCCGGGCGGGCGCAGGAGTGCCACGACCCCCGGATTCGTGACCCATCCGCCGCCAGGGGAAAGGACCATCGGTGGCGCCGCGGCCAGCTCCTTCGTCAGCGCAACTTCCAGCGCACGGAACGCCGACTCGCCGCATTCCGCAAACAGGCGCGCCACGGAGCGTCCCGCCCGCCGCTCGATCTCCACATCGAAATCGAGAAACGGCCGGCCCAGGAGTCTCGCGACGGTACGACCGAGCGTGGATTTCCCCGCTCCCGGGAGCCCCACGAAAATGAGGTGGCCGTCGATCTGGTGCCGCTCGGTCATGCCCGGCCCTGCGACGCGAGGCGTTCGTCAGCGCGTTCGTCGAGCCGGGCGAGATATGCCGCGAGATTGCGTCGGACCTCGGACAGCGCATCACCGCCGAACTTCTCGAGCAGCGCGTCTGCCAGGACGTAGGCAGCCATCGCCTCGGCAATCACCCCCATCGCGGGGACCGCCGTGACATCGCTGCGTTCGGCCACGGCCTGCGCGGCCTGCCCGGTTGCCACGTCCACTGTGCCCAAGGGGCGCATGAGAGTGGAAATGGGCTTCATGGCGACGCGGATGACCAGATCCTCGCCCGTGGTCATGCCCCCCTCCGTCCCGCCAGCGTTGTTGGTCCGCCGACGGACGTGGCCGGTACGCGTTCGGCCCGGCGCGGCCTCGATCTCGTCGTGCACCTCGGAGCCGGCGCGGCGCGCCGTCTCGAAACCGAGGCCGATCTCGACGCCCTTGACCGCCGGAATCGACAGCATGGCGTGTCCCAACCGACCGTCCAATCGGCGGTCCCACGACACGTGTGAGCCCAACCCCACAGGCAGGCCGCTGACGACCACCTCGCAGATGCCGCCGAGCGTGTTGCCCTCTTTCTTGGCGGCATCGATGCGCGCGATCATCGTGGCTTCGGCGTCGGGATCGAGTGTGCGGAGCGCTGAGGCGTCCGCCGCCGCATTGAGATCCGCGGGCCACGTCGCCGGGCGGCGCGCGTCGATGCCGCCAAGGTGCACGAGATGGGATCCGATGGACACGCCAATCTCGCGCAACAGCACCCGGCAGAGAGCTCCCGCGGCCACCCGGGCCGTGGTCTCGCGCGCCGAGGCGCGTTCGAGGATGTCCCGGGCGTCGCTCCGGTCGTACTTGAGGAGGCCGGTGAGATCGGCGTGACCGGGACGCACCCGGGTGACATGCCGCTTGCGGAGCCCGTCGGCATCCCCGTCACGTGGGGCCGGGTCCATGATCTCCACCCAGTTCTTCCAGTCGTGGTTGCGCACCAGCATGGCGACGGGGGAGCCCAGCGTCTCACCGGCGCGGATGCCTGAGAGGAACTCGATGCGATCGGTCTCGATCTGCATGCGCCGCCCGCGCCCGTAGCCCTGCTGGCGTCGGGCCAGCTCGACATCGACATCGGCCGCCCGCACGGGAATGCCGGCTGGCATCCCCTCGAGCACGGCGACGAGGGCGGGTCCGTGGGACTCGCCTGCGGTCGTGAAGCGAAGCGTGGACATACCGCAACGTAGGACGCCGCGCGGCGGGCCGAAACCTCTGCCAGGGGCTTCGCCCCCCCTGGGCGCCGTGCCAGTCACCGGCAAACAGAACGGCTCCGGATCGCTCCGGAGCCGTTCGACCTCGCAACCCAACGCCGCCCGTTATTGGCAGGTGGTGGTGAAGTTGTCGCCGAGGGCCACCAACGTCACCCCGCGAATGGTAGCGCCCACCAGTACCAGCTGACCGTTCGGCCGCACCGTGGCCCGGACCGGCCCGATAATCGGGTCGCGGATGGGCACCGAGGCGATCCGCCGATAGCAGTAGGTGTCGAAGACATCGATGACTGGCTCGCTCGACGCGACGAAGGCCAGCCGCGTCCGCAGCGGCGTGGAGTTCAGGCCACGATTGAGCGGATGGAAGTCGAGGCCTCCGACGCCGGCCCGCGACTGCAGGATACCCTGCAGGCGCAGCGTGCGGTCGAAGAGGTACGTGGAGTCACCCTTCACGGCCATCAGCTCGCCGTCGAAGTTGATACCGACGCCCTGAACGCGGGCGAAGGTATTGGCGATGAAGTCCGACACGTCCAGCGGGCGCGAGATGCCGCGGTCGATCACCGGCAACGGCGTCGACATGTCGAAGCCGGCCGTCGCGTCGTAGCTCATCGTGCGGCTACCCAGCACCGGACCGCCTTCGCCGAAGACCGCCCGGCGGAAGTTGCCCGAGTTGCGCACGAAGGTCGTATCGCGGAACGCCAGCTGATCGAGGCGGACCACGATCGAGTAGGAGAACTCGACGCCACTCGGCGAGCGCACACGCTGCTGGAAGGGTACCAAGGTCGAGTCCGACCCAACCCCGCCGGCTGCGAACCGCTCGATCTCGAGGGTGTCGGCGCGGTTGCTGGACTGCCCCATTGCCTGTTCGAAGAAGAAGTGCGACGCCTGCTTCGACAGGTTCTCCCACCGCAACGTGCCCTTGTTCGGGAACGGCGTCGACTGCCCCGGCGTCGGGGTGGTGGAGTAGGCCACGATCACGTCGTCGCACGCGGACCCGGGTGCGGTCCCCCCGGTGCAGGTGCTCGCCAGGTACTGCGGACGGTCGGAGAAGTCGTACACCGTACGCTGCGTGATCAGCTGGTCGGTATTCTGGGCCCGCGTCGTCGTGATGCTGTACACGATGATGTTGGGCAGCGGGTACCGGTACACCTCCCGTCCGGTCGAGCCGGCGTTGAGGTTCACGTAGCTGAGATTCGTACCGCCGGAATTCGCCACGAGGATGGTGTCACCCATCGCGCCATCCCGGTTACGCGGCCAGGCCGACAGGCCCCACGGCCGCGAACCCACGGCGACCGGCGTGAGGAACGTCGAATCCGCGAGATTGAAGACCTCAAGCCAGTTCCGCTCGATGTTCGACAAGTAGAGGCGATCGGTGCGTGGCACGTACAGGGCGTCGGCCACCTGACCGCCGGCGGGCAGCGGATTGGTGTACCCGGCCACCACCTGGACGGTGTCCTGACGCAGGTTTCCCGAGCCAAAGCGGGCCACGTCGCGACGTCCGTTGGCATTGCGCGCAAAACCGGCGATGGTGACGGCCGTCGGGAACGCGGACACGGGAATTCGCGACCGGAAGGTGCGCACGAGGGTGGAGAATGCCCCGGTGGACGTCGCGGAGTCGGCGATCACGAGCTGGCCCGACAACGTCCGGACTTCATAGCCGATCACGGCGATGCCCACCGGATCGGTCGCTTCGACGAACACCGTGTCGCTGACTTCGACGCGTGGCGCCACGCCGGTGCGGACCACCGGGATGGTGTTGGCGTTGGCCGGGCTCTGTACCGCGTAGGAGACCGTGGTTCCCGGAACCCGCTGGTTGAGCGAGTCGGTGACGAAGGGCGTGATCTGGATGGTTGCACCGCGCACGGAATCCGGCAGGATCAGCGTGTCCAGCACAGCCAGCGAGTCACGCAGCGGCGAGGTGTACACCAGCGAGTCCGCAAAGCGGTACGCGCCGGCGATCTCGTAGCCGAGCGTGCGCACCTTGTAGCGCGCACGGCCGGACAGCGAGAGGACGAGCGCCTTGCCGCTGACCACGGGCGACCCGCTTACGGGGCTCGTGATCACCGCCCGCGGCGGCTCGAGGTTGCCCACGGTGAGTGCCACCCGGGCCGTGTCCGACAGGTTGCCGGCACCGTCGATGGCGATGGCGCGTGCCGTGACGGTGGCGCCGATCGGCGCATTCGACGGTACGAGGACGTTGACGTTCAGCGTGAGGGAGGTCACGGCGCTCGTCATGACGGTGTCGTACTGGCCCGTGACGCCACCGGCAAGCAGCAGGCGCACCCGCTTGAGCCCGATGTTGTCGCTCGCGTTGAGGGTCACGGACAGCAGCGTGTCCGCCACCGTGTTGCCTTTCGTGACCTGGACCCGCGGCTTGATCTCGTCGCGAAAGGGTGGATCGATGACCTCGTCGCCACTACAGGCCCCGAGGGCCGCGGCCATCGAAGCGAGCAGCAGGGCCTGGCGCAGGCGAGGTGCGGGGCGCGCCGAGGCGCGACCGAGGGTGAGTATACGCATGGGTGTCAGTCTCCTCGGTGCGTCAGCGGCCCGGCGGCGTCGCGCCTTCGTCCAGGATGTGGGGCGTGACCAGAATCAGGAGGTCCCGCTTCGTTTCGTTCTTTCCGTTCTGGGAGAAGAGCCGCCCGACGAAGGGCAGATTCATGAGCACCGGGATGCCGCTGCGAAAGCGGGTGGTCTCCGAGACCGTGAGGCCACCGATGACGGCGGCCTCACCGTCGGCCACGAGCACCTGCGACTCTGCCCGCTGGCGGTTGAAGATCACGCCCACATCGGTGGCGGAGAGTTCGGCGCTGGAGTTCTCGGCCTTGATGTTGAGCAATACCATCTTGTTGTTGGTGATCTGCGGCGTGACCGACAGTTTGATGCCAGCCTCCTCCTTCGACACCGCGGCGCGGGGGAAGAAGGTCGCGGCATTCGGCTGCTGCCCACCGCCACCACCACCGCCACCACCACCACCACCACCACCACCACCGCCACCACCACCACCCTGACCGCCGGCGTCGATCACGCGGATGGGGATCTCCTGGCCGACAAAGATCTCCGCACTGCGGTTGTTGAGGATCGTGATGCTTGGTTCCGACTGCACATCGGCCAGCGACGAGGTCTGCAGGGCGTTGAGGAATGCCGTGAGCTGGTAGCGGCCGAGGGCCGTGCTGTAGATCAGGTTGAGTGCGTTCGGCTTGATCGCGTTGTTGGCGTTCGCGATGCCGGCGATCGCGTTGCCGCCGAGCGCGATACGGGCCGGCCCCTGAAAGGCCGAGCCGCCCCCCGTCGCATCGGGCACGCCGTCGCCATCGGTATCGACCGCGGTAAGGGTACTGGGGTCGATGCGTGGAACGAGCTGCTGGAAGAACTGCTTGTTGCCCGTGCCGAGATCATACGCGAGACCGATGTCCTGGATGCCCGTGCGGTTGACGAAGATGATCTTCGCCTTGATCGCGACCTGTGGCGTGCGGACGTCGAGCTGCTGGATGCGAGAGACGATCTCCGGCAGGCGTGACGGCACCTCGGTGATGATGAGCTTGTTGGTGGCGCTGTCGGCGGCGACCGAGCCACGCACCACACAGCCTTCACCGCCCATCTGCTGCTGTCCGCCACCCCCACCGCCCTGGCCGATGGGCATGCCCATGCTTCGGCCACTGGCCATTGTATTCAGACCTGTGCAGTCACGCACCAGGAGTGCCTGCACCGTGTTGCGGAGGACGGTCGCCTTGGAGTAGTTGATGTCAATGATCTGCGTGACCAGCGGCTCCAGCGCCTGATTGGCGGCGAGGCGCTGATAGCTGTCGACCGTGATGATGCCGCTGGCGTCTTCGGTGGCCGCGAGTCCCTGCGACTGGAGAATCGCCTGCAGCGCCACGTCCCACGGCTTGTCGGCAATGTCCGCCGTCACCTGCCCGTCGACGTCCTTGCCGATGACAATGGTCCGTCCCGAGAACGTGGCGAAGGCCGCGATCACATCGCGGATGCTCGTGCCGTCATAGCTGACGGTGATGCGCGGTTTCTGCGGCTGGCGGCGCACGGCAGCGACCGACGCGGCGGTCGCTGGCGTGCGCGGCGTGATGGGGTCGAAGGCCGGCTCCGCGCCCGCCGGTTCGGCCCGCGCCGGCTCCGGCTTCACCGGCTCCGGCTGTACCGGCTCCGGCTTCACCGCGTCGAGCGTGGGGGACTCCATTTTGGCCGGGGCGATCGCCACCACGTGAACCGCGACCTCCGGCAGCGCGGTCGTGACGACGGTCGGCGGTGCGATCAACGGTGCGGACGGCGCGGCCGTCGGCGCGTCGGTCGGCGGCACCACTGCGGCCGCCTCGACCACTCGGGCAGCCGGCCCACTTGCGGCCGGCGCATCGAGCCGGCCATCCGCGACCGCCGTGACCGTGCTGCCGGCACGCGGACGGGAGCCCCAGCGGGCGAACGTGGCAGCCGGCCCCTCCAGCATGAGGCGGATGGCGTCACCATCGCGCTCCACCGTGTACTTGTGCGCAGCGTCCAGGTCGATCACGAGGCGGACGGTATCGGCGCGGTATTGCGAGAGCCGGATGTTGCGAACGGCTCCACGCGCCTTGCCATCGTAGTTCGATCGGATGGCGAGGTCGGCGCCACCGAGATCGACCACGATGCGCGACGGGTTTTCGAGCGTGAAGTGCTGCAGCGTCACCGCCGCATTCACCCCGATCACGATCGCGGTGCCGCTGGGTGACGGCGCCAGTTCGAGCGCATGCACGCGCCCGCGAATGGCTCGATCATCTGCCCGGGTGATGGCCGAAACGGCCCTGGAGACAGTGAGCGCCGGACGCGTCACCGGCACGGGCGCGCCGTGCGTCAGAAGCGCGGCCATCACCGCTGCGGTCGTCGGTCCCATCATGGGTTCCTCGCGTTCGTATTGTCGCTGGTCAAGGGCAGGATCTCCTGCCGATTGAAGCCGAATTCCTCGATCGTGAACTGCACCGCCTTCTGGCGGATCCCACTCACGCGGAGCCGGCCCAACTGACGGCCGACGCGCACGCGGTACTGCGTCTTCGAGAAGGTGTCGCGCAGGATCGCCACGGAGTTGTTGCCGTCGGGGTCGAAGGCCACTGCCGTCAGGCGCAGGTCGCTGAGCAGCGGACGCACGTCCGTACTCGACATGAGCGACTTGTACGGATCGCGCCGCCCGCCCCCGTTGTAGGCGAACACCTCACGGTGCAGCGTGATCTCCGTGGGCATCGTCGACGTCTTCGGGGTGCGGGACGGTCCGACCTTTCCGGCCGAGACGCCGATGACGGTCGTCGCCGGAGAGGAGGGGGCTGACTGGGCGCCCAGCGTCGTGTGCAGGGCGACGGTGGCGGCCAGCAGGATCAGCGGTCTTTTCATGACGCACGCTCCTTCGACGCGCGCACGGCTGGCGTCGTCCGCTCGACATAGGTCTGCAACGTGATCGTCGAGGACAACGCATCCTTGGTCGCCGTCTTGGGCAACACCCGCCCGCGAGTGGCCGCACCAGTGACGATGGAGAAGTGCACCGGTGCCACGATGCGGGGCAGTGACCCGACATTCGCGAGGAACTCGCCGAACTGGTGGTAGCCCCCGATGATCGTGACGGTGTACCGATAGGTGTCGAAGCGTTCACCGGCAATCACGGGCTCCGGCGTCACGCCACCGATTTCGAGGCCGGCGCGTCGCGCCGCGGTGCTCACCTCTTCGAGCAGCGCCGGTACTTCGTTGCCGGTGGGCACGAGGCGGCGCATGACCGTCAGCGCCGAACGATTCTCGGCCGCCTGGGCCCGCAGCGTGACCAGACTGCTGCTTGCCGACTCGCGAGCGGCCTGCTGGTTCGCCCGTTCGAGTTCCTCGACCCGGGTGGTGTCAGCCTCGAGCTGTTCGTTCTTCGAGGCGTACGGGTACATCCAGTACAGCACGGTCAGTGCCAGCGCCGCAAAGGCGATCACCAGTTTGGCCTGATCCCGCTGGGAGGTCGGAAGGGATGCCATGGAAGTCTCGAGTCAGCGCACAGGGACAACGAGGGGCGACGTCTTGATGACGCCGGACGGCGGTACTTCGTATTCGGCGGTCAACTCGAACTGCGTGACATCCTTACCGTCGACGATCACGATCTCGGACTTGCTGAGGGCGACCTTTTGAATGAAGGGTGAGCTCTCCAGCTGCCGCATGAACATGGTGAGAGCCTGGATGTCGACCGTCTGCCCGACCAGCCGGAAGCCGAGGGGCGGATGCACCGTGATGGAGTCCGCCGCGGCTGCTGGCTCGGCCGTCTTCTTGCCACCGACCTCACCGCCGGCCCGCGGTTTGCCCGCGGGCGCCTTGGCGGCCGGCTTCGCGGCACCCGTGGAGTCGACCCCCGGCGGCGAGGGCGCCTTGGTGGTCTGCTCGAGCGCGGTGAGCCATGTGTATGCCGGGAGGGCGCGGCTCACCTCGTCGAGGATGTGGGCCCAGTTGTACCGGTTGTCGTCGATCGTCCGGATGATCTGCAGCTGTCGGTACACCGAGTCGCGCTCGGTGGCGATCTTCTTTCGGGCCGACAGCGCCTGCTCGTAGCGCGTCGAGTCGTCCAGCGCCCGCTCGAGGCGCTCGCCGACTTCGCCCGCGCGCGCGTACTGGGCGGTGAAGAGCACCCCCACGGTGGAGACGGCGATGACGACCGAGGCGGCCGCCGCCAGCAGCCAGGGATCGCGCACCCCACTGCCCAGCGCGCTGAATGACAAGGGCAGACTGAGCCCGGTTGCGCTCTTCACTCCCTTCTTCGCACCAGGGAGCAGGTTGATCTGGATCATCATGGCTATGTCCTCACGCCGCGGAGCGGAGGGCGAGTCCCACCGGCAGCATCAGCAGCGGACCGACTTCGTCAGTGGAGAGGAACTCGAGCGCCCCATCGCGGACGGCCAGCTGGGCGAGGGCATTCGCCGGCTGTACCGGAATGCGCAGTCGCTCGGAAATCCAGGGCAGGAGACCCGGCACGCGGCTGCCGCCGCCGCAAGCGTAGACCGCGCGGATCTGCCCGAAACTGCGCGACGAGGAGGAGAGAAACGTGGCGGCGCGCTCGAGGCCGATAGCGAGTTCCTCACCGCGCGACGCAATGGCACTCTCCAGCATCGGATGGCGATCGAAGCCCCGCAGGAGATCCTCGGCTTCCTCGGCCCCAATACCGTGCTCGCGCTGCATGTCCTCTCGAAACCGTCGGGTCCCGATGCCAAGATCACGGGTGAGGACCGGCACACCGTCGTCGAGGATGTTGAGGTTGGTGGCCTCATTGCCGATGTTGAGTAGCGCTACCGTTCCGTTCATGGCGTCCGGGTAGTTCGCCTCGAACGCGTTGTGAAGGGCAAAGGCATCCACGTCGATGACCGTCGCCGCCGCGCCGGCCTCCTGCAGCAAGCCCTGACGGTTCTCCACGAGTTCGCGCTTCGCCGCGACCAGGAGCACACTCATGTCGATGCCGTCGCCGTCCGGGTCGAGCACCTGAAAGTCGAGCTCAACCGAGTCCATGTCGAATGGTACGTGCTGCTCCGCCTCCCAACGCATCAGCTCGCGCGCCTGCGCTTCCTTTACGCGCTCCATCGTGATCTTCTTGACGATCACATCGCGCCCACCGACGGCAGCCACGAGATGCTTTGCCTTGACCCCGGTTGCCGCGATGGTCTGGCGGATCGCGTCAGCCACAACGCTGTGGTCCATCACCTCGCCCTCGACGATGACCGTGTCGTTGAGTGGCGTGATGACGACCTTCGCCAGCTCCGGCGTCGCGCCGCTGTGGTCAATGACCACGGCCTTCACGAGCCCCGAGCCGACATCGAGTCCGACGGTGAGTTTCTTCCGGCCGAAGAGCGCCATGGGTCTGGGATTGCGCAGTGGTGTTTGTGATCGCGTCCCGGTGTCGAGGCATGGCAACGGGACAGATTGACCTGTCAGGGCCTGACATGTCACTCTTGAAACGACCCGAGCCTCACGAGGTAACGCTCGGTACAGGAAGCCGGACCGGAACACGGGCCCACTTGGTGACAGTGCCGGCCCACGACGCGGTGGCCCACAGGTGGACGTCCTGACCGGTCGGCCGGTCAGTGCCCGGTGGCCTGCCATAGCACGAAGGGTGTGCTGCGCGGGGTCGCGACCGTGGCCAGTGCCATCTGCACGGCGCAGCGGTCGTACTGCACATCCGTGTCGCCCCCCAGCCGTACGTCGGCGCCGAGGCTGTCCGCCACCAGCACCGCGCCGCGTACCCGCAGCCGAGCGCGTTGTGCGTCGAGGGGACCGCGGACGAGCAGCACGCCGTCGATCTGTACGGGGCCCTGCAGCCGGAGCGCTCCACGCACGGTGAGCAGACCGCGCCACACGGTGGGCCCCTGGACGACGATGACGGGCCCGTCGAGCAACAGTGCTTGCCAGCCCGGTGACGCCGGGAGCGGCGCCGGAAGGGAGTCCCGCGGTAGCGCCACACTGTGCTGCACGACCGTGGGAAGCGCACTCGACACCTGCAACGAGACCGTGGGCGGCACCACGGCCCACACCGGCATGGCGGGCCAGGCCGCCGGCGCGGCCGGCGCCACCTGCCCGGCGACGATCGCGGCCACATCGACCGCGTCGCGCTGCATACCGCAGGGCATCGCTGCGTGCGGGATGTCGATCCCGCTGACCGTGGTGGCCCCCTCGCCGATGACCGCCCCCGAGGCGGTAAGGGCTGCCGGCAGCGGAAGGCTCGGTGGCGCAAGCCAGAGCGCCCGTGTGCGTCGCCGACCGGCGCGTTCCTCGGCGATCCGGCTGATGCGGGCCGAGCGAACATCGAGCCACGCCACCAACGGGTGGCTTCGACGCCAGACGATATCATGGTGCACGCCATTTGGCAGGTCGATCGTGCGCGTCACCGCAGTCCCCGGGGGGAGCGTCCAGAGGGAGTCCGCGCGCCACGCACGCTGGGCATCGGCAAGCACCTCGTCGGCGGCGAGCGCCACACTCTCGGCCTGACGGCCCTGCCGTCCCGCCCGATGCCCGCGCCAGGCTGCCGTGATGAACGCCATCGCGAGCGTGCCACTGGTGCCGATCGCGATGATCACGAACGGCAGGACGAATCCGCGCCGCCTCATGCTGGCGGGCCCTGGGCGGGCGCGGCCCGCAATGGGACCTCAACGGCGGCCGAATCGACGTGCCCGCTCCTGGCATCGTGCACACGCCGAGAGGCGCGCAACACGATGCGCAACAAGGCCATCGAGTCCGGCCACGTCGTGGGTACCCCACGGTGCGAGAAGCCCTGGAGCGCCATGCCGTGCTCGGTCGCGGACAGCAGCGGACCGGCCACCGGCTGGGTGACATCCCATCCGGCGGCGTCGCGCGTGCGTCGGCCAAGCCACCACCGCGAGCCACTCTGATAGTGCCGGTATCGTACGGGTCGTCCGATGCCCACGGGCATGCCGGGCGCCAGCGGCACGCCAGAGGTGGCTGCCACGGTCAGACGCCAGCGCGGGCGCGGTGGCACCATCGGTGCCGGACCGCAGGTTCCCACCCCGAGCCCCTTGGGCGGAGCCACGATGGGCGCCATCCACCGCTGCGGCGTATCGCTCGGAGCGTGGGGCAGTGCCCACCCGATGAGGTCATCACCGGCGCGCACGGCGGACACCCAGTCGCCGGCCGCTCCCGTGTCGGGCACCGCGACATCGATGGCCATGCCGGAAGGCACGGTGCAGAGGACGAGAACGCCAAGATGCGCGCGGAACTCGAGCAGTGTATCGGTGAGCACTCGGATGTCCGTGCCGTGCACGGACTCGAGATCACGCGCCAGCACGAGCCGAGCGTGCCGCAGCTCGCGCGTTGTCGCCAGACGCGCCCACTGGCCACGTCCCGCCTTGGCAACGTGCAGGAGCAGGGCCACGGCCATGACGGCCACCAGTACGGTGAGCGGCAGTGCCACCAGCAGCTCGACCAACGTGGTGCCAGCCCGTGCATTCGCGGACGACCCCACCGGTAGGTTGCCGGAGTGCGTGCGGGCATTCACTCGCAGACTCCGGCCGTCGACACGGCCACCGTCCGGCCCGCCACCCAACTCAGGGCGGACGCCTGCCAGGTAGCCTCCACGGCAACGCGATGTCGAGCATCCGACACCACGTGCGATTCGCGCACTGCAAGGCGGGCGCCCCAGTGGAGCGGGGGTAACGCCACGCCGCCGCCGCACCCATCCAGCTGGACGCGGGCCGAAATGGTGGAGACCGCCTGCTGAACCCGGTCCTCGAGCTGCGCCGCATCGACGAGGGTTGCCGTGCCCCCCGCGCCCAGCAGCATGAGTGTGCTGCACACCGCGAGCAGCAACAGCGCCACACAGCACTCCACCAGAACCCGACCGGCTCGGCGTCGTTGGTGGTCCCGCCTGGGGGCCCGTCGCCGCGGGCCAGCGTTCGTTGGTATGTCGTCCATGGTGACAGGCTACATCATTAGCCGCACACCTCCGTCACCCGATCATTGCCCACGGGATCATTCGAACGCGAGGCCCGGATCGGCAGAGACGGCCATCAGTCCACTGTGGTGCAACGGGAGGAGGATAATGAAGGCAGCGCCGCCTTCGCGTGCACGCTGGACCCAGATCGTTCCCCCCAGGTTCTCGATGGTACTCGCCACGATGGCGAGTCCGAGGCCTGTCCCCTTGCCGGGCTGCTTGGTGGAAAAGAAGGGTTCGAAGATGCGCTCTTCGTCTTCCGGCGCGACGCCGGTGCCCGAATCGGCCAGCACGACCTGCAGGAAGCGCGGTGGCGACTCCGGACGGGCCAGCCAGGCGAGTGCGCGTCGACTCGGCCGGTGGGCCCAACGCCTCCGGATCGGGTCGGTGCGTCGCTTCTCGATGGCATCGGTGAACGCCAGCGCATCGTTGATCCGCGACCGCACGACGATTTCGCCTTCACGATCCATCGCATCGACGGCATTGAGCAACAGGTTCACGAACACCTGCTCGAGGTCATGTCGCTCGGCGTACACCAGTCCCTCGGGTGCCTCCAGCTCGCAATCGACGCGGAATCGCCGCGTGATGCCCTGGTCACCAAGCAGGCGCAAGACATCCGCGATCACTTCGTCGACCACGATCGGCTTGGGGGTCAGGCGCCGCGGCCGAGCATAGTCGAGGAGGCCACGCATGATCCGGTCGATCCGGGCGATCTCGCGTTCGAGCGCGTCCAGCGGCTCGCTCGCGCCGGCAATCTGCCCGGTGCGCATCCGCAGCACATGGGCATAGTTCGCGATGGCGGAGACCGGGTTGCCGATCTCGTGCGAGATGCCGGCGGCGATGCGCCCCATCGTGGCCAGCTTCTCCACCCGCAGTCGGGTCTGGGTCGCGGCATTCATCTGCTCGGTCATGCGGTTGATCGCATTGGCGAGCTGATTGAATTCTTCCGTCGTGGCCGGCGGGACGGTCTGGCTCGTGTCGCCGCGGGCGATGGCGTCGGCGGCGCCCACGCACCGGGTGAGCGGTTCCTCGATGAGTTCGGCCACCTGGCGTTGCATCACGCCGGCCGAGACCAGCGCCACGAGAAAGATGAGCAGGATCACGATCGGCCAGCGCACCACGGCTGGCAACTGCTCGGTGAACCACATCGTCGTGATGATGGCGACGATGAGGCCACTGCTGGCGATGACCAGTACGCGTTGCAGCCGGTCATGGATGCTGGATCGGGTCGGTTCACTCACGCGGGGAGGATGCAGCATGGCCGCGATGTCGGCAACGGGCCCGGCCGGCGGGCGCCTCCGAACGGCAAAGGGGCCGGGCTTTCGCCCGACCCCTCCCCCCAAGCAGTCCGCTTCGTCCGGAGACGAACCGTTCCGCTCGATTCACACTGTGGCGCTTACTTGCAGGTAGCGCCGCCGGGCTCGCCCTCGGCCAGATCGGCTGGCTTCGCCGAGCCAACACCGATCTCGCACTCTTCGCCATTCGTCAGCGTGGAGTGGGTAGCCGTCGCCGACCAGCCGTCCACGGCGCCGGTGAACGTGATGGTGACATCCTTCGAACCCACAGGGTCCGGCATGCCGACGTAGGTGTTGTTGTCCGCGAAGTACGCCTCGGCGGACGACGTGATGTTCTTGAGGTCCGACTTCATGGCCGTGATGTACGCCTTCTTCTTGGTGTCCGAGAACTTCGGGATCGCGACGGCGGCCAGAATGCCGATGATGACGACGACGATGAGGAGTTCGATGAGGGTGAAGCCCTTGCGCGTGCGCTGCATGATGATGTCTCCGTTGGGGGTCGTTCGACGGGGCCGCCCTCAGTGGCGAGCCTCGCGACACCACTCCAAAGGGCAACAGCCTTGCCAGAGCGGCGCACACAACAGAAACGCTTTTGCCACAATCACTTGCATCGTTTCGTTGCCAGCGGGGCCATTTCATTTCGCGTGGTCTTTCGCAACGATTCTTGCAGGGTGCAAGCCTTGGCCCGTTCGCAGGCTGGCATCGCCGTGCCGGCAACGAAACGGCGCCGCCCGGAATGTGACGGCGCCGCAGGACTCCCGGGGTGGGGCCGTTCACCCGTCGCCGTACCGGGCGAGTTTGCGGTACAGCGTGGAGGGATCGATGCCCAGCATGTCGGCGGCGCGGCTCTTGTTGCCCCCTTCGTTCTGGAGCACCCATTGGATGTAGGCGCGCTCGATCGCTTCCAGCGTCGGTGTGACCGGAGCCCGCTCGCTGACGAGCGGTTCGGCCCGGCGCGCCGTGACCCGCTCGGGGAGGGCGTCGGCACGAATGGTGTCGCCGTTCGAAAGAATCGCCGCCCGCTCGAGGGCGTTTTCCAGTTCGCGGACGTTGCCCGGCCAGGCGTACGCCATCATGGCATCGAGCGTTTCGTCGGCCATCTCCTTCGGTTGCTCGCCCCGCAGCTGTGCCGATCGGGCGAGAAAGCTTTCGGCCAACAGCGGAATGTCCTCGGCGCGCTGCCGCAGGGGCGGCAGATGCACCGCGATGACGTTGAGCCGATAGAACAGATCGGCGCGGAAGCTGCCCCGCTTGATCTCGTCCTCAAGGTCGCGATTGGTGGCCGCCAGGACCCGGGTGTTCACCGCCACCGATTCGGTGGCACCCACCGGGATGACCTCACGCTGCTGCAGCACACGGAGCAGCTTGACCTGCGTGGACGGCGTCGTCTCGCCGATTTCGTCGAGAAAGAAGGTGCCGTGATCGGCCGCGGCGAACAGGCCGGTCTTGTCCTTCACGGCCCCGGTGAAGGAGCCCTTCACGTGCCCGAACAGTTCACTCTCCAGCAGCGACTCCGGCAGGGCCCCGCAGTTGATCGACAGGAAGCTGTGCTCGCCCCGCGTACTCAACTCGTGGATGTAGCGCGCGATGACTTCCTTGCCGGTGCCGGATTCGCCCGTGATCAGGACCGTGGAGTCCGTGGGCGCGACCATCTCGGCCATTCGCAGCACCTCGCTCCAACTCTTGCTTCGCCCGATCGGGCGCCCGCTCGTCGTGCGATCGCGCGGCTTGATCTCCGGCGCGAGCCCGTGGTTCTCCACCCGGAGCCGGCGATGTTGGGCCGCCCGGCGCAGAATGGCAATCAGTTCGTCATTACGGAACGGCTTCTGGATGTAGTAGAACGCGCCTTCGTTCACGGCCTGCATGGCCGACTGCAGGGTGGCCTGCGCCGTCATCAGGATCACGGGGACGTCGGGATCGACTTGACGCGCCGTGCTCAGCACCTGCACACCGCTCACATCCGGCATGCGCACGTCGGTGAGCACGATATCGGGGCGCAGGTCGGGCAGCCGTTCGATCCCCTGCCGCCCCCCCTGGGCCATGATCGGCGTGAACCCCTCCGTCTTGAGCAGGATCCGCAGGGATTCGAGGATCCCCGACTCGTCGTCGACGATGAGCACGCGTGGCGAATCGGTGGGCAAGGGTGCAATCACGCGGCGACTCCGGCAAAGCTGGAATGGGTGGATGGGAGGGACATCGGGAGCAGGACCGTAAAGCGGGTGCCCCGTGGCAAGGCATCGACCAGCACCACGCCGCGGTGCGCCTCGACAGCCCGGTGGACCACGGGCAAGCCGAGGCCGGTGCCGCCGGCCTTGCTGGAGACGAACGGCTCGAAGAGGCGCTCGCGCAGGGCGTCGGGAATCCCCGGTCCGTCGTCGGTCACCGTGATGGCCAGCAGCTCACCGGTGATGGCCGTCGAAGAGCCGCTGCGGGCGTCGGCAGGCCGGCGATCGACCTCGACGAAGACATGCCCCTCGTCGCCGACCGCCTGCACGGCATTGAGTACGAGATTGAAGACCGCGCGATGCAGCAGATCCTCGTCACCGTCGAGCCGCGGCAGTTCAGGGGCAATGTCGACCTGGACGATCGCGCCCGGCGCCCGATCGGGGTGCGACGCCGCCAGCATGGCCGCGCCGTAGGCGATGGCTCCCACATCGAGCAACGCCAACTGGCTGACACCCGTCCGGGCGAAGTCGAGGAAGTCGGCGAGCAGCCGGCTCAGCCGATCGGCTTCCCGCACGACCAGGTCGTGCAGGATGCGATCGTCGTCATCGTCCTCCCGGCCCCCTTCCGGCACTCGCCGACGGGCCAACTGCTCGGCGGCGCTCCGGATAGACGCCAGCGGATTACGGATTTCGTGGGCCAGCGAGGCACTCAGCTCGGCGACCGCCTGCAGGCGTTCTGCCCGGACATGCAGCGACTGGATGCGCTTGGTGTCCGAGATATCCTGAAAGATCGCGGTGGCCGTCACGAGGCCGTCAGGACGCGTGCCCTCGGCCACCGTGGTCGTCACGCCGATCTCCACCTCTTCCTCGCCGCGCCTGATGAACCCTTCGGCGCGGGACGTGCGCACCCGATCCCGAGCGCTGCGCTCGAGCAGCCCCACGAGGTGTGGCGAGACCGGCAGGAGGGCGGGGAGGACGGGCTGGCCGGTATACGCGCGCAAGTCGAGCCCCAGCAGCTCCGACGCCGCCGGGTTCGCGTAGAGCAGCCGCCCATGCACATCCACTGTCATGATGCCGGAGCGGATGGTCCGCAGGATGTCCGCCGCCTCGAGCTGGACCTTGACCAGCTGGGCTGCGAGTTCCTCTCGGCCTGCCCCCGCCTGCCGCAGACGCAGCGCGACGTAGCCCGAGCCGAGCGCCACCACCACGAACACGGCCACCTGCACCGTCGCCCCGAGATACGGGGTCCCGGCGCGCAACCATAACACCTCGGCCACATACAGCAGGCACGACGCGGCGGCGACGGCCAGCCCACCGCGAAAGGGAAGCAGGAGCGCGGCGCTGGCAATGACGAGGATGTACAGGGCCGCGAACTGCGAACTCCATCCGCCCGTGATGTGCACCACCGCCGTGACGAGCAGCAGATCCGCCGCACACTGGGTGCCGTAGAACACCTTCCCCAAGGGACGCCGCTCGATCTCCGCGTAGATCGCCGAGAGGACGGTCACGAGCGTGGCCGCGGCGAAGGTCACGGTCGCGATCAGCGTGTCCGAGGGCGCCGCCTTTTTCCACGCGAACATGGCCGCCACGAGAATGGCGCAGGCCAGCGTGACGCGCCCCAGCCAGACCCAGCGCAGCATCCGCCGGGGATCGAGTAGCTCCTGAACAGGCTCGGGGGGGAACGCGGGAGTGTGTCGCACGCCGTGGTGAACGTCGTTTGAGGAGGGTGGAACAGGGGGCCGGGCACATCGCAACAGGCGCGGAATGCCCGGTGGTCTTGCAGATTGCAAGACCCTGACGAATCACCCGTCTGTCCGTTTCCTTTCGGTCATGCTTGCCGACGCTCCGTTGACTGCAGAACCAGCCCTGACCTTCGGGACCATTTCGGTCCGCTTGCTCTTCGTGCTGTTGCTGGTGCTGCTCAATGCGTTCTTCGTGGCCGCCGAGTTCGCCCTGGTCGCCGTGCGGCGCAGCCGCATCGATCAGATGGCGGCCGACGGCGACGGCAAGGCCATGGTTGTCCAGCGGGCGCTCGCCCAGCTCGACCGGTACATCTCCGGCACGCAGCTCGGCATCACCCTGGCCTCGCTCGCCCTCGGTTGGATTGGCGAACCCGCCGTCGCCGTGCTGGTGGACAAGGCCCTGCGGCTCGTGGGCATCACGCCGGCGCCGGGCGCCGTGCACACCGGTGCCGGAATCGCGGTGGCCTTCCTGGTGATCACGTTCCTGCACATCGTGCTTGGCGAGCTCGCCCCCAAGTCCATTGCCCTGGCCAAGCCGGAGTCGGTGAGTCGATGGGTCGCCCGGCCGCTGATGCTCTTCTCCAAGGCCATGTCGCCATTCATCAGCTTCCTGAACGGCACGGCCAACCGCATGCTCGCCCTCGTGGGGATCGAGCCCGCCTCCGAAGGCGGACATGTGCACAGCCCCGAAGAGCTGCGCCTGCTGGTGATGCAGGCGCGGGCCCACGGCACCCTCGACGAGTCCGACTCGGCCATGCTCGCCGGCGTGTTCGATTTCCACAACAAGCGGGCACTGGACGTGATGCGACCGCGGACGGACATGGTGGCCATCGCCGAAGATGTCGATCGCGATGAACTCGCGGAGATCCTGCGCCGGGAGCGGTACTCGCGCTATCCGGTCTACCGGGATACGGCCGACGACATCGTGGGGGTCTTCCTCGCCAAGGATTTCTGGCTCGCCGAACATCCGGAGACGTTCGAGCTGCGAGCGGTCCTGCGGGAACCGCTCTTCGTGCCGGCCACACGGGCAGCCGAACGGGTGCTCGACGACCTGCGTCGGACCCGCGCACACCTCGCCGTGGTGCTCGACGAGTACGGTGGGACGGCGGGCATCGTGACGATGGAAGATCTGGTGGAGGAGGTGATCGGCGACATCGCGGACGAGTACGATCCGCTCTCGCGTGACGCCCTGTTGTTCGACGGGGTGCTCGAACTGGCAGGGTCCATGTCGCTCGTCGACGTGCGCTCTGATCACAAGTTGCCCATTCCCGACGGCGACTGGAGTACGCTGGGCGGCTATGCCTTTGCCGCGCTCGGCCGGCTTCCGCGCGTTGGCGATCGGGTGACGTATCCCGGAGGTGAGTTGGAAGTCGTCGCGATGGACGGCCGGCGCGTGGCGGCACTTCGCGTACACCGCCGCGCCGACATCGAGGAGGTTCGTACATGATGACCATGAGGCGGTGGTGGCTCGGTCCCGCAGTGTTCGGCGCGGCCTTTGCCTGCGGCGCGACGGCCGACAACGCTCCCCGTACCGCCGGGCGGGTCGCCCTCGCCATCGGCCAGGATACGATCGGCCCCGCTGCGGCGCCGGGGGCGCCGGCGCAGGCGTTTCCCGCGCCCTCTCGCCCGGTCGCCGATATTGTCGCCCCACGCTGGACCGCCGAGGCACTCCGTGATGACGCCGGCGAGTTTGCGCGGGTCGTGCGGCTCGCCAAGATCAGGGCGGGCATGCAGGTCGCAGACATCGGCGCCGGCGACGGCTACTATGTGGCGCGCCTGTCGCCGCTGGTGGGAGCCACAGGGCGGGTCTTTGGGCAGGATATCATCCCCGACTATCTCACGCTGCTGCAGCGGCGTGTGCGCCGGGAGGCCTTGGCGAACGTACAGGTAGTCGCCGGTGACCCGCACGACCCGCGCCTACCCGCGAAGAGCGTGGATGTCGCCCTCATGATCCACATGTACCACGAGATCGAGCAACCGTACGCCTTGCTGTGGAATCTCGCCACGGCGATGCGCCCTGGTGGGACGCTGGTGATCCTCGACCTCGAGCGCCCCACCTATGGCCACGGGACGCCCCCCGACCTGCTGCGGTGCGAACTGCGGACCGTGGGCTACCGCGAACGCTCGTTCACCCGTACGGCCCTCGAGGAGTACGTGGCGGTGTTCGAGGCACCGGACAGCCTGTCTCGTCCGACCCCCGAGGCGATCACGGCGGCCCGCCGGCGCACGCCCTGCCTGGCACCTCGGGAGTGAGTCCGAGAGGGTCCATGCCTGACCGGTCCGAGTACGAGGCGCTCGATGTGGCGCCCGGCGTGCGCATCCCGCTTGCCGAGCTGGAGATTCAGGCGATCGGCGGCGGTGGGCCAGGCGGACAGCATGTGAATCGGAGCGCCACACGGATTGCGCTGCAGTGGAACGTGCGGACGACCCGGGCGCTCCACGACGAGCAGCGGGCTCGCGTGCTCGACAAGCTGGCGGCCCGCCTCGACAGCAACGGCGCCGTGCGCATTGTGGCCGGCGAGTTCCGCAGCCAGCAGCAGAACCGTCGCGCGGCACTGGACCGCCTGCGCCAGCTGGTGTCGCGGGCACTGATCGTACCCCGCCCGCGGAAGGCCACCCGACCGTCTCGCGGCGCGGTGGAAGAGCGGCTCAACGCCAAGCGGCAACGTGCCCAGACCAAGCAGCAGCGCCGACGCGGCCACGAAGACTGAGGGCGCATCGCGCTGCCCCGAGCATGGGGCGCGCGCCCCAAGGCTCGCAGCGAGGGTCGTCAGAACGCGATGATGTTCACGCCTGCGTAATAGGTGACGAAGTCGGCGCGGCCGCGCGCCGGGATGGCCGGGCGATTGCTCTGGAAGGCTTCCCGGACGCGATCGTCGGTGAGGTAGCGCACGTCATCGTGACGCAGGTAGCGGGCACCGACGTCGAGACGTACCGGACGCCGACCGTTCGTGACACGCAGGTAGGCCCCGACCGCCCCGCCGTACGCCCATACGGCGTCACTGGAATTGGTGGTACTCGCAAACGGGGTGTTCGTGTTCTGCGAGCCCTCGACGGTGCTTTCCGTCCAGAACACCGAAAACCCGCCGAGCGCCGTTGCGTACGGAGTGAAGCGCCCCGACGGCCCCAGCAGCTGCGGGCCGCCGACCACCGACACGATGTTGCTCGATGTCCGAAGGTCGAGTTGGATCAGGCCGCCCGTGCCCGCCAGCGGAATGCGCCGTCGGGTGTTGGCGTACGTCACGAACGAGAAGTCGCCGCGCAGGTTGACGATCCCATTGCCATCGAGCGCGCCGAGCACGTACCCGCCGAGACCGAATCCATTGTCGGTGTTGCGGCCAAAGTCGCCTCTCGGCTCGGTGACCTGCAGGTGGAGGCCGGCCGATCCGCGCCCGGAGGGAGGGCTCGACGGAGTGTTCTGCGCCGCGAGCCACGTCGGCAGCGACAGGAGCGGGGCCGCCACGGCGGCGGCCAGGTAGATGAGGGCGCGCATGGCATGTTGTACGCACGGCGCGGCGAAAAGTGTCACCGCGGGGGGGCAGCGTCTCCCGCCTGAGCCCAAACCAGCACGATGAACACGCCGACACCTTGAATCCCGAGCAGAGATGTCGTAGTTGTTCGGGTTATCATGCCGCGCCCGGCCCGCCACCGCCCGTTCCTGCTCGCGCTCCTTTTGGGAGTGCTGGTTGCGGCGTGGCGACCAGCCGAGGCGGCCACGACGGTGGCGGCGACGACAGAGCCGGCCAGTCGCCCCGATTGG
This sequence comes from Gemmatimonadota bacterium, assembly GCA_021299375.1. GTDB lineage: Bacteria > Gemmatimonadota > Gemmatimonadetes > Gemmatimonadales > Gemmatimonadaceae > Gemmatimonas. The sequence goes on from JAJTGR010000012.1 coordinate 21,810, forward strand.
CCGAGCGTCGCGGGACTGCCCGTGGCCGCCGTACGCGAAGTCGACGGGCTGGCGCCCGCGGCGCCGACGCACCGCCAGCCGGCCGCTCAGGTGAGCGTCGCGTCGCGTACCCGGGCACGGTGCTGGTACCGCGGCCCGGCACGGCGTAGCGGCCGCTCTGCCGAGTGTGGCGCCGGTGCCTCGGCGTTGCCGGGAAGCATTCCGCCGTGCGCCGCGTTCTCTGGAGGGGGGCAGTGCGGCATCCGCGGCTGCCGGTGTCTCGACACCGACACGGGTTCTCTCGGGGCGGTGTCGTCTCGCGCCCCGCCGTCGCACCACTGAGCCGCAAGGACGCGGTTTCGTTGCGTCACCGCCGTCAGGCGGCGTACCCCGCGTGCGGTCGATGAGCGATGTCGTCGCCGCCCACCCAAGCCACTCCTCCGTCATTCGACCCGCGCGCATGTCCGCACAGGCTACCCGCGTCAATCAGCTCGTTGCAGCCGCCCTCGGCCTGGAAGTCGATCAGGCCCGGTGGCGCGTCCTCACCCGCCAGATCTCGGTCGACGCGCCGCTTGCCGAGCGCGTCCGATCGATTGGGGGGGCCGTGGACATCGGTTACCTCGATCGCGTCCTTTCGCCCGCGGAGTTCCGACAGGCGATTGTCGATCGGCAATTGCCGCTGGTGCTCGTCACCGCGGATGGCGCACAGGCGCTTGTCCTGTGGTGTACTGACGACGAGCGGCTCGAAGCACGTCTGATTGCCCGCGACGGCGAGGAAGAGCGCCTCGAGGCGGCGGAGTCCGACTTTGCGGACATGGTGTGGCGACGGACCGGTACCACCGGCAGCGCGACCGTGCTCGCCCCCATGGCCCTGCGCCCATCGGCCAGCGAACGGGGCGACACCGTGCCACACAGCCCCGTGGGCCCCGAGACGGGCGATGGCGAGCCGGTCCACCGCACGCCGGTGGAACGCACCCTGTCGATGATGGCGCGCGAGCGGCGGGAGATCCTCACGGTCTTCTTCTACGCCACGCTTTCCGGCGGCCTGAGCCTCATCCTGCCACTCGCCGTCGGCGGCATCGTGCAACTGGTGCAGGGCCGGCTGTTCCTGCAGCCGGTGGTGGTGCTCATCTCGTTCGTCATTCTCGGCACCATCGTGGCTGGCGTCATCCAGGTGGGCATCCTGAAGGTGGTCGAGCGCATCCAGCAGCGAGTCTTCGCGCGGATGGCGCTGGAATTCGCGTTCCGGGTGCCTCGCCTGAGGTATGCGGCCTCGCTCGAGTCGAACCTGCCGGAACAGATGAACCGGCTGTTCGAGGCGGTGGTGATTCAGAAGGGCATCCAGAAACTGCTCATCGACGTGCCCACGGCGCTGCTCACGATCGCCTTCGGCCTGATCCTGCTGACGGTCTACAGTCCGTGGTTTTCGGTGTTCGCGGTGGCGGTGGTGTTCATTCTCTACCTGATCATTCGCTGGACCGGACCGGAGGGGCTGCGCACCTCGATCGTGGAGTCGAAGTACAAGTACAAGGCCGTGCACTGGCTCGAGGAACTGGCGCGTGCCTTCCATGCCTTCAAGTATGCCGGCGACTCCACCTTGCCGGTCGAGCGCATGGATGACGTCATCACTGGCTACCTCAAGTACCGCAAGAAGCACTTCGCGGTACTCGTCAAGCAGACGATCGCGCTCATCGGCTTCAAGACCTTCATCACCGCCGCCGTCCTGATTCTCGGTGCCACGCTGGTACAGACCAATCGCCTGCTGCTGGGGCAGTTCGTGGCCGCCGAAGTCGTGATCGTCACGGTGCTCGTCGGCGTCGAAAAGCTCATCACGAGCCTGGCCACGGTCTACGATGTCCTCACCTCGGTCGACAAGGTCGGTCACGTGACCGACCTGCCGCTCGAGGGGCGTGGGGGGCTCGCACCGGTCCACAGGCCGGGCATCGGCATCGCCATCGAGACGCGGGACCTGCGCTACCGGTATCCGAGCGCGCCGTCGGCATCGGTCGACGGGGTGTCCGTGCGCATCGAACCCGGCCAGCGCGTGGCACTCATGGGCTTCGACGGATCGGGGCGCAGCACCCTGCTCAAGCTGCTCGGTGGCCTGATGGACGACTACGACGGAACGATTCGCTTCGATGGCATCACGCTGCGGGACCTCGACCGCCCCGCCATGCGGGCCCGGATCGGCCAGATGCTGTCGTGGACCGACCTGTTCGATGGCACCATCGAGGAGAACATCTCGGTCGGGCGAGCGCACATCACCCCGACGGACGTGCGCGAGGCGCTCGACGCGCTACACCTCACCGATGAAATCCAGCATCTGCCGCAGGGCATCCAGACGGAGCTCACCAATGGTGGCCGCTCGCTGCCGTCGCACCTCTCCAACAAACTGCTCATCGCGCAGGGCATCGTGGGCAACCCGCGGCTGGTGGTGCTGGACGATTTCTTCCAGAACCTCGACGCGGCATCGCGGACGCTGATCATCCGCATGCTGACCGAACGGGCGCGCCCGTGGACGGTGCTGGCCGTCTCACATGACCCGCAACTCCTCGCCGCGTTCGACCGCGTCCTCGTGGTTGATAATGGCCGCATTGTTCGCGACGGGTCCTTCGAGGACGTGCGCCGTGACCCGCTCTGCCGAAACTTGCTGCACGAATCCCTTGGTCTCACCGGAGCCTGACCCATGGCCAACTCCGATCTCGATATCGAGCGCGAGCTCAAGCACCTGCCCCTCGAGACCACCGCGCTGCTCGGCACGGCCGACGCCGGTCGGATCGTGGCGCGGTGGCTGATCGGCATTCTCGTTGCCCTGGTCATCATCCTCTTCCTGCCATGGCAGCAGAACGTGCAAGGCACGGGCCTCGTCACGGCGCTCAACCCGGCTGACCGTCCACAACAGTTGCAGAGCCGGATCGACGGGCGTATCGAAGCCTGGTATGTGCAGGAAGGGCAGTTCGTGAACAAGGGCGACACCATCGTGCGCATCTCGGAAATCAAGGAGGAGTACCTCAACCCGAACGTGCTGGCGCTGACCAGCGCGCAGCAGTCGGCAAAGGAGACCGCGATCAGCGAGAAGCTCAACAAGGCCGCCGCCCTGGCACTGCAGATCGACCAGCTCGAACAGCAGCGGGAGTTCAAGCTGCAGCAGACGCGCAACAAGGTGCTGCAGTACCAGGCCGAGGTGCGCCAGGCCACGCTGGAGGATTCCGTGGCGCGCGATCAGCTGCGTCGTCGGGAACGGCTGTTCCGCGACTCGCTCGGCCTCGTGTCGGTGAACGACCTGCAGGCGTTCCAGGTGCGCGCGCAGTCGGCGGCCGCCAAGCTGATCGAAAAGCAGCAGATGCTGGCGATCACGGAGACCGACCTTGCCAGCATTCCGGTGGAGTACGGCGAGAAGATCGCCAAGACCCGCTCCGACCGTGCCGCCACGCTGTCGGAGGTGAGCGAGGGGCGATCCGACGTGGCCAAGCTGCGCGACAAGGTCGGGGCCCTGACGGTGCGCAACACCTTTTACGTGATCGAGGCGCCGCAGGACGGCTACGTGGTGCGGGCTTCGGCGACGGGACAGGGGGAGATCGTAAAGGCCGGAGCCCCGGTGGTGACGCTGCAGCCGGCGCGCCCCAGCAAGGCCGTCGAGCTGTACGTCAAGCCCATGGATGTCGCGCTGCTCAAGCCCGGCCGCCACGTGCGTGTCTTTTTCGATGGCTGGCCGGCGCTCCAGATCTCCGGCTGGCCGCAGGTGGCGGTGGGGACGTTCGGGGCGACGGTGGCAGTCATCGACCAGTTCCCGAGTGCCGATGGCCGCTTCCGCGTGCTCCTGGTACCCGACACCACGCATGACGAACCGTGGCCCGCCCAGCTGCGCCTCGGGACGGGCGCCGAAGGGTGGGCCATGCTCGACAATGTCACGGTCGGCTGGGAAATCTGGCGCCAGCTCAACGGCTTCCCGCTTTCCATCAAGGCCGGCGATGCCCTGCCCGCAGACGCCGTCGCCGGCGACAAGGGCGGCGACAAGGATGGCGGAGGCAAGAAGTGACGCGCCGCAGCCTGGCGATCGCCGTCGCCGGCGCGCTGGGCGTGGCGAGTACCGGCCACGCCCAGGCACGCTCGCGACTCGACAGTGCCATGATCCGCACGAGTGCGCTCATCGGCACGCGCGTCGACACGAGTGGCGCACCGTTTGCGTTTCCCGCCTTCGTGGACGTCATCCTCGCCAACCATCCGGTCGCCCAACAGGCCCGGCTGGTTGCTGAACAGGCGCGGGCCGAGTTGCGCACGGCGTGGGGCGCGTTCGACCCCAAGCTCACCGCCACGTGGGATCAGAAGCGGTCCGGGGGCACGGAGTATTTCAAGTACTTCGACGCCGAGATGAAGATTCCGCTCCCCATCGGGGCCGATGTCACCCTCGCGTTCGATCGGACCATGGGGCGCTACGTCAACCCGGAGCGGGGGACGGCAAGCAACGGAACCTTCTCGGCGGGCATCTCCATTCCCCTGGGGCAGCGCCTCATCACCGATGAGCGACGGACGGCGCTGCAATTGGCGCGCGCCGCTCGTGATGCGGGCGAAGCCGAGCGCACGGGCATCCTCAACAAGCTGCTGTTTTCGGCCGCCAAGGACTACGGGGCGTGGTACGAGACGTGGCGACGGCGCGCCATCGCGCAGGAGGGCGAAGCCCTTGCGGCCTTCCGGCTGCAGGCGGTCCGAGCCAGGGTGGCCAACGGCGAAAGCGCGCCGATCGACACGGTCGAGGCCTTGCTCGAACTGCAGCGGCGCGAGGTCACGCGCTTCGAAGCGGAGGCCTCGTTTTATGTCGCCACCCTCAATCTGACGGCGTACCTGTGGGACGTCGAAGGGCGTCCGGCCCCGCTGCCGGGGGTGGTGAAGCCGGTGCTGCTGGGCTTCGAGCGAGGCGGGCTCGATTCGACCCGACTCGCGGGACTGCTCGAGACGGCGACCACCCGGAACCCTGACTTGCTGAAGGTGCAGGCCAAGGTCCAGCAGGCGGAGGCGGACCGGCTGTTCGCGACGCAGGGGCTGCTCCCCTTTGCCGAGGCGAAGCTGTCCGGGCTTGGCGAGCGAGGGAACACCGAGGCGTTCTTCGATCGTGCCCGGCTGGACGACAACTACAAGGCCGGGCTGACGATCTCGACGCCGCTCCTGTTGCTGAAGGAGCGCGGCAAGTTCTCGTCGACCGGGGCCAAGCTCGAGTTCCAGCAGTTCGAGCGGGAGCGCCTGCGGCGGGACGTGGAGTTCGACGTCCGGGCGGCGATCTTCGACCTCGCAAACCTCGATCGGCTCCTCGACCGGCAGGCGGCCAACGTCCGTAACGCCCGCTTGCTGCGTGACGCCGAGCAGATCCGCTTCGAGAATGGCGAGAGCACCCTGCTCATCCTCAACCTGCGCGAGCGCCTGGTGCTCGAGGAGGCGACCAAGCTCGCCGCGCTGGAGGCGAAGGTGGCCTCGGCCCGGGGGGCGCTGGCGCTCGCCACCGGAGACCGGGCATTACTGACCATCGGGCGCTAGCTTTCGGCATGGCCAACGACGACCGGTGGGACGACGCGGACGAGGGACTCGACGACGCGCTCCTCGACGACGAGTTCCCGCTGGGCGACGGCGTCGCCGATCTCTCCGGCGAGGTTCACTGTCCGTACTGTGGGGAGGCCGTGGAGATCACCCTCGATCCGGGCTCGGGGTCGAGCCAGCAGTACATCGAGGACTGCCAGGTGTGCTGCCGTCCGTGGGTGGTGTCGGTGAGCTACGACGAGGATGGGACAGCGCACGTGTACGTCGACCCCAGCGATGACCACGACGAGCACGATGACTGAGGTCCGGGGACCGTCGGCGGCAGACGTGCGCGCTCTGCTGGGCGACGCGCTGCAGCGACCGGCGCAGGAGGGGGCGCGCCTGGTTGCCCTGCAGTGGCTGTACCAGCTGGCCGACGCGCGCGCGTCGTGGCGAGAGGGCCTGCGTGTTTCCGACGGGACCGCCGAGGCGGGCGAGGGATCGTCCGCCGAGACGTTGCACCGGGCGCGGGTGGCCCTCCGCCGGCTGCGGGCCACCCTGCGAGAGAACGACCGGGTGCTCGACGGGGTGGAAGATCGGCGGATCGCCCGGGCCCTGCGCAAGCTTGGTCGCACCACCAACGCCATGCGCGAGGCCGATGTGCAGCGTGCGTGGCTCGAGTCGGAGCTGGAGCACTTGCCCGAAGAGGCGCGTCCGGAGGCGGCCCTCGTGCGGGCGCGACTCGAGACCGAGGCGACCGGTTCGCACCTTGAGGTCGAGCTGGCGTTTGCGCGGCATTTCGATCCCATCAGCGACACGCTCGTGGCGCGCCTGAGCAGCTACCGCCTGTTGCAGCGCGTCGGGATGGACAGCACGCCGATGCCCTTCGCGCGGCACCTCGCGGCGCGGCTGGGGCGTGGCGGTACGCGGCTTCGCCGTGACCTCGAGCGAGTGGCCGACGTGGGCGCGCAGGATGCGCAGGACGCCCTGCACCGCATACGGATCCGCCTCAAGCGCCACCGCGCGCTGCTTGCGCCCTTTGCCCGCTCCCGGCCGGCGTTGGGTGCGTGGTTCGACCTCGCCACGCGCGGACAGGATCTGCTCGGCACGATGCGTGATGCCGACCAGCTTGCCCACCGGGCGCGGAAGGCGAAGCTCCCGGCCCTCGAGCGCGCCCTGCGAGACATCGTGCTGTCGCACCACGCCGCCTTCATCGACAGCTGGTGTGGCCGCCTCGATGACACGTTGCGTGTGCTCGACGCGGCGACGGCCGCGCTGCGGACCGAGGGGACACCGCGCTCGTCGGCTGGCCTCCCCATGGAAATCGAGCGGAAGTTCCTGCTGCGCGGTTGCCCCCCCGAGGCGCGCGCCCTCCCGCCCCTCCACATCGAACAGGGATGGATTCCCGGGGTCGCATTGCGCGAACGACTCAGGCGGCGCGTGGCGCCCGATGGCACCGTCTCCTGCTGGCGCACGATGAAGCTGGGCCCGGCGGAGGCGCGCATCGAAGTGGAGGAGGTCACGACACCCGAGCTGTTCGACGCCATGTGGCCGCTCACCCGGTCGGCGCGCATCCGGAAGGTGCGGCACGTGCTGGCCGACCACGCCCACACGTGGGAGATCGATGTGTTCCTCGATCGTGACCTGGTGCTCGCCGAAGTGGAACTCGGCGACGTGACCGAGCCGGTGGCGCTCCCTGCATGGCTGGCCCCGTACGTGGAGCGCGAGGTCACGGGAGAGCCAGCGTACTTCAATGCCGTGCTGGCGCGTGCCGAGAGCGACGCAGGCACCGTGAACCCATGAACGTCACCGGACGATGCTGATATCGTTGGCCCCGTTGCGCGACCGACGCGAACGCGTTGTCGGGTACGCGGTGAGCGGGTATCCCGAGGACCTGGACGGCGCAGGTGGACCAGACCACGAGGCCCGACGGATCCTGGAGCTGGTGCCGTCGCTGACGCGGCTCGCGGCCCGCAGCCTTGTCGTGCCGGTCACGCCGACCCTGGTGCGCGACGGGGCCATCACGCGGTTCGCATCACTCGATGCCGTGTGGCTGATCGCCACCGAGGCACTCGACGATCCGGCGAACCGGCGGGTGGTCGATCGGCTCATTGGCGCCGGATTCCACTTCGCGCTGCAGGGCTTTCCCGAGGGCGATCCTCTCCCGTCATCGCTGGCGGGCAGCACGATCGTGCTCGACGCCGCCCGCACACCGCCCTCGGTCCTCGAGCGGCGCGTCCGTGTGCTTGCCGAGGCTGGCCTGCGCCCGCTGGTACGTGGCGTCGATGACCGGGTGACCCGTCAGCGGGTCCTGGCCGCCGGCGTCCCGCTGTATTGTGGGCGCCAGCTCACCCGCGGGGCTGGCGTCGCCCCCGATCGCACTACGGAAGACAGCATCATCCGGGCGGTGACCATGCTGGCGGCCTTTGCCGATGGCCGTCCGCCCGACGCGAGCTTCGATGCCTTCGTGCGTGACGATCCGCACGTCGCGGCCTCCCTGCTGAAGGCCATGGCCTCGGCTTCCCTCGGAGTCCGCGGCCCGCGATCCGTCACCCACGCCATGACGATGCTGGGGCGGGATGCCATCATGGACCGCCTGGTGGCCGTCACCGCTCGGCTCATCGGCGAAGCGGCCAATGACGCCGAGCTGGCCTTCAGTGCCCTGCGCCGGGCCCGCCTGTGCGAGCGGGTGGGCGTCGCTCTCGATGCGGCGCCCCATCCGCGCGCGCGCGTGGTCGCCGGACTGCTGTCGACGCTCGAATTTGCGCTGGGCGCACCCGGGGCGGTGCTGGCACAGCGCCTCACGCTGCCACCGCTGCTCAGGGATGCGCTCGTGGAGCGCGACCAGCAGCTCGGGCAGTTGCTCGACGTCGTCGATTCCATCGAGTACGGATGGTGGGACGACCTGGTCGCCCGCGCGAAGCGCCTCGGTATCCGCCCCCGCGTGGTTGCCGACGCCTGGCTCGACAGCTGGCGCGCGGCCCGCGACGAGCTGGGCCTCTCCCGTGCCGACTTCGCGTGAACGGGCCGTACCACCGCTGATGGCGACGGCCCGGTGCGCTAGATTCCCCGTATGATGGAGACAGCGCGCGAGTATCTGGTGAACCGCTTCCGCACCGACGCGACCGCCCTGCGCGAACGCGCCGACGGCTTGGTTCGTGGTGCGAAGGTGGCCGGCCCCGACGCGGCCATGTCGCGCCGGATGGCTGAGGCCTGCGATGAGGTCGCCAGCATGGTGCAGGCGTTGATCAGCAACGGGGACGCCCAGGCCGCCGTGGACGCGTTGCTCGCGCTCGTGCCGCTCCTGGAACAGCGCGCCCAGCAGTTCGCCGCTACGCCGGCGGTGCGGTCGGTGTACCAGGGGGCCGCCACGCGCATTCGCGAGGTGCACGAGGCGGAGCAACGCAGCCTCGACGCCTTGACCGCGACGCTCGACGCCGCCCCCCACGGGGACACCGACGGCGCGCTGGACGGCGCGCTGGACGGTGTCGACGCGTTCGCCGATGACGAGCTGGACGACGACGATCTCGACCACGACTCGCGCGACCGATGAGCCGCGGCCCGTCGCGTTCCGAATCCGAAGACGAGGATTGGGCGCCCCCCGGCAAGGTTCGCCTCGACAAGTGGCTGTGGGCCGCGCGCTTCTTCAAGACCCGGGCCTTGGCAGCCGAGGCCATCGATGGCGGCAAGGTCGACGTGAATGGCGATCGCGCCAAGCGGGCAAAGATGATCCAGGCCGGCGACGTGGTCCGTCTGAGGCAGGGCCCCGTCGAGTGGGTCCTGCGAGTGCGCGACGTGGCCGGGCGTCGTGGCTCGGCCGACGTGGCGCGGCAGCTCTACGACGAGACGGACGAGGGCCGCCGCAAGCGGGAGATCGTGGTGGAGCAACTCCGGTCCATGCCGACGGCCTTTTCCTACGGGGACAGCAAGCCCGGCAAGCGTGACCGGCGCGTCCTGCGGCGCCTCAAGGGTGACGGCTAGTTCACACCCGGGACACGGTGTCCGACGCTACATTCCGCCGCGGCCCGGCCGATGGTGCACGTCGAGGTGCGCCGGCCCGGCGTACGTTTCCCATCCCATCCTGCCTCTTGCATGCGGATCCTCGTCATCGAAGATGATCGACTGCTCGCCGATCTGATGCGGCAGGTACTCATGAACGACGGGTACGAGGTCGACGTGGCCGCGTCGGCCGAAGCCGGTCGCGCGTGTACCGTTGCCCATTCGTACGATGCGATCATCCTGGATCTCGAGCTGCCCGACCGGAACGGCCTCACGCTGCTGCAGGAGCTGCGCCGGGAGGGCACCGTGACACCCATCGTCGTCGCCACCGCGCACGACACCACGGCGGACGTGGTCCGGGCGCTCGACGCGGGCGCCGACGACTACATCCCGAAGCCGTTTGCCAACGAGGTGTTGACCGCACGGGTGCGGGCGGCACTTCGACGCGGTGGGGCGCGTTCCATGGAGAAGGTGCAGGTCGGGGACCTCACGCTCCACCGCGTGCATCACGACGTGCAATGCCACGGGAACGACGTGCCACTCACCGCGCGGCAATACGCGCTGCTCGAATTCCTCGCCATGCGCGCTGGGGAAACCATCACCCGTCCGGTCCTGCTCGAGTACGTCTGGCACCTGCGGTTCGATCCCGGGTCGAACGTCGTCGATGTGCACATTGCGCAGTTGCGCAAGCGCCTCCGCGAGGCGGGCAGTACGGTCGACATTCGGACCGTTCGAGGCGAGGGCTATTCGCTTGATGTCGGCCCGGTGGCCTGAGCCGGGCCGGTCGAGACGAGGAGCGCGCACACCCGGCGCACGATCTCGGTGATCGTGTCGCCGGGCGTCGTGCGCAGCACCGGACCGTCGGCGCGCGCGACCCGGACGGCCTGATGGTCGGCGGCTGTGGGGCCAGCCACGACCAGGGCGGGCGCAGCGTCGGCGAGGCTCTTGGCCAGTTCCGCGGGCCGGCTCGTCAGCCGCGTCCGCATGCCGGCCTGACGCAGCGCGGTATCCACCGCGGCGCGCCACGCGCGATCGCCCGCAAACACCACCACGATCGCGCGGTCCGTCGGCACCACAGGTGTCATGCCAGCGCGGCGACGGCGGATATCTCCACGAGAATCCCGCGCAGCGACGCCCCGACGACGGCCCGTGTGGGATAGGGCGGCGAGAACACGGTACGGTACACGCCATCGAACGTGCCCCAGTCGTTCTCGTCGGCCAGATACACGGTGACGCTCACCACGTCCGCCAGCGTGCCGCCGCCAGCGCGCACGATGCGCTCCAGGTTGGCGAGGGTGACGCGGGTCTGTTCCTCCACCGTCGTGCCGACAATGTGTCCCGTGGCCGGATCACGCGGCGTCTGCCCCGACACGAAGAGCAGACGCGCTCCATTTGCGGTGCGTACGCCGGGAGAGTAGGCTCCCGCAGGCGGTGGTTGGTCCGGCAACACGACGGGCGTCCAGTGACGGGTGACGGGCGGATCGGTCGACTCGGCAGGTGACATCTCTTGGCGGATTGGAGGCGAGACAGTGGCAACGTATCTCGAGCAGCTCGAGACACCGGCACCGGTGGTGGACATGGACCGGCTCGCCCTCAATCTGGACCGCATGGCGGCGTACGCCACCCTGCATGGCCTCCGGCTGCGCCCGCACGTGAAGACGCACAAGTCGCCGCGCATCGCCGCCGAGCAGCTGCGCCTCGGGGCAGTGGGGCTCACGTGCGCCACCTTGCGCGAGGCGGAGGTCATGGCCGGCGTCTGTGATGACCTCCTCGTCGCCTATCCCCCGGTGGGTGCCGCGCGCCTCGAGCGCCTCGCGCGCCTGCCTGGTGACGTGCGCGTGACCGTGGCGGCAGACGACGCCGCGGCCCTCGATGCGCTGTCCGTGGCGGCGCGGCTGGGGCAGCGGACCATCGATGTCCTGGTGGAACTCGACCTCGGCATGCACCGCGTGGGTGTCACCTCGCCAGAGAAGGCCATTGCCGTGGCCCGCCAGATCGAACGGGCGCCGGCGCTGCGCTACGCCGGCGTGCAGTTCTATCCGGGGCACGTTCGCGCGCCCGTCGGCGAGCAGGACGCCGCATTGCGGCAGGTGGGACGCGACCTTGGCGCGTATCTCGACGCCCTCCGCAGCGAGGGGCTCGCCCCGGCCGTCGTGAGCGGAGGCTCCACCCCGGCCGCGTGGCGCATGCACGAGGTCCCCGGCGTCACGGAAGTCCGCCCCGGCACCTACGTGTACAATGATCGCACCACCGCGCAGATCGGCGCCTGTGACTGGGAGGACTGTGCGCTCACGGTGCTCGCGACGGTGGTCAGTGTCGCGGTGAAGGGCCAGGCGGTGGTCGACGCAGGGACCAAGGCGCTCGGCCGCGAACCACTGCGCGCGGAGGGCGAGGGATACGGTGCCCTGCTCGATCACCCTGAGGTTGTGGTGGCCCGCATGTCGGAAGAGCACGGTATCCTGGACCTGTCGAAGACGTCGTGGCGCCCACGCCTGGGCGACCAGGTGCGCATCGTGCCCAACCATGTCTGCATCGTGGTGCACCTGTTCGACGAGATCATCGGGGTGCGCGGCCATGCCGTGGAGACCGCGTGGTCTGTGGCAGCACGAGGCCGCGGTGCCAATCTGGAACTCGACACGGCACCGAGCCGGCCGCGCGCGGTCTGAGACCGCAGTGCCCGACCGGGCGTTCCCCCCATGACATCGCCCCGTCGTATCCTGCTCGTGGATGCCGACGCGTTCTTCGTGGCCGTCGCGCGCCAGGAGGACCCGGAGGGCGCGGGCCGGGCGCGCCTGCTCATTGTGGGTGGCCGGCCCGGCTCCCGCGGCGTCGTGTGTAGCGCCTCCTACGAATGCCGGGCGTTCGGTGTGCGGTCGGCAATGCCGATTGCCCGAGCCCTCAGGCTCTGCCCCGAGGCGATGTGTGTGCCGGTTCCTCGGCACGCCTGCAGTCTGCGCAGCCGGGAGATCCACGCGGTCCTGAGCCGCTTTGCGCCCGTGGTGCAGGCGTCGAGCATCGACGAGTGGTACTGCGACCTTGGCGGCACCGAGGCGCTCTACGGGTACGAGCCGCTGCGGGAGACGGCCCACCGCATCCGCGACGCCGTCCGCGAGGCCACGGGGCTGCCTGTTTCGTTGGGCGGCGGTACCTCCCGGCTGATCGCGAAGATGGCGGTGGAGGTGGCCAAGCCGAAGCCCGGGACCGGTGCCAACGGCGTGCACTGCGTGGCGCCCGGCGAGGAGGTGGCCTTTCTGTCGCAGTTCCGGTTGGCCGACCTCCCGATGGTGGGCCCGCGGCTGACTGAGCAGCTCGCGCGCCTGGGGCTGGTGTCCGTTCGCGAGGCGCAGGCGTGGTCCGAGGCGGACCTGGTGCGCCGGTTGGGTGACCGGGCTGGCCCGTGGCTGGCGCGCCGGGTCCGCGGGATCGACGACAGCGTGGTCAGCCCCCGCGATCGCCAGAAACAGGTCAGCCGGGAGGATACCTTCGCCCGCGACCTCGACGACGACGATTCGCTCGAACGGGAACTCCTGCGCCTGGCGGTGCGCGTCAGCGCTGATCTGCGCCGACAAGCACTGCGGGCCCGGACGGTCACCGTGAAGATCAAGGATACCGATTTCCGGACCCGATCGGCGCAGCGAACCCTCGAGAGCTTCATCGAGTCCGAGCGCTCGGTGGCTGCGGCGGCCCGTCCCCTTCTTCGCCAGCTGCGCGGCAAGCGACGGGTGCCCGTTCGCCTGTTGGGCATCGCGCTGTCGCACTTCGATGACGAGGCGTCGGCCTCCGGGCTCTCGACCCAACTGGGGCTGTTCGGCGGGCTCAGCCCGGATCAGACGTCCGGAGACCAACCCCGAGAGTCACCGCGGGATCGGGCCCTCACCCGGGCACTGGATCGGATCCGCGATCGTTATGGACGTGAGGCGATTGTTCCGGCCCGGCTGATCGATCCCGCAGAGGATACGGGCCCCAGGGTGGAAGAATGAGCCATGCCCCCTTAGCTTCACCGTGTTGCGGCCGGCACCCGTGCCGGCTGCCCTCCTTACCTGTCAGAGTGTTCTTCGGAGTTTTTCATGAGCGCTTCTCAGTACGATCCGAACAAGCTGGGCTGGGGTGCCGCCATCGTCACGTGCGTGTTCACGGCGGCGCTTGGCTTTGGCGCGTACACGATCCACAAGAACACGTATCGGCACCCGCGCGACCCCATGAACCAGCAGGTGTATTACGAGCGCGACCAGGGCGGCCACAGCGCCGGTGCCGAGGACCACGGGGCGGCCGCGGGGGGTGGGCACGCGGAATCGGCTGGCGGTGAGCACAAGGACGCGGCGCCCACCGGCGGCGCGAAGCACTGAGCGGCGCCTGTCCCTGACACCCTCGCAGCCCGAAAAGGCGCCGACCGAGTCGGCGCCTTTTTTTGCGCCCGGATCGTCCCATTGGTTTTATCAATGTTTTTGCTTCTTACATTCAATTTGCATATCACCATGGATTCGGTGAGACTCGTGCATCGCCCGCACGGTGCGGGCGCATCCGTTCCCCTCCACGACCGGACATGATCGAAACGCTCAAGGCGAACCTGCTCTCGCCGATTCCCCTCGCGTTCGCGCTGGGGATCGTGGCGCGGCTCATCCGCAGCGAACTCACGCTGCCGAAGGACCTCTACACGTCCATCTCGATCTACCTGCTCTTCGCGCTCGGCCTGAAAGGCGGTGTGGAGCTGGCACACTCCTCGTTCGATGCCATTGCCCTGCCGGCCGGGGCGACGATCCTGCTCGGCTGCATCACCCCGCTGACCACGTACGCCGTCATGAAGTACGTGGGGCGCTTCGACAGCTCGGATGCGGCCGCCATGGCCGCGCACTATGGGTCGGTCAGCGCGGTCACATTCATTGCGGCGCAGCAGTTCGTGCAGCAGGTCGGTGCGCCGGCCGAGGGCTTCATGCCCACGCTGCTGACGCTGCTGGAGAGCCCGGGCATTCACATCGCGCTCGCCATTGGCGCCGTGCAGCGCCAGAAGACGCTGGGGGCGCAGTCGGGGCAGCAGGCGAGCCTGAAGGAGACACTGCACGAGGTGCTCACGGCGCGCACCATGGTGCTGCTGGTGGGCGGTCTGCTGGTGGGCTTCCTCATGGGAGAGAACGGCTGGAAGTCGGTGGGTCCCTTCTACGACGGCATGTTCCGCGGTGTGCTCATGCTGTTCCTGCTCGAGATGGGCATCGTGGCGGGATCGCGACTTGGTGACCTCAAGAAGGTCGGTCCGTTCCTGCTTGCCTTCGGGGTGCTCATGCCCATCGTGCACGGCGCGCTGGGTGCCGCGTTGGGTGTGTGGGCCGGGCTCTCGGTGGGTGGCGCGACGGTCCTGGCCACGATGGCGGCGAGCGCGAGCTACATCGCGGCCCCACCGGCAGTGCGCGTCACGCTGCCAGAGGCCAACCCGACCTATTTCCTGACGTCGTCGCTCGCCATCACGTTCCCCTTCAACATCCTGGCCGGCATCCCGCTGTACTTCCGGATCGCCCAGGCCCTCCACGGCTGAGGAGACAGGTCCATGCTCACCTACCCGTTCAAGCTCGTCACCATCATTGCCGAGCCCGTGCTCGAGCAGAAGATCACCCACGACCTCCGGCAGCTTGGCGCCACGGGCTTCACGATCGTCGAGGGGCGTGGCCAAGGCTCGCGCGGGCTCCAGGCGACCGAGATCCCGGGGTCGGACATCCGCATCGAGAGCATCGTGGAGCCTGACGTTGCCGACCGCATCGTGGCCCATCTGGCCACGACCTACTTCGGCAATTACGAAGTGATCGCGTACCTGTCCGATGTCGCCGTCGTGCGTGGCGACAAGTACCGCAAGACCACCACCTCCGGAGGGCAGTAAGGTGTGCGTGACCTGTGGGACGCCTGACGCGGGGCGTTCGCGGCGTGACTTTCTGCGGTCGGCGACGGTCGCCGGGGCGGGCCTCGTGGCCGGTGGGGTCGCGGCGAGCGCGTTCGCCAGGCCCGCGTGGGCGCACGGTGGGCCAATGCGCGCCCCCGAGCCCTACGCCAATCCCAAGGCGGCGCTCGACGCGCTCTACAAGGGCAACGAGCGGTTCGTGAAGGGCGAGGTGATGGCGCCCAATCGCAACATGGCGCGTCTGAAGGAAGTCGCGGCCGGGCAGAAGCCGTTCGCTGCGTTCCTCGGATGCGCCGACTCGCGTGTGCCCATCGAGATCGTGTTCGACCAGGGGTTCGGTGACGTGTTCGTCACCCGCATCGCCGGCAACGTCGCCGATCCCGCCATCATCGGCTCCCTCGAATTCGGCACGGAGGTGCTCGGGGCGCAGGTCCTGTACGTGCTCGGGCACACCAAGTGCGGGGCCGTGTCGGCGACGATGGCCGGCAGCGACGTGCCGGGGCAGATCTCCACGCTGTACCAGCACATCCGGCGCGCCGCCAAGGAGAGCGGCGGCGACGTGAACAAGGCGATTGCCCGCAACGTGGAGATCCAGGCCGAAATCCTGAAGGAGGCCTCGCCGGTCATCGCCAAGCGCATCAAGGCCGGCACATTGCTCATCGCCGGTGGCGTGTACGACCTGGACACCGGCAAGGTCATCCCGGTGACCGTCTGAGTGCGACACGGGGCGCCTGGGGGGCCACCGCCAGCGCCCCGCTCCTCGTACAATTCAGCATGACCGCCCTGTCGCTGAACACGCTCAACTATCAGCATCTGCTCTACTTCTGGGTCGTGGCGCGCGAGGGCAGCATTGCGCGTGCCACGCAGGTGCTGCACCTCACGCAACCCACGATCAGCACCCAGCTCAAGCACCTTGAGCGGTCGTTGGGAGCGGCGTTGTTCACGAAGCGCGGCCGCCACCTCGTGCTCACGGAAACCGGGCAGCTGGTGTTCCACTACGCGGACGACATGTTCCGTACGGGCCGTGAGCTCACCGAGGCGCTCGCGCGCGGCGATGCGCGGCTGCCCACGCGGTTGGTGGTCGGCATCTCCGATTCCCTGCCCAAGCTGACGACCTGGCGCCTGTTGCGGCCGGCCATCGATGCCGTGCCGGGATTGCGCCTCACCTGCCGGATCGACAAGACCGAGCGGCTGCTCGCCGACCTGGCAGTGCATGCCCTCGACGTGGTGCTCACCGACACGCCGGCCTCGCCCAATGCCTCGATCGCCCTGTTCACGCACCTCCTCGGAGAGTGCGGCGTCACCGTGTTCGGGACACAGGCGCTGCAGGCGCGCTTCCGCCGGAGCTTTCCGCACTCGCTCACCGGCGCCCCGTTCATCATGCCCACCTCGAACACGGCCATGCGCCGTTCGCTCGACGCCTGGTGCATTGCCCATGACGTCCGCCCCGACGTGGTGTGTGAGGTCGAGGACGTGGCACTGCTTCAGGTGTTCGGGCAGGAGGGCATGGGGCTCTTCGCTGCCCCCACCGTCGTGGAGGCGCAGATCCGTCGTGCATACAACGTGCGCGTGGTGGGGCGCCTGCCGACGGTGCGCGAGCGGTTCTACGCCATCTCGGCGGAACGTCGGCTCGCCCATCCCGCCGTCGTCGCGCTCTCCGAGGTCGCGCGAACGCGTTTGTTCAGCTGACGGGCCGGCCTCACAGCGGGAGGGTGAACCAGAACTCGCTCCCGGCACCCATCGCGGACGCCACGCCGATCTCGCCCCCGTGAGCCTCGACGATGCCTTTCGCGATGTAGAGCCCCAACCCTGATCCGGCCCGCAACAGCCGCGGAGCCTGCCAGTAGCGCTCGAACAGCCGCGGCACATCCTCAGGGGTGACCCCCGGGCCGGTATCCCGCACGGCGATCCGGAGCATGTCATCGACCACGTGCGCCGACAGTGTGACCGCGCCGCCGTGCGGCGTGAAGCGGACCGCATTGCCGAGCAGGTTCGACAATACCTGCTGCAGCCGATGCATGTCGGCCAGCACCGTCGGCAGGGCGGGGTCGAAATCCCGCACGAAGCGCAGGGCGGCATCGACCATCACCGGTTCGAACAGGTTGGCCGCTTCCTCGACCAGGTCGAGGGCAGCCACCCGCCGGCGTTCGACGCGCAGCCGGCCCGCCGAGATGCGTGAGACGTCCTGCAGGTCCTGAATCAGGCCATCCGCCTGACGGGCCGCCGCGCGAACGGATTCGACCTCGTCGCGCGCCATGAGCGTCCCCTCCTCGCCGTCCGTCATGGACGCGCGGTCGAGCACCGCGCCGGTGAGCATGACAATGGCGTTCACCGGATTGCGAAGGTCGTGTGACACGATCGCCAGCATGTCATCGCGCTCACGCACGGCGCGACGGGCTTCCTCGTAGAGCCGCGCATTCTCGAGCGCGAGGGCGGCGAGGCCGGCGAACTGGTCCGCCACGTGCACCTCCTCGACCGCGTGATGCGTGCCCGGGCGCGTCCGGACCAGATGCAGCGCCCCGATGGCGCGACCGCCCGCGCGCAGGGGGACGATGAGCACGGCGCTGGCCCCAAGGGCCTCGGCACGCGCGCGCGACGACGCATCGGGGAAGTTGGCGTGCAGCCACGCCGCGATGTCCCGGACGCGCTGGGCCTCCATCTCGCGAGCCACACGCGCCGCGCTCTCCGGCAGTGGCTCCACCGTGACCGGGTCGGGGACGCGGGCCACAAGCGCGGCGGCATCGCCATGCCGATGCGGATCGATGTGCGTGGCCGCGGCCCGCCGGATGCTGCCATCCGGCGAGAGTAGTTCGAGCAGGCTCCACTCGCCCAGCAGCGGCACCGGCAACTCGGCAATGGTCGCCATGGTCGACTCGACATCGAGCGTCGCCGCCAGCACCCAGCCGGCCGTTGCGAGGAACTTCTGGCGCTCTTCGGCGCGCCGCCGCTCACTGACGTCACGCAGCGTCACCATGAAGGTGCGCGCACCGTGCATGCTCACCCGCGCAATCGACGCCTCGGCCGGGAAGGCCTCCCCATTCTTGCGCAGACCGGAGATCTGCCGGCGATCGGCCATGGTGCGCGCATCGATCGGCCCCTCGCCGAACGTCCGCATGTGCCCCCGATGTACCGCCCGCGCGTTCATCGGCAGCAAGCGGTCGAGCGGCTGCCCGAGCATTTCCTCCTCCATCCAGCCGAAGATGTGTTCGGCGCCGCGGTTGAAGCGAATGATCCGATAGTTGTCGTCGAGGGCAATGATCGCATCGGCGGCGATGTCGACGATCGCGGAGAGCGCGGCGTTGGAGTCGGAGTCGGCCATGGCCGACAATATTGCTCGGGTCGGGAATCCTGCCAGTGATGTGGTGCTTGCGGAGTGGGCCGTTGGGTGCGAAGGATCGTGCGTACGCGTCCCCCGCCCACACAGTCCCGCAATTCGCATGCGCTGGTCCTCAATCGTTCGTTCCAATCCGCTGCCGTTGCTGGCCCTCGGCTTCCTGCTGGCAGGGGCCTTACCCCCCGTGCTGCCGGTGCCGTCGCCGTGGCGTGACCGGGTGTGGCTGATTGGGCTGGTCCTCACCGGGCTGCCCGTAGCGTGGCGCACCTTTCGTGGCCTGCTGCGCGGTGAATTCGCTGCCGACGTCGTGGCGATGCTGGCCATACTCGGTGCGGTGCTGTTGCAGCAACCGCTGGCCGGGCTGGTCGTGGTGCTGATGCAGACCGGCGGCGAGGCGCTGGATGCCTACGCCGTGGCCCGGGCCTCCAGCGCGGTGGAGGCGCTGGAGGCCGATGCCCCCCGTACGGCACACCGGGTGGTGGACGGCCGCGTGACCGACATCGATGCCGGCGTCATCGACCCCGGCGATGAATTGCTGGTGCGCCCGGGTGAACTGGTGCCTTGCGACGGCGTGGTGCTCAGCGGCACGTCGCATGTGGATACCTCCCGGCTGACGGGGGAACCCGTGCCGATCCGGGCGAGCCCCGGCGCGTCGCTGATGTCCGGCAGTGTGAACCAGGAGGGCGCCCTCACCGTGCGCGCGGTGCGCCGCTCCCAGGAAAGCCAGTACGCGCGCATCGTCGACCTGGTGCGCAGCGCGCAGGCCTCCAAGAGCCCGCTGCAGCGCACGGCGGACCGGTGGGCCATCTGGTTCACGCCGCTGACGCTGGCGGCGTGCGGCATGGCCTGGCTGGTCTCGCAGGACTGGACCCGGGTGCTCGCCGTGCTGGTGGTCGCCACGCCCTGCCCGCTCATCCTGGCGGCCCCGGTGGCGATCATCGGGGGGATCAACCGGGCGGCCAAGCGTGCGATCATCGTGCGGAGCGGGAGTGCCCTCGAAGCGCTTTCCCGGGTGGATACGGCCGTGTTCGACAAGACGGGGACGCTCACCGTGGGACGACCGCGGGTGCATCGCGTGGTCGTGGCCGATGGCGCCACGGAGTTGGAGGTACTGGCCCGGGCCGCGGCCGTGGAGCAGGGCTCGGGGCATCTGCTGGCGCGTGTGATCGTGGCCGAGGCCGATGCTCGCGGGGCGCCCTTGGAGATTGCCACGAGGTTGGTGGAAGCACCCGGGCGAGGGATTACGGGGCTGGTGGGGGAGGAGTTCGTTGCGGTGGGCGCCCCCGACTTCGTCCACGAGCAGTTCATGACACGGCAGCCGACGCTGGCGGCGGCGCTCGTGGCGATGGAGCGCGACAGCACGGGGCTGCGGGCGTACATCGCCACCGACGGTGGCATGCTGGCGCGGGTGGAGTTCGCCGACGAGCTCCGCACCGAGCTGGCGCCGATGTTCCGGGCCCTGGAGGCATTGGGGTTCCGTGATGCCGAACTGCTCTCGGGAGACAAACAGGCCAACGTGCAGGCCATCGCCGACGCGGTGGGCATCCGCCACTTCGCCGGCGACCTCTCGGCCGAGCAGAAGGTGCAGCGGGTGGCCGCGCTCGAACGGTCCGGGCGGCGTGTGCTGATGGTGGGTGATGGGACGAACGATGCGCCCGCGCTGTCGACCGCCACGGTGGGGGTGGCGCTGGCCGGCCACGGTGGCGGCGTGGTGGCGGAGGCGGCGGACATCGTGCTCCTGGTCGACGACCCGTCGCGGATCCCGGAAGCGGTGGAGATCGGGCGCCGGTCGCTGGCGATCGCCCGGCAGTCGATCGCGGTGGGGCTGGGGCTATCGCTGGTGGGAATGGGCTTTGCCGCGGTCGGACTGCTCACCCCGGTGGCGGGGGCGTTGATCCAGGAGGCGATCGATGTGGCGGTGATCCTGAATGCGTTGCGGGCAGCGGGGGGCAGCCGATAATGCACCGCTGGCACGGTGGCATCGGCCACGCGCTGCCTCGGGCGGCCCGCTTCACGCCACGCGCTGCCTCAGGCGGCCCGCTTCACGCCATGCGCGAGGTGGGGCTCTCCGCCACACACACGCGCTCGCGGCCCTTCTGCTTGGCCGTGTAGAGCGCCCGGTCAGCCCGCGCCACCCACTCCGCCACGTTCTCGTGCGCCTCGAGCTGGGCCATACCAATGCTCGCGCCGATCGAGAACTCCATGGCGGGATGTGGCGCCGGCATATGCGAGATCTGCTCCTGCAGCCGGCGCGCCAACGTCTGCGCCACCTTCCAGTCGGTGTTGTGCAGCACGGCGGCGAACTCGTCGCCACCAACGCGGCACAGCACGTCGCTCTGCCGCAGGAACGTGCGGGACAGGGCCTTGGCCATGTTCTGGATGGCGACGTCGCCCGACTGATGGCCATACATGTCATTCACGAGCTTGAGCCTGTCCATGTCGATCATCAGCAGCACCACGGGCTGCCGGCCGAGCGAGAACAGCTGCACGGCCCGCGGCAGCATGAGGTCGAACAGCTTGCGGTTGCCCAGTCCGGTCAGTGGGTCGGTGCTGCTCTCGCGGCGGGCTTCCTCGAGCTGCTTGCCGAGGCGATCGAGTTTGGTGGCGAGCGTGACATACTGGTCCTGCTGCTGCTGGCGGCGCGTCTGCAGCGCACTCTCGATGGCAAGCACGGCCCCCAGCACTTCCTGCTTGATGGAGCCGGCCTGCATGCGCTTGAGCGCCCCTTTTGCCCGCTCCATCTGCTGCTCGGTGGTCGCATCGGACGCGTGATCGACCTTGACGGCGTTGTGCACCGTCTCCACGCACGCCCACAGTGCGTCGCGCAGTTCCGTGATGGAGGACGCGACATGCTCATGTTCGGCGCGGCGCTGCTCCGTCACCGCGCGGACCACGCCATCCCAGTCCCGCTGGTGCACACCGACCGATTTCTGCTCACCCTCCTCGAGGGCGTAGCCGAGGACGGCGTGCCGTTGCCACCTCGCCAGCTCGCGCGCGCTTTCCTCGCCCGGGCGGTTCGGCAGGTCGAGCGGATAGCGCGACAGCGCCATGAGCACCCCGCCAAGGGCGTCGAGCACAAGGCCAAGACTGTCCTCGGCCGATGCGGACGCGGTCGCAGGAGATGCAACGGGGGACATGGCGTGGTGGGCCAGCAGCACCGGAGAGCCAGCCGCGCCGTTCGAACTGCTTCGCTCGGACGAGTAGCGGGGCTCGGACGTGAGCTTACCGAAGAACATGGTTGGGGGGCAGAGTTTTTCCTTTCATCGGCACCCGATCCCCGCTTCTTGAGCTCAGGACGGCGAAACAGCCAGGATCGTCACGGTCCTGGCCGCTTCACCGCCGGCGACGCACCGCGCGGTCAGAATTCGTCGACGGCAAGCGCCATGATGGGCGCGGCCCCTGATTGAATCGCCGCCAGCAGCGTTGCCGTCTCCGGCAGGAGGCGCGCGAAGAAGAAGCGCGCCGTCTTCAGTTTCGCGTCGTGAAAGCGCCGCTCCCCCTGCCCCGCGGCCAACCGCTGCTGCGACACCGTGGCCATGCGGAGCCACTGCCACCCCACCGCGACATATCCCATGAGGTGCAGGTACTCGCTGGCCGCCGCGCCCGCCTCATCGGGGTTGGCGAATCCGCGCGCGGCCAGCAGCATCGTGGCCTTCTGCAACTGGTACAACGAGCCACCGAGCGCCTTGGCGAAGTCCTCCAGGCCCCCCACGGCGGCCGCCGTATCCACATCGCCCTTCACGATTTCGAAGAACCGGCGGACGAGACGGCCGCCGTCCATGGGTAGCTTGCGTCCCACGAGATCGAGCGCCTGGACGGCATTGGTGCCTTCGTAGATCTGGGCGATGCGGGCGTCCCGCACATACTGCTCGATGCCGTATTCCCTGATGTAGCCGTGCCCGCCGAGCGTCTGCAGTGCAATGTTGGTGTTCTCGAACCCCTTGTCGGTGAGAAACGCCTTGAGGACGGGGGTCATGAGCGCCACCATGTCGGCGGCGTCCTGCCGCACGGCCGCATCAGGGTGTCGGTGCTCGAGATCGATGCGGATGCCCACCCAGTACGCCAGCGACCGCATGCCCTCGTTGAGGGCCTTGATGCGGAGCAATCCCTTGCGCACGTCGGGATGCACGAGAATCGCGTCCGCCGGCCCGTCGGGATTCTTCGGGCCGGTGAGGGCACGCCCCTGCAGCCGCTCCTTGGCGTACGCCAGGGCGTTCTGGTAGGCCACCTCCGAGAGCCCCAGCCCCTGCAGCCCCACCGCCAGCCGTGCCCCGTTCATCATGACGAACATGGCGCGCATACCCTTGTGCGGCTCGCCCACCAACCAGCCGATGGCATTGTCGAAGTTGAGGACGCACGTGGCCGAGGCCTTGATGCCCATCTTGTGTTCCACGCTGCCGCAGGTGACGCCGTTGCGTGTGCCAAGGCCGCCCTCCTCCGTGGGAAGGAACTTGGGCACGAGGAACAAGGAGATGCCCTTGGTGCCCCCTGGCGCGTCGGGCAGCTTGGCGAGCACGAGGTGCACGATGTTCTCGGTGAGGTCGTGTTCCCCCGCCGAGATGAAGATCTTCTGCCCCGTGATCCGGTACGCGCCATCACCGGCCGGCTCGGCCTTGGTCGTGAGGATGCCCAGATCGGTGCCGGCGTGCGCCTCGGTGAGACACATGGTGCCACCCCAGGTGCCGTCGATGAGCTTGGGGAGGAAGCGCTGCTTGAGCTCCTCCGAGCCGTGGCTCATGAGTGCACTGTAGGCGCCGTGCGACAGTCCGGGATACATGCTGAACGACAGGTTCGCCGAGCAGAGCATCTCCTCGATCACGAAGCGCACCATCTCGGGAAGCCCGGTGCCGCCGTACGTCGGTTCGGCGGAGATGGCGGTCCACCCGTCGGCGGTGTACCGGGTGTAGGCCGCCTTGAACCCGCTGGGGGTGCGCACCTCGCCGTGGTCGAGGTGGACCCCCTCGGCATCGCCGCTCTGGTTGAGGGGGAAGAGCACGTCCTCGCAGAACGTCGCCCCGCCGGCGAGCACTTCATCGATCATCGCAGGGGTCGCGTCCTCGAACCCGGGCAGCGCCGCCAGCTGGCCGATATCGTGCACCTCGTGAAGCAGATAGCGGATGTCGTCGAGTGGTGCGGTGTACGTGGGCATCGACAGGCCCTCCAGGGGCGAGGTCTGCGGGGCGAGCACAGGGGGATGGTCTTCAACCTGCGACCGGGACCGCGGGGCGGCAAGTGGAAATCACGACGCCACCGTCATGTTTTTCCGGACACGGCGGCCGGATGCGGCGGCCCATGCCCGATTGGCGCCCCGCGGGGTAGACTCCGGGGTCCCTTTCGGAGTGCACCGACCCAATGAAACAGTTCTTCACGGCCCTCGCCGCGAATCTCGTCACCATCGCCGTCTGCGCCGTCGGCCTGCTCCTGCTGGTCGTCGGCGTGGCCGCCTCTGCCGGCACACGTCCTGCCACCGAGGTGCGCCCGGGCGCGGTCCTCATCGTCGACCTCGACCGGCCGCTGTCGGATCAGCCGGCGCGGGCCGAGCGGACGTCCATTTTCGATGACGCGCTGGCGACGGGCACGGCCGCGTTGCCGCTGCGGTCGGCGCTCGTTGCCATCCGGGCCGCCGCCGACGACGACCGCATCAGCGGCATCCTGCTCCGCGGTACCGTGCTCGCGGACGGTACCCGATCGGGCTACGCCGCCCTCCGCGAACTGCGCAGCGCCCTGACGACCTTCCGGGCCTCGAAGAAGCCGGTTCACGCGTACCTCGTGAATCCCGACACGCGCACGTACTACGTGGCGTCCGCCGCGAGCACCGTGACGCTCGATCCGTTCGGGTCGCTCCTGCTGCCGGGGCTGGCCGCGGAGCCGGTGTTCTTCACGGGGTTGTTCGAGAAGCTCGGCATTGGGGTGCAGGTGAGCCGGGTGGGGCGCTACAAGGCCGCTGTGGAGCCCTTCACGCGGCGCGAGATGAGCCCGGAGAACCGGCAGCAGGTGCAGTCGTACCTGGGCGACCTGTGGAGCGAAGTGAAGCGGGGCATCGCCACCAGTCGGGCCCTCGACACGCTGGCGCTGCAGGCGCTGGTGGACGAGCAGGGCATCATCCTGCCGGCCGATGCCCAGCGTGCGAACCTGGTGGACCGCGTCGCCTATTTCGATGCCGTGCTGCAGGACCTGGAACAGATGGCCGGTCGGTCGCGCGACGCGGGCAAGTCGGAGGTGTCCGCCAAGGACAGCGCGCGCGCCGCCGACCTCGCCATGTTGCTCGACCGCCCCACGCTGCCCCAGATCACGCTCGAGGCCTATGCGCCGCTCGCGGCCGCCAAGGAGCGCATCTACAGCGCCAGCCAGATCGTGGCGGTGGTGTACGCGGAAGGCGACATCGTGGATGGCGAGGGCGGCGCCGGCATGATCGGTGGTGATGCCCTTGCGCGGGACCTGCGCAAGCTGCGCCGCAACAGCAAGGTCAAGGCGATCGTCCTGCGGGTGAACAGCCCGGGCGGCAGCGCCATTGCCTCCGAGCAGATCCAGCGCGAACTGTCGCTCTTCGCGGCGAAGAAGCCGGTCGTGGTATCCATGGGCTCCGTGGCGGCGAGTGGCGGCTACTGGATCAGCACGGCCGCCGCCCGGGTGTTCGCGGAGCCGAATACCATCACGGGATCGATCGGCGTCTTCTCGCTGGTCCCGAACATCCAAGCGCTCGCCAATCGCAACGGGGTGACCTTCGACAGCGTCAAGACCGGCCGCTACGCCGATCTGTTCTCGCTGGCCCGTCCGCGCACCGAGGCGGAGTTGGCCGTGCTGCAGCGCGGGACCGACGCCGTGTACGCCGCGTTCATCGAGCGCGTGGCTACGGCGCGCAAGCTCTCCCCCGACTCCGTCCGGGGCATCGCCGAAGGGCGCGTGTGGTCGGGTGAGCAGGCCCGCCGCCTCGGGCTCGTGGACTCGCTGGGGAGCCTCGACGCAGCCCTCAAGAGTGCGGCGTCGCTGGCGAAGATCACCGGCGACTACGACGTGCAGGAGTTCCCGCACCCGAAGACGGCCACCGAACGGCTGACCGACCTCCTCGAGGACAAGCCCACCCCCGCCGCGGCCCTCGCGTATGGGGCCCGCGCCGATGCGGCCGTTGCCGATGCGGCGGTTGCCGGCGCCGCTGCGCTGGCTGGCCGCGGCGCCGCCGGCGGCCTCATCCGTCAGCTGACGCAGGAGCTGCAGGTCCTGCTCACGTACAGCGACCGCCGGGGCGTGTACGCCCGGCTGCCGTACATCCTGCGCATTCAGTGACCGTCGGGACGTCGGCCCTCCGGGAGGATCCGGGGCCGACGTCCAAACCTGGACCCGCGCCGGAGCGCGCGGGAGGCGCCGCGTTCGTCCTGCCCGCGGCGTGCCTCCCGGTCGCCGTTACCCGTCGATCAGCGGCGTCGGCCACGCCCCATACGTGACCTTGCGCGCCGCCTCGAGCCGCCGGGCCTGCGCTTCCCAGTCGGCGAGATCGGCGCGAGCACGAGCGAGATGCGCGCCGGCCTTGGCGATGCACGAGGCGACACCACGAGCCTGCACGTCCGACAACGTCCACTCCGCGACCTTCACACGCGCGCGGGCAATGGGCAGCTGCTCCAGGCAGCGTGTCGCGTGAAAGCTGCTCCACGCCGCCAGCGGGCGATCGTCATCGAAGCCATACCACGCCCAGATCCCGTCGTTGACCGGAATGGAGTCGACGAGGATCGCATCGATGTCGTCGGGAAGGCTGATGGTTTCCGAGCTGTTCATGCGATGGCACCGAAAAGGTGAGGGTGGGGTGTGCACCGGCGGGGAGAGTGCCCAGCCATGTGCCGACTGGACACTAACTCAAGGAACGCCGACGGCACCATGGTTCCCTGTGTCCCTACATTCCCGGCATGCCTTTCCGGACTCACCCCACGACACGCCACACCGCGCGGCCCTCGGTTGGCCCCGCGCTGCTCCTGCTCGCGCTGCTTGCCCCCACGGCGGCGGCGGTACAACCACCCACACCGCCGAAGGCGCCGAGGCCGCCCTCGGGCAAGGCGGCGACGCCGCAACAGAACTCCGCCGCGAGCTCGGCCTATCCCACCGGTGGCACCTCTGCCGCCGCCCGGGCCCTCGCCGGCAAGCCGGCGCCCGTGTGGCCCGTGCCCGGTCCAGCCCCGCTGGCTGGCAGCATCCTGCCTGGTAGGCGCATCGTGGCGTACTACGGCAATCCCTTCTCCAAGCGCATGGGGGTGCTGGGGGAATACCCGAAAGACGAGATGCTCCAGCGCCTCGACCGCGAAGTCACGGCCTGGACACAGGCCGACCCGTCGACCCCGGTACAGCCGGCGCTTCACCTCATCACCACGGTGGCGCAGGGCGACAGCGGCAAAGACGGCAAGTACCGCATGCGCCACAGCGACGCCCTCACCGAGAAGGTCCACCGCTGGGCGAAGGAACGGCGCGCCCTGCTCTTCCTCGATGTGCAGGTCGGGCTCAGCACCATCCAGGAGGAACTGCCGCGGCTCGAGCACTGGCTGGCGAAGCCGGACGTGCACCTCGGGATCGACCCGGAGTTTTCGATGAAGGATGGCACGCGCCCGGGCAAGAAGATCGGGAGCTATGACGCCGCCGACGTGAACTGGGTCATCGATCAGCTCGCGCGGCTCGTCACCCAGCACAAACTGCCGCCGAAGGTGCTGGTGGTGCACCGCTTCACGCGACCGATGCTCACCAACGCCGACCAGATCAAGCGCGACCCACGCGTGCAGGTGGTCATCCACATGGACGGCTGGGGCCCACCGAGCCTCAAGAAGGACTCGTACGCCGCCTACGTGTACGCCGAGCCCGTACAGTTCACCGGCTTCAAGCTGTTCTACACGAACGACCGCAAGTACGGCGGGCCGATCATGACGCCAACGCAGGTGCTCGCCCTGACCCCCAAGCCCCTGTACATCCAGTACCAGTGAGCCGCGCCAGCGGCGCGTGTCACTGCCAGCTGAGACGGGTCACGAACGACACGCGCCGCGGCAGGCCGGGCTCGAAGAACCGGTTGCGCGTGGCGTTGATCACGAGCGACGAGGCATAGCGCCGGTCGAAGAGGTTCTCGATGGCCAGCGTCGGCTCGATGCGCACGCGCGCACCTGACGGCGCCACGACGCCGGCGCGAACGGTCCAGGAGGCGAAGCCGCTGCCGAACACGGTGGCGGCATCGTTGGCGCTGGCTCGCGAGGCGGCGGTGACCTCGGCTGTGGCGAAGCCGCTCCCCCGCCGCGCCGTGACAAACGCCTGCAGGTAGTGCTCGGGTACCCCGGGAATGGGCTGCCCGGCGAACGACGTGCTGCCGACGACGTAGCGAGCAAAGCGGAACCGCGACCACGTGTACGCGGTCCCCGTTTCCAGCCAGGCCCACGCGGCGCGCACGCTGGTTTCGGCGCCGCGGCGCGTCGTGCGCCCGGCGTTGCGGAAGGCCCGGCGTCCCGGCTGGTTGGGCACGTCGAAGGGCACGAGTTCATCGCGCACTGTGGCGTCGAACAGCGCCGCATCGACGCGCAGGGGCCCCCAAAGCAGCGCCTGCGTGCCGACTTCCACCGTGCGGGTACGCTGGGGCTCGAGGGTGGCGTTCAGCCCGGCGGCGCCGGTCTCCTGGTTGGTCAGCTCGGTGACCGTTGGAGTCTCGAACGCCGTGGACACGTTGGCGTACAGGGACCAAAGCGGTTTCGCCCGCCACGTGAGGCCGAGCATGGGGCTGTAGGCCCCCAGTGTCCGTGCGCCGGAATCATTCGGGTTGGTGGCCGTGACCAAGCGGTCGCGCACCCGGAACTGGACCTGATCGTACCGGAGGGCCACGCTCGCGAACACGCCGTGCGGCGCCTCGACCTCCAGACGACCGTAGCCTCCGACGTTGGCCGCGCGCTCCTGCTGCTCGAGGCGCGTGGCGCCGGCTTCGGCGCCACGCACCGGACAGCGCGCGGTCACCGGAGTGGTGGGGAGTACCTCGGCGCAGTTTTCGAAGTTGTAGCGTTCATCCACCTGCCGCTGCGCGTCGACCCCGACGCCGAGGCGCAGCGGCCACGCGCCTGGCGTCAGGCGCCAGCTGCCGTGCAGCCCGCCTCCGACCACCCGCCGGTCGACTTCCACGATGGCAAAGGGGAGCGGATTGTCGAGTGCGCGTGTGCCGGTAAAGAGCGAGCCACGCACCGTGCCTTGTCCCACCGTGCGTTCGGCGAGCAGCGCGACCTGGGACTGCTGCACGGCCTTCCGTGAGCGACGCGTGATGTTGAGCGAATCCGGCAACCGTGGATCGCGCGCAAGCTCCGCGGCGGTGAGGGCGCCGGGATTTTCGGCCCGCGGGGCGTCGTAGACGGTGCCCTGCACTTCGAGTCGTGTGCCGCCCACCGTGGCCAGCGCGCGGCCGAACACGCTGGTGGCGTCGAGGCGCGACCAGGTGCGCGGCCCGTCTCCGCGCGTCCGGGTGAGGGCGCCGAGCCATTGGGCCTGCCGGAACGTGCCCGTGCTGTCGCGGCGGCTACCCGATGCCGTGAGGTTGGCGCGCTGCACACCGCCGCCATCCCAGACCCGGGCGTCGGCCGCGAACGGCCTCGCGGCGGGGGCACGGGAGCGCACGTCGAGAACGCCACCGGCCGCATTGCCGTACAACGCGGCGGCCGTGCCTCGCACGACATCGATGCGATCGATGGTCTCGAGGTCGAGCCAGTCGATGGGGGTCTGACCGTCGGGCAACGAGAGGGGGACACCATCACGCAGCACACGTACACCGCGCACACCAAAGGCTGAGCGGGCCCCGAAGCCTCGCACGGCGATGCGTGGATCCTGCGACGGATTCGCGCGGTCCTGCACCTGGACGCCCGGCACACCAAGCAGCAGGTCGCTCACACTGAGGCGGCGCTGGGCCGGCCGCGCCGAGAGGGGGGCCGTGGACAACGCGAACGGCAGCTCAAACGGGGATCGGGCCGCGTCGCGCGTGACCGTCACCCGGACGGACTGCAGCGCCTGGGCGGTGGAATCGCGGACGGTCGTGTCCGCCTGCGCGCGGACCAGCACGGGCAGCGCGAGGCAGGCCAGCCCGACAGCGGCCTGACAGGAGGCAGGGATTCGGGGCACCCTGCGATCTACCGTCGCGCGCGCGGCCGCGGAACCCTCCGGCGAGCGGGAGCAGCGAATGGGTTCGCCGAATGGGGGCGGCGAATGGGTTCGCCGAATGGGGGCGGCGAATGGGTTCGCCGAGCGGGCTCGTCTGGCGGGTACGGCTAGCGGAGCGCCGGTGCGCAGGTCGGAGTGCGCTCGAGCGGGCCCTCGTCGAACAGCTCACCGGTGCGGGAGCAGAGCATGCCCGTGTCGCCATCGCGCACGGAGATGAACCAGTGCGACGCGGTAGCGTTTGACCGGACGACACGCTGCCAGGGCGGGAGGGATACGCCTCGGGCCTTGAGCTCGGGCCAGGTCGCGAACCGCTGGTTGATGATGCGGAACTCCGTCTGCCTCTGGTGCACCGTGTCCAGCGTACCGCCGAGGGCGTTCCGGCTCCGGGTGATGCGCTTGTTCTCGGAGACCTGCAACGACCCAAAGGCGGACGCGACGAAGAGGAAGGCCACCACGGCGCTGGTCACGAGCAGGCTGTCGCGCTGCTCGCGGGACTCGGTGGGCCGGACCGAGGCTCTCGGCGCTGGCACAGCAGCCGGTGCCGATGCCGGCGCACGGGTCACCACCCCAGGCGAGCGGGCTGGGGCCCGGTCGGGGAGCGGGACCTTGCGGACTTGGCCACGTGCATCGGGACTGTAGCCACGGGCCCTTGCCACTCCGGACACCACATCCGGTTTCGCGGCCGCTTCTGCCAAGGCATCGCCAAGCGGACGGCTCGCCGCGCGGGACCGGTCCACGGCGAGGGTCGACTTGGGGCGGAAGGGCACGCTGGGCATGGCCGCACGGTACGCCGTGGACCAACGCGGCGGCATAGCGGCGCCGGCACCGTCGTTACGGCCGTGGCAGACTTTCGAAGCTGTTGGGACGAACCGCTTGTCCCGCCCGCCGCCGCGTGCAGGGAGGAGGCTGGCCCGGTGCGGGTGAGGCGCGCGGAGCGGTGGCGCGGAGCGGTGGCGCGGAGCGGTGGCGCGGCGCCACCGCCGCGACTACTGGGCCGGGCTGCTCAGCTGGGCGAACAGCAGGTCGGCCACCCGCTGGCGCTGCGACTGGCTCCCGGTTCGCAGCACGTCCACACACGCGAGCAGGCGGTGCAGCTGCGGGTCACCGCTCGCGACCTTGGTGACGCCAGCGAACAGTGGAACAAGCGCATCACCTCGCGCCCCGCCCCCAGCCATCGGCCAGACCAGCGGGCGGAGAGGTTCCGCACCGCCCAGCACCGCCTGGAGCGCCGGATGCGCGCCCGCCGTAGCCAGCCCCTCCCGCGGCGGTCCGTGCAGTGCCGGAAACGCGTAGCGGACCCCGTGCACCAGGAACTCGTGAAGCGCCTCGACCTGCACCGTGCGACGCTTCGGCACACAAAGGCCGGCGTGATGCAATCGCGCGACCGACCGGTGCACCGCACTGGTGCTGGTCGCCAGCGCAGCGGCCATCGGCTCGTAGCGGTCCTCTGGGACGAGATGCAAGCGCAGAGCGACGGCGACATCAAACGGGCGCAGCGAAAGCTGAGAGGGCACGACGGATGTCCTGGTGAGAAATGGCGCGAACACGACGCCCCTAGTGTAGGGGGACGGACCGGAACGCGACTTGTCCCAAGAGATCATGCCGTCCCTACTTGCATACAGTTCACGCTGCTCATGTACCTTTGGGCGCCTGTCTCGCACAACCCACATGCCACTCATTAAGAGTGCTTTATGTCCGGTTTTGCCGCGTCGTTGGCCCGCCCGGTCACCGCCTCAGGCGCGTCGGCACGGTCGACTGGCGGCGTCACCGCGAGCTGTCCACCTTAGGGGGATGCCTGCCCCCTCGTTCTTTCACGACACCCCGGTCTTTCCGCGCGGGTTCCGCTGCGCCAGCCGCCACGTCGGCCTCAAGCCGGCCGCACGGGACCTGACCCTCTTCGCCAGCGATATCGATGCGGTCGCCGCGGCCGTGTTCACCCGCAATCACTTCCCCGGCGCGCCCGTTATCGTGGGCCGCGAAACGATCCGCGGGGGTGTGCTGCGCGCCGTGATCGCCAACAGCAAGGTGAGCAACGTGGCCACAGGCGCCCCGGGTGTCACCAACGCCCGGCGTATGGCGGCGGCGGCGGCCGCCGAACTCGGCACGACCGCCGATCGCATTCTCGTGAGTTCGACCGGTGTCATTGGTGTCCCGCTCCCGATCGAGAAGATCGAGACCGGGGTGGTGGGCATGGCGGGCGAACTCCAGGACGATCCGCTCGTCGGAGCCGAGGGGATCATGACCACCGACTCCCACCCCAAGGCGCTGTCCGCCGCCGTCGGGCCGGCGACGATCACCTGGGTGGCCAAGGGCTCGGGCATGATCGAGCCCAACATGGCCACCATGCTGTCGTACATCTTCACCGATGCGGCGTTCGATGCGCCCACGCTGGACCGCCTACTGCGGGCCGCGGTGTCGACGTCGTTCAACATGCTGTCGGTGGACTCCGACACGAGCACGTCGGACACCTGCGCGATCCTGGCCAACGGGCTCGCCGGGCCGGTGGATGAATCCGAGTTTCTCGCCGTACTGCGCGCCGGCTGTACCCGCATGACGGAAATCCTCGCTCGCGATGGGGAGGGCGCGGAACATCTGCTGCGGGTGTCGGTTCGGGGCGCCCTGACCGACGCCGAAGCCCGCACGGTGGCCAAGTCGATCGTCAACTCCCCGCTCGTCAAGACCATGGTGCACGGCGCCGACCCGAACGTCGGCCGCCTGCTGATGGCAGTCGGCAAGTGCTTCCACTGCACGATCCAGCCCGCAACGACCGACGCCTGGATCAACGGGTTCCAGGTCGTGGGCCATGGCGAACGGCTGGCCTTCGACGATGCCATCGTGCGCGAGACCCTCTCGCGTGAGGTCGTGGATATCACGGTGTCGCTGGGCGTCGCCGACGGGGCGGCCACGGCCTACGGCTGCGACCTCACCACGGGGTACGTCGAAGAGAACGCGGCCTACTATTCGTCGTGATCGCGGCCGGTGCGCCTCGCCGCCCTCACGGCGGGGCGGCGGGCAGACCGGGCACGTGCAGGGCCGTCGCCTGTGCGGCCCACTCAGTCAGGCGTTCCGGCCGCAACGCCTGCGAGGTGATGTCGAAGTGCTGCACCAGGGCCCCGCGGAATCCATGCCCGGCCAGCGACGTCGCCTGCAGCTGGAAGAATCGCCGCTGATCGGGTGAGTGACAGGGATACTCGAGGTCGAAGCGCTCCCGGCGTTCTGCCAACACATCACGGAGCCCACGGGCAACGGCCTGCGCCATCGGGTCGTTCGGGGTACTGAGGCAGGCCGCGAGATAGTTGAGCCCCACGCCGGTCACGAGTGCGGCCGGTGCGGCGTTCGCCTCCGCGAAGCGCGACCAGGCCGCGTTGGTCTGCATGATTGTCCCATCCGGACCCAGCACCGCCAGCGACGCCGGAATGGAGTCGAGAATGTGCTGCAGGCGCTCCTCCCCGCGCTCCTCCCCGCGCTCCTCCCCGCGCTTCACGTCCGTCACGTCGATCACGCTGACGATGGCGCCCTCCATGCCGGCGTCTCCGGCCAGGTATGGGAGCACTTTCACGTGGAGGTGCATCCCGTCGGGCGCGACCACGTCGTACGACTCCGAGGCGCCCCCCGCCATGACCCGGCGGCACATCCCCACGAGATCAACGCCCGGGACCTTGGCCGCCAGGTGTTCGAGCGGCCGGCCGATGTCCTGCGGCATCACGTTGAGCAGCCGCAGCGCCGCGTGCGTGAACTTGCGGATGCGCAGGTCCCGGTCGACGAAGAGCGTGCCCACCCCCGTGGTGCGCAGCAGGTTCTCGATGTCGTTGTTGAGGCTGATGAGCTCCGCGATCTTTTCCTGATACTCCGCGTTCACGGTCTGCAGCTCTTCGTTGACCGACTGCAGCTCTTCGTTGGTGCTTTGCAGCTCTTCATTCGACGCGAGCAATTCCTCGTTGGTGGCCTGCAGCTCCTCGTTGGAGGTCTCGAGCTCCTCGATCGTTGCCTGCAGGTTCTCCTTCGTGTACTGCAGTTCGTGCTCCAGCTGACCCACCCGCAGCATCGTGGCCTCGTCCTGCGCGAGATCGTCCGGCAGGCCCCGAGCGAGCGGAATGGCCCCGCTCCGGAAGAACAGCACATAGGCGCGCTCCCCTACCCCACCGATGGCGAGCGGGCGCACGTGCAACCTGATCGTGGGCTCGCCCGGCGCGACCTCGATGCCGTCGTAGATGATCTCCCGCTGTTCCTCGGCCACCCGGGCGAGCGCCGAACGCAGCGCCGCACTGAGGGCACGCGGCAGCAGCTTGAAGATCTCGAGGGTGCTGCGCCCCGCCGGCACCTTGAGCAGCGACGACACATCACCGAAGGTGTGCAGCAGGTGGAAGTCGGCAGCCAACACGACGCACCGCAGAGCGAGGACGTCGGTCAGCTCCTGGAACACGTGCTCCAACAGCCCTTCCTCGCCCGCGGAGCGCGGGGCACCGGATCGCGCCGCCATTGCTGTTTGCTCCGCCGCCGACGGCAGGGCATACGTGTGCATCAGCGGACGCCGCGCGCGGCCCGGCAGCGCTTCGGCGAGCGTGTACCGGCCCGGCTGGAGCGCCTGATACAGCTTCCACTTGGCATCGATGACCGCGAAGAGCGACGACAGGGCACCGACCGTCTCGCTGGCGCCAAGCAGCAGGAAGCCGCGTGCGCGCAGGGCGTAGGCCAACAGCGCGATCACCCGGCGCTGCAGCTCCACGCCGAGGTAGATGAGCATGTTGCGGCAGGACACGAGGTCCATGCGCGTGAGCGGGGGGTCCTTGAGGAGATTGTGCCGCGCGAAGATCACCCGGTCGCGCAGGGCCCGAGAGACCCGGAAGCCGTCCCCATCGGCGAGGAACCACCTGGCCAGTCGCTCGGGCGTCATGTCGGCGGCAATCGAGTCGCCGTAGCGGCCGGCGGCCGCGAACTCGACCGCTTCCTGGTCGACGTCCGTCGCGAAGACCCGCACCTGGCGGGTGAGCTTGCGGGCGTCCAGCGCTTCCAGGATCAGAATCACGATGGAGTAGGCTTCCTCGCCTGTCGAACAGGCCGGCACCCACACGCGCAGCTCGCCATCGGACGCGGTTTCCTCCACCAGCTGCGGAATGACGTGGGTCTCGAGCCGGCGGAACGCCTCGTCGTCGCGGACAAACCGCGTGACGTTGATGAGCAGGTCGCGATGCAACTGGACCAGTTCGGCGCGCGAGTCCGCGAGCAGGCGTCCATAGTCATCCCAGCCGAGCCCGGGGTGCATGAGCACGCGGCGCTCGATGCGCCGCACGATCGTGTTGGGCTTGTACCCGCTGAAGTCGGTGCCCAAGCGATCGCGCAGCAGGCCGATGATGTGCTGCACCTGCACCGAGGTCCCCGTGGCCTGCTCGGCCAACCGCGCGTGCTGAATGCCGCCGCGCTGCTGGAAGAAGCGGGCGACGGTGGCCGGGATGTCCGCCACCGGCAACACCTGATCGGCCAGCCCCGTCGCCACCACGCTGCGCGGCATCCCGTCGAACTGCGCCTCCGTGGGTTCCTGGACGAGCACGAGCCCCCCCTCGGCCTTGAGCTCACGCGCCCCGCGTGTGCCGTCGCTTCCCGTGCCGCTGAGGACGACGCCCACGCCGAATTCCCCTTGTGCCGCCGCCAGTGACGTGAAGAACCCATCGATCGGCAGGTGCAGCCCCGAGCCCGGTGGCGGATCGACGAGGCGCAGGCGCCCCTCGTCGACGGTCAGGTTGGTCTTGGGCGGATTGAGGTACACCGTGTTGGGCTCGAGCCGCATGCCGTCGTCGGCCCGCACGACGCGCATGCGGTGTGCCGGCGCAGCAGTTCCACCATCAGCGACTTGTGGTCGGGTGAGAGGTGCTGCACGACCACGTACGCCACACCGGAATCCGGCTCGGTGTTGTCGAAGAACTGCTGGAGTGCCTCGAGCCCACCGGCGCTTGCCCCGATCGCGCAGACGGCGAGGGGGGCGAGCGGATCGGTGCCGGATGCGTCAGTGGCTGCGGGGGCGCTCATGGTCCGTCGTCTCGGGGGGAATGTTGGGCGGCGCGTCCAGCACCTGGCGCACTCCACCCAGCAACTCACGCGTCGTCCACGGCTTCTGGATGATCGGCGCCACGCAGGGCGCGTGCACTTCGGTGTGGTCGTAGCTGCTGCCGGCATAGCCGGTCACCCAGATCAGGCGCGAGTCGGCCGCCCAGGTGCGCGCGGCAGCGAGCACACGGTCGCCTCCGCCACGTGGCATCACGACATCCGAGATAATGAGGGCAAACGGCTCGGCTCCGTGCTCACCACGTCGGGCGAGGCACTCGGCGGCGTCATCGCCGTCGTTGGCTTCGGTGACGTGGTAGCCGGCGCGCCGGAGCACACGGGCCGACAGGCGGCGGATGGATTCATCATCCTCGACGAGGAGGATGTGCTCGTGGCCGTGCTTCGCCTGCTCCGGCGGCGGCTCGGGGCTTGCGGTGGCCACCGCCTCCTCGATGATCGGCAACTGCAACGAAACCCTGGTCCCTGCCCCGGGCCGGCTTTCCACGCTCACCCGACCGCGCATCTGCTGCATCAGGCCGTACACCATCGACATGCCGAGCCCCGTGCCCTCGCCCAGCTTCTTGGTCGTGAAGAACGGCTCGAAGAGATGCGCCTGCACGTCATCGGACATGCCACACCCGGTGTCGGCCACGGTGATGCACACATGTTGCGCAGCCGGTGGCTCAGCACCCGATGGCGCCGAACCGTTCGCCGATCCCGCCGCCGTCGTGACGACCAGCGCGAGCTCACCGCCGCGCTCGCGCATGGCATCGCGCGCGTTGGTGGCCAGGTTGAGCAGCACCTGATGCATGGCACTGGCGTCGGCCATGGCGGTGGGGAGTGCCTCCGGCACGTCGGTGCGCACCGCAATGGACTCCGGGAGCACACGGCGCAGCAGGTTGGCCACCTCGAGCACCACGGCGTCGACCGCCGTCGGCTGCAGTCGCAGCTGCTCCTGGCGTCCGAAGGCCATGAGCTTCCGCACCAACTCCGCACCACGTTGCGCCGCCCGCAACACTTCGGACGCACCATCGCGCTCTTCGGCCCCGATCGCCGCGTCGGTGGCGAGCAGAATGTCCGCCTGGGCCACGATCACCGTGAGGATGTTGTTGAAGTCATGCGCGATCCCCCCGGTGAGCTGGCCAAGGGCCTCCATTTTCTGCGACTGGCGCAGCTGGCGCTCCAGCTGCCGGGCCATCGTCATGTCACGCAGGACCATGACGTGGCGTCCGGGGACCACGTTGGCCCGGCCAACGTACTCGACGTCGCAGACCACGCCGTCGCGGTGCCGCACCCGGGTGATGCCGCGACCGGCGCCCTCGGCCAGCAGCAGACGTTGCTCACGTTCCATGACCGCGACTTCCTCCGGCAACACCAGTGCGGTGAGGCGGCCATTCTCCACCTCGTCGATGGTGCGGCCGAGGATGCTGGCTGCCGCCGCGTTGGCGCTGATGATCTGCCCCTCATCGTCGAGGATCACGATGCCGTCGAGGGCGCCGTCGAAGATGGCCTTGAAGTGGGCGAGGGCGGCGAGGTGCGCCAGCTGCTCGCGACGCGCTTCGGTGACATCGACGTGCTGGATGACGGCGCCCGGCTGCCCGTTGAGCGCCGTGATGATGAGCCGGTACCAGAAGTCACTGCCCTCCATCGTAATGCGGTACTCGGACTCGAAGGCCAGCATGCGATGCGCGAGGACGTTCCGAAGCCCTTCGGCCACGGCTGCCGCCTCGGCGCTGCCGAGCAACGCCGCGCGGTCACAGACGTCGAGGTAGCTGGTCCCGATGCCTGCGTTCGGTAGGTCGAGGCCGTTGGCCCGCGCGGTCACATGCCAGCGTGCGTTCCCCGAGATGATCCGGCCATCGCCGTCGACGAGCAGCAGGCTGGCAGGCAGCGCATCCAGGACATCCTCGAGGACGCGGAGCCCGGTTTCCGCGAGTTCGATGAGCTGGCGCTCTTTGGTGACGTCGAGGAGGCGGACGAGTCGTGCCGGCGCTCCCTGCCAGCGGCACGCCATCCAGGAGATCGAGAAGACGCGCTGGCGGCCGTCGAACTCCGCCGAGACGTCGCCCGCGGTGTCCGGCGTGGACGCCAGCCACGCCAGCACCTCCGGGAGCCGGAGCAAGCGGCGATCAAAATGCACATTGGCTGCCAGCACCGCCCCGTCCGATCCCAGCACGAGATACGGATCGGGCAACAGATCGATCGGCACCCTATCCATCGCGACCGCGAACTCCTCCATCCACCCTCACCCGATCACCGGAGATGACCCTGCCCTCCATCGCCGTGTGCGTTCGATGGATTTCAGAAAACACGACGCCTTCTATCCCACGCGCAAGGGCGGTTTCCCGTAACAGCGCCGTGGGGGCTCAGCGCGGCATCATGAGCGGTGGCGGCCGCCAATGGCGTGTGACACGTTCGTAGTCGAAGACGTAGCCAATGAGGCGAAATTCATCATAGGCACGCCCGAGGAAGGAGAGCCCGGCCGGCAGGCGGCCCTCCCGCGTGTAGCCCATGGGGACCGTGATGGCTGGGAACCCGGTACTGGGCGCGAAGAGCTGACTGTTGTCGCCATGCGGGGTGTTGAGGTCGCCGATGAGCCGCGGCGGGTTACTCCAGGTGGGATACACGAGCGCGTCGAGGCGCAATGTGTCCATGCGCTGCCTGACCGCGGCGCGAAGGTCGGCGCGCACCCGTTCGCGGCTCTGGCACCCGGCGCTGTTCTCTGGGAGTTCCGTGGTCTGGGCGGCGTCTCGCAGGCGCAGCTCGACGGTGGGGTGGAAGCGGCGGCTGCGGATGATGTCGTCGAGCGTCTTCACCGGCGCGTTGGGGGCGCGCGCGGCGAAGTAGCGCTCGAGATCGGCCCTGAAGCGGTTGCACCCGCCCTGTTGCCGGCGCTGAATGGCCTCGAGGGAGTCGAGGTGCACGGAGTCGACGACGGTGGCCCCCGCGCGCCGGAGCTCCTCGAGGGCGTGCTCGAAGACCTGCCGCACCTCGGGGTCGAGGGTGGGGCGATCGTAGGCCTGGCGCAGCACTCCGATACGAGCCCCGCGCAGCGCGCCGGGCTGAAGGGCGTCCGCATAGCGTGGCGCCCGCCGGGCATCGGCCGGTGCGGTGACACTGTCGGCGGGGTCGCTGCGGGCAATGACGTCAAGGACCGCCACGGCATCAGCCACGCTGCGGGCCATCGGGCCGGCGATGTCGGCGGTGGCGTTGAGCGGAATGACGCCGGCCCGGGAGGTGAGCCCCATGGTGGAGCGGATACCCACAAGCGCCTGATGCGCCGACGGGCCGCGAATGGAGTTGCCGGTGTCGGTACCCAACCCCAGCGTACCGAAGCCCGCCGCGACGGCAGCCGCCGTGCCCCCACTGGAGCCGGCGGTCACGCGGTCGAGCGCGTACGGATTCTTCGTGTAGCCGGGCAGAATGGAGCTCACGGTTTCATAGGGCGTGAACGCCCACTCGGCGAGATTGCTCTTGGCCAGCACGATCGCCCCGGCGTCCTTGACGAGCCGTACCATGGTCGCATCCTGCGACGGCTTCCACCCTTCGAGGGCCAGGGAGCCGCCGGTGGTCTGCAAGCCGACCGTTTCGAAGTTGTCCTTGACGATGAGCGGGATACAGTGGAGTGCACCCACCGGCCCAGCGACCGCGAAGCGCCGATCGAGCGAGTCGGCAGTCGCCAGCGCCTCCGGGTTGATGCGCACGATGCTGTTGATCGCCGGCCCCCGCTTGTCGAGGGCGTCGATGCGCGCGAGGGACTGCTGGACCAGGCTGCGGCAGGTGAGGCGTTTCGCCTTGAACGCGGCGTGAATCGTGGTGATCGACGCCGTGTCCACCGGGAAACGGCGCGGGGGGGCCTGGGCCGCGATACCTGCGGGCGCCGCGGCGACGGCGAGTGTGACGGCGAGTGCGAGGACGGCGACGGCCCGAGTCATGGCGGCAATATGTTGACCGCGAGGACGCCCCGCTCAACAGCGGCGTCTGATTCGTGGTCTGCCGCGAGACCCCGGTTCAGGGTACCCCCACGCGCTTGACGTCGCCGGATTGGGGCCAGCGGTTATCCGTGGGGTTGCGGTCGGGGAAGCGCCGGTCGGGGTCGAGGGTGATGCGCTCGATGGCGCGGCCGCCGAACACCAGGTTCACCGTGTGTTGCCGTCGCCCGTCGAACCACACGTCCACCGGCACCGTGACGCGCGCGGTGACGCTGTCGGTCAGGACGGCGTTGCGCATGGGGCGGATGGGGGCGCCCGCGGGCGCGAACTTCACCTCGAGCACGATGGGCGCCGGCATCTGGCCGTCCTGCGCCACGGTGACGGCCGTGTTGAGTCCCTGCCGCTTCACGCTCGCCACACGGTGGTCCACACTCTCGGTGGTGAACAGCCAGCTGTTCCAGAACCAGCCGAGGTCGCGGCCGAGCGCCGTGTTCATGAAGAACATGTAGTCCCACGGCGAGGGGTGCTTGAACAGCCACGCCGTGGCCCACTCACGATGCGCGCGCTGCACGGCGCTGTCGCCGACAATGCCGCCGAGCATGGAGAGCATGAGGGGCGTCTTGCTGTACGTGGTGAACCCGTAGGACGCCGGCCCGGCGTAGTTGGCGTTCCACATCATCGGCGGCTCGCTCTCGGTGCCACTCAGGCGGCCGTAGCTCTGGCCAAGGCCATCGAGCACGGGCGGCTTCCGCTCGGCATCGGCGTCGGAGAGGATGTTCATGTACTGATTGAACCCCTCGTCCATCCAGCCGTACCACGTCTCGTTGTTCCCCACCACCATGGGCCACCACTGGTGACCCGCCTCGTGGTCGGCGGCACCGACATTGGAATTGATGACCATGGGGTACTCCATGCCGGCGCTGGGCCCGTCCTGCAGCGTGAGCTGCGGGAACTGGTAGGGGAACCAGAGCCTCGAGTAGAACTCGAGGGCGTGGCGGGTGACCTCACCGGCCTTCGCGAACAGGTTGGCGCGCCCGGGCAGGTACACCATGTGCACCGGTACCGCGCCCTTGCCCGGGATGGTGGCCCGGGTGGCGGTCCACACGTACTTCTTCGCGGTGGCCCAGGCGAAGTCGTTGACGGTGTCCGCGTGGAACCGCCAGACGAGGCGGCCACTGGGGCTGCTGGCCGTGGCCTGCCCTGGGCCGACCTCGTCGGGCCCGACGATGGTGGTGACCGCATCGCTCTGCGTGACGCGCGCGAGCCGCTCCCGCGCCGTGGGGGTGAGGACCTGGTCCGGGTTCTGCAGGGTACCGGTGCCGCTCACAATCCAGCCGTGCGGCACGTCGATACGCACATCGAAGGTGCCGAAGTTGTTGTAGAACTCCGACGGCCCGAGGTACAACTCGGTGTCCCAGCCGCGGAGGTCATCGTACTTGGCCACCCGCGGGAACCACTGCGTGGGCTGGTACAGCGTGTCGGCCCAGCGCTGGGTCATGCGGTGCCCGGTACCGGGCCCACCGGGGAGCTTGTGCGACCAGTCCACCTCCAGCACCGCCCTCGCGCCAGCGGCGATGGGCGTGCCCAACCGAATGCGCGCGTTGGTGGACCGGCCGCTGAGCAGCGTGTTCTCGCCGGCGCTGGCGGCCGCCGCCTGCTGCGCATTCTGGATGGCGCGTGCGCCCTCGGCCGCGATGCCGCCCAGGGCCGCGTTGGAGGCGATGTTGACGGGCTTGCCGTCGATGGCCATGCGCGTGAGCACCATGCCGTCGGTGACTTCGGCCGGTACCCACGGCGCCGCGTGCGGCGCGTTGCCGAGGAAGTGATTCGGATCGAAGCGGAGGCCGATGAACGGCATGGGCTCCGGACTCGTGTTGTGAATGGTGATGCGCGCCTTGCCGGTGAGCCGCGACGTGGCCGGATCGAGCGAGACGTCGATGTCGTAGTCGGTGCGCAGCTGCCAGTACTTCGCGCCCGGGCGCCCGGTGGAATCGCGGGTCCCTGCCGCCATGGCTCGCCGAATGGCGTTGGTCATGGGGATGTCACGGCGGACAGCGCGGGGGGGCACCGCGCCGGCGGCGGCCGGGAGCGTCGGCTGAGCGACCAGCGGAGCGGCAGACGACAGGGCGCAGAGGGCAGCAGCGAGGCCGCCGAGGGAGAGACGGAGCATGGCCATGGGGGCGAGCGGGGCGGACGTCGGAACTCCGTGGTCAGACTTCCGACGCGTGACAGCAGAAGACTAACGACGGCACCCGAACGGCGTCATGGAAACGACGTGATCAGGGCCCCGCCGGGTCAGTCCCCCGCTCCTGTGATGACTCATGACGCCGTTGCGGTGCCGCCGTTTGCGGTCCCGCCGTTTACAGTCCCGCCGTCTGCGGTGCCGTCGTTTGCGGTGCCCCGCTCCTACGATTACTCATGACGCCGTCTGCGGTGCCGCCGTCTGCAAACCCGCCGTCTTCACGGCCTGCTTCAGCGCATCCGCGGTGATACGCCCGTGCGAGGCGTGCCACACCACGCGCCCGCCCTGTACCACGATGGCCTGCGGGGACTCGTGCTGCACGCCGAGCGCATCCTCGATGGCGTTGGACAGGGGGCGCTCCCGCTGCACCACCACTATGCGGGTGGGAACCTCGGGGTGTGCGTCGGCAAAGGCGTCGAACTGGCGCTTGGCAGTTGACGAGATGGGGCACGTGGCGCTGTGCTTGAACAGTACCAGTGGCTCGGCGCTGACGGCCAGCTCACGCACCTCGCGCATCGTGGGAGAGTCGTCGCGCGGCGGCGCGTTCACCGCAGTGGCAGCGGCCACCGGCTCTGGCGGGCGCCCCGCGGCCCGGGCAGCCAGCTGGTGGTCGAGCATCTCGGTGTACCGACCGTACGACTGCGCCCCGGTGCTCCGCTCCACCAGCGCGCCGTCGGCAAAGAGCAGTACCGTGGGCAGGCTGCGTACGTCGAAACGGGTGACCGTCTCGAGATTGGTGTCGGCATCGAGGGTCAGCACCGTGACGCGATCGCGATAGCTTTCGGCCAGCCGCTCGATCACCGGCTTGAGCGTCAGGCACGGCGTGCACCACCCGGCCCACACGTCGACCAGGACGAGGCCGGGGGCCGAGTGCACCCGGGCCGGGAAGTCGGCATCGGTAACTGTGGCAACAGACGAGGACGAGTTCATGGCGGAGGCAGAGGTAGACCGGGACGCACTGGAGTCGATGGCCCGGACCCTGGAGGCAACGGGCGATTACCGCATCCTGCGGCGTTTCGTACCCCGAAATGTCTACGCGGCACCAACCCCCCGGGAGGTCCGGCGCGGCCTGGTCGTCGACGTGGAGGCCACGGGGCTCGACACCGCCACCGATGCCATCATCGAACTGGGGCTCGTGGCGTTCGAGTTCGACGCCGAGGGGCGCATTTATGGCGTGGAGCCGGCCCGGAACTGGTTCGAGGATCCGCAGCGCCCCATCCCGCCGGATTGTGTGGCGCTCACCGGCATCACCGACGACATGGTGCGCGGCCAGCGCATCGACGACGAAGCCGTGCTGGCGGAGCTTGCGCGCGCCCACCTCGTGATTGCCCACAACGCCGGCTATGACCGGCGCATGCTGGAGCGGCGCTTTCCGGCCTTCGCCGGCAAGTACTGGGCCTGCTCGCAGGACGAGGTGCCGTGGCAGCGGTTCGATTGCCGCGGCAAGAAGCTGGACTACATCCTCTTCCGCACCTGCGGCGAGTTCCATACCGGCCACCGCGCGGGCGACGACTGCCTCGCCACACTGCACGTGCTGGCGACGCCACGCGATGGCGACCTCTCGCCCCTGGCGCTGCTCCTCGAGAGCGCGCGGCGCCCCACGTGGCGCCTCTGGGCGCTGGGCACGCCCATCGAGACCAAGGACCTGCTCAAGGCACGCGGGTACCGCTGGTTTCCCGGCAGCGACCGGCGCCCCAAGTCGTGGTACCGCGACCTGACGCCAGGCGAGCTGGACGC
This sequence comes from Gemmatimonadota bacterium, assembly GCA_021299375.1. Classification (GTDB taxonomy): domain Bacteria; phylum Gemmatimonadota; class Gemmatimonadetes; order Gemmatimonadales; family Gemmatimonadaceae; genus Gemmatimonas. The sequence continues at coordinate 65,615 of JAJTGR010000012.1, forward strand.
CGAGCAGGCGTGGCTGCGCGAGCAGGCGTACGGCGGTCGGCAGAATCCCCCCTGGCAGCTCGACAAGTTCACGGGGCTGGAGCGCTACAGCGAGCGCATGGCATGACCCGACGCGTGGTGGTGGTGGGCGCCGGCGCGGCGGGCACAATGGCGGCCAGCTTCGCCGCCGATGCCGGGGCGGAGACCTGGCTTCTCGAGCGCACCCGCGACGGCGGCCGCAAGATCCTCATCAGCGGCGGCGGCCGCTGCAATGTGCTGCCGGCGCGACTCGACGAGTCGCGCTACATCACCGACTCCTCCCCAAACACGCTGCGCAAGATCATCCGGAGCTGGCCGCTCGCCGAGCAGATCATGTTCTTCGAGCGCGACGTCGGCATTCCCCTGCAGGAGGAGATCGAGTCGGCGAAGCTCTTTCCCGTCTCGCAGAAGGCGCGCGACGTACGCGACGGGCTGCTGGCGCTGGCCCGGCGGCGCGGCGTGCGGCTGGTGACCGACACCCGCGTCACGGACATCGTGTCGGACGGGGCGCGCTGGGCGGTGCAGGTCGACGGTAGCGCACCCATCGCGGCCGACGCGGTGATCGTAGCCACCGGCGGCCTGTCGGTGCCGGCCACCGGCAGCGACGGCACGGGCCTTCGCATCGTCGAGCGGCTGGGCCACACGCTCACCCCCACCTACGCGGCCCTCACGCCGGTCACCGCCGACCCCGGACCCTACACCGATCTCGCGGGCATCGCCCTCCGGGTCACGCTCACCGCCACGGCAGTTGGGCAGACGGCACGGGCCAGCGGCGGGTTCCTGTTCACGCATCGCGGCTACAGCGGGCCGTCGGTGCTGGACGTGTCGCACGTGGCGGTGCGCGCGCGTGCGGAACAGACGCGCGCGACGATCGCCGTCCAGTGGACGGCGCACGATGAGACCGCCTGGGAGACCCTGCTGCGGCCGCAGGGCGCGCGGCAGGTGGCGTCGGTGGTGCGCGCCGAACTGCCCGACCGACTCGCCGACCTGCTGCTCGCGGCGGCGCACGTCGATCCCGCGCGGCGTCTCGCCGAACTCACGCGCGACGAGCGCCGGCGGCTGGTGGACACGCTCGTGCGCGGTGACCTGCCGTGGAGCGGCGACGAGGGGTACAAGAAAGCCGAGGTGATGGGCGGTGGCGTGACGCTGTCGGAGATCGACCCGCGCACGATGGAAAGTCGCGTGCGCCCGGGGCTCTACCTGTGCGGCGAGGTGCTGGACGCGTTCGGCCCCATCGGCGGCTACAACTTTCTGTGGGCGTGGGCGACGGGGCGCGCCGCAGGACGGGCGGCAGGTCGGGCGTTGGCGATCCCGGCGGCGGTGGCGGGCTGACGGCCAGCAGCGCAACGTTGCCCATGCCCATGCCCGTGTCCTCGCCCGTTCGCGCACACCTCGCGCTGGCGGCCCTCCCCCTGCTGCTCGCCTTCGGCGCGCCGCCCACGCCGCGCTTCACCCCGATGCAGCCGGCGCTGTTCAGCGCTCCCAACTCGCTCGTCAATGCACTCGCCGACATTGATGGCGATGGCGACAGCGACCTGTTCGTGGGGTTCAACGGCACCGCCAACCGCCTGTACCGGAACGACGGCGGCACGTTCGCTGAGGTGGGCGAGGCGTGGGGCGTGGCCGATGCGCGGGCCACGCGCGCCGCTGCCTTCGGCGACTGGGACGGTGACGGCGACCCCGACCTGCTGGTGGGCTTCGCACCCGGCGCGGGCTCGGTGCTGCGGCTGTACCGCAACGACCGCGGTCGCTTTGTGAACGCCACCGAGCAGGCCGGCCTCGAGCTCCCGACGGGTGCCGTGCGGCAGCCGGTGTGGGTGGACTACGACGCCGACGGCGATCTCGACCTCTTCATCGCATTTCGCGATCGTCCCAACATGCTGTGGCGCAACACGAACGGGCAGTTGGTGGACATCGCCGCCGACATCGGCCTTGCCGACGGGCGCCGCAGCGTGGGGGCCGTGTGGGCCGACCTCGACAGCGACGGCGATCTCGACGTGATCGTGGGCAACATGGACGGCGATGCCAACGGCGTGATGCGCAACGATCGCGGCCGCTTTACCGACGTGGCCGAGGCATGGGGCCTCGCGTGGGGTGGCCGCGCCCCGGGCGACGCCGCGCAGGGCACCGTGCGTCCCTGCGTGGCCGACGTGAACCGCGACGGCCGCCTCGACGTGCTCGCCGCCAACTACGGGACGCCGGGCCTCTTCCTCGCCTCCGCCGGTGGAACCTGGCAGGACGTCGGCGCCGCCTGGGGCCTCGCGGTGGACGGGCGATACGACAGCTGCGCTCCCGCCGACATCGACCACGATGGGCATCTGGATCTCTATCTCAACGGTACCGTCACGCAGGGACGCAACTGGCCGGATTACCTGTATCGCAGCACCGGATCCCGCTTCGATCCGATCGAAGCCGAGGCGGTGACGGTACGTGCGGCCGATCATGGCGTACAATGGGCCGACATCGATGGCGATGGCGCCGCCGACCTGCTGCTCACCGGCCAGGGGCCGCACGCGGTGCTGCGCACCATCCTGCCCGCCAAGGTCGCGCGGCGCTCGCTGCGTGTGCGGGTGCTCGACGGCCAGGATCGCGCCACGCGCGCCGGTGCCGAAGTGCGGGTCTTTGCGGCGGGTACGCGGCGCCTGCTGGCGCTGCGCACCGTGGACGCCGGTTCCGGCTACGACGCCCAGAGCGACTTGCCCGTACACATCGGCCTCGCCAACCATGATCCCGTCGACCTCGAGATCACCTGGCCCGCCGCTGGCACCTCACGCACGACGCGCCTGGCCAAGGTCGAGGTCGACGGCCGCACCGTCCTGGATGTGCGAATCCCCTAGAGTTGCGCCATCCCGCTCACCGGTGACGTCCGTGCCAGTGACCTCAAGGCCCACGCTCGTCCAGTGACCACGGGCCATCCGGCCGTCGTCGGTGGCATCGACGGGCTGGTGGGGGTCCCGTGCCCATCCCGGCGTCGCGCCGCCGCCGCCGCCCTCAGCCCCGCGGCCGCAGCCGCAGGCTCACCGCCATCATCGCGAGGTGGACGGCGGCCGCCGCCAGATAGGCGAGGCGCAGCCCCGCCATGCCGCCCCCGGCGCGATCGGCCAGGGCACTCAGCGTGGCCACCACCACGAGGTTGCCGATCGCGATTCCGATGTTCACCAGCGCCTGCGCCGCCGTGCGCTCGCGGGCGTCCACTTCGTCGAGCACCACCGTGCGCAGCGTGCCGCCCACCACGATCCCCACACCGGCGCCGAGGAACAGTGTGCCGAGCAGGAACACCCAGAACGCGCGACCGGCCAGCCCCAGCAGCGCCGAGCCGATAGCCAGCGTACCGAATCCCCAGAGCATCACCGCACGCGGTCCGAGCCGATTCTGCAGCCGCCCGAAGCCCGCCGACGCCGCCGACGAGCAGAGCACCAGCGGCAGCAGCAGCAGCCCTGCCTGACGCGAGGGGGTACCGAAGGCCGCCACCGCCACCGACGTCACGAAGATCACGCTGCCCATGCCGAAGCCCGCGCCCGTGCACAGCACCCACGTGGTCCGCAGCTGGCGCGTCCCGAATACGGTGAGCGGCACGATGGGCTGGGCGGCCCGTCGCTCGATGGACACCAGCAGCGGAATGCCGAGCACCGGCACCGCCAGCAGCGTTGGCCAGAGCGTCAGCCCCACCGCGTCGTCGAGTACGCGATTGATGCCCAGCACGAGGCAGCTGAGCATGAGCGCCAGCACCGCCATGCCTGCGTAGTCGAACGGCGGATGCTCGGTCCGCGGGGCCTGCGGCAGTGCGCGCAGCCCCATGCCGAACACCACCGCCGCGATGGGGAGGTTGACGAGGAAGATCCACGGCCAGCTGGCCACCACCAGCAACGCCGAGGCCAGCACCGGGCCCACGACGAACGCCATGCCGAAGGTCGCGCCAACCAGACCAAGGATGCGCCCACGCTGCTCGGGCGGGAACGTGTCGCCGACCACGGCGCTGGCCGTGGGGGTGATGCCGCCGGCCGAGAGTCCCTGGATGGCGCGCCCCAGCAGCAACATGCTGAAGCTGTTCGACAGGGCAATGAGGAGCGAGCCCAGCGCGAACCCTGCAATGTCGAGCAGGTACACCGTGCGCCGGCCGAAGCGGTCGCTGAGGCTGGCCATGAGGGCCGTACCGCTCAGCGAACAGAGGCTGAAGACAATGGTGATGAGGCCGATCTGGCGGTTGTCCACGCCAAAGGCTGCGCGCAGCGCCGGGATGGCGGGGGCAACCACGGCCGCGTCCATCGCGGCCATGAACACACCCACGAAGAGGACCGTGAGCAGACGCTTGCGGGCGGCAGCCTCTTCGGCGGACAGGCGGATGGTGGCCGCCTCCGGAGTGATCGCGGTCATGGCCACAACGTAGCAGCCGGGCGCGCGATCGGCTCCCGGCGTCCGTGCGCTACCAGCTCACCGACGCCACCACCGGGACGCCCGCCTCGGGGCGCGGCACCTCCGCGGCGTTCAGCAGCAGCACCATGGCCTCGGGTGACTCACCACGCTCGGCCACGTCGGCCTGCAGCTCGGCGGTGAGCGCCGCCATGGCGGCCGCCGACGCCACCTCCAAGGAGGCGCCCTGCACCAGCATCGTGCCCTGCGTGGGGACGTTGCTCCCCTCGCGCATCCACGCCACGAGGAAGAACGGGAGCGCCGGAGCCGGTGCCGGCGGCTCGGGCACGGGGAGCCGCGGTATGCCACCCTCGAGTTCGAGACAGCCGGCCCGGATGGTGTACTCGCCACCCACGAGATACCCGCTGTGCGGGGGCGCGTGCGTCACCAGGATGCCGTATGGCAGGCCGAGCGGCAGGTCGCGTCGGGCCTTGGGATCGACCCCGGTGACGGTGCCCTGCACCAGCCCCTCATCGACGTGAAACTGCACCACCTCGCCTGGCACGAACTTCGGCATGGGGCCCGTACTCCGGAGCCGTCGGACCGGGTGCTTGGTGGACGTGCGCAACGCAGGCAGGAACATGCAGGGAGTGTAGGCGGGGCACACCGCCCGCCGAAGCGGGAGAACTGGCCGCCGTGTCACGTTCGTGGCAACCTTGCGCTGTCCGTACCTCCTGTTTCCCAGACCGTGACGCCACCCATGCCGCTCCTCCGCCCGTTGCTCTCCGCGTTGGCCCTCTCCGGTGCATTCCTTGCCGCGTGTGCCTCGAATGTGCGCCGTGAGGTGATCAACCCACCCGGCATCGCGCCACTGGTGCCCGCCTATTCCGTTGCCATCAGGGACGGCGGCCAGGTGTTCGTGTCGGGCATGACGGGGGTCACGCCCGGTACCCAGGAGATCGTCGACGGGGGCGTGGGCGCACAAACTCGGCAGACCCTCGAGAACATCCGCAGCGCACTCACCAGCGCCGGCGCCCGGATGGCCGACGTGGCCGAGTGCACCGTGTTTCTCGTGGACATGGCCGACTACGCGGCCATGAACGCGGTGTACGTGGCGTTCTTTCCCACCGATCCCCCGGCGCGCGCGACCCTCGCCGTGAGCGCATTACCGCGGCCGGCCGCGCGCGTGGAGATCAAGTGCAGCGCCGTGCTGGGTCGCCGATAGCGGCGTGTCGAACGGCCGGTAGCGTTACCGCGAAGGCCCGCTGAACCAGACCCCGTTGGGCGCGTCGGAGCGGGCGGCGGCAATGTCGGGCCAGCCATCGCCGTTGAGGTCGCCGATGGCGAGGCCATAGACGGCCCCCTTGCCGTCGTTCCACGGCACGGTCGTGAAGCGCAGTGCCGCACCGGCGCCAGCGTTGAAGTGCACCGTGCCGACAGCTCGGTCATAGCCCACCACGAGGTCGGTGGCGCCATCGCGATCGAGATCAGCCGCCCCAATGGCATACGGCGACGCGGGGGCGTCACCGAGGCGCACGGCCGTGTGAAAGGTGCGTGAACCCGCGTTGCGGTGCACGAACAGCCCCGTACGCTCGTCACCCGTGACGAGGTCGGGGCGCCCGTCGCCATCGACATCGGCGGCCACCGCGGCCCGCGTATACGAGGGTGCCGCCCCCACCGGCGTGGGCGGCCCGGCGAACCCACCGCGCCCGTCGTTCCAGAACAGCAGGCTCTGTCCCCCGTCGCGGTGCGGCACGAACAGGTCCACATGGCCGTCGCCATCGCCATCGGCCGCCACGATGATGGTGGCCGATCGCGTGGCGAGGGGCGTGCACACGGGAAAGGCGCCCGCCCCGTCGTTGAGGCAGACAAAGCTCGGTCGCGGATTGGCCGGGGTGCTGCTGCGATTGGCCACCACCAGATCGGGGCGCCCGTCGCCATTGAGTTCGGTCACGGTGACATAGCGCGTGGACCATGCCGGATCGCCGAACGTGCCCGCCACCGTGAAGGAGCCGCGGCCGTCGTTGCGGTAGACCAGCTTGCGATCGGGGCGATCGTTGCTGACCACGGCATCGAGATCGCCGTCGCCATCGAGGTCGGCGAGTGCCGCGGTGTAGGTGCGATCGGCCGACTCGGCCAGCGGCTCGGCGACAAAGTGTCCGCGGCCGTCGTTGCGCAGCACCAGGTTCTCGAGCGGCCAGTGACGCCCCTTGGCCAGCACGAGGTCGAGGTCACCGTCGCGGTCCACATCGCCGAGGCTCACGCCGGCGGACGTGGTACCCTCGGCTTCGAGCAGGAGCACCCGGTCGAACGAACGGAGTTCGCGCCCCGTCCAGCCCATCGTGCCCATCAGCAACGCGCCGAGGGCGCCCACGCGATACCGGGCAGCCGTCACGACTTGCGCACCCACCGGAAGCCTGCCCCGAGGGTACTGTGCGCCGCCGGCTCGCCGCCCTGGCTGCCAAGGAAGGTGCGGGTAAAGAAGAGCGTCGGCGTGGGCCCCCGCAGGCGGGGCGAGGCGAAGTCCACCCGCACGGTGGTGCCGATGCGCGCGCCCTGCTCCTCGACATTGTAGAGGGTGGGCCCGATGGTGGTGCGCAGCAGGGTGGAGCGGATGTCGAAGGCCGCCCCCACCAGGATGCCCACGCGCTCGGTGAACCGGCGGTTCAGGCAGCCGCTCACCCCAGGCGCGACGACGCACGAGTCGGCATTGCCGAACGCCAGTGGCGTGGCACGCAGTCCCACGATCACGGCACGCTTCGGCATGCGCTTGACCGCGCCGGTGACGAGCAGCGACAGCGCGACGGTCGGCGCCTCGGCCAGGGAGCTGCTGGTGGTCACCGAGCCCGCCTCGACGTCAGCGGTGGGCAGGCCGGTGGTGGTGTAGAAGCCCATGGGCACACCGGGGCGGCGCTGGGCGGCGAGCTGCGTGGGCATGAGCACGGCCCAGAGGGCGGCCGCGGCCGCGAGCAGCCGCGGCGCGCCACGAAGGCATAGGCGCAGGGTTCGTGAATGGACTGGCACCCCTACAACATAGCCGCCGGATGCCAATCGGCGCGGTGGCGTCGTGAGGCGAGGCGCGAGCTTGCGCAGCAGGTTCCGGACTTCCGTACAGGGAGCCAACGTCGCGGGCCGCAACGAGCGGAGGCACCCGTGCCAGCGACGCCAGGACCGTGAGCGCCGATCCCGCCCACGGTGCCGCCCACGGTGCCGGTGACCTTGGCTGCGAGGCCGTGCTCGCGCCTCATCCCGTGTGTGTCCGCAGTGGGCATGGGCACCACGAGCGGGTCTGCAGTGCCGTTGCGGCGTTCGACATCGCGGAAGGTGTCACCCGTGTGGCCAGCGCCGAGGCGATACGGACGGCTCGCCACGAGCGCGCGTACGGCAGGGCACTGGCCACAGCTGCGGAGGTACGGCGTGCGTGTGCGTGGAAAGATCGTTACCTGCCGGTCCTGCGATCAGCCCTCGCGAACCTCGACCCGGCGCTCGCGCCATTCCTGCCATAGGCAGATCGACGCGGCTCACGACACGGGCCCCACCGCATGGTGGGGCCCGTTGCACGACGGCGATCGACGTCGGGATCACGGAGGTACAGTGCGGCGATTTGCATCAGCGCGTGGAATCCGCCGGGCGCCCGCCAATCGGCGTGAGCCACTCCCGCCACGGAGTCCGAGCCCAACGCCTGCCAATCGGCGTGAGCCCCCACACACACCCTGTGGGGGCGCGCGCCGATTGGCGGAAATGGCTCACGCGGAGTGGCGGGCGCGCGACATCGCGCTCAGCCCACGGGTTCGTCAGAAGCCTCGTGGCGCTTCAGGCATGCTCTCGAATTTCGCCACGACGCTTGTCGTTTCGACTGGTGGCTTGCCGGTTCACTGCGCTGGCGACGGACGTGATTCTGCGCCACCCACCGATGACTTGAGCGCGAATACCGCGAGGACCAGCACCAGCAGATTGCCGCTCCACATGGCGAGAACCGGCGACAGCACCAACTGCTCCGCCAGATGCTCGCCCACCGTGAGCGCCACATACTGACCCGGGCATTAAATAGTGCGTAGTGTTATATTGCCTCCATGGTGAAACGCGTAGACGGGCGATCGCTGGACGCGGCGACGCAAGCGCACGTGCGCCGCACGGTCGTGCAGGCGGTCCGCGGCGGACTGACCCA
>JAJTGR010000082.1 GCA_021299375.1 Gemmatimonadota bacterium
CTGGCCACCCCCTCGTGCTTTTCCCGCCGTGCTCCGTGGACTCACCGTCCTCGGTGCCCTCCGTGTGGGCCCTTTCACCGTGCCCTCACCGACCTCGGTTCCCTCTGTGTGGGCCCTTTCACCGCGCCCTCACCGTCCTCGGTGCCCTCCGTGTGGGCCCTTTCACCGCGCCCTCACCGTCCGCGGTGCCCTCCGTGAGGGTTTTCCGCGCAGCGTCTCAACGCCCAGCCGGCACCAGCTCCGCCTGATGCTGGATGACGTTGTCCACGAGGCCGTAGACCTTGGCGTCTTCCGCGCTCATGAAGCGGTCGCGATCGGTATCTCGCTCGATCTGCTCGATGGGGCGGCCGGTGTGCTTCGACATGAGCTCGTTCATCTTCGAACGGAGATACAGGATCTCCTTGGCCTGAATCTCGATGTCCGAGGCCGAACCGCCGCCGCCATTCTGCGACGGCTGGTGGATCATGATGCGGCTGTGCGGCAGGGCGCTGCGGTGACCGGCGGCGCCGGCGCAGAGCAGGAACGCGCCCATCGAGGCCGCCATGCCCATGCACGTGGTGTGCACCGGCGCCTTGATGAACTGCATGGTGTCGTACATCGCGAGACCCGCCGACACGGAGCCGCCCGGCGAGTTGATGTACAGGTGGATCGGCTTCTCGGGGTTGTCGGCCTCGAGAAACAGCAGCTGTGCGATGATGATGTTCGCGACGTCGTCCGTGACGGGCGACCCCAGGAACACGATGCGATCCATGAGCAAGCGCGAGAAGATGTCGTACGTCCGCTCGCCGCGGCTGGAGCGCTCGATGATATACGGCATGTAGATCGATGCCATGCTGCCTGTCTCCGGTACGTGGGTGGCGTCGCGGGCGCTCACGCGGCCGTGACGGTGTTCTTCTCGAGCAACCAGGTGAAGACGCGCTCCTCGGTGATCTCGCGCTCGATTTCCTGCAGGCGCCCCTGCTTCTGCAGTTGCGCGTACACCTGGCCCGGATCAGCGTTCCGGGCCTTGGCGAGTGTCTCGACGCGCGCATCGACATCGGCCGCCGAAGCCTGCAGCGACTCGCGCTCGGCCAGCGTGTCGATGATCAGGTCCCGCCGCACCTGGTTCTCGGCCATCGGCATGAACTCCTTGGCGAACGTCTGCTTCTGGGCCTCGGGCACACCGTACATCTGCATGTACCCGTCGACGAGCTGCATGACCCACGCCTTGGGTACATCGAACGGATTCGTGGTCACGATCTGCTGGATGAGCTGACCGCGCACGTCGGCGTCGGCCTCGCGCTTGCTCTGTTCGGCCATGTCGGTGCGCACGGCCTCACGCAACGCATCGATGGTATCGAAGTCGCCGACTTCGCGCGCGAAGGTGTCATCGAGCACAGGCAGTGACTTGCGCTTGACGTCCTTCACCACGACACGCACGAGCTTGGCGACGCCGCGCTGCGACTCATCGGGGAAATCGTCGGGCCAGCGCACCGATCGCTCGGTGGTGCCGCCCGGCACTGTCTCCATGATCAGCTCTTCGATACCGGCGATCGCCTGGCCGCCGCCGAGCACGATGCGGTACTCCTTGCCCTCGGGGAGGGTGCCGTCGGCGTCGGCGGTGGAGAGCAGCACGGTGACCATGTCACCCGGCGCCGCCTTCTCCTCGACCGGCGTCCACTCGGCCTTCTGCTCGCGGATCCGCTCGATCTGCTCCTCGACGAGGGCGTCGGTCACGGCGGCATCGCGGCGGGTCAGCGTGAAGCCGTCAATCTGCTCCAGCGCGAGCTCCGGGCGCACTTCGCAGTGCAGCTCGAACTCGAGCGGCTGGCCGGGTTCGGCCTTGAGGTCGTGCACGTGGGGCTGCGCAGCCAGCTTGAGTCCTTCACGCTCGATGGCCGTGCGGAATGCCTCGTTGATGACGATCTCGATGGCTTCCTGGCGCACGGCCTCGGGGAACTTCTTGCGCACCATGGACGGCGGTGCCTTGCCCGGGCGGAAGCCGGGGAGTCGCACCTGCGTCGCGTACTTGCGCGCCGCCTGGTCTTCGTAGGTCGCCACCGTCTCGGCCGGCACCGTGATCTGCAGGCGCCGGGAGACGCCAGCGGTCTCGGTCGGGGTAATGGTGATGTTCATCGGGGCAAATCTAGTGGGGTGGGGGTCGGCGAGAAACCGCGCCGCCAGCGCCCGCCCCGACGCGTCATGGCCGTGACATCTCCGGAAACACCAAGCGGGCCGCCGAGGCGGCCCGCTTCACCGCCGACCGGTCTCTCAGACCGGGGCGAGCGTCGGCGCCGGGGTCGGCGCGGTCTTCCTGGCCGGGGCACCGCCGATGAGTTCGGCCACGATCTTCCCGCTGGCGATCACGCCGGGCAGGCCGGCGCCGGGGTGGGTCCCGGCGCCGCAGAAGTAGAGGTTCGAGATGTCCTTGCTCTGGTTGTGCGGCCGCATGTAGGCGGACTGCGTCAGCACCGGCTCGGGGCCGAACGCGCTGCCCATGTAGCTGTTGAGCGTCCGCTCGAAATAGCGTGGGTCGATACGCCGCTCGGTCACGAGGTGCTGCGACAGCTCCGGGAGGTAGCGATCCTCGAGGTACTGCATGATGCGGTCGCGATAGCGCTGCCCCACGGCTTCCCAGTCCGTTCGGCTCCCGAGATGTGGGACCGGCGAAAGCACATACCAGCAGTCATGTCCCGGCGGCGCCAGCGATGCGTCGGTCGCCGTGGGGCGGTGCAGGTAGAGCGAGAAGTCATCGGCAAGGATCTTCCGCTCGAAGATGTCCTCGAGCAGCGACTTGTAGCGGGGGCCCATGATGATCTCATGGTGCGCGATGTTGTCGTACTGCCGGTTGGTACCGAAGTAGATCACGAACAGCGACATCGAGTGCCGCAGGTTCTCCACCCTGCGGTTGCTCATGCTGGGGCGCTTCTCGGGTGGCAGGAGCGTACGATACGCCTGCACCAGATCGCCGTTGCACACCACAGCCTCCGCACGCAGCTGCTCACCACCGACCAGCTTGACGCCATTGGCGCGGCGGTTGTCGCCGACCAGGATTTCCTGCACCTCACTCTCGTACCGGATGCGGCCTCCGAGATCCTCGAATGCCTGCACCAGAGCACGCACGAGGGCGCCCGTGCCGCCCATCGCGAAAAGCACGCCCCACTGCTGCTCGAGCTTGTGGATGAGGGCGTACATGGACGAGGCGCGGTACGGGTTGCCGCCCACCAACAACGGGTGAAAGGAAAAGACCTGCCGCAAGCGCTCGTCCTTGAGATACTTGTCGGCCAGCCCGGCCACGGAGATGTCGGAGCGGGTGCGGATGAGCTCCGGCAACACCTTCACCATCGACCCGAGTGACAGGAAGGGCTTGTCGATGAGCGGCATGCCGACGTTGAAGATCTCCCACGCCTTCTCACGAAAGCGCAGGTAGCCGTCCACATCGTCCGGCGAGAACTCGCGCACCTGCCGCACGAGTGACTCCTTGTCGCCGTTGTAGTGGAAAACCGTACCGTCCTCGAACCGAATGTTGTAGAAGGGATCGAGGAGGACGAGCTTGATGTAGTCGGCGGTCGTGCGGCCCGTGAGCGCGAACAACTCGTCGAGGACCCAAGGCGCCGTGATGATGGTCGGGCCGGCGTCGAAGGTGAAGCCGTCCTGCTCGAACACGTAGGCTCGGCCACCAGCCTTGTCGAGCTTCTCGACAATGGTGACGTCGTGACCCTGAGCCTGCAGACGGATGGCAGCGGCCAACCCGCCGAATCCACTGCCGATGACGACAATGCGCATGAACCGGAATGCTGAAGGAGCAGAGCGCCCGCCCCGCCGCGTGTCAGCGACGAAGCAGGACGGCGATGTGCCAGAGGTGAACGACCAAGGCGCAGAGCATGGCGATGGCGAATCCTTCCGGCGACGGCTCGGGTCGGCGATGGAAGATCATCGCGGCGACCAGTGAACCGCCGGCCCCCAGGAACGACACGATGCGCGCCGTGTTCGGTGATCCGAGTGGCGACTTCGGGTTCCGTCGCTGCCAGATCACCAGCACCGCCGCCTCGATGACGATGAGGACGAGGATGCCGATGGGCAGGGCATCAGAATCGAAGATGGGGACGAGGCGATCCATACCGCAGTCGAAGGAGCTAACGCAGACCCGGGCGAGAGTGTGCCCGGGGGGCCCTGAGTTGGGCGCACGAGGTGGCCGGTTCCAAGAACGGCCGGGCATGTGCCCGGCCGTTGTGCCCTGCTGCCACGGGGGCGAGGGGTGGGGTCAGTTCCCCGACACCGCCACCTGACCAAGGGGCGCCGACGGTGCCGTGCCCGGCGAGGGCAGGGGCATCGGGGCGTTGCGCAGGGCGGCCCACAGCGGGAGACCCATGGCGATGGTGCCGAGGACGCCCGCCAGCACCATGTCCTGGCGGAGGCAGATGACGATCGGCAGGAGACCGTTCACGGCGTACAGCGTGATCGGCAGGCGGTGCGGCGACACCTTGGTGGCCCACATCGACGGGGGTACCAGCGCGAGCATCACGCGGGCGACGAGGATGCCGGTGAGCAGCCACCCGAGCCAATTGGTGATCGGCATGCCAAAGAAAATGGGCTTGCCGATGAACTGCTCGAAAGCGCTCCGGTCGGACAGATCACCGATCTGCCAGAACCAGTGGTTGGTCTTGACCATGGCAGGATCCATGGATACGTCCCACAGCGTCAGGACCAAGCCGCCCATGAAGGCCCACCACCACTTGGAGGTGCGGTCGTCCTTGGCCGGCAGGAATCGGCCGCAGATGGCCAGCGACGCGACCAGCATGTAGAACCACGACGTGGGGATGTTGAACGGCACGCGGTCGAGGATCTTGTAGCCCAGCTGGCTCGAGTACTCGTAGGCTCCGAACGGGTAGTCGGTGACGGTGCCCGCGTACTCGGAGAGGAACGCGAGAGCAAATGACACCAGGAAAACGGGAAGGGCGCGGGCCACCCCGATCGTGTGCGCCAGGAACGCGAGGCCGGCGATGGCACCCAGCGTGACCGTGGTCGCCCCCCCATAGGTGAAGCCCATGGCCATCACCTTCTGGTTCTGCGGGGTCTGGAGCCACTCCGGGTACGGCGGCACCAGAAACGTCGCGAACGCAAACGCGGAGAATGCCGAGAAGAACGCATGTCCGAGGAGCGCGGCAGCCGCGATCCGGAACAACGTGGACGGCGCGGTATCCCGAAGGTCGGTGGAGTGAGTCATGCGAACAGCCCCTCAGGCAAGACGGATCAGGGTATCGGTATTGGCCGACGCCGTGTTGGGTTCCCAGACGATGCGCGGCCCGTGCCCCAGCGCCGACAAGTCCGGGGTGGGGGCCCGATAGCGCCAGGCGTTCCACAGAATGCCCACGCGGGCCAGGCGACCGATGCGGGCACGTGACGAGATGGTGTCGTACCCTTGGGCTTCGATGGCGTTCAGAATGCCGGCATAGCCCGTGGCGCACGCCGCGGCACAGCGCTGGGCGTCGGATGCAAGCAGTGCGATGCCTGGCATGGCGGCGTCGTAGAGCGCTCGCGCCCGGCTCACCTCGAAGGCCATCAGGCGGGCCCACCCGGGTTCACGCACCAGCGACGCCCCACGAGTCAGCACGTCCTGCGGGGTGAGCCCGAAGCGGGCCATATCCTCGGCCGGCAGGTAGCAGCGACCGCGGTGGGCATCCTCCCCAACGTCCCGGAGGATATTGGTCAGCTGCATCGCCGTGCCGAGCGTCCGTGCGTACTGAATGGCCTTGGTCCGCATGGCCGGGCCAGCCGGCACACCGAACACGTAGGTGCACATCTCGCCGACCGAGCTGGCGACCCCCTCACAATACTGCTCGAGTTCGGCCCACGTCGCATAGGTGTGGGCCTCCAGATCCCGACCGACCCCGTCCAACAGTTCAAAGAGCGGATCGGGGGCCACGTCGTAGGCGCGGGTGACCCATGCCATTTCGCGGAAGATGGGGCCGCTGGGGCGCCCGTCGAGGGCGGCCTGCAGTTGGTCCCGATACGCATCGAGCTGGACCCGGAGCGCGGCCAGATTCCCCTGATCGGCCTGATCGACGAGATCGTCGGCCACCCGGCAGAACGCATACAGGGCATAGGCGGCGCGGCGTTTCTCGGTGGGGAGCAGCTTGCTCGCGAGCGAGAACGTCCGGGCGTGTACCAGGGTGATTCGGGCGCACTCGGACGCGTCCGTCATCGGGGCGGGCGCGATCATGCCACCATGGTCGTGGGACGCCGAGGACTCATCGGAGCGGTGCCGGGCAAGGATGACGAAGGTGGCGCAGCGCACCCGGACGAGAGCGCTGCCGCACAGTCAACGCGCAGGAAAAAAACAGGTTCCTGCGTCAACCGCAAAGGGCTCGAACGCCGAGCCCGCCGTCTATGACCAAGGTGCGACTGATTGGACCGGGTGTCAACATGACTGGACACCATCACCTGTAAACCCTGGGATGAATGACGAGGGATGCGTGACAGGGATGCGTGACAGGGATGAGTCGTGGGACGCGCCGGCGGAGGCGACGCCCCACCATCGGCCGCGGGCTTCCGTACGCCTCGCCGCTCAGGGCTCACAATCGGCCGATCGTCGACAGCATGACCGCCGGTGTCACGCGGCGCCACCACGGGACGGTGCTTCGCCATCATTCAGGGGACCATCAGCCGGCTCTCCCGACCGGACGAAACGAAGCGGGCGTCAGAGGCGCCGATGGCCGGGCACACGAGCCAGCGCACAACGTGTGGCGTCTCCCGCGGGACATGGCCGGGGTGACCGGCGCCTTGACGCGGTCCGTGCGCTCTGGCACGTTGCGTGCGGTTGCTCAGTCTGGCGGTTCGCTGTGAACCAATGGACCTACCTCTCCTCCGGCGTCCCGTCGGTCGCCGTCCGGAATCCCGGCACCCGTGCCTGTGCGATGACCCCCTACATCACGTTCCTGCTCTATGCGGTCGCCATCGTCGGCTTTGTCGGCCTGGCGCTGACGCTGAACGCGGTGCTGGGGCCCAAGCCGGCTGCCACGTCCACCAAACTCGAGCCCTTCGAGTGCGGCGCCACGCCAGTGGAGCTGGTGAACGTGAAGGCCGTGCCCATCAAGTATTACGCCGTGGCCATCGTCTTCATCCTGTTCGACCTGGAGACGATGTTTCTCTTCATCTGGACGCTGGGCGCCCGACCGCTGTCGGGCTTCATGGTGTTCACTTTCTTCCTCTTCGCCGCCTTGCTGGTCCTCTGCCTTCTATATGTATACCGGGCGCGGATTCTCGAAGCGGTGACGGAGTAACCGATGTACGGCAAGCGCCTCCCCATCGTGGACGCGGCGGGATCGCCCGCGGCCCAGGCGTCCGGCGGCTCCACGCACACCAAGCACGCGACCTTCGAGTACCTCACGACCCGGAAGGACGAGCTGGTCGGCTGGGCCCGCAAGTTCTCGCTGTTCCCCTATCCGTTCGTCACCGCCTGCTGTGCGATGGAGTTCATGGCCGTGAGCGCCTCGGCGTACGACACCGACCGCTTCGGCGCCGCCCTGCCGCGGTTTTCGCCCCGCCAGGCCGACCTGCTGATGGTGGTCGGCACGGTGACCCAGAAGCAGGCCCCCATCCTGCTCAAGGTCTACGAGCAGATGTGCGAGCCCAAGTGGGTCATGGCCTTCGGCGTGTGCGCGAGCACGGGCGGGTTCTACCAGAACTATGCGTCGCTTCCAGGGATCGATCGGATCATTCCCGTGGACATCTACGTGCCCGGTTGTCCGCCGCGCCCCGAGATGGTCATCGATGGCATCATGCGCCTGCAGGAGAAGATTGCGAACGGGCGCCATCCCATCGTCAATGAGCGGTTCTGAGTCGTGAGCCTCCCGGTCCTCGACCAGCTGCAGCAGCACTTTGCCGTGGCGTCGCGCGGTATCCAGCACGGGGTGCTCGTTTTCGAGCTCGATCCGGATGCCCTCGTGTCCACGGTGCAACAGTTGCGTGACGCGTTCGGCTTCGACCTGTTTCTCGACGTGACCGCAGTGGACTGGCCCGATGCCGCGCTGCGGTTCGAGGTGGTGTATCACCTCTACTCCACCATCCACAAGGTCCGCGTCCGACTCAAGCTGCGGGTGAGCGGCAAGGCGCCCGTCGTCGACACGCTGATCTCCCTGTACGGTTCAGCGCACTACATGGAACGCGAGTGCCACGACATGTATGGCATTCGCTTCCGGGGAAACCCGGACCTGCGTCCGATCCTGCTGTACGAGGGATTCGTCGGCCATCCGCTGCGGAAAGATTATCCGAAGCAGCAGGAGCAGCCGCTGGTACCGTACCTCCCGCCGCAGGGCGCCCTTGTCCGCTAGTCCGATCCCCCGCCCGCCCATCGCCAACCCGGTCTCGACGTCGTTCACGCCGTCGCGCGATGACACGGTCGTCGTCAACATCGGACCATCGCACCCGGCCACCCACGGGACCGTCCAGATCATCGCCGAGCTGGATGGCGAGAAGGTCGTACGCACCGATGTGCACTGCGGTTATCTGCATCGCGGATTCGAGAAGGAGTGCGAGGATCACACCTGGCACAACCTCATCCCGTACGTCGACCGCCTGAACTACTGCTCGGCGCTGATCAACAACTTCGCCTACTGCGATGCCGTCGAGCAGCTCATGGGCATCGAGATCACGCCGCGCACCCGCTTCCTGCGCACGCTGCTGGCCGAGTACTCGCGCCTGGCGGACCACCTCACGTGTGTCGCCGCGCAGCTCATGGAGCTCGGCGCGATGACCGGCTTCCTGTATCTCGTCACGGTGCGTGACGCAATGTATGAACACCTCGCCGCGCTCACCGGTGCCCGCGTGACGTATTCGTACGGCCGTATCGGCGGACTCGCCTTCGATGTGCCGGACGGGTGGTTCACGCGCCTGCGGGCCATCCTCACCGAATACGAGGAGTACATCGACCGCGTGCACGGGCTCGTCGACCGCAACCGCATCTTCATCGATCGCATGCGGAACGTGGGTGTGCTCAGCACGCAGGAGGCGCTGCACTGGGGCTTCACCGGCCCCATCCTGCGATCCACCGGGGTGCCGCGTGACCTGCGCAAGGACACGCCGTACCTCGCGTACGGTGAGCTGGACTTCGACGTGCCGGTCGGCATCAAGGGTGACAACTACGACCGCTATTTCGTGCGCATGCGGGAGATGGACGAGTCGGTGTACATGATTCGCCAGTGTATCGATCTCATGCCCGACGGTCCGATCAATGTGGACGATCGGCGCTGCGTGTTCCCCGAGAAGGAGCTCGTGTACACCGAGATCGAGTCGCTCATCAATCACTTCAAGCTGGTGATGGAAGGGCCGGTCGTGCCGGCCGGCGACATCTACGTGGCGCACGAAGGCGCCAACGGGGAACTCGGCTTCTACCTCGTGAGCACGGGTGAAGGCGTTCCCCACAAGGTGCACGTGCGCTCGCCGAGCTTCGTGCACATGGGCGGTGTGCACCGCATGCTCGACGGCTACCAGCTCGCCGACATCGTCACCACCTTCGGCTCGGTGAACATGATCGGCGGAGAGTGCGACCGATGAACGGGATCCAGCATCTCATCCCCGAGTTCGAGCAGTGGAAGCGGCGATATCCGGCCGGTTTCGAAGGATCGCTGACCATCCCCTGCCTGCGTCGCATCCAGGAGGAGCGGGGGTATATCGCCGACTCCGATATCGACGAACTGGTCGCCTACCTCGGCGTGCCCCGCACCCAGGTGGACGAAGTGCTCGGGTTCTACACCCAGTTCACCCGGGAGCCTCTCGGGCGGTACCACCTGCAGGTGTGTCACAACGTCTCCTGCGCGCTGCGCGGCGCCGAAGGCCTCGTGCGCTATCTTTGCGGCCGCCTGGGCATCCAGCCCGGTGAGACCACGCCCGATGGCCGATTCACGCTGTCCACCGTAGAGTGCCTCGCGTCGTGCGGCACGGCCCCGATGATGATGGTGAACGATGCCTATCACGAGAACCTCACGCCGGCCGTCGTGGACGCGCTGCTCGAGGAGCTTTCGCGATGAGCGCGCCCGCCACGCCGGAGCTGAGCGGCCGGAAGTTCTTCATGAACTTTCCCGTCACCGAGACATCGCATTCGCTGGCCGCGTATCGCGCTCGTGGGGGCTACGAGGCGCTCGCCAGGGTGCTGCGCGGCATGGCGCCGACCGAGGTGACCCGGGAGGTCACGGCGGCGGGGCTCCTCGGGCACGGTGGCGCCGCCTTCCCGGCCGGCCGGAAGTGGGGCGTGGTGAAGCTCGACGATGGTGAGCCGCACTATGTGTGCATGAATGCGGACGAAGGTGAGCCGGGCACCTTCAAGGATCGCTGGCTGCTGGAGCACGTGCCCCACATGGCCCTCGAAGGGCTTATCATCGCGTCGTATGCGCTGATGGGGCGCCATGGGTTCATCTACATCCGCGGCGAATTCGACCTGCCGTGGCGACGCATGCGTGACGCCATCGAGGAGGCGTATGCGGCCGGGTTGCTGGGCGAGAACATCATGGGGTCGGGGTACTCGCTCGACGTGGTGCTCTACCGTGGCGCCGGCTCGTACGTGTGCGGCGAAGCCTCGGCCATGCTGGCGTCGCTCGAGGGCAAGAAAGGATGGCCGCGCAACCGCCCGCCGCGCCTGACCGTCAAGGGGCTGTATCAGCGTCCGACCGTGGTGAATAACGTCGAGACGCTGGCCAACGTCCCCGTCATCCTTTCGATCGGTGCGGCCGAGTTCAAGAAGGTCGGGGTGGGGAAGAGCACCGGCACCCAGATGATTTCCATCTCCGGGCATATCGCGCGGCCGGGCGTCTACGAAGTCGAGTATGGCTACTCGTGGGAGAAGTTCCTCTACGAGGATTGCGGCGGCATGCAGGAGGGGAAGGCGCTCAAGTGCGTGATTCCCGGCGGTGTATCGACCAAGATCCTCGACGCGAACGAGATCAAGGGCGTGACGCTCGATCATGATGCGGCGCTCAAGGCCGGATCGCAGATCGGCTCGGGGGGCATGATTGCCGTGGCCGAGGGCACGTGCATGGTACGGCTGGCGCGCGTCATTCAGCGCTTCTACCACCACGAGTCCTGTGGGCAGTGTACGCCGTGCCGCGAGGGCATGGGGTGGATGGAGCGCATCCTCGATCGCATCGTGCGCGGCGAGGGCCGCCTCGACGACATCGATCGGCTCTACACCATCTCGAATGCCAACGACGGCACCACCATCTGCAGCCTCGGCGACTCCGCCGGGTACGCCTGCTCGGCAATCCTCGACCACTACCGCGAGGAGTTCGAGTACTTCATCAGGAACGGTCGCTCCATGTATGATGGCCGCTTGACCGTGGTCGATCCGTTCGCGGGCGCCGTGCCGGTGCCGCTTCAGGCAGGGGTTGGCGCATGAAGGGGAACAACGAGCCGGTCGACGCCAACCGCACGATCGACTTCTTCATCAACGGCCAGCCAGCCACCGCGTTCGCCGGCGAGACGGTCATTCAGGCCGCGCGCCGCGCCGGTGTGGCGATCCCCCACTTCTGCTGGCACCCCGAGCTGTCGGTCCCCGGCAACTGCCGCATCTGCATGGTGGAGGTGGAGCAGGAACGCGGCGACCCGTGGTTCGACATCGGCTGCAACATGCCGGTCACTGCCGGCATGCGCGTACTCACCGAGTCGGAGAACGTGAAGCGGCTCCGCCGCGACACGATGCAGTTCATCACGCTCAATCACCCGGTGGACTGCGGGATCTGCAACAAGGCCGGCGAGTGCATCCTGCAGGACTACCACTACGAGCACAACGGCCGCGCCTCGCAGTCGATCGACCGGAAGAACCACGCCACGAAGTTCTTCCCGCTGTCGGACCGCATCATGCTGGACAACGAGCGCTGCATCATGTGCACACGCTGTGTCCGGTTCACCCACGAGGTGTCCAAGTCGCATGCGCTCGGTGCCGTCCATCGCGGGGATCATGCGCTGATCCGCCCCGCCGAGGACGCGAACTTCAACGAGGACATGTACTCGGACAACGTCATCGACATCTGTCCGGTGGGGGCACTCCTCTCGCGCACGGACCTCGATCATTCGCGGGTGTGGTACACGAAGCCCACGCCGTCGGTGTGTCCGGGATGCTCGCGGGGGTGCAGCATCAACCTCTGGCATCGCAAGCCGGAGTGGGCGTTCAAGGCGCTGGATGCGCGCCTGAACACCCGCATCGAGCGCGTGACGCCGCTGGACAATCCGGCGGTGAACGGGCCGTGGGTGTGCAACAAGGCGCGCGACCTGGCGGCGATCTTCGAGCGGCCGCGGGCCACGCAGGCCATGGTGCAGGGGCGGGCCGTCGCGCTGGGCGAGGCAACCGCGGCGGCGGCCGCGCTGCTG
The DNA here is from genome assembly GCA_021299375.1 of Gemmatimonadota bacterium. Lineage (GTDB taxonomy): Bacteria > Gemmatimonadota > Gemmatimonadetes > Gemmatimonadales > Gemmatimonadaceae > Gemmatimonas. Next base: position 12,340 of record JAJTGR010000082.1, read on the forward strand.
GCGACGGCGAAGCGAGTGGTCGCGCTGGTTTCGAGTTGGGGTTCGAACGAGGAACTGGCGGCCTTCGCCGACGCCTTCACCGCTCGCCTCGGCCGTGACATGATGGCGTACGTGAAGCCGGATCATCTTCCCCAGCCCGGGGAGGTCGTGGCGGACGACCTTCTCATCCGGGCGGACAAGAACCCCAACACTCGTGGGGCGACGGCGTACTTCCCGATGCTCCCCGCGCAGCCTGCGGCGCTGCTGGCAGGTGCCGACCTCGTGCTCGTGTGGGGCGAGGGCGTGGCGCCGACGTCGATTCCCGTCGGCCCCAAGGTCATTCGCCTGGATGCGTATGCGCAGGAGCACAACGCCCAGGCCGATGTCTTCGTGCCCATCAGCATTCAGACCGAGCGGCACGGACACTACACCAACTTCGAAGGTGCCGTGACGGGCTTTGCGCCGTGCTTCGCCCCGGCACCCACGGTGGGGCACGCCGAGCAGCTCTTCAGGGCGCTGTCGACCGCGCATGGCAAGCCCACCGCCTCGACCAACGCGGGGAAGGTCGCGAAGGGAGCCCGCACATGACCAGCATCTGGCCCGACGTCGTCGTGTCGATCGTGTTCATCACCTATGCGATCGTCATGCTGCTCAGCTTCGGCGGGCTGCTCACGTGGGTGGAGCGCAAGCAGTCGGCGGTGATGGCGGATCGCGTCGGTGCCAACCGCGCCTACCTCCGCATCCCGTTCACGAACATCAAGTTGGTGTGGCTCGGGCTGTTCCACGGCATGGCCGACGGCCTCAAGATGCTGCTGAAGGAGAACTTCAAGCCGCGGACGCACGACACGGTGGGGTACTTCCTCGCCCCGTTCATCGTGTTCACGCCGGTGCTGCTGGTGTTTGCCGTGGTGCCATTCGGCGGAACCATCGTGCCGGGACACTTGCTGCCGGTGCTGGCGTCCTGGTTCGGTGATCGGGCATATCCCATGCAGATCGCCACGCTCGATGGTGGGCTGCTGATCGTCTTTGCCTTCAGCAGTGTCGGCATCATTGGCGCGATGCTCGCGGGCTGGGCATCGGAGAACAAGTTCTCGCTGCTGGGTGGGCTACGCGCCGGGTCGCAGATGATCTCCTATGAGCTCGTCATGGCGCTCACGGTGCTCGGGCTCATTCTGGTGTACGGAACGCTCGACCTCGGGGCGATCGTCCGGCAGCAGTCGGGGACCATCGGCGGGGTGCTGCCGGCGTGGGGGATCTTCTACCAACCGCTCGCTGCGGTCCTCTTTCTGACGGCGGCGATCGCCGAGAACAAGCGGATCCCGTTCGACCTGCCGGAAGCGGAGTCGGAGCTCATCGCGGGGTACTTCACGGAGTACAGCGCGATGAAGCTCGGGCTGTTCATGTTCTCCGAGTTCATCCAGATCGCCGTGGTGGGTGCGCTGTTCGCGACGCTGTTCCTTGGCGGCTACAACCTGCCGTACATGACGGATGCCGGGTTCACCTTCCCGGGTGGGCGGGTGGTCGAACTGAGTCAGGCGGTGCGTGTGCCGCTGCAGCTGCTCACGTTTCTGGGGAAGGTCGCGTTCCTGTGCGTGGTGCAGATCCAGATCCGGTGGACGTTGCCGCGGTTCCGGTATGACCAGATGCTTGGGCTGTCGTGGAAGCTCCTGTTGCCGGTCTCGCTGGCGAACCTCGCCGTGACCGTGGTGGTGCGTTGGCTCACGGGGAGTGCGTCATGAGTACACCGCCGAAGGTCCGGCCACTCCGGTACGCACGGAAGCAGTATTGGAACGAGGCGGAGATGTCGTGGTATGAGCGCGCGTACCTGCCCGAGGTATTCAAGGGACTGGCGATCACCACGGGCGTGTTCCTGCGCAACATGTTCAAGTGGGTGACCGGGCGACGTGGCGCGGTCACCACGTACTACCCCGAGGAGAAGCGCAAGGACTTCGCCCCGCGCAACCGCGGGAAGCACATCCTCACCCAACGGCCCGACGGCTCGCCCCAGTGCATCGCGTGCAACATGTGCGCGACGGTCTGCCCGGCGAAGGTCATCGAGATCGAGCCTGGATTCGACCCGAACGATCCGGCGCATCCGAAGTATCCGGTGCGTTTCGAGATCGACTACTCACGCTGCGTGTTTTGCGGCCTGTGCGTGGAGGCCTGCCCCGAGGATGCCATCCGGATGCAGGAGGATGTGCCGAACCTCGTGTCGGACAATCGCTACGACATGTGGCTGACGATGGATGAGATGCTCACCTGGCGGCCGCAGTCGGATGTCGCCAAGCCGTATCCGCCCAAACCTGTTCCGCTCTCGGTGGGTGAGAGCGTGCGGCGGGGGCGCGACCGATCGACACCGTGATTCTTGCCCTGTTCGGGGTGATCGCGTTCGTGAGCGCCGCCTCGATGCTGGTCCTGCGGGAGCCGATGCGCGTGGCGCTGGCCCTGATCGCCTCCATGACCTCACTGGGCGCCATCTATGGCCTGATCGGTGTGCACTTCATCGCCGCCTTCCAGGTGCTGATCTACGTCGGGGCCGTGATGGTCTTCATGGTCTACGTCATCATGCTGCTGGAGGTGCGCGAGGCGCCGGGGCGAACGCGGTTTTCGCGCCTGGCGCTCCCCGGGGTCATCGCCGGGGCGCTGCTCAGCGCTGTGCTGGGCATCAGCGTGATGCGTGGCCGACCGGTGGCGGTCGACGGCGTCACGCCGACAGCTGGTGGCACCTTCACTCTCACGCAGTTTTCCGCGGAGTTCCTGAGCTCCTACTGGCTCGAGTTCGAACTCACCACGGTGCTGCTGGTCGGCGCCATCGTCGCGGCGCTTGCCGTGATTGCCGTGAGCCGCCGGCAGGGTGGGCACCGTGGATAAGGTGCAGGCCCTGCTGTGGCTATCCGGTGCCCTCTTCACCTTCGGGCTGCTTGGCATCGTCATCCGGCGCAACGCCCTGATCATGCTGATGTGCATGGAGCTCATGCTCAACGGCGTGAACCTCAGCCTCGTCACGTTCGCGCAGCAGCGCGGGGACACGGCCGGGGCGGTGCTGGTGTTCCTCGTCTTCGTGGTAGCCACGGCCGAGGTGGCCCTGGCCATCCCGATCATCCTGCTGTTGGTGCGGCACCTGCGGTCGCTCGACGTCGACCGCTACTCCGAGCTCAAGGGCTAGTCGCGCATGATGCATCCGCTGGCGCTCATCGCGCTGCTCCCGCTCGCAGGGTTCCTCCTGAACGGCCTCTTCGCCACCGCGCTCGGCGGACATCGCTTCTCCCATCGTGTCTCGGCCATCGTGGGCTGCCTCGGCCCGCTGGCGGCGTTCGCTCTCGCGATTGCGTCGTTCCTCACGCTGCGGGCCGGCGGCTACGAGCCCATCGTGGCACCGCTGTATCGGTGGGCGACGTTGGGTGAGTCGACGTTCGACATCACCTTCTACTTTGATCGCCTCAGCGCGATCATGACGCTGGTCGTCACGGGTGTGGGCTCGGTCATCCACATCTATTCCGTCGGGTACATGCATGACGACAAGAGCTTCGGGCGCTTCTTCGCGTACCTGAATCTCTTTCTGTTCTTCATGCTGTTGCTGGTGCTGGGGCGCTCGATGCTGGTGCTTTTCGTGGGGTGGGAGGGGGTGGGGCTGGCCTCCTACCTGCTGATCGGCTTCTGGTTCGACGACCTCGCCAATGCCGTTGCCGGGAGGAAGGCCTTCATCACCAACCGGGTCGGCGACGCCGGTTTCCTGCTGGGGATGTTCCTGCTCTACCGCGCCTTCGGCACTCTCGACATGGACGTCATCAACATGGCGTTCCTCTCGGGCCAGGGGGGGCTCGTGTCGGCCAGCCTGGTCGGGCTCTTTCTGTTCATCGGCGCCACGGGCAAGTCGGCGCAGATTCCGCTGTACGTCTGGCTCCCGGATGCCATGGCGGGCCCGACGCCCGTCTCGGCGCTGATTCACGCCGCCACGATGGTCACGGCCGGCGTCTATCTTGTGGCGCGCATGTCGGGCCTGTACGTGCAGGCGCCGGACGCGTCGGCGCTGATGGCGGTGGTCGGGGTGCTCACGGCATTCTTCGCGGCCACGATCGCCCTCGTGCAGACCGACATCAAGAAGGTGCTCGCCTACTCCACGGTATCCCAGCTTGGCTTCATGTTCCTAGCGCTCGGGGTCGGGGCCTACGGTGTGGCCATCTTCCACGTGGTCACGCATGCCTTCTTCAAGGCGTGTCTGTTTCTGGGTGCCGGCAGCGTCATTCATGCGCTGGGCGGGGAGCAGGACATCCGGAAAATGGGCGGGCTGCGCACGCGCATTCCGGTGACCTTCTGGACGTTCTGCATCGCGACGGCGGCCATCGCCGGCGTCCCGGGGCTCGCCGGCTTCTTCTCCAAGGACGAGATCCTCTGGTTCGCCTTCGCCAGTGAGGCGGGTGGGGCACCGTGGATGTGGGCGCTCGCCGCCGTCACGGCGTTCCTGACCGCGTTCTACATGTTCCGCCTGCTGTGGCTGACGTTCTTCGGCGCATCGCGCATGAGCCCTGCAGTCGAACATCATGTGCACGAGTCGCCCCTCTCCATGACGGGCGTGCTCGGGGTGTTGGCGCTGTTGTCGGCCGTGGGTGGCTATCTCCACATCCCTGAGTTTCTGGCACCGCTCACGCCGTTCCCGCCGGTGGTCGCGTCGCTGGAGCACCTCGAGCACACGCTGTTGTACGTCTCCGTGGCCATTGCGGCCACGGGAGTTGGTCTGGCGGTGTGGCTGTACGGCGGCCCGCCGAGGCGCGTCGATAGTCTGGTGCGGCGCATGAAGCCGGTGCACGCGCTGCTGGCCGGCAGGTACTTCGTCGACGAGCTGTACGATCGCCTGCTGGTGCGGCCGCTCGTCTGGATCTCCGACCGCATCCTCCTCCGTGTCGGCGATCGCCTGCTGCTCGACGGCACGCTGAATACGCTTGGCGCGCTCGCCCAGCGTACCGCCGGGGTGCTGGGGCGCATCCAGACCGGCAATCTGCAACTCTATACCCTCTTCGTGATGCTCGGACTCGTCGGCGCCCTGCTCTGGGGGTGGCGCGGTGTCTGATGTGCTCTTGCTGAATCTCCTGTTGTGGCTCCCCGTGGCGGGCGCCCTGCTGCTGGGCGTGGTTCGAGCGAACACGTCGATGGTCCGGCTCGTCACCACGGGCGTGATGGCGGTGCAGTTCGTGCTGGCGCTGGTGCTCTACCTGCAGTTCGACGGCGGGGTGGCAGGACTGCAGGCGGCCACCACCATCCCGTGGATTGGCGATTGGGGCGTCTCGTATGCCATCGGCCTCGACGGCATCAACATCCTGCTGGTGCTGCTGACGGCGTTTCTCGGGCCGCTGGTGATCCTCGGCGCCTGGCACGCCATCGACCAGGACGTGACCCTCTTTCACGTCCTGGTGCTCCTGTTGCAGTTCGCGATGATGGGCGCGTTCCTCGCGCAGGACCTCTTCCTGTTCTACGTGTTCTGGGAGGCCATGCTCATCCCCATGTTCCTGATCATCGGCATCTGGGGAGGAGCGCGTCGCAGCTACGCCACGGTCAAGTTCGTGCTGTACACCGCGTTCGGCAGCATCCTGATGCTGGCCGCCGTGATCTACCTGGTGTGGTCGCTCCAGCGAGCCGGCGGCGTCGCGTCGTTTGCGTTCGCCGATCTCATGCGGGTGTCGCTGCCGCTGCCAGTGCAATCGTTGCTCTTCGGGGCCTTCGCGCTGTCATTTGCGATCAAGGTGCCGATGGTGCCCCTGCACACCTGGCTGCCCGATGCCCATGTCGAGGCCCCCACTCCGGGGTCAGTGATCCTGGCGGGGGTGCTGCTCAAGATGGGCACCTACGGTTTCATCAAGCTTGGCTTTCCGCTCTTTCCGGATGCCACCCGCGCATTCACGCCCCTGCTCATGACGCTGTCCGTGGTGAGCATCGTGTACGGGGCCTGTCTGGCCCTGGTGCAGACGGACATCAAGAAGATCATCGCGTACTCCTCCATCAGCCACCTTGGCTACGTCATGCTCGGCCTGCTGAGCCTCGAGCTGGCCGGAATCCAGGGGGCCATCGTGCAGATGGTCAGCCACGGTCTGGTGGCGGCGGGTCTGTTCCTGCTGGTCGGCATGGTGTACGAGCGCTGTCATACACGGGAACTGGCGGCCTATGGTGGCCTCGCCAGGCAGATGCCGGTGTATGCCACGTTCTTCGTCGTCTTCACGTTGGCGTCGGTTGGCCTGCCCACCACCAGCGGCTTCACCGGAGAGTTCCTGGTGCTGCTCGGGGCGTTCACGGCCGGCTGGTCGCGTCATGTGGAAGGCAGCAACGTGTCACTCTACCTCGCGGCGACGGCGGTGACCGGTGTGGTGCTCGGGGCGCTGTACATGCTGCGTTTTGCGCTGACGTTCCTGTTCGGTCCGGTGAAGGCGCCGCACCGACCGCTTGCCGATCTGTCGTTGCGCGAGTCGAGCATCCTTGGCATCCTCGCCGCGTCGATCTTCGCCCTCGGCCTCTTTCCGGATGGCGCCCTGCGCAAGACGGAACGGGCCGCTCTGCAGTACCAGCAGCGTATGACCACCCCGAGCGCATCCGCCAATGCCCAGCCGTGATGCGTTGATCGCCCTCCTGCCCGAGCATCTGCTGCTTGGCGGGATGATTGCCCTGATCATCGTGGCCCTGCTGCGCCAGGGGCGCGCCTTGTCGCTCGGCATCTCGGTCGCCTTCGTCACGGCAGCCGCCGCGGTCGCCTTCTGGCTCGCCGGCACCGGGCTCACCGCGCAGCCCTTCCCTGGGCAGTTTTCGGTGACGCCGCCCATCCTGGTGGCCAAGGGGGCGTTGCTGGGGCTGGCCATCCCGGTGCTGCTGATGTCGCGCACGGAGTTCGAGGACGGCGAGTTTCCCCTGCTGCTGCTGTCATCGCTGTACGGCCTGAGTCTCCTGCCATCGGCGGACAGCGCGCTGGTGTTGTTCCTCGGGCTCGAGATGATGTCCATCCCGGTCTATGCGCTGATCGTGCTGGCGTTTCGCCGGCCGCAGGCGGCGGAGTCGGCCCTCAAGTACCTGGTGTTGAGTGGCGCGGCGACCGCCACATTCCTGATGGGCGTCTCGCTGCTCTATGGCACGACGGGTACGATGGGCGTGGAGGCTCTCGGGCAGGCACTCGCTGCCGGCGACCTGTTGGGGCGTTCCGCGGTCGTGCTGGTGGTGCTCGGGCTCTTCCTCAAGGCGGCGGTGGTCCCGTTCCATGCATGGGCCCCGGATACCTACGAGGGGGCGAGCGTCCCGGTCACCGCATACATGGCCACGTTGTCCAAGGCGGCTGCGCTCATGGTGGGGCTCCGCATGTTCACCACGGTGAACGTCACTGGCCCCATGGCGGACCTGCTTGCCGCGCTCCCCTTCGTGTCGATCGTGTGGGGGAACATCGCGGCCATTCGCCAGCAGAGTATGCGTCGGATGATCGCGTACTCGTCGATCGCCCATGCCGGGTACCTCTTCTATGCATTCCTGGGCCACACCGACGGCCGCTTCGAAGCCGTCACGTTCTATGTGATTGCCTACTCGGCGGCGAACCTGCTGGCCTTTGCGTTCCTGCCGCCCCATGACGATGATGCGATGCGCGATCGCCTCGATTCGCTCGACGGGCTCTTTCACCGCGATCCCTTCGCGGCATCGCTGATTGCCGTGGCCATGCTGTCGTTGGCGGGGCTCCCGCCCCTCCCTGGCTTCACGGCCAAGTTCCTGATCTTCCGCACCGTGGTCGCCGCCGGCTTCGGCACGTACGCCGTGCTGGGCCTCGTGGGCAGCTTCCTCGGCCTGTTCTTCTACCTCCGCGTCATCCAGCGGATGTTCATGACCGCCAGCAGCGCCGAGCGCCGCGAAGGGCGTGGCATCGGCCTATCCCGGATGGCCGGCGTGCTGTGTCTGGCCGCCACGGTCGTGCTGACGATCGTGCCCGGCTGGCTGCTCGCGCGGATCTGACGTGCATTCGGAGACTTTGTGACCGCGTCCATGACGACCAAACGGGGGGCCGCGCTCCTCAACGACCCCGAGCTGAACAAGGGGACCGCCTTCACGGAAGCCGAACGGGAGGCGCTCGGACTGCGCGGCCTGTTGCCCCCGCGTGTGATGACGCAGGATGAGCAGGTGGCCCGCATCCTGCCCGGGTTGCGGGCGCGGCCGACGCCGCTCGATCAGTATGCCTACCTCGTTTCGCTGCACGACCGCAACGTGACGCTCTTCTATCGCCTCGTGATCGAGCATCTCGAGGAGCTGATGCCGGTGCTCTACACGCCCACGGTGGGACAGGCATGCGAGGAGTTCGGTCGCGTGTTTCGCCGGAGCCGCGGGCTGTACATCTCGGCGGAAGATGCGGGACGGGTGCGGGACGTGTTGGCCAATTGGTCGCATGATGATGTGCGCATGATCGTCGTCACGGACGGCGAGCGGATCCTCGGCCTCGGCGACCTTGGGGCCAACGGCATGGGTATCCCGATCGGGAAGCTCATGCTGTACACCGCGTGCGCCGGCGTCTCCCCGGAGCGGTGCCTGCCGATAACACTCGACGTGGGCACCGACAACACACTGCTGCGCGAGAGTACGGCGTACATCGGCCTGCGCCAGCCGCGCCTGCGCGGCGCGGCCTACGATGCGCTGCTGACGGAGTTCATCGACGCGGTGCAGGAGCGCTTTCCGATGGCGTGCCTGCAGTTCGAGGACTTCGGTAACCACAACGCCTTCACGCTGCTCGAGCACTGGCGCGATCGGATCTGCACCTTCAATGATGACATCCAGGGCACGGCGTCCGTGACCCTTGGTGGGCTGCTGTCGGCGTCGCGGCTCACGGGCATCCCGCTCCGCGACATGCGATTGCTGTTCCTCGGGGCTGGCGAGGCGGGCATTGGCATCGGCGACCTCGTGGTCGAGGAGATGGTCGAAGAGGGGATGGCGCTGGAGGACGCGCGACGGCGTTGCTGGTTCGTCGACTCCCGGGGACTGGTGGTGCGGTCGCGCACCGACCTGCCTGCGCACAAGCAGCGATACGCGCACGAGCATGCACCAGTGCAGTCGTTGCTCGAGGCTGTCGACTCCATCCGCCCCCACGCGATCATCGGTGTCTCGGGGCAGCCGAGTACGTTCACGCCGTCGGTGCTGGCCGCCATGGCACGATACCACGAGCGGCCGATCATCATGGCGCTCTCGAACCCCACCTCGAAGGCGGAGTGCACGGCTCGCGAAGCGTACGCCGGCACCGAGGGGCGCGCCGTGTTTGCGAGCGGCAGCCCGTTCGCTCCTGTGACGTACAAGGGGCGCACCCATGTTCCGGGGCAGGGCAACAACGCCTACATCTTCCCGGGTGTCGGGCTTGGCGTGATCGTGGCTGGCGCCTCACGGGTGACGGATTCCATGTTCGCGGCGGCAGCGCGGACGTTGGCGGCCATGGTCTCCGAGGACGACTTGGCGGTGGGACGCATCTATCCCAGCCTGTCGCACATTCGCCGGGTGTCTCACGCCATTGCGATCGAGGTGGCGCGTATCGCGTACGACCAGGGGCTCGCCCGCCACGAGCGGCCTGCTGATCTGCCGGCGGCCGTGTCGGCGGCGATGTACGAACCGGTCTACCGCTCGCTGCTGGGTCACACCGACCACCCGGCAGGCTGAGGCAGCCCGAGCTTAGCGCGGCACCGAGGCGGCGGCGCTGAGCTCCTCCGGCGAGTTGATGTTCCGGAACGAATCGGCGATGTCCGAGGCATCGAGCACCGCCGGTTGCTGCGCGGCAACACAGCCGTGAACGGACCGCGCGCCACTGGCAAGGTACGCGTCGATGGCGGTCGCGACGGTGGTCGGGCCGAGCAGAAAGAGGCACTGCGCGCGGTGACCATCAGTCGGAATGGCGCAGGACGCCGTGCCGAGCGCACCGGCCAGCCGCCCCACCAGTGACCGATCGAGAAACGGTGCGTCACCGGGGCAACAGAAGAACCATGGCGTGGTCACGTGCGGCAGCACGGCAGCGAGACCGCCGAGCGGGCCAAGCGCTGCGGTGGTGTCGGCAATCACGGCGTCTCCCCACTGTCCGTATGCCTCGTGCGCCCGGTTGGCGCTGATGATGATGCGGGCGACCTGCGGCGCGAGCCGTTCGCGTATGGTCTCGACCAGCGACGTTCCACCGAGCCGCTGCAGCGGTTTGTCCACGCCGCCCATGCGTCGCGCCTGGCCCCCGCAGAGGATGATGCCGGTGATTGCGTGCGGCGGAATGAACATGCGACGGCTGCGCCGCTATTCGGGCCCACCGGCGCGCAGGTGCCCGGCCGCCTTGAGCACCAGCGGATGCAGCGGGACCGCCGATGGGGCGAGGCCGTTCGCTGTCGCCAGGAGATCCTTGCGCATCGACGGCGGCCAGAACTTCTCGAGGTGATCCCGGATTCCCTCGATGGCATCCTCCTCGGGATACACCGCGAAGAACTGGGCAATCTGATTGGCCATGCGAACGACGTCATCCGCTTCCATCACGTGAGTCCGGTGTTGGGCGTGTCGAGAGGGAAGTGCACGATCGACGGACCGGCGTCTCGTTCGGGCAAGACGCAGGCGAGGGGCAGGGCAAGCGACCGAGCCCACGTGAGGGCCAGGCTGGTTGGTGCCGACAGCGTAGCCAGCAGCTGCGTATTGGCGGTGACGGCCTTGTACACGAGTTCGTAGCTGCACCGGCTGCTCATGACAATGAACCCCGGCTCCGCCAATCGAGAGGCCCGGGCGAGGGCGCCGATGAGCTTGTCGAGTGCATTGTGCCGACCGACATCTTCGCGCACCAGCGAGATGGCACCATTCGGCTGGCACCATGCGGCAGCATGCACGGACCGCGTTTGGGCATTGAGTGGCTGGTGGGCTGGGAGTGCCAGTACGGAGGAGCGGATGGCCGCTTCGGTGATGGCAGTGCGCGGTACGGCTTCGCCCGCCCGCTGGTGCCACTGCGCCAGCGACGCGATGCCGCAGAGGCCGCAGGCGGTGGAACTTGCGAGAGTGCGCGCTCGCACGGCCTCGAGGTCGAGAGCAGACTCCTGCACGATCATGTTCACCGACACGTCCTGCAGATAGGTCGACAGGTCGATGCCCACGACGGCGTTTGGATCACGAAGGACGCGCTCGGTGAGCGCGAGACCCACCGCGAGATCCTCGAGGTTGGAGGGCGTCGCCATCATCACGGTCCATGGCAGGCCGTTGAAGGTGATCGCCACGGGGGACTCAACCGCGATGCCCCAGGTCGCGTCCGCTCGGGTGCCGTTGGCGTGACCTACGGTAATGGGCTGTGCGCGCCAGGAGGCGACGTCGGCCACTGGCGCGTCAGTCAACCGGTTGCACCTCGACGGCGGTGACCTTGTACTCCGGACAGTTGGTGGCCCAGTCGGAGAACTCGGTGGTCACCACGTTGGCCGCCGCTTCCGGATGATGGAACGTGGTGTACACAACGCCCTCCGGTACGCGGTCGCTCACGTGCGCATGCAACGTGATGGCGCCCTTTCGACTCGAGAGGAGCACGCCATCACCGGAACTGATGCCACGAAGCTCCGCGTCGTGCGGGTGAATCTCCAGCAGATCTTCCGGGTGCCACACCGTGTTGGCGGTGCGGCGCGTTTCGGTGCCGACGTTGTACTGCGACAGGATGCGCCCCGTGGTGAGCAGCAGCGGGAAGCGTCGCGTGGACCTCTCGTCGGTGGGCACATACTGCGTGATGAGGAAGCGCCCGCGCCCGCGCACGAACTGCCGTTCGTGCATGATGCGCGTGCCGAGGGGCGCCTCCGCATTGCAGGGCCACTGCACGCTGCCCACCTGGTCGAGGTACGCGAATGATACCCCGGCGAAGCTTGGGGTCAGGGCCGCGATCTCGTCCATGATCTCGGCGGCGCTTCCGTACTGCATGGGATAGCCCATGGCCGTGGCGAGGCGGCACACGGCCTCCCACTCGGAGAGCCCGGTGCGCGGCGGCATGGCCGGACGTACACGGTTGATGCGGCGCTCGGCGTTCGTGAACGTGCCGTCCTTCTCGAGAAACGCCGTGCCGGGGAGAAACACGTGGGCGTACTTCGCCGTCTCATTGAGGAAGAGGTCTTGCACGACCACGCATTCCATGGCCGCCAAGGCCTCGGTCACGTGTCTGGTGTTGGGATCCGACTGCGCGAGGTCTTCGCCTTGAATGAACAGCCCGCGGAACTGCCCGGTAATGGCTGCGGCCAGCATGTTCGGGATGCGCAACCCGGGCTCCGGATCGATGGGCACATCCCACGCGGCCTCGAACGCGGCGCGCGTGGCGTCGTCGCCGATATGACGGTACCCGGGCAACTCGTGCGGGAACGAACCCATGTCACACGATCCCTGCACATTGTTCTGGCCGCGCAGCGGATTCACCCCTGTGCCGTCGCGCCCGATCTGGCCAGCGGCCATGGCCAGATTGGCGATACCGAGCACCATGGTGCTCCCCTGACTGTGCTCGGTGACGCCAAGCCCGTAGTAGATGGCCGCGTTCCCCCCAGTGGCATAGAGCCGGGCGGCAGCGCGCAGGTCTGCCGCCGGGACTCCCGTGAATGGCTCGGTGGCCTCCGGCGACTGCTCGGGCTGGACGATGAACGCCCGCCACTGCTCGAATGACCGCGCGTCGCACCGGTCCTCCACAAAGGGCCGGTTCACCAGCCCCTCGGTCACGATCACGTGTGCGAGCGCGTTGATGACGGCGACATTGGTGCCCGGGCGCAGTTGCAGGTGGTGGGCGGCTGCGATGTGCGGGCTCCGCACCAGGTCAATGCGCCGCGGGTCGATCACGATCAGCTTCGCGCCCTGCCGCAGCCGACGCTTCATGCGGGCGCCGAATACCGGGTGCGCATCGGTGGGGTTGGCACCGATCACCATGATCACGTCGGCGTGTTCGACGGACTTGAAGTCCTGGGTGCCGGCGGAGGTGCCCAGGGTCTGCTTGAGGCCGTACCCGGTCGGGGAGTGACAGACGCGTGCGCAGGTGTCGATGTTGTTGTTCCCAAACGAGGCGCGGATCATCTTCTGCACCACGTACACTTCTTCGTTGGTGCAGCGGGACGAGGAGACACCGCCGATGGCCTCGCGGCCATGCCGTCGCTGGATGGACCGGAAGCGCGTGGCCGCAAAGTCGATGGCCTCGTCCCATGAGGCCTCACGCCACGCGTCGGCGATACGCTCGCGAATCAACGGCGTGAGCATGCGGTCCCGGTGCGATGCATACCCCCACGCGAAGCGCCCCTTCACGCAGGAGTGCCCCTCGTTGGCCCCGCCATCGTCGTCAGGCACCATGCGTACGACCTCGTTGCCCTTGAGCTCCGCCTTGAACGAGCAGCCCACGCCGCAGTAGGCGCAGGTCGTCTTGACGGTGCGGTCGGGCTGGCCGGCCTCGATGACGGTCTTTTCCATGAGCGTCGCCGTTGGGCAGGCCTGCACACAGGCGCCGCAGGACACGCACTCGGAGGCGAGGAATGCCTCGTCCATGCCGGCACTCACCTTGGCGGCAAAGCCACGATCGGTGATGCTCAGCGCGAAGGTGCCCTGGATTTCGTCGCAGGCGCGTACGCAGCGCGAGCAGACGATGCACTTGCTGGGGTCGAAGGTGAAGTACGGGTTGGACTCGTCCTTCGGCGCCTGCAGGTGAGTGGCGCCGTTCGGGTCGTACCGCACCGCCCGAAGCCCGACGGCGCCCGCCATGTCCTGCAGCTCGCAGTCACCGTTCGCCGCGCAGGTCAGGCAATCCAGCGGATGATCGGAGATGTACAGTTCCATCACGTTGCGCCGCACGCGGGCCACCGTGGGGGTCTGTGTGTGCACCACCATGCCTGCTTCTGCCGGCGTGGTGCACGACGCGGGGAGGCCTCGGCGTCCCTCGATTTCCACCACACAGAGACGGCAGGACCCGAACGGCGCGAGCGAATCGGTGGCGCACAACTTCGCGATGCCGACGTGTACCTGTTTCGCGGCCTGCATCACCGACGTGCCGGCGGGTACCGCGACCGGGATACCGTCGATCGTCAGGTGGACCAACGGCGCGACCATCGCGGACTCGTCACGGGCCGGAACAATCACGTCGTCACCTCCACGGTAGCCGATTCCCGAGGCAAGGGGGCCAGGAGGTCGGCGGCAAAGTGCGTCATCACGCTGCGCACGGGCATGGGGGTCAGGCCGCCCAGGGCGCACAGGGAACCCAGTTCCATGGTCTCGCACAGCTCCTCGAGCAGCGCCCACTGCTCGCGCGAGCGCTCCTGTCGACGAAGCCGCTGAATGACTTCCACGCCGCGCGTGGAGCCGATGCGGCACGGGGTGCACTTGCCGCACGACTCATGGGCGCAGAAGGCCATGGCGAACTCGGCCTGGGCACCCATGTCCGCGGTTTCATCGAAGGCAACGATGCCGCCGTGACCCAGCATGGCACCGATCGCGGCGAACGATTCGTAGGCCAGGGGCGTGTCCCATTGGCTCGCTGGCAGGTAGGCGCCGAGCGGCCCCCCGACCTGCAACGCCTTGAGGGGGCGACCGCTGGCTGAGCCGCCGCCGAAGCGGCTCACAACATCACGCAGAGGCATGCCGAACGGGAGTTCGATGAGGCCACCACGGGCGATGTTACCGCCCAGCTGGAAGGGCATGGTACCCTTGGATCGTTCTACCCCGAGCGAGGCATAGTGTGCGGCGCCCTTGGCAAGGACATCGCTGGCTGCCGCCAGGGTGAGCACGTTGTTGATCACCGTGGGCTGGCCGAAGAGCCCGGCGATGGCCGGGAGCGGCGGCTTGGCCCGCACCACGCCACGCTTCCCCTCCAGACTCTCCAGGAGCGCGGTCTCCTCGCCGCAAATGTACGCACCACCGCCTACCCGCAACGCGAGGTCGAACCGGTGCGGCGATCCGAGTACCGACTCGCCCAGCAGGCTCGCCTCGCGCGCGATCGCCAGGGCATGCTCCATGACGCGAATGGCGTGAGGATACTCCGAACGCAGGTAGATGAAGCCGCGCGTCGCCCCCACCGCCAGGCCGGCAATGAGCATCCCCTCGATGAGCTGGAACGGGTCGGCCTCCATGAGCAGGCGGTCGGCGAACGTCCCGGAGTCGCCTTCGTCGGCGTTGCACACCACGTACTTCTGGCGTGCGTCGGCCAGGCGCACCGTGTTCCACTTGATGCCGGCGGGAAACGCCGCCCCGCCACGGCCGCGCAGCCCCGAGGCGGTGATCGCCTCGACAATGGCCTGCGGGGTGAGCCGCAGAGCGCGCTCGAGGCCGAGCAGGCCGCCATGCGCCACATACTCCTCGAGCGACAGCGGGTCGATCACCCCAGCCCGGGCGAAGGTGAGGCGCGTCTGGTCGCGGAACCACGGAAGTGATTCGACGAGGCCGATGGAGAGCGGATGGTGCCCATCGGGTAGGCCCGCGGCGAAAAGCTCCGGCACCTGCTCCGGCGTCAGCCGCGGAAACCCGAGGCGCCCCTCGGGCGTGTCCACTTCGACCAGCGGTTCCAGCCAATAGGCGCCCCGTGATCCGTTGCGTACGACCTGCGCATCGATACCGCCACGCGCGCACTGTTCGGCAACGGCGTCCGCCACGGCGTTGGCGCCCACAGACTGGGCGCCGGTGTCGTTCGGTACATAGATCCGTACCGTCACGGTGTCCGCTCCCGCGTGGCCGACCGCGCCGTCGCCACCAGAGCATCGAACCGTGGCGACGTCACGCGCCCATGCACCACGTCTCCGATGCGGATGCTCGGTGCCAAGGCGCAGTTGCCCAGGCAATACGTGGCCTCGAGATGAACCCGGCCATCTGACGTGGTGTGGCCGAGGGCCACCCCGAGGTGGCGGTGTGCATGCTCGGCAAGTGCCCGACACCCCATGGCCTGACAGGCCTCGGCCATGCACACCTGGACCACGGTGTCGCCGACTGGCGCAAGGCGCAGGTCGTGATAGAACGTCACCACGCCATAGACCTCCGCTCGCGAGCGGTTGAAGGCCTCGGCGATCGTGCGGATGGCCTCTTCTGGCACGTACCCCAACCGCGCCTGCACCAGCTGTAGTGCAGGCAGCAGGTGCTCGGGTTCCCGGGGCACCCCGGCGAGCAGCGCGTCGACCTCGCGCTGCTCGCGTGTCTGCAGCTCCCGCGGATCAGCCATGCGGCCTACCGGTAGCGCTCCATGAGCTTGTCCATCGCGGCCGACCCCGGACAGAGCGTCTCGAAGGGCAGGTCGACCAGCGGCGTCTCCGGTGTGCGGAGGTAGTCGTGCATGTCGCGGCCGTTCTCATCCACGAACAGGAGCCCCGTGGCGATTTCGCCACGCGTCTGGCACTCCCGGACATGTACGTAGGCCGACTCGCGGTTGGTGGGGTCATAGTCGGACGCCGTGGATCGCAGCTTCACGCGGGCACCATCGTGCATGGTGACCACGCGCACCTCTTCGTCCGTCTCCGGCACGGTGATCTCGCGCTGCAGTGGGACGAAGTCGGCGTGTACCGCCTCCACCTCGTGTTCGCGCGTGAACGCGTAGCTCTTGGTGGAGCCCTCGTGATCGTTGAAGCTCACGCACGGGGAGATCACGTCGATGATGGCGAACCCCTTGTGTGCGATGCCGGCCTTGATGATGGGCACCAACTGCCTCTTGTCACCCGAGAAGGAGCGGGCGACGAACGTCGCCCCCAGGGTGAGGGCCAGCAGCACCGGGTCAATCGGGGACTGCTCGTTGGCTTCACCCTTCTTGGACTTCGAGCCGATGTCTGCCGACGCCGAGAACTGCCCCTTGGTGAGCCCGTATACGCCGTTGTTCTCCAGGACGTACAGCATGTTCACATTGCGCCGAATGGCATGCGACAGCTGTCCGAGGCCAATGGAGAGTGAATCGCCGTCACCGGAGATGCCGATGTACGTGAGGCCACGATTGGCGGCCGAGGCGCCGGAGGTAACCGAAGGCATGCGCCCGTGCACGGAGTTGAAGCCGTGCGACTGCTTCATGAAGTACGCGGTCGTCTTGGACGAGCAGCCAATGCCGCTCATCTTGCCCACGCGGTGCGGTTCGAGGTTGAGCTCCCACCCGGCCTGCACGATGGCGGCGGTCACGGAGTCGTGGCCGCAGCCCGCGCAGAGCGTGGACATGGCTCCCTCGTAATCCCGCACCGTGAGCCCGAGGGCATTGGTGCGGGAGCTGGGATGCCGAACCGGCGGCTTGGCAATCGAGGTCATGCGGTCACCCCGGCAACGGAGCTGGAGACGGCATCCACGACGACCTTCGCCGTGAGCGGCATGCCGCCGTAATCGAGAATGGAGTGCATGGCATCGCGCGGGATGCCCAGTTCGATGGCGAGCAACGCGCGCAGCTGGGCGTCGCGGTTCTGCTCGATCACGTAGGTGCGTTCGTGGCGGTCGAAGAACGCCTTCACCTCGGCGCCGAACGGGAACGACCGGATGCGCATCACATCGACGATGATGCCCTGCGCCCTGAGGATATCGGCCGCTTCGCGTACGGCCGCATCGCAGCCGCCGATCGTCACCAGGCCGATCTCGGCGCCGTCCTGCAGCGTGAACGCCGGCTTCGGCATCGCGGTCGCCGCGTGCTCGAACTTGCGCTTGAGCCGGTCGACCAACTCCTGATATGCGTCCGAGTCCTCAGTGTAGGCGGCATGCTTGTCGTGCCCCGACCCGCGCACGAAATAAGCGCCCTTGCCACCCACGCCGGGGAGCGTTCGGGCGGCGATGCCGTCGCCGTCCACATCGAGGTAGCGCGAGAACTTCTGGATCTTCTCGAGATCGGCGGCGTGGAGCACCTTGCCGCGGTCAGGGCGGTAGCGGTCGTCCCAGCTGAAGCGCTTGACCATCCAGTCGTTCATGCCGATGTCGAGATCGGTGGCCACGAACACCGGGGTCTGGAAGCGCTCGGCGATATCAAACGACTCCACCGCCATCTCGAACGCTTCGCCCGGGTTGGCGGGGAAGAGAATGAGATGCTTGGTGTCGCCGTGCGAGGCGTAGGCCAGTGACATGAGGTCGGCCTGCTGCGTGCGTGTGGGCATGCCCGTGGCCGGCCCGCATCGCTGCACGTCGAAAAAGACCGCGGGGATATCGGTGTAGTACGCGAGTCCGATGAACTCCTGCATGAGGGAGATGCCTGGTCCCGACGTGTTCGTGAAGGCCCGCGCACCGGCCCAGCCGGCGCCGATGACGATGCCGGCCGCAGCCAGTTCATCTTCGGCCTGCAGGATGGCGTAGTTGTGCACGCCGGATTCCTTGTCCACCCGGAACTTCTCGCAGAACATCTTGAAGCCTTCCATCAGCGCCGTGGCCGGCGTGATGGGATACCAGGCACCCACCGTGGCGCCGGCATAGACGGCCCCCAGGGCACAGGCGGTGTTGCCGTCAATGAGAATGGAGTCGCGGGTGGCGTCCATCCTTTCCAGGTGGAATGGGAGCGGGCAGGCAACGTGGGCCCTGGCGTACTCGTAGCCGAGCTGGATGGCTTTGTGATTCGAGTCGAGCAGCTTGGGCTTCTTGCCGTACTTCTCAGCGAGCATGCCGCTCACCACCTCCATGTCGATGCCCAGCAGGGCCGCGAGCGAGCCCGCGTACACGATGTTGCGGAGCAGGGTGCGGTCGCGGTCGCCCTGGAAGTTCTCCACGCAGATACGCCCGAATGGAATACCGAGGATGGTGATGCCCTCGCGTACCAGGTCGGGCTCGAGCGGCCATGATGAGTCGTACAGCAGGTAGCCGCCCGGGCGGACGGTGGCGACGTCCTTGGCGTAGGTGGCCGGGTTGAGCGCCACCACGAGGTCCACCTCGCTCGGCCGGGCCGTGTAGCCATCCTTGCTGACGCGGATCTCGTACCACGTGGGCAACCCCTGGATATTGGACGGGAAGATGTTCTTGCCCGTGACCGGGATGCCCATGCGGAAGATCGCCTGCATCAGCAGGCCGTTGGCGCTGGCCGATCCGGTGCCGTTGACGGTGCCGATCTTGAACGCGAAGTCGTTGATGCCGCTCATACGGTGGCCAATCCTGTCAGCATGCCGGCGTAGGGTTTCTTGAGGTCGAAGAGCTGCATGTCCCACGCCGCGGTCGGGCAGCGTTCGGCACAGAGGCCGCAGTGCAGGCACACGTCTTCATCCTTGACCATCACGCGCTTCGTCTGCGGCAGGCTCTCGGAGACATAGATGTCCTGGTCGAGGTTGAGCGCGGGCGCCGACAGGCGCGTGCGCAACTCGTCGACTGGTGAGCTGTTGGTGGTGATGGTGAGGCAGTTGGTGGGGCACACGTCCACGCAGGCGTCGCATTCGATGCAGGCCGAGGCGGTGAAGTGCGTCTGGATGTCGCAGTTCAGGCAGCGCGACACTTCGCTGGCGATCTGATCCGCCGTGAAGCCCAGCTCGACTTCCACGTGCAGGTCGGTGAAGCGCTTGTGCAGCTCCTCGTGCTGCATCTTGGCACGCTTGGCGGCATCGTAGTCGTTGTCGTAGGCCCAGCTGTGCATGCCCATCTTGGCGCTGCTCAGCGTCATGCCGTACGGTGGACGCTCGGCCACATTGCGCCCCATGCACTGCAGGTCGATGGAGATCGCCGCCTGGTGCCCGTGCGCCACCGCCCAGATGATGTTCTCCGGCCCCCACGCCGCGTCACCGCCGAAGAACACCTGCGGGTGCGTGCTCTGGTGCGTGGTCTTGTCAACCCGGGGCATGCCCTTGGGGTCGAACGCCACGCCGATGTCGCGCTCGATCCACTCGAACGCGTTGTCCTGGCCAATGGCAAGAATCACGCTGTCGCAGGGAATGATCGTCGTGCCGGTGACGGTGCTCGTCTGCTTGCCGGTGGCGTCCTCCGTCCACTGGAGGACGTCGAATTCCATGCCCACGAGGCGACCGTTCTCCACCACCATGCGCTTCGGCGCGTGGTTCTCGATGATCTCGACCTGCTCTTCCTCGGCGTCCTCGAGCTCCCACGGCGAGGCCTTGAAATGCTTGCGGCCGCGGCGGGCCACCACCTTGACGTCGGTGGCGCCAAGACGCTTGGCGGTGCGGCAACAGTCCATGGCCGTGTTGCCCACGCCGATGATGACCACCCGCGGCTCGATCTGCGTGACGTGCTTGAAGTGCACGTTGGCGAGCCATTCGATACCAAGGTGCACCTGCGACGGCGCATCCCAGCGGCCGGGGATGTCGAGCTCCTTGCCCTTGGGGGCGCCGCTGCCCACATAGACCGCGTCGTACCCCTCGTCCAGCAGCGCCTTGAGGCTGGTGACCGGCGTGTTGTAGCGCATCTGCGCCCCCATGTCGATCACGTAGCCGCACTCCTCGTCGAGCACCTGCACCGGCAGGCGGAACGACGGGATGTTGATGCGCATCAGCCCACCCGGTTTGTCGTTCTTCTCGTAGATCGTGACGTCGTAGCCGAGGGGGAGCAGGTCGTTGGCGACGGTGAGTGCCGACGGGCCGGCACCCACGAGGGCGACGCGCTTGCCGTTCTTGACTGCCGGCGCCTTGGGCAACCGGTCTTTGATCTCGTCGCGATGGTCGGCGGCAACGCGCTTGAGGCGGCAGATGGCGACCGGCGTTTCCTCGACGCGCCCGCGGCGACAGGCGGGTTCACAGGGGCGGTCGCAAGTGCGGCCGAGGATGCCGGGAAAGACATTCGATTCGCGGTTGAGCAGGTACGATTCGGTGTACCTGCCCTGGGCGATGAGGCGGATGTAGCCTGGCACGTTGGTGTGGGCCGGACAGGCCCACTGGCAATCCACGACCCGGTGGTAGTATTGCGGGTCGGAGACGTCGGTTGCTGCCATGAGGCGGGGCTCCTGGGGGAGGAAAGGGCTATTGGGCTAGCATGGCCCCGGGACCAAGCGTCGGCAAGCGGGAAAACCCGGATTTTCGGGTTGCCGGCCCGAGGACGATCAATGGCCGCCGTCTTTGGCGCGATCGTGGGCGGGGGCAGGGTACGTGGAGCCGCGCTCCATCTGGCCGTGCGCGGCCAGCGAGTGCCGGCGTCCGGGCGGCAGGCCGTGGGGGACGCGTTCGGGGGGCGCATGGAGTGCAGGGCGTCGTCCGGCCGGCTCAGGGGGTGGCCGCGTCGTCCGGGTTGCTACGGCGGCCGGTGGGCCCGAAGTCCTGCCGTTGTCGGCCTGCTCGGGACGCGGGCGAGACCGGCGCTGGCGACCTCGCCGGACGGTTCGGGCTCACGGTGCCGCCGGGTCGTCCTGCATGAGCCCGAGCAGGTTGCCGTCGAGATCCTTGAAACACGCGAGCCATCCCACCGCAGGAATGGGCGTCTTCGGCAGCGCCACCGGTGCGCCAAGCGCGGTGGCCTGGGCCAACGTATCGTCCACCGAGGGTACGTTCACGGTCACGACGGTGGCGTTCACCGGGTGGCCATCGGTCGGTGCCTCACCGCGCCGGGGCACGATGCCGCCGTCGATGCCCGGCACTCCGTGTCCCGTGGTCACCGTCCAGTAGGGCATGTCGCCCCACCGCGCGATGTGCCATCCGAAGAGCGCGCGGTAGAAGGCCGCGCTCGCCTCGGGGTTGGTGGCGTGGATCTCGACGTGCACCACGCGTGGTGTCGAAGGCGATGGCGTACCGCGCTCGCGGAAGAACGCCATGAGGTCGGTACTCGGTGGCGGCGCCGCGCCCAGCAGGCCCAGAAGGGTGGTGACCTGCCCGCGATGGTAGGTGGCGTGGTTCACCACGTGCAGGAGCATCTGCCACAGGGCGTTCGCGCTTTCGACGCCGGCGAGGTTGTGGTGCCGATGCACGGTGTGCAGCCCCTGGGCTGTGAGCGTACCGAGCCGAAGGAGCCGCCGACCGGACGCGCGTACGCTTCGGCGTCAAGGGTGGCGCAGGCATCGAGCACGCGGTCGCCGGCCCAGAAGTGAAAATCGACGAGGGCCTGAAGGTCGGCGAGGTCCATGGGGTGCGGGGCTGGGGCTGGGGCTACTCGGCGATATCCGCTCACGTGGGGCCTGCGGAACACGGCCCCGCTGCTGGCCACGGCGGACGGTCTTTCCACGGCGCTTGTGGCCCGTGGGTGTCCCCCGTTCAGTCCACTCGCTGGGAGGCCCACGCCGCATCGCCAGGTGCGGTGAGCAGCGTCATCGTGTCGTGCCCAACGCCCGGCAGCAGGCCGTGTTTGCGATGCCAGACCGGATCCTCGCCGTCGCGCAGACCGATGCGTGCCGAACCATGCCCATCCTTGGTGAACATCTCGAGTGTGCGCCAGTCCCGTGTTGCGCGGGCGCGAAACCGTACATCCAGGTCGTTCATGGGATGGAACGCCAGTACCGTCCCCATCGGGATGCGGCCGTCTTCGGCGTTCGCGCACATCCTCCACGTCATGCCCTTGGCGAACACCACCAACATCGGCGGGGTAAGTCCGGTGCGGCCAGTGACGCGATACCGACGAGACCGCCTCCCGTCCCGTGCAGGCAGGACAGCACGGGATGACGATAAGTTGGGATGGCGTCGTAGTTCGGGGGAAGAAAACCGTGAAGGGACACGTTCGTCCCAGCGGCTTCACGCTGATGGAGGCGATGCTCTGGGGCAGCGGATTCAGGATGGGATCGTCCTGCCCGAACGGGCTCCCGGCACTGCCGCCAACGGTGAAGGCGGTGATCGCACTCAACCAGGCAGGATGGGTCTACGGTACGTGCCGGTGCCGCACACGCGCACGCGGTATGCGGTTCACGACTGCCCTCTGCGTCGTTGTCCAGCGGTACTCGACTGGATGCCCGTGAGGCGGTCGCGCACCCCCTCGACCAGACGTCGTTCACCCGGCCGGAGCGAGGCCACCAGATCGTCCGCCTGTCGCTCCCAGGCGGTGCGGTCGTCCGCACGGGAGGCGGTGTCCATCGCGGCAAGGTGCGGAGAGACACGTCCCGCCAGCTCGTCGAGCATGGTCGCGATGCCTCGCCTGGCGCCTACTGCCCCGAGGCGACCGCGGCGCCCGGAACGGTCGTTGGTCACATCGGTCGAATCCGCGCGCCGGTGAAGGATGTCCACGAGCGTGGCCACGAGCTCGAATCGTGAGACATCGGACGCGGACTGCAGCCAGCATGGATTCGGCGGCACTCGCCCGGCGGTCAGGAACGGCAGGACGAAGTTGTTGCCTGCGAACGGACCAGAGGGCGACGGCACGAACCACACGTGCAGCATGTGCAAGGTGTTGCCGCGGCCACCACCCAACCCGGGATGGTCATGCCACGTGGCGAGGGGGCTCTCGAAGAGCTTGGGCATCGTCGCGTCGACCGGTCCGCGAAACGCATAGGCGACGCCCACGAGGCTGTCCCGCCCGTCGATGCGGGCGAACAGCAGGTGGTCTGGCGCGTTCGCCTGCACAGCGTCCTGCATGCGTGCCCGGTTGATCCAGTGTACGCCCATGGTGGGAATGTCCCCGAACTGCGGCGCGAAGCCGGCCGCCGCCGCGGCACCGGTGCCGGTCAGCGACGCGGTGGCACGACGCAGCTGTGCGATGGCCGAGCGATCTGGCGACGACAGCCCGGTCCACGGTGGCGCCGCCAACGTGCGGCAGTCGACCGGCGTGCTGGTGTGGCCGTGGTGGCCAGGATGGTCGTGCTGGGCTGCGAGTGGGGCCGGGCATGCAACGAGGAGCAGCCCGAACCGGGCCATCCAGCGGCGAGCGCAAGAAGTGCGGTGCATACGGACGTGTCGTGCAGGAAGGAGGGCGGGAGATCTGCTGGGATGGACTATCGCCGGCGTCGTCCGCCGTCGCCTATCGGGACGCTAACGCCAGCCACGAGGCGGAAGCGCACCCCATCGTTGGGGAAGGTCCAGCGTCCTTCGATGAACGGGCGAACGGCACCGCCCGGCGTTCTCGGCTCGAAGCCCGCCAGGAGGTTCGGTGCGGCCCGTGTGCCGCGCTCGCCCGTGTCCCGGTCATCCGCTCGTAACAGGCCGATGCCGCCACCCACGTACAATCCGCGAAGCGGGATGGTGAGGTCGGCGTTCAGCTGCCAGTCCGTGGCGCTGTCCCCGAGGAACACATCGCCGCTCGGGACGACGGCCAGGCGACGCGCCACCGGCAGGCGCAGCTGTGCACCGACACTCCAGCGGTCGACGGCTGCATCGTACCCGCCCCGGATCCCGAGCGAAGTCGTGGGAGCGCCGAGGGCGCCAAGGGCGATTCCGCCGCGCCCACCGGGGGTGGGCCGGGGACGCGGCCGGCGCTGCCCATCGGCCGTGAATGGAAGGAAGGCGCTCAGGGACACCAGTAGAGTTATCGGCAGTCGTGTTCGCATGGAGGGCTCGCCGCGGGGGCAGGTCAGCAACGAGAGTCGGGCGCATACACTCGGCCATTCGACGGCGGGAGTGGTCGGTGCGTTAATCCGCGGATTCAGCCAGGACATCGCAAAGGCGGGGGCGCGCCCGCCGCCTGTCCGCAGTTGTGACGTCGGGTTCGCCGAGGTCGCGTGGGCGTTGCTGGTGACGCCGGCGCGCGGAGCACCAGGTGGCGGACATAGGGGGGGAACTGGCGAGGCGTGTCTCACCTCCACTGGTCAACGCGGCGGCGGTCGCCAAGCCAACGGCCACGTGGTCCATCGGTTCACCCTTTTCCCACACCTCCATGCACTTCCTGTTGCGTTCGGGCCTGTCGCTGGCAGCCACATCGATGCTGGTGCTGCTCGGGACTGCCTGCGGCACCACTGCCAGCCCGTCGTCGCCTTTGCTGACGGTCGAGGCGACACAGGCCGTGGGCCCCACCGCCGAGGCGATTGCCGCCGCCAAGTCGTACAGCACGTCGATGGGCGGCCAGACATTTCTCGTGCTGCACCGTGGGCAGGTGCTCGACGAGTCGTACACGAACGGGGGCAGCGCTGACCGCGCCCAACTTCTCGCCAGCGCCACGAAG
>JAJTGR010000008.1 GCA_021299375.1 Gemmatimonadota bacterium
CCCGCGCGTCGGCGGGGCGTTGGGGTGAGGTTCAGGGAGCTGGGGGCGCCGCCGCCGGTTGTCGCGAGGCGCCCGGCCCAGACGGTCTCCGGGTTGATGGGGGACGGCGCGCGCCGCCCGGCGCGGTCGGGGAGCCGCGGGTCCGGAGATGCGTGAGGATCTGGTTGATCACTGACGCCTGGGTGATAGACGCGATGATCCGCATCGCGCCCTGGCACGTCGGGCACGCGAGCGGGTCGACCTCGAAGATCTGCCGGAAGAGCGCCGCCCACCGGCGGCTGGCCTCGGTTGGCGCGAGTCGGGGCGCGGGCACGATGGCGGGTGGCCCGTCCGCGGCGGCGGGCGCCGCCTTGCCCCGCATTCCGCGGGGGCGGTTGGCATACCAGCCGTAGTCCCGGGTCGTGACCTGCCCCTTGTCCGGGATGTGCACCAGCACCCGCGCTAGGCACTCCAGCGGGTCGGCGGTCTCGGTGCCTGCCGTCGGACCCTCCGCCTTGTCGGAGCGATACGTCACCGCCTTCGCGGTGCGGTCATAGGTGAGCCGTTCGAGCGCGACGGGATTCCGCGCGCAGTACCGGGCGAGTCGGGCGCGAACGGGCGTTCGGCTGCGAGGGCGGCAGTCTAGCGGGGCGGCAGAAGCGGTGCGATGCCAGACTGAACTGCTGGCCGGATGGGGCGTTGCGCCGGCGAGGGGGCGAGCGTGGTGCGCAGGTTCGACTGCGGGGGAGTGCGGTGGGGCGGGCGCAGTGCTGTGTTCGCTTGCAGGCAAATTCGCGTTCGGCGACGGCAGATGCAGGGTGACCGCGAGCTCAGCGGCCGCAACCTGACCCCCATCAGCGTGGCCGGTCGGCCGGCTTCGGCGTATGTTCCCCGGATGGGACGCCATGACAAGCTGCTCGCGCAGCTCCTCGGCGGTCGCACCGACGCGAACATCGGCTTCGACGCGATCTGCGCACTGTTGCGGTAGCTCGGCTTCCTAGAGCGCACGCGTGGAAGCCACCACATGTTCCGTCGGGCGGGCATCGAGGAGCTCGTCAACCTTCAACGCGACGGCGACAAGGCGAAGGTCTATCAGGTCCGGCAGGTCCGGGCCGTACTCCTGCGCTACGGTCTGACCACGATCGAGGGGGACGAAGAGTGAGCACGTACCGATACGAACTGATCGTCTACTGGAGTGCCGAGGACGTGGTCTTCGTGGCCGACGTCCCGGAGCTGCCGGGCTGCATGGCACACGGCGCGACGCCGGCCGAGGCGGTGGCGCAGGCGCAGGAGGCGATTGCGCTCTGGATCGAAACGGCGCGAGAGGATGGCCGAACCATACCCGAGCCGAAGGGCCGTCGACTGTTACTGGCATAGCGGCGCCGAACGATCGTTGCAGCTGACGGGCGGGCGATGGAAGCTCGCTGCGCTCGCCTACTATTTCATCCGCCTGCGGCTGAACGTAGCGTTGAAGTTGTAGGAAAAGTCCATTTCAATGGTGCTCGCCCGCCTCAACGCGAAGCGGTGACGATGGCGGCGGCGATGATATGTTGATTGCGTGAGCAAGCGTGCCGGTCGAGCGGTGAGTCAGCCGTGGCGCCGTGTTCTCCGCCTACGCCGCATATCCCGCCTGGGCCAGCTTCTCGATGGTGTGCACGAGGCAGTACCGCTTCCATTGCGTGTCGACCTTCGTGCGGCCGCGCAGCGTGCAGCGATCGAGTCGCTTGTTCGCGCGCCGGTTCCCAAAGACGGGCCCCACCGTGGCGAAGCGCTGCCCATGCTGCGCTCGCCCCTCCGGGCTGTCGATGCGCCTTTGCATGGCAGCGCCACGATCCATCGCGCGGGTGCTCACGCGCCCAGGGAAGAACACGACATTGCGCACCGGCGTGGTCTCCGGCGTGCGCAGGCACTGCGCGCGGAGCGTACATGGGCCGCAATCACGCCGCCCCGAAAGTGCGCGCCGACATGATCGCGCGTGCGGCGCCCCGCGCCGCGGCAATACAGGGACGTGCCGGCCGGGCCCACGCACGGACGCGTGACGGGATCGTACGGGAAGTCCTCCGGCCCGACGATCTCCAGCGGCTTCCGCGCCGGCTTCGCCTCGTCATGCAGCGCATCGGGGAGCGACGTGTACCGCTCCTGCGTGGCGAAGCGCGCATCCCGCCTGCACATGCCGCCATGGGCGATGAGCGCGGGCACGCCAGTCTCCGTGAGCGCCCGCAGATTCGCCTCGCGGTGATCGCCGGCGTCGGCGGTGATCAGGGGGAGCGTCCGGAGGCTTTGGTGCGAGTCATCAAGGATCTTCCCGCTGGAAGGTTCGCCGTGAGGCGCTGCAGGGCTGCTGTGACGACGGCGAGCTCGTCGGGGGACAAGACGGAGGCGATGTAGTCGTGGAGGGTCGCTTCGACCTTGCGCGCGCGCCGGAGGGCGCGACGCCCTTCGGTCGTGAGCGTCAGCGTGAGGCGCCGGCGGTCCGAGGGATCGTCCTCTCGACGGAGCAATCCCGCGTTCACGATCGCATCAACCAAGCGGCTGGGGCGCCCCGTCTCGCAGACGAGTCGATCGCCTACGCCTTGGAGCGAGAGCGCGCCGCACTCATCGACGATGGCGAGCACCTCGGCCTGGGCCGGCGTGAGCCCGATGGGCGCCAGCGCCTCGGCGAGGAGACGGTGCCCATCGCGCTGGGCGGCGAGGATCCAGAACCGGAGCCGTTCAGCGGGGCTCACGGGCCCGCCGGTCGGCGACGGGTGCGGCCGAGGACCTCACGCTCGACGAAGGCAACAATCGCGGCACCGTACTGGTCAGGATGGGTGAACCGGAACATATGCCCGGTGCGCTCGAGCACGATCTCCCGGACGTCGGGGATGCCGGCCACGAGTTCGTCCGTGAGGCGTCGGCCGACAAGATGATCGTACGACGGCGAGAGCACGAGGGTCGGCACGTCGATCTCGTGGAGCCGAGATCGCACGTCGAAGTTCACGACGGACAGGACCCGTGCGGCGTAGGTCTCGCGATTCGTGTGCGAGAGGAAGAAGCGGCGGAAGTCGTTGGGGGCATGGGGCTCGGGGGCGGTCCGGTCGTAGGGGCTCGCGAGCTGCGAAGCGTGGAACCGCAAGGTGGCGTGCGGCCACAACGGGCCGAATGAGAATCGTGACAGCCGTGCGGCAGCTGCCTTCCAGATGGGCAGCGGGTTCGAAGCAAAGCCGCCGGAGAGCGCGAGTCCGACGAGCCCCGCAGGTCGCCTGGTAGCCAACTCGAGTGCGATCGCCGCGCCGTAGGAATCCCCCGCGAGGACGAAGCGCGCGTACTCGCGCACCTGGGCCGCGAGGACGTCGGCGTATGCCTCGACCCGGCCGAGCCCCTCGGGGAGGCGACGCGTGACGACGGTCCAGCCGGCGAAGGGCCGCAACTGGCGTTCGTCCCACGGCGCTCCGGCGAAGCACGGCACCGCGATGATCACCGGTGCGGTATCATTAGTTGACATGTCATCAAGTGTAAGGCGCGCCGTCGCCCTGTGCAACGGCTTCGTGGGCGCGGTCCGCACGGTGGGCGCGGTGGCACTCACGCTCGACTCGCTGGGGTTGTATCTGTGGCGCTACCGGCGGCAGGTGGCACGGCGGGCACACGCGCTGGAAGGGCCTGTGCGCCAACGCCGTCCGTCAAACCCGTGGCACGAAGCCGAGACGGGCACCGTCCACAAGGAATCGCATGACAGCGCAGGGTCCGCCGGACCAGCCTCTTTGCCCACGGGGTCGACCCTGGCCACCGCGTCCAACGCTCCGCTGGCGCGTCAGCGGACCCGCCGACGCGTTCGTGCGCCTCGAGGGCTGTGGGCACGGCGGTCCGGTTGGGGGGGGCGATGCCGGCGGCGGCCCATCCATCGCGCCGGTGGGACGGCCGCGCACGCCTGCCGCTGGATGGGAGCGCCGACCTCGCCGGCCCCCGTCGGGTCACCCCCTCGAGTCACCGCCTCGAGTCACCCCGACGAGTCACACCGCCATCCAGCCGCCATCGGCTGGGATGACGGCCCCGTTGATGAACCGCGCCGCGTCGGACGCCAGGAATACCGCGAGCTCCGCGATATCGATGGGCTGCAGCTGGGCCGGCACGAGGGCGGCGAACGCCATGGCCCGCGCGTAGCCGGTCTGGTCGATGCGATCGGCAGGCATGCTTTCGGCGATGCTGGTGGCGGTGGCGCCGGGGCAGATGGCGTTGCAGCGGATGCCGCGCTGCGCGTACATCCACGCGGTGTTCCGGGTGAGGCCCACGAGCGCGAACTTGCTCGTGGTGTAGGCCGCGCCGCCGGCGCCTCCGCTCATGCCGGCGATGGAGGCTACGTTGATGATGGCTCCGCCGCCCTGCGCGAGCATGACCGGCACAGCGCGCCGGCTGGTACGCCGTGCGTCGGGTGCCGGCTGTCGGGGAAGTACCTGCGCTCCCGTCGGGATCCCGACCGCGTGGACCCCGGGGGCCCGCGCACGGGCGGGACTGGTGCCGTACTCCCTGCTCGTGCCTATCCCCCGGTGCCGACCACCACGATGCCCACCGATGCCGACCGAACGGCGCGCACTGCCGCGTGGGCCGCGGCCGCCGCACGCGTGTGCTTCGGTGTCTCCGTGGTCGTGACGCGCTACGTGGTGCCCCGGACCTCGCCGGTGATGCTCGCCTGCCTGCGTGACGTGATGGCCACGGTCAGTCTGGCGATGGTCCCGTCGGGAAGATGCCTCAGTGCTGGCGCAGCCGCTGCACCAGGGCGGAAAGTGCGGTGGCGGACACGCCGTTCCCCATCGGCCAGCTGTCGCTGCCGCCGTGCACCACGTGGGTTTCGCGCGGCGCGAGGTCGGCACGCGCGACATGGAGTCCCCGTGAGGCGACCGGCGCCGTGGATCGCTTGATCTCGATGACCATCTCGACCTCCCCCCCACGCTCAAGGACCAGATCGGCTTCGGCGCCCTTCTCGGTCCGAAAGTACAACGGGGTTCGGTGGGGGCCGGCAGCAGCCACCAGCTGCTCGATAACGAACCCCTCCCAACTGGCGCCCGCGACCGGATGCGACAGCACGTCGTCGAGTGTGCCAAGCGAAAGCAACGCGTGCAGCAGTCCGGAGTCGCGCAGGTACACCTTGGGCGTGCGCACGAGGCGCTTGCCGATGTTCCCGCTCCAGGGCTGGAGACGGCGCACCAGCAGCAGGTCGGCCAGAAGGTCCACATAGCGACTGACCGCCGGAGCCGAGACCTCGAGGCTGGCGGCCAGTCGCGCCTTGTTGAGGGGTGTGCCCTGAGCGTGGGCGAGCATGCGCCACAGGCGGCCGATCGTCTCACGCGGCATGCGCGGGGCGAACATCGGGATGTCCCGCTCGAGATAGCTGCGGACGAAGTCCAGTCGCCAGGTCAGGCTCGGTGCGTCCTCCTCGGCCAGCAGACTTTGCGGGAATCCCCCGCGCAGCCAGAGCGTATCGCGGGGCGTTCCGGACGGGAGCTCCTCGGCCAGGACCGGGGCGAGCTCCATGTACGAGACACGCCCCGCGAGCGACTCGCCGGCCTGCCGCTGCAGCTCCAGCGACGCCGAGCCGAGCAGGAGGAAATGCCCCGCCGGCTCACCAGCCGCCCGTCGATCGTCAATGATGCCGCGCAACTGCGGGAAGAGACCGGGAGCCCGATGGATCTCATCAAGGATGACCAGCCGTCCGCGTTGCGCCCGGAGGTAGGCGTCCGCATCGCTGAGGCGGAGACTGTCCGACTCACGCTCGAGGTCGAGATAGACCGCCCCGTCGCCCCGCTCGCCGGCGAGCGTTCGGGCGAGGGTGGTCTTCCCCACCTGCCGCGGTCCGAGGAGGACGACGGCGGGCATGGTCTGAAGGCGTCGGCGGATTTCTCCGAGAAGGAGACGGTTAATCACATCGGAAATCTAACGTCAAGCGTTAGATTTACGCTATTGTATGCCGGAATCCCGGATTTCGCGACAACGAAACGGCTCCGGACGCGGTTGGCGTACCAGCCGTCGTTCGGGTCGTGACCTGCCCCGTGTCGGGGCCGTACACTACGACCCGGGCCACGAACGCCAGCGGGTCCACCGTCTCGGGGCCTGCCGTGGGGCCGTCGGACTTGTACCGGCAGGTCACGGCCTTTGTGGCCCGGTCGGCGGTCAGCCGCTCCAGCGCCACGGGATTCCGCGCGCAGGTCCTGACGAACCGGGTGGCCAAGGCACCGTCACCCTCGGGCATCCAGACGGCGGTCTGCATGTGGAACCCCGAGGGTGGCCAACGGTGCATGGCAGCGGCCTGATGGTCGTGGAAGCGCTCGCGGGGCCTGACCAATCGGAGCACGGCCCGTCCGAGACGCCCGCCGCACTGCCGCCCGGGGCTCGTGGCTCCGCCTCGACCTCCTCCCGGCCCCAGCGCGCCCGGCCCTCCGTGCCGCCATGAAGCGCTACGTGGACGCCCGGCTGTCGGTGTACCGCGATCCCGCGAGCGACGCCGCCATCGCCGCCGGTCGCCGGGCCACGGCCAGTGCGCAGGACACGCTCTGGGCGCTCGTCGTCGATGCCGTCGCCACGCCTGACGGCGCGCGCGCGATCACCACCGTGGTGCCGGCGTTCAACGACCTCTTCGACCTCGCCACCACGCGCACCATGGCCATGGATGTGCACCAGCCCCCGCTCCTGTATGGCGTGCTGCTGCTGCTCATGGCCATCGCCGCCTTCGTCGCCGGCATCGCGATGGCCCCGAGCGAGCAGCTGAGCCGGGTCCATGCGCTGGTGCTGGCCGCCACGCTGGCACTCACCATCTGGCTCACGTTCGACCTCGAGTACCCGCGGCGCGGCGTGCTGCGGATCAGCGCCTCCGACCGGGCCATCACCGACGCCCGGGCCGAGATGGACCGGACGCCGTAGTCGACCCAAGCCCGGGCCGCCCACGCTCCACCCTCATTGCGCTGCCCGGGATCGTTGGCGCCGTCCACTCGTTCGTCCCACGCGCAGGCGTCGGGACCCTCGCGTCCCACACGCGAGGGCGACCCGCCGGCTGAGCAGCACCGCGTGGGTCGCGTGGACGCTCAAGAAAGCTGCCACGGCATGCCCCGCGACAGCACGTCGGGCATGACGCGGGCCGCCGCTTCACAGGAGGCATCTCCATCGGGGTGGGTCGACGATCCGGCGGACCTCCGGGGATCGCCGACCTCGCCAGCGCCGCGTGACGGGCGGCGGCGTGCCGTCAATCGCGCCGTGTCTCGCACCGGCCACGTGACGACCGTCCCATCCGGTCGGAAGCCGCCGTCGGTGACGAACAGGCGCCAGCGCGTGCACCATGAGCTCCGGCCGCCCGCACACGACGCGACCACCGGCGCGCTCGAGCCGGCGCGCCCAGCGCAGGGTGTGCGCCTCGTCGAAGCGGGTCTGCAACTCCACGAAGGCGAGCACCTCCTTGCCCCCCGCCGCTGCGTCGAGCCGCGCCCGCACGATCGGCGACGGGTCGCCGACGCGGAGGCCGGCGGGCAGGGAGGCGGCCGGAAGGGCTTCAGGTGCTGGGCTCTGCCGCCCAGCCAACCCTGATGACAATCAGCGCCGGCTGCCGTCGCCGGTCGGGGTGAGCCAGTCGGCGATCTGCCGCGGCGTCAGGTTCGCGCCGCACAGGACCGTCGCCACCAGCCGTCCATGGAAGCGCGCCGGATCCGCGAGGATCGCCGCCACGCCGATCGCGCCCGCAGGCTCGATGACCAGGCCGAGGTGCTCATGGATGAGCCGCATCGCGGCCAGGATCGTGGTGTCCTGGACGAGCATGGTTTCGTCGACCGTGCCGTCCATGTCGGCGACGGCCTCAGGGACCGGCAGACGGGCAGCAACGCCATCGGCGATGGTGTCAACCTGTTCGTAGGTGACGATCCGGCCGGAGCGCCAGGACTCGACCATGGCCGGCGCGCCGGCCGCGGCCGCACCGACGACCCGCGTCGCGGGCGCGTGCGCTTTCATCCAGCGCCCCATGCCGGTGACGAGCGCGCCGTTGCCGAGCGGGACGACCAAGTCATCGAACGACTCGGGCCAGCGCAGGAGCTCGACCGCGATCGTACCCGCGCCCTCGGAGATCGCCGGCTGCAGGCCGTCTTCGACCATCTGCAGGCCATGCGCGGCCGCGTACCGCTTCGCCTCGAGCTTGGCGGCGTCGAAGTCGGCGCCATGCAGGCGTACGTCGGCGCCAAGCGCGCGCATGCGCTCGACCTTGAGCGGATTGGCGTGGACGCTGGCGAAGATGACGGCGCCTGCGCCGCGACGGCGGCAGGTATAGGCCATGGCCTGCCCGAAATTGCCCGCACTGGCGCAGACGACGGGGGCCCCGGCGGGCAGCCCCTCGGCAAAGAACGACGCGCCCCGGCCCTTGAAGCAGCGGATGGGGTTGAGCGTCTCGACCTTGACGACGAGGCGACAGCCGAGTGCCGCCTCGAGCGACTCGGCGCGAAGCTGCGGGGTATCCAGGAACACCGGGTCGATCACCGTGCTGGCGCGGGCGATCTGGTCGAGGCTCAGTCGGTGGCTCATCTCGGTGCCCGCCAAGGGGGGCGCCCTCCAACGGGCGGGACAGGTAGGTCGATCGGCGTAGGTCGACGCCGCGTCGAGCTTACCGCGCGGTCGCCGACCTCGCCAGCGCCGCGAACGCGCGCCGGATCACGGCGCCGCGGTACGCTGCCGTCTGGCGGAAGCGTGGGCGCTCTTCCCGTCACGGGCGACGTCCGCGCCGCAAACCGACAGCGGTACTGCGTCACGCCAGACGGACGGCGGGCATGGTGGGGCCCCGTCGCCCGGGCGCTGACGGTCTGCCCCCATGACCTGACGGCGCAGGCACTGGGCACGGTCGAGCGCGGGCCCACGCGTGACCTGGCCGTTGTGCGGGCGATGCGCGCCGCCGTAGCGCGCAGCGCTCGAGGTGGCGCTCCGTAGCTGACGGGTGCCATATCATGAGCGCCGCGCTCCCCACCCATCCCGACGCCACCATGCTCCGCTGCCTTCGGCTAGACTCCTGTGCGCTCACCCGTGGCGCCGCCCTCGCCTTCGCCGCCGCCCTCGCCACGGCGCTCACTCCGGCCCTGGGCGCCGCGCAGTGGACCAACCGCTACCCGCGGAACACCGGCTACGGCCATCATGTGTACCTCGAGGGGTACGAGCTCCCCAGCTGGACCATCGGGCCCACCGGCGCTGCCGTGGCCGCCGATGGTGCCATGCTGGTGGCTGCCCGCGGCTGGCTCTGGCAGGTGGACGTTGCAGGTGGGGTGGCCATGCGCCTCACCGCCGCCGGCGACCACGATGCCCGACCGGCGTGGTCGCCGGACCGCCGTCATGTGGCGTTTGTGCGCGATGACAGCCGCACTCTCGCCCTCATGGTGCGCGCGCTCGCCGACGGCACCGAGCGCGAACTCGATCGCGGCATGGTGCTCGACCCGGTCTTCACCCCCGATGGGCGCGCCATCGTGTACGCCGCGGCGCGCGCCGGTGATCTCGATCTCTGGCGCATCCCGGTGACCGGCGGTACGCCCGAACGCCTCACCACCGAGGCTGGTGCGCAGCTGCGCCCGCAGCTCCTCCCCGATGGGCAGCGCGTGGTGTACATGAGCAAGCCGCGCAGCGGCGGCGATCAGCTGCGGCTGCGTGACCTCCGCGACGGCACCGAGCGTGTGCTCGTGAGCGGCCAGATCCTCTCGCAGACGCGCCCCGCCCTGAGCCCCGACGGCGCGCTGCTCGTGTACGGCTTGCCCGGCCCCACGGGCTGGGAGCTGTGGCTCCTCGCACTCGATCGTCCCGGCGCGCCGACGCTGCTGGTGCGGCGCGATGGCGGCCGCCCCATCGACCCGGTGTTCACCGCCGATGGGCGCGCCGTGCGCTACAGCGAGGCCGACGCCCGGCAGGTGATGCGCCTGTACGAGGTGCCGGTGGCCGGCGGCGCGCCGCGCCCGCTCCCGGTGACGAGCTGGCGCACCGGCGGGCCCATGGGCCTGCTGCGCATCACCTCCGGCTGCACCACCTGCCCCACGCCAGTGCCGGCGCGCCTCGAAGTGCGCGACAGCAGCGGCCACGCCGCCGGCCCTGAGGCCGGGCTCGTGCGCTTCGACGGGCAGAACGGCCGCACGTACTTCTACACCAGTGGCGTGGTGACCCTCACCGTGCCGGCGGGCACCTACCGCGTGGCCGGCGTACGTGGTTTCGCCACCCCCGAGCAGCAGCGCTGGGTGCGTGTGCGCGCCGGCGATACCACCCGCGTGGCGCTCACGCTCGACGAACTCTGGTCGCCGAGCGCGAACGGCTGGGCCGCCGCCGACCATCACTTTCACCTCAACTACGGCGGGGCCTACCCGCTCACGGTCGCCGACCTCACCACGCCCATGCGCGGCGAGGCGGTGGACGTGGGTACGCCCATGCTCGCCAATCTCGCCAACCGCTTCGAGGACCAGCCGCTCTTCCGGCCGAGCGTGATGGGGCGCGCGCCAATGCTCCGCTGGTCGCAGGAGGTGCGCTCGCACTTCCTCGGTCACGTGGGACTGATCGGCGCCGAGGCGCTCTTCTGGCCATGGGTGTGGGGGCCCGGCTACGACGTCTACGGCCGTGACGACCGGCTCAATGCCGACGCGCTCGGCTTCGCCCGCACGCAGGGGGGCGCCGGCATCTATGTGCACCC
Organism: Gemmatimonadota bacterium; assembly: GCA_021299375.1. Taxonomy (GTDB): domain Bacteria; phylum Gemmatimonadota; class Gemmatimonadetes; order Gemmatimonadales; family Gemmatimonadaceae; genus Gemmatimonas. The sequence goes on from JAJTGR010000008.1 coordinate 10,637, forward strand.
CGTACAGGGCACCGTGCCCCCGTTCAGCGAGCGCGGGCTGGCCAGCATTCCGGTGAGCCTCGTAGCCGATGCCGCGCATGGCATGGTGGACCTGCTCGAGCTGGTGTGCCTCTGGAGCAACGCCGGCACCACCACCGACGTGTGGTACCGCCTGCTCAACGCCGGCTTCGTGGTGAACCCCAGCGGCGGCACCGACCACATGGCCGACCTTCACCGCAGTATGGCCGTCGGCAGCACGCGCGTGTACGTGCAGACTGGCAGCGCGCCGCTCACCTGGCCCCGCTACCTCGCGGCGCTCACCGCCGGCCGGTCATTCGTCTCCACCGGCCCGCTGGTGACACTCACCGTGGGCGGCCGCTCGCCGGGTGACGTGGTGGCTGCCGGCGACACCGTGCCCTTCACGCTGCGGGTGGCGAGCGCGGTGCCGGTGGACACCATGGCCATCATGATCAACGGCCAGGTGGCGTGGCGCGCGCCCGGCACCATCGATTCGGCCGGTGTGCGCCGCTACACCGGCCGCCTCGCGCTCCCCCGCGGTGGCTGGGTGGCCGCGCGCGTGGTGGGTCCGCCCACGCAGCGCTGGCCGGCGATGGCCGAGTATGCGTTCGCGCACACCGCGCCGGTGTGGATCGGCGCACGCGGCAGCACCGACCCCGTGGCGCGCCGCGCCGCCGTGGCCGACCTCCAGCGCGCGCACGCCAGCGCCACCGAGCGGCTCGAGGTGGGCTACAGCGGCAGCGACATCCCCCGGCTGCGGCGGTACTTTGCGGAGGCGAAGGCGGTGCTGGATTCGCTGGGGCGGGCGCGGTAGGGCGGGCGGGGGCGGGAGCGAGCGTCTCGCGTGACGCGCCTACCGGGCGACGGTACGTCGCCGGCGTGATCGGTTCCGCCCCGACCCGTTCCGACGTGCCGTCGCGCCTCGCCGCCGCCCAGCCAGACATTTTCGGCCCGGGTGTGCAGCGCCTCGCGCTCTTCGGTTCTGTCCGACACGATGCCGCGCGCGCCGGGAGCGACATCGACTCTCTCGTCGAGTTCGCACCGGGGCAGAAGTCGCTCGATCACCTCGTTGAACTCGGCGACCTGCTGGAGCACGTGCTTGGCCAACCGGTCGAACTCGTCACGCCGGAGTCCCTGTCTCCCTTCCTGCGGCCCCATATCCGCGCCGACGCCGTGGATGTCGTACGCGCCGCGTGAGTTCCTCCGCCACATCCTGATCGAGACGGAGTTTCTCGTTTCGCTCGCACTTCGGCTGACGCGCCTGGCGCCTGAGCAGGACCCCACGCTGCCACGCGACGTGGTGCGAAGCCTCAAGCGCATCGGGGAGGCGGCCAAGCGGGTGCCGGTCGATATCCGCGAGGCGAATCGGCAGATCGCCTGGCGAAGCATGGCCGGGATGCGCGACTGCTTCATCCTCGATCGATTCGGTGTGGACCTCGATATCGTGTGGGACGTCCTGCAGGACAGAATCCCCACACTGCGCGACGATCTGCACCGCCTGCTGAGCCCGGAGCACGAGGACCGGTAGCCCCACTCAGGGCGCTGACGCACCAACTGCCCCTCAGCCCTCGCGCGGAGGCGAAACTCGGCCCACTGCGCGCGGCGCATACACCGGGCGCGTCCCATCGTGTGTGCGGGTGTACGTGACCTCCACCCGCTGCAGGGCACTGGCCACGGCGCGCTCGAACGCCGCGAGGGTCTGGTTCCGGCGCGCGGCGTCGGGCGGAGTCGGTGGGTCCGCCACGGCCACCTCGGGGCAGCAGTCGAGCGCGCCGTCGGTGCCGGTCGCCCAGCACCGGTGGCGAAGTGTGACGCGGTACCGGCCCTCTGACGGGTGCCCGTTCCGGTGCCCGGTCTCGGTCAGCGTGGCGACCAACTCGGCGGGTTCGCTCAGCGCCCGGCCGGGTGTGCGGGCGCCGAGTGTGAAGCCCGCGCCGGTGAGGGCGGCCCCCAGATCGTCGAACCAGATGGCGGCCGATACCCCGCGCACGAGGTAGCCGCACGGGGGGCGTTGCGACGCGGGCACGGAAGCGGGCGCGGCGAGCAAGGCCGCCAGCATGAGGGGGAGCGAGCGCATGAGCGGACACGGACAGAGGAGCGGGCCCGGACCCCAGCGGGGGCACGCCCGGCATTCCCTTGACGACGGCGCCGGCGCATTCTGCACATCCGCGTGCCCGCCTGGCCGCCCCGCTCACCACCACGCGCATCGCAGGAACCACCGACCATGCCCGAGGCCGTTCCGACAGCGCTAGCGGCCGCCCTACTCCTGTCGGCCTGCACCTCCGACCCACGCCCCGCAGCAGCCGGGCGCGGCGCGTCGGCGGCGGCTTTGCCGAACACGGCGGCGGGGACCGAGTCGGGGGCGGGGGCGCCGGCGCCCCTGACGCTCGCGCCGGGCACGTTCGCCTTCGCCGACGCCAGCGGCACGCGGCTGCTGGCGCTGGAAGACGTCGCCACCCCCGCTGCCATGCGCGCCGCGATCTGTGCGGGCGCGCCGGCACGCCCGGTGGTGGCCGACGGCCGCCAGCCGACCGGCACGCACGACAGTGGGCGACAGACCGCCGCCAACTTCAGCGAGCAGGCCGGCGCGCGCTTCCGCGTGTCGGGCGCGCCGGTACCCGCCGGCGAGAGCTGCTACCTCACCGCCGATGCCGCCCTCGTGGCCGGGCTGCTCCCCTTTACGCCGCCGCCCACGCCCTCCACCGGCACTCGGCGCCCGGCGCGCCCGGCCGGTGGCTGCGACACCACGCTCACCGCGCCGGTCGCCGCGGCGCGGGCCCGCCCGGTCGCGCAATGCTGGCCGCTGGGTGCGGTGCCCGGCGGCCCCACGATGTTCGTGGTGCGGTTCGTGACGCGTGACACGAACGCACTCGCCAGCCTGGTGGCCCTCGATGGCGCGGCGCGCTGGTACCACGATTTCCCCGCCGTGGACCACGGCAACGGGGAGTCCGTGTGGCGGTTGGATGACGGCGGCGTCTTCCCGGCCGACGCCATGCGCATCCGCTTCGTGAGCCGCGTGCGCAGTCCCGTGCGCGGTGTGCTGCTCGTGGGGATGACGTGGGACGGCACCGAGGGAGAAACCGCGTACCTGCTCGCGGCCGACTTCAGCGGCACGTTCCGCACGCTCACGCAGACGTATCGCTACACGGCGCCGATGTAGGGTTTGGTTGCATGCCGGCCGGCGCCCGCCATGAGGACGCTCCGATTGATCCACACCGAGGGGCATCGCGTGACCACGCCGTCACGGCAGGCGCGGCGGTCGCCCTCGCGTGAGAAACCGCCCCGGCTTGGCGCCCGTCATGGCGCCGTCGCGCAGTACGAACTGGCCGTTTACCAGTACGTGCACGACGCCCTCGGCGTAGTGATGCGGGTCGGTGTACTGCGCCCGGTCGGCAATCGAGTCCGGATCGAACACCACCACATCGGCCGCCTTGCCCGGTACCAGCACGCCACGCTCGGACTGTGCCAGCCACTCGGCCGGCAGCTGCGTCATGCGGCGCACGGCGTCCACCAACGTGAGGGTCCGGCGTTCGCGCACGTAGCGCGCGAGCACGCGCGGAAACGACCCGTAGCTGCGCGGGTGCGGATACCCCGTGCCCGGCTCCACAAGGTCGCCGTCGGTTTCGAACATCGCGCGCGGATGACGGAGGAAGCGCTCGATGTCGCGTTCGTCCATGCCGGTGAACACTCCGACAAAGCCCCCCTCGAGCTGCAGTGCGATGAGCGCCTCCACTGCGGCCTCGATGGTGCGCGGCTGTCCACGCGCCGCGAGGTAGTCGGCAAGCGTCTGCCCGGCGAGTTCCGGGTGGGCCTCCATTTCGCGGAAGCGAATGGTCTCGGGACCCGGCCCCGTCTGGCGCGGGAACAGCGCGCGCATCTCGCGCACGAGCCGCGCCCGCGTGGCCGGCGTCTGCACGCGCTGCGCGAAGGCCTCGGGGCCGTCGGCCAGCACCCACGCGGGAAAAAGAAGATCCGAGTACGTGCTGTAGGCATCGTACGGGTACACGTCGAACGCCACCGCCGCACCAGCCGCCACGGCGGAATCGATGAGCGCGAGGAGGCGTTCACTCCACCCCCACTGCGCCGCGCCGGTGACCTTGAGATGGTTGATCTGCACGGGAATGCCGGCGCGCCGGCCCACGTCGAGCGTCTGCTGCACCGACTCCAGCACCCCGGCGCCCTCGTCGCGCATGTGGGTCACGTACACGCCGCCGTGGCGGGCCGCCGTGCGCGCCAACGCCACGATCTCGTCGGGTTCGGCGTAGGTGGCCGGCGTGTACTCGAGGCCGGTGGCCAACCCCAGCGCCCCCTGCGTCATGGACGAGTCCACCAGCGCCTCCATCCACGCGAGCTCGGGTGCGGTGGGACGCCGGTTGGCCAGCCCCATCACCCGCTTGCGAATCCACGTATGCCCCGTGAACAGCCCCACGTTGGGTGCCGTGCGCACTCGCGCCATGTACGCGTCGAGCGGGAACGGCTGATCCTGACTGTGCTGCGGCGCGAGAATGGTGGTGATGCCCTGCCGGATGAAGTTCTCCGCCAGTGGATGCTGCTCGAGCGTCACCAGATGCGCATGGTTGTCCCAGAACCCCGGGGCCACCACACGGCCGCGCACATCCACCACGAGGGTGGCACCGCGCGTATCGAGACCGGGCCCGATGGCCGCGATGGTGTCGCCCGCCAGCGCCACATCGGCCACCACCGGTGCCGTCCCGGTGCCATTGATCACAGTGCCGCCCACCAGCACCACATCGTATGCGGGGGCCTTCGCGCAGGCGGTGGCCCACAGCAGCAGGGCGCCGAACAGTCCGCGCCACGCCATCATGGCACGGGCTCCGGCGTCACCCGCAGTCCGGTCAGCCCACCGGCCGGCCCCACCGCCGCGACCACACGATAGCGCTCGCGGCCGTACCAGGCGTAGTACTCGGTTTCGGTATCGTCGCCCAGCGTGCGCCGCACCAGGAACTCCAGGCGTGTGGGGGCGCCCTTGTCGCGCAACAGGCTGGTCAACGCGGCTCGCAGGCGCGGAAAGATGGTCTGCCGCACGAACGCGAAGTCGGTGAGCTGCAGCTCGCCGCGCGCGGTCTTCTCCAGCATGCGGGACACAAAGGCCGTGGTGGCCGGATCGGGGTCGGCGCTGGGCGTGGTCACCGGCGGCACCGGCGCCAGCGTCGAGTCGTAGAGCGCCGCCACCGCCGTGGCGATCGTGACCGGTGCCATGGTCCGGGCGTTCGACAACACGACCACCGCGAGGTCGCGGCCAGTGTAGCGCGAATACTGCGTCACGAACCCTTGCCACGTGCCGCCGTGTTCGTGCAGCGGTGCCCCACCCGCCTCGCCGATGAACCAGCCGAATCCGTAGCCGTACGTCCGCCCGCTGTTGAGCGTCATGGGCGTCAGGATGCGCGCCCAGCTCTCCGGCTTCAGCACGGCCCGGGTGCGCACCACCTCGTTCCACGCGACCATGTCGCGCAGCGACAGCAGCAGCGAGCCGTCGGCGGTGGTGTTCAGACGCGGCGCCACCCACGCCGCGTTCTCCCAGCCGCCGGGTACCGGCAGATAGCCGCGGGCACGATGCGGCACCACCGCACTTTCGGTGATGACGCGAATGGTGGGCATGCCGGCCGGCGTGAACAGGCGCTGCCGCAGGAACTCGTGGTACGGCATGCCGGTCACGCGCGTCATGATGATCCCGAGCATGACGTACCCGGTATTCGAGTAGTTCCAGCGCGTGCCCGGCGCGAACTCCAGCGGCAGCGCGGCCGCCATGCGCAGCAGGTCGTCGTCGGTATAGTCGCGGCGGTAGTCGAAGCCGTCGGCGGTGTAATCGGGCAGCCCCGAGCTGTGATCGAGCAGATGACGCAGGCGGATGGGTTGCCACGCCGCGGGGGCCTCGGGCAGGTACCGCCGGACCGGGGCCTCCAGATCGAGCCGACCATCTTCGACGAGTGCCATGATGCCAGCGCTGGTGAACTGCTTGCCCATGGAGCCCGACTGGAACATGGTGACGTCGGTGACCGGCGTGCGATGCTCCAGCTCGGCCACGCCGTACCCACGCGCCAGCACGAGTTCACCGCCGCGCATGATTGCCAGGGCGAGTCCCGGGACGCGCAGCTGTTCCATGGTGCGGCGGACCAGCGTATCCACCGCCGCCAGCGTGGGCGTGGCGGTGCGGCGCAGGGCCCAAGGGAGCGTGAGCGGCGTGGTGGTGGGCCATACCCGATCCAGCGTCCCGCCACGATAGAGCATACCGGCCTTCATCACGAAGGCGATGTCGCGCGCATGGCGAATGTCCTGGAGCGGGTTGGCGTCGAGCACCACGAGATCGGCCACCTTGCCCGCCTCGAGTGTGCCCAGCTCACGCTCGAGCCCCAGCGCGTAGGCCCCTTCCACGGTGGCCACGCGCAGCACCTCGTGCGGGCGCATGCCGCCGCCGGCGAGCAGTTGCATCTCCCAGTGATTGGAGAGTCCCTGCACCTCACCGTGCCCACCGAGGCCGATGTGCCCACCGGCGCGCAACACGGCGGCCGCCCCGGCCGCGACCTCGCGATCCTGATAGTCCTCCGGTGCAAACCACAGCAGCCGGCTCGAGGTCCGCTGATACAACTGCCCGGGCGGGAACCACCGATCCACCCGCGCCTCCTCGTGCGGGCGCTCGTTCGCCAGCAGGCGGTAGATGGGCAGGGCTGCACCGAAGCTCACCACCACCGTGGGCGTGTTCACGATGCCGGTACGCGCGAACAGCTGCACCAGATCGTCACGCAGGGGAGCCTCCGGCACGGCGTGCTCGAGACCACTGAAGCCGTCGATGGCGTGCGTGATGTCTTCCTTGCCATCAGCGCCCCCTTCGGTGGTGGGCATCATGCCCATCTCGCGCGCCGCCTGCACCAGCCACTGCCGCTGCTGCCGGTTGCCGAGCTGGTACGCCTTGAGATACGGCGTGCGATACACGTCGCGATACCGCGCGAGCGCGCGCCGCAGGTCGTCGAGGGTGTGGTAGTCGATGTTGCCGAAGATGCCGGGGCCGGTGGAGAACACCCGCGGACTCGGCACCCCATCGACCTCCACCATGTCGGCCACCGCAAAGATGTCCGGTGTGACCTGCGGATCCCGAATGGTGGTGATCCCGTGCGCGAGATTGGCGAACCCATTGGTGGACTCGGGCTGCGGCAGGTCGGCCACGGAGAGTGTGCCCTGCCCGGACCCCCAGTGGGCGTGCACGTCGATGAAACCGGGCACGATGTACTTGCCACCGAGCTCCATCACGCGCGCGTCGGTCGGGATGGGGCGCGCATCCCGTGCCCCCACCTGCGTCAGCCGACCATTGGTGATGTGGACATCGGCGTTCGCCAGCACCTCGTCGCCGCGCATGGTGATGACCGTGGCCCCGCGCAGCACCAGCGTGCCGGTGGTCTGGGCGCGTGGCAGCTGTACACGCGACGGCGAGACGGTGTCCGCGATCCCGCGACCGACCGTTCCACCGGCCGCGGGCGGCGTTCTCGGCGCCGGACCGAGCACGCGCACCGCCCCCCCGGTGGCGGCGATCTCCACCTGCTGCGCATCGCTCGGTAGCCCACCCGGCGGCGCCATGAGTGTCGACGCGCGCGGGGCCATGGTGGCCACGAGGCGGGTGCCGTCGTCGCTCCAGCGCGGGCCATGCCAGAACGCCGGCGCACCGCTGAGACGGACCGGCGCGCCCCGCCCATCGGCGCGAGCCTTCCACAACGCGCCGCCCTCTTCGTTCCACGTCACGTAGGCGATCCAGCGTCCGTCGGGCGACCAGGCCGGCGTGAACTCGCGCGCGCGTGGAACTCCCGTGAGCATGCGCGGGGGGCTGCCGGGTGCACCGGCCACCCAGATGCGCCCGAGCGCCGAGAACGCCACGCGCCCGTCGCGCGCGGTGGTGACATGCTGGACGATGCGGGCGCGCACGGCGCCGGTATCGAGCTGCTGCGGCGTGCGCAGCGTGGGCGTCACGGTGAGCGCCACGTCGACCGTGAAGGGAACGACCGTGTCGCTGCCATCGTGCAGGCCCAGCCGGTGAATGCGCCCCCCGAATGCGGCGAACACGAAGCGCCCATCCGGCGAGAACGCCGCATTGGGAAGCACATCGCGCGACGCCCGCGCCTCGAGCTGGTGCCGGTCCACCGGATAGGCAAGCCAGCGCTCGGCGCCCGTGGCGAGCTGGCGCACCTTGAGCCCCGTGCGGCCGTCACGCACCGTGCCGTACACCAGCGTGGCGCCGTCGGGCGAGAGCAGCGGCTTCATGGCCGGCGTCCCCTCCACCACCACGGGCGTGGGCGCGCCGCCGGCAAGGGGCAGGCGCAGGATGGTGCTGCTCGGCCCGTTGCGACTGCCGTACGGCCGCGGCGTGACCGACGTGAACCAGAGGCTCTGCCCGTCGCGATCAGGGACGGCCCCGTACGGCCCGGGTGCCGGCGCCGAGACGAGCGGTTGCGCCGGGCCGTTGCTGTTTTCCAGCAAGCGCGCGCCTTCTCCGGTGGTCGCATCGTACCGCCACAGCTCCGCGGTGCGCGTGGTATACGGTGCCGTGACCGTGACCACGATGGCACGCCCGTCGGTCGTCCATGCCGGTGAGAGCATGCCGGCGCGCGGCAGCTGGGTGAGCTGCCGTGGCGCGGAGCCGTCGGCGTTGGCAATCCAGACATTGTCGGAGCCGCTTTCGTCGCTGATGTAGACCAGCTGCGCCCCGGTGGGCGAGTAGCGGGGCTGCGACTGGAACGCGAGACCCGTGAGCACCGGCTGCGCCCGCCCACCCGTCACGGGGAGCGTGTAGAGGTCACCCAGCAGTTCGAACACCAGCGCGCGGCCATCGGGGCGCACATCGAGCGATACCCACGTGCCTTCCGAGGTCGTGAAGGCAATGGTGCGGCGCGCCGTCGCCGTCGCCGTCGTGGTCGCCGGCGCTTGCGCCTGTGCGGACGTGCTCGGCAGCGCCGTAGACAGCATGAGGCCGACCGCCTGCCATGATCGCCACAGGGCGGACCTCCGAGTCGGGGCAGATTCCACTGACATCTCCGCGTCAGCCCGTCACGAGATGTCGCACCGGCTCGCGTGCAAAGGCACGCGGCCAGGACGCGCTCGGGACCGGGGCGTTCATGACCAGGTGAATGCACTGGCCCTTCACACAGAGGGCCAGCGTCGTGGCACTGGGGGCCGGGTCGGCATCCGGGGGCCGGTCGCCGGTCTCCCGCAGCGGCGCGACGGCGGTCGCCGTCGCCCGCGCCGAGGGGCGGTCGACCGCCAGGTGCCTGGCCTGGCGCCGCCCGGCGTCCTCGGGCGGGACAGCGTGGGTGAGTACACCCGTGGTCTTCCCGCGGGCCGCTGCAACGAAACGCAACGTCAGCTGCGCGAGTGCGCGCGACGCGATGACGTCGGCAGCCGCCCGCGCCATGGCCTCGCGGCGCTCCCGGTGATCGCCCTTGGGTCGGCTCATCGGCTCCGTGCCGGATGTGCGGCGTGTGGCATGCTTCGCATAACCTGCGTTATGGTAACGTGGCGCCAGTCGGCTGTCCATGTTGGGCCCCGCAGGTGGTTGCCGACCAGTGTCCCGGGTGCGGCTTTCGAGTTCGACGTGCCCTCGCGCGCCAGCGCCGGCTCCCGACGACGACGGCGTTGATGACGGTGTTGACGACGGCGTTGATGACGGCGTTGATGACGGTGTCGACCACGGTGATGCAGTCGCTCCTGAGCACGCACCGGCGCCAGCGCCGCGCTTCCGCATGAGCCGTGACCGCATCGTCGGATGCCTCGCCGACCCGCAGCGCTTTCACGCGTGGGTGGACATGGGCGTGGCCGGTGGGGCTGCCGCCCGTCCGGCTGCAGTGTGCGGCATCGCGCGCGCGCTGGCCTGGCGCACGTGGGCGCGGATTTCCGATGGAGGGTGGTTCGGCAAGCCCACTCTCGACCTGTGCTTCGCGCGGTCCGACTGGGGCCCCGAGGACACCGCGCGTGGAGCGGAGACGCTGGTGGCGGCCACGCCGTGGGGAGCGCGCGCCATCATGGGCCGCCTGTGGTGGCCGACTCGGCCACCGGTGCGTAGCATACCCTGATCCCCGTGCACCGGCGCGGGGGCCTCCTCGGTTCGATCAGGCCATGTCGATACGCCTTCGCTGGATTGCCGCGACCACGCTGTATGCGGTTTCGCTCGGTACGGCCGCCGGCGCGCAGACGGACGCCGGTCAACCGGTCATTGCCGCGCGCATGGCCTACAACGACGCCATCGCGAAGCGCGATCCGGTCGGCATGCGCGCGGTGCTCTCGCCCACCTTCCACATGGTGCTGGGGCGGAGCTCGCAGACCCATGGCGCCGACCAGGCGATGTCACGCATGCAGGCGAGCTTCGCGACCGACTCGCTCTTCCGCTGCGTGCGCACGCCCGATCAGGTGGACATGAACGCGGCGTGGGGGCTCGCGCAGGAATCGGGGCACTGGCGCTGCCGCTATGCCGGTGTGCCGGCGGGTGCGCCCGAGGGAACCGCGACCGGGACCTATAACGCCAAGTGGCAGCGCGACACCGGTGGCGCGTGGCGGTTGCAGGCGGAGATCTTCACGACGCTCGACTGTGTGGGGCCGTCGACGGCGTGCGCCAGGCCGGAGGCCGTCCCCGCGTCGAGCGGATCCCTGCCGGAAGCCACCGGCTCATCGGCCGCCGCCGTTCGTGCCGCGAGGCGGTGGTACAACGCGGCGATGCTGCGGGCCGATGCCGACGGGATCATGGCGCTCTACACCCCCGACTTTCACGCCATCTTCGGGCGGGGGACCCACATCGAGGGGGTCGACGCTGCGCGCGCCGACTGGGAAGCCGACTTTCGGACCACCGGCCCGGCGGCCTGCAACCGCCAGACGGATTCGGTGACGGTGAACGAGGCGTGGGGGCTCGCGCACGAGCGGGGGCATTGGACGTGCCGCAATGCCGTGAACGGCGGGGTGAGCACCCCCAGCGGCGTGTACTTCGCCAAGTGGGAGCGGGACGTGACCGCCCGGTGGCGGGTGCAGGCTGAGGTGTATACCACGCTGCAGTGCCTGGGATCGCCGGCCGGATGCCAACCGCCCGAGCCGGTGGCGGCCTTTGTGCCCGGGCCTCGTGGGCCATGAGCGCGCGTTCCTCCGCTGATCACGCCGTCGTCACTGCCTGCAGCGGAACGCCACCCCCGGCATCGTTCCCGCGAGGGCTCCGTCCCGGATGACGGCGGCCCCATGCACGACGAGGTGGCGGACTCCCACGCGGAGGCCGACGGCCGTCGCCGGCCGGACATGCAGGCGATGGCCTGCTCGAGCGTCAGTACGTGCCGCTCACCCACCCACCCCGCCTCCGGCGTCTCCTCGCTCGCCCAGGCCGACAGCAACCGGTTCACCTCCGGGTCGGTGCGAAACGCCCCGAGGAGCCCCCCGCTTGCCACCCCCAGTGAGAAGGGCGATGTCTCTCCCTCGATCGCCTGCGCCAGCCCGCGACAGACCCCGTCGAGGTCGCCAAGACCGACGTGGATGTTCCGATGCGTAAAGGCCGGCACGAACTCCCCATCCTTTGCACGATTGTCGAACACGTCACCCGCCTCGTCCACGCGCCGGCGCGCGCGAGGATCAGGCCGCAGAGGCTCACGTAGAAGGGCGCCCGTGAGACGGACCGTACGCGACGCACCAGCGGCAGCGCGTCCGCGTGCCGACCAAGCGCCCCCGGCAACACGGCGTGCGTCCACATCGCCAGCAGGTGCTCCGAACGACGCCGCGCCCGCACTTCGTCTCGGCCGATTCCGGCGCCAGCATCATGGCCCGCTCGACTGCGGCGCCCGCCAACGCCACGTTCTCGGAGCGGCGTGTCCAGCCGTACACGCGCCAAGTACCGTAGCAGTCCGCCAAGCTGCACCACGCCATCTGGATGTCGAAGACGTCGGTCATCTCGACATCGAATCGCTCGGACCAGCGCTGGTACCCGCTTGCGGCCGCCACGAGTTGTGCCGGCACGCGGAGGCGTGACCCGGCACGCCGGACACTACCCTCGAGCACGTGCGCCACGTTGCGCTGTGCCCCGATGTCGCGCACGTCGAATTCGCTTGCCCGGTACCGGAAGGCCGAGGTGCGTGACGCCACCCGTCCGTCCTTCACGGCGGTGAGGGCCGACGTCGGATCCTCGGCAAGGCCGTCGCCGAAACACGGGTTCTCGGCGTGACCGCCGACGTCAACGCCGTGGCCATGGCCATGCCCGACTCGAAGCGATCGGCAAAGTGAAGCCCGTCCTGGCCGACTCGGTCACGAATAGCGTCGCCTTCGCGATGTCCGCGAACGTGCCGTCATGCGCCGCGAGCAGCGCGGTGGGCGGGCTTCCGTTCGCGCAGCGCGGTGCGCGTGACCATGTTGTCGGCCTCGATGAACTCCGGCGTCTGCCGTAGGCTTCGTGGCGCCGGTGGGTTGTGCCGGAGGCTATCGTGCTGATCCGCCGCGCGGAAGTCGCTCACGTGTCTGGCGCGCACGGCGTCGACCGTGAGGGAGCGCTCCCTCGCGTGAACGCCAGACGATCTGGCTCTCGGGGAACGCAGGCCGTGTGCGGCGCATCGACTTCCCGGCTGGTGGCGACATGGTCAACGTCGAGGAGAAGGCCGTGTTCAACCGGCCGGAGGTGCGAACACGAGGGCGCGTGCTCAGCACAGGACAGGAACGATGCGGAAGATCTGGATGGTGATACGCAGCACGATGTGCGCGCTGGCCTTGGCGTGTGGGAGCGACCACGAAAATGGCCCCGACAGCGATATGCTGGCAGGCACCAGGTGGCGCTTGACCGCGTGGTCGGTCAGCGCTCTCAATGCGACGGGGTACGCGATCACGGCTGATTTCGGCGAGGCCGACATGTCCGGGCGTGTGGGGGTCAACACGTATGGTGGTCCCTACACCGTCACCAACGCCGGAGGGTTTTCTGTCGGCACGCTTCACGCCACCGCGATGAGCGGCTCCGACGATGCCATGCGCGCCGAGTCGCTGTACCTCGACCTGCTCCGACAGGCGCGCAGGTACCTGATGACCAGCACGACGCTCACGCTGAGGAATGCGGCCAATCAGGACCTCCTGATCTTTCAGGTGAGATAGACCCGGACATTCGCGTACCGCGGCGGCGCGTTTCCCGGCGGCCCGAACGGTTTCCCGGGTGGACGCCCTTATCCGGTGGCTCCCCTCGTGCCGAACACCCCGTGATGCACCCTGGGCCGATGTCCGGTGTTGCCGCAGCGCCCGACGGATCACGATCCCGCGGGAGTCTCCGGATGAACCCGCGCCGGTCCGGGTGATCGATCGCCACACCCGCCATTGCCCGTGATCCCTTGCGCCACCTCTGGCTCATACCGCAACGAACAACCGCACGCCCTTGCGGCGGGCCCCTGGACCGGTCGCTGCCTCGTCAGAAGAACCACCGCTTCAGCCCCGTGCGCTGCGCGCGGTTCGCCCCCGCGAGGCGCCAGTAGAGCGCGAAGCCGCTCACCGTCAGTGCGAGGAGTGCGAGCCCCCAGATCATCGCGAACACCAGACCGCCATCACCGAATGCCTCGCCGGAGTGCACGCGGTTGATGAACGGCTTGTCGGCATAGCCATCGGTGCGCAACAGGGCCCCCGTGCGCGCGTCGAAGATGAGCCGTTTGTCCTCGCCGCCGGCGGGACGCCCGAGGGCCAGCGTGATGACCGGCGCCTGCCCCTTGAGTTCGATGGTGATCTTGTCGATTGGCGCCCCGGGAGCGGCTTGCGCCGCGTTGGCCATGACCGTCGCCATGCTGCCGGTCCATGCGTCGGCGGGTGCACTGGTGGTCACGGCGCTCACCAGGGTGCGGTTGGCCTCGCGCAGGGCTTCGTCTTCGCCGAAGAACTCGGTGGCGGCCACGAGGACCCCGGTGAGGGCCGCAAAGGCCAGGAAGAGCGCGGCGGGCGCACCGATCCAGCGGTGCCACTGGCGCCAGAAGGCGGGGGTGGGCATGGGGGCATGGGGGCAGACGGGGCATGAGGACGACGGCGCGTCCAGTCGGACGCGCCAGGCGGGCGGTGCAAGCACGGAACGTCTTCGCCGTCGGCCCGAGGGGCAAGGTTCGCTCGCGCGGGCGATGCGCGTTCATCGTGCCGCCGGGCCGGCGACCGTACCGCGGGCCGCCCCGTCGCGAGGCGGCCCACGAGCGGCCCATTCGCTCAGCCCCTGCGCCAGGCCGCGAGCGCCGTGCCTATGCAGAGCAGGCCCAATCCCGCCAGCCCGATCACCTGCGTCCAGTACGTGAACGGTCGCTGCGCGGCATCGATGGTTTCGTCGTCTTCGGAATCCCAGTGCTGCCCGCGAGCGAGACTCACGGCACTCCACGCGAGGCAGGCCAGACCGAACAGCAGCGCATAGATCATCGCTCCCATCTCCCTCGGTATCGAGCATGCAGGACACCGACCGCCGTCGCCGGGTGCCAATCGGACGCAGCGGGACTCGCTGCGTGGTGAAGCGCCTGCGTCACGCCGGCCCGCACACGGGACCGGTTGATGCTCCGGCGAGAATACGAAGCAACGGCCGGCCTTGCCAGCGCCGCTTCACGGGCGGGGGAAGAGTGACGCGCCCCGGGTTCGCGGACGACCGCACCGAGGAGGTCCTGTTTCGCGCGGGGCTGGCCAACGGCGCACCGTCCCTGCCGCGCCGCGCCGCGCCGCCCTCGGCCCGCAGCTCGACTCGAGAGTCGCGGGGGTGGGGGGGCAGGCCGCGGCTGGGCGCTGACAGCACCGCGGGAGTGACTGCGTGGGTGCGACCCACGCCCACGACGAGTCGCTTCAGCGGGTGGCCCGATCTGCGGCGAGCGCGAGGGCCTCGGTGTCACGTGGCTTCTCGGGATCGGCGGAACGCTCGGCCTCGCGTTCGGCATCACGGATGCCCCACGCCGCCATGGCCTCGAGGACTGGCCGTAGCGTCTGCCCGTAGTCGGTCAGCGTGTACTCCACCCGCGGCGGAACCTCGGCGTGGATGGTACGGTGCACGATGCCTTGCTCCTCGAGAGCACGCAGGCGCCCGGTAAGTGTCTTGGGACTGATTCCCTCGAGCGACCGCCTGAGTTCGCTGAACCGCCGGGTTCCGCCAAGGAGGTCGCGCATGAGGAGCGCGGTCCACTTGGTATCGAGGACCCGGAGGGTTCGTTCGATGGGGCAGAAGGGAAGGCGGAGGAGGGTATCCTGGTCCAATGATTTCTCTGAGGAAACTAGTGCACAAAAACGTAATCACTTCCGTAGCGGAAGCAATGAGTCTAGTCTCGCCAGAGAGCAGTGCCGAGCGCACCGGGTGCCAGGCCCTGTCGACCTGAGCGAGGAGGGTATCGAGATGGCGAGTCGCATCCTGCTGTACGGTGGCACACGGGGGACTGGAGCGCTGCTCGCGAAGCGGCTGGTGGCGCGGGGGCACCAGGTGCGCGCGGTGGTGCGCGATGCGGCCAGGCGTGCGGGGCTGCCGTCGGGGATCGACGTGGTGGCCGGCGACCTGACGCAGCCCGAGACGCTGCGGGGAGCGGCTTCGGGGATGGATGCGCTGGTGTTCACGGCGGGAGTGACCCGGCGACCGGCGGGCGAACGGGTCATCAAGGCGGTGGAGTACGACGGGGTTCGGGCGGCGCTCGCCGCGGCACAGGGCGACGGGTTCCGCGGCCAGGTGCTGTACATGACGGCGCTCGGGGTGAACCGGCCATCGTTCATGGGGTGGGTGCTGAATCGGATCAAAGGCAACACGCTTGTGTGGCGGCGGAAGGCGGAGGAGGCGATTGCGGCGAGCGGATTCCCGTATGTGATCATTCGGGCGGGGATGCTGACCGATTCGCCGCCCGGGCGTCGGCCCGTGGTGCTGTCCACGGGGGACCAACCCCTGTCACTCCGGACGCGGGTCTCGCGCGGTGACATGGCGGAGCTGTTCGTCCACCTGCTCGAGTCCGGCCCCGGCGCGCGGAGGGTGCTTGAGGTGGTGGAGGGGCCGGGGGATGGCGGCACCGACTGGAGGCGCGCGCTTGATGAGATCGGGGTGGTTTCGCCCGCGCAGGCGGGTGCGCATCGACGCCCGCGCCCGTAGCTTCGCGGCGTGTCTCCCACCCTCCGCCTCCTCCTCGCCCTTGTGGGCGGCCTTGCCCTGGGCACTGTCATCGAGGGGAGCGGCAGCGCCGTGGGCCGCGCGCTGGTCCCGTGGATCGAGCCACTGGGGACGCTGTTCGTGAACGGCATCCGCATGACCATCATCCCGCTGGTGCTTACCAGTCTGGTCGTCGGCATCACCTCCGCTCCTGACACGCGCACCATCGGTCGCCTGGGGGGGCGCGCGCTGGCATTCATGGTGGTCACCATCGGCTTCGCCACCATGCTCGGGATCGTCGCCGCGGGGCCGCTGTTCGCGCGGCTTCCCATCGACCCGGCCGCCGCCGAGTCGCTGCGCGCCAGCGCGGCCGGCGCGGAGCGCGCCGCGGCGGAGAGCGCCCGGGGGCTCCCCTCGATGGGGCAGTGGCTGACCGATCTGGTACCGGCCAACCCCGTCAAGGCGGCCACCGACGGCGCCATGCTTCCGCTCATCATCTTCGCCATCACCTTCGGCGTGGCGCTCACGCGCGTGGACACGGCGCGACGCGAGGCGGTGGGGCGCGTGTGTGAGGGGATTCAGGATGCCTGCATCCAGGTGGTGCGCTGGGTGCTGGTGCTGGCACCGCTGGGTGTCTTCGGGCTGGCGGTGCCCCTGGCCGCCAGGCTGGGGTTGGGCGCCGCCGGCGCGCTGGCCGCCTATATCGGCGTGGTGGTGCTGCTCTCCACGCTGCTCATGGCGCTCACCTACCCCGTGGTGGCGCTGCTGGGGGGCGGCACGTCGCTGGGGGCCTACGCGCGCGCGGCGCTCCCACCGCAGGCCATGGCGTTCAGCGGGCGCTCCTCACTGGCGGCGCTGCCGGCCATGATCACCGCCACGCGCGACGTGCTCCGGCTGCCGCCGCAGATCCCCGGGTTCCTCGTGCCCCTGCTCACCGCCACCTACCGGCTGGGGGCCGGCGTGGGGCAGACGGTCCCCATCCTCTTCATCGCCCACCTGTACGGCGTCACGCTCCCCCCCGCGCAGCTGGCCGTCGTGGCGGTCACGGCCGTCATTGCCTCCTTCTCCATCCCCGGCATCCCCGGTGGCACCATCGTGGGAATGATCCCCGTGCTCATGGCCGCGGGGCTTCCGGTGGAGGGCGCCGGGCTGCTGCTGGCCGTGGACACCATCCCCGACATGTTCCGCACCACCGCCAATGTCACTGGCGACATGATGGCCGCAGTGATTCTGGGGGAGCGGGAGCGACGGGAAGGGTAGGGGGAGAGGCCCTCGCGGCCGGGCGGGTGGCCTACCAGCCGATGTAGGGCGTGGCGCCGTGGCCCAGGTGGGACCTGGCCCCCCCACCCGGGCCAGCAACGTTGGTGGGTTGGCGGTGTCGGCACCCACCGCCAGGCCGCCCACCCGTCGAGGCGATACGGCACGGCCGTGGCGGCGCGAACTGACACCAATCGGTCGAGCACCGCGGGTGCCCCCCTACCCGAACGGGCAAGCCATGGGGGCAACGTCCGATCCGCTTCTGGCACGCGATGGCGCCCTCCCTGACGGCCGTGCGCACATGGAAGCCCGACGGCGGCCACGTGAGCATACCGGCGGGCCACTGGGACAATACAGCCAACTGATAAGTAGCTATTGCATTAAAGATAACACTGGTATCTTCTCCCGTATGCCCGCGCGCTCCTCTTGGTATCCGATGGCGGCGGTGCCGCGTGACAAAGGCGCGGCACCGTGCCGGGACGGCCGGTACGTGGCGCCGGTTGGATGGGAGGCCTGCCACATCCCGCCGGTCACCGCACGCTCCGGCCATGTCGTCTGACCACCGGCTGGGGCGGCGGCTCGAACTGTGGTGGCGCCGGCTCATGGTGAGGCTGCTGGCGGCCATGCTGCGCGGCCAGGATCGCTGGCGTACCGGCTCGCCCCGTCCATCGGCGCCGCGGCCGGGAGGTCGGGTGCTTTTTCTGCGCCCCGATCGCATCGGCGACATGATTGTCAGCACCGGCGTGCTGCGCGCCATCGGCAGTGCCCCCGGGGTGGAGCTCGATGTGCTGGCGTCGCCGGCCAACGCCCCCGTGCTCACCCACGAACCGTCGGTGCGCGCCACGCACGTGCTCGATCGTCGCCGTTGGCGTGCAGTGTGGCGCACGGTACGCGCGCTGCGGCAGCGGCGCTATGATGTCGTCGTGGACTGCATGCCCACCGCGCCTTCGGTGACCACTCTGCTGCTCATGCTCGTCAGCGGCGCGGCACGCCGCGTGGGCACGTCGGGTCGCGGCATCGACACGCTGTTCGAACCGGCTGTCCCATCACTGCCCCACGATCGCCACATTGTCGATCTTCTGGCGGTGTTGGTCAGGCCGTTCCGCGACGACACCCCCAGTGTCGCGCCCAAACTGGAGCTCCATGAGCACGAGCTGGAGCGGGGCGAAATGCGCTGGCGCGAGACCGGCGCGCCGCCCTTCCACCTGCGCTTGCTCGTGAACATCTCCGCGGGCAAGCAGGCTCGTGACTGGCCGCTGGAGTCCTACGCGGCGGTCATTGACGCGGCACGCGCACGCGAACCGGCCATGCAGGTGGCCATCATCGCTGCGCCGCACGACCGGCATGGCGCCGAATCGCTGGCGGCGCGCACGGGCAGCCGCTACGTGGACACGCACACACTGCGAGCGGCGTGCGCCGTAGTCGCGCGCGCCGATGCGCTCTTCACCCCGGACACGGGTATCGCCCACGCGGCCGCGGCCCTGCGTGTGCCGACGGTGGACATGCTGCTCGTGGGGAGGGCGTCGCAGTGGGGTTTGTACCGCGCGCCGGGCATCAACCTGGAGAGCCCCGACGAGTCGCTCCAGTCACTCCCGGTGCAACAGGCCGCGGATGCACTCTGCCAGCTGCTGCACACGCTACGCAAAGACGCGCAGGTCGCACCACGTGGTTGGCCCAGGAACGAGCTGATGCGTGGCCGGGCGACCGGTGAGGCCGACGGGCTGATGGCTGCGTCGGCCTCGACACGGTTGGGGGCACGCCGCTCGTACTGATCCCGCCGCACGCGGTGCCTGGTGCCGTCGTCGTTCACGCCCATGTCCGTCTACTGCCGCGCACGCCGCGCAGGCTTGATGGCTGCTGTGACCGCTACGCAGCGCGCGTGCTCGGTGCCGTGGTGCCGAGTGTCGGGCCGCGTCATCTGCACCCCTGACTCGGTGGCCTCGGACCCGGCAACGCCACCGCGCACGGCATCGGGGCCCACCACGCCCCGCGGCCAGGACACGTAGGACGATTACGTGATCGTCCACTACCCGTCGATGCGCAGCAACACGAGCTGCTCATCACGCACTCGCGTCGGGCTGAAGCGCAGACGCGGCTGGACCGCGGCGCTGTTTCCGTGCTGAGCGCCGCGGGTGATCGTTCGCGCGACCGTGTCCGCGCCGGGTGCCAGCGCGCCCCCGAAGAACCGGGCGTACTCGTCGAACGACGATGTGGCCGGTCGCTCCCCCGGCAAGCCCTCGATGCTCGCCGACGACGGAAAGGCCTTGACGAACGGCTCGCGCTCGAAGAACTCGCGACTGTCGACAACGCGACCGAGAGCGGCCAGTCCGGCGCCGTCGATCAGTACTTCGCGGTGAGCGGCCCTGATCTCGCGCCACTCCTCCTCGATCCCCGCAAACCCTCGGGCGTCGCGATACGTCACCATCACGATCGCATTCCACGGGCCTTCGTCCGACCCGGTATCCAGCCACAGGTGGCTGACGAAGAGGCCTCGCTTCTCGGCCACCTCATCCATCGCGAACCAGTTCGCCCGTATGTACCGCTCGAGCTGGCTCAGCTTTCCAGGGACGGCCTTGAGGTAGGTCATGGTCACCACGCGCGCGTTGGCGGGTGCCGCCAGCGGTGCGGGAGGGGATGACTGGGCAGCTGCGACGGCCAGCATTGGGCCGGCAAGGATGCACAGCGATGCCCGAGACACGCGCCTGAGCCATGCTCGCTCACCACGGGAGGACGCAGGGCCTGCCTTGGCCTTCTTACCGACAATCGAAAACACGGATTCTCCGGTTGAATGGTTCACGAAATATCGCTGCCTGCGTCCGAAACGAGAATCAGGCGGCATGGAGCTCCGGACGCATGGCGCATGAGGAGCGGTCGGTTTGCCTGCCTGACTGGTGCGTTGGACGGTGGCCGTGGTCGGGGTTGGGCACCAGCGCTCGAGGTGATGGTCGACAATTGGGCAAGCACCGACGTCCCTGGGACGCGCCCAAGGGCTTGACGAGGCCGCACGGTGTCAACGCGGCGTTGAGCCAGGTGCCTCGCGCGGCAAGCGCGAAGGCGCGCCGAGCGACCACGCGGGCAGATGATCTACTCGGCGGCGGCGACTGTGCCGTCGAACAGCGTCAGCAGCGCACCGGCGCGCAGCGTGGAATTGACACGCCCGCGTCCTCGGCCGATCACGTGAACCGCGACAGCGGCCACGCTCGCTGACCGGCCGCCACGACGCGAGTCGGAGGCTTGCCCTCTGCGCATGCATCGACGACGTACTGCCCCGAGCAGCGACGGAAATCCGGCTGGGCGGTCCACGCGTGGACACGTCGAAGCGGTGTGGGGCGTGGTCGTGTGGCGGCAGCGGGGCGACGATCCGCTCGATGCTCGCACGCGCATCGGCAATGCGCCGCGCGACGTGATGCGGCGATGCGGTCGTTCCTGCCACTGCAGTGGGCGTAGCGTGAGGCCGCGGCGGCCTCGGCCTCCGCACGTACACGGTCGATGCCGACGCCCCGCGCTCCTTCCCGATGGGAGCGACGATTGGCGGCCCGAGGAGCCGTTCGCGCACAGCTGGTGCAGCGGATCGCGCGGCATGCACAGGCAGGGGTGCCAACAACGACCGGTCTGTTTTCGCTGACGGCGAGACCCGCGAGTGTTTCCATCCGCACCCGTATCGTCCTCGTGACCGGCGCCAATCGTGGCATCGGTGAGGCACTGGTCGACGCTCTCGTGGCCACCACCGGTGATGTGCCGGTGCTGGTGAACAACGTCGGCGTGGCCGGGCACATGGGTGGGGCGTTCACCGATGCCGATGGGATCAGCAAGGGCCGCACGGAGATGGAGGTGAACGTCTTCGGTCCATGTGCCCGCACTCAGGCGTTCGCCCCGGTGCTCGCGCGCATGTGAAGGCCGCGCGGTCGTCAACCTCGCATCGGTGGCCAGCTTCGTGAATGTCCCGATGCTTGCGGCCTACCGCGCGTCGAAGGCCGCCCCCCACTCGCTCCCGCAGGCAGCGCGCCTCCTCCCGCAGCCGCAGCCGACATGGGTGTTCGGCGTCTCCCCGGGCCCGATCGCCGCCATGGCGGCGGCGTGAGGGGCGCATCGGCCGGTGCCGTTGGCCCGTTCCCAGCTGCGCCGACCGGAACTCCGGCGGCGCCCGCAAGCCCGCTTCAAAAGGGGGCCGGCGCCTCCACGTGCACGCGATTCCCGGTGACCGGGTGCACGAACGCCAGCCGCTCGGCGTGCAGCAGCAGGCGCTCGTCGTCATCGGGGGGGGTGCGGCCATACAGCCGGTCGCCCACAATGGGGGCGTCGAGCCCGTCGGGATGCGCGGCATGCACCCGCAGCTGGTGCGAGCGCCCGGTGTGGGGGGTGAACTGCACGCGCGTGCGCCCATCGGCGCGCGCCACGACGCGCCACTCCGTATGGGCGGGCTTGCCGTGCACCGGGTCGTGAATGTTGCGCGGCCGGTCGTCGATGTCGGGGCGCAGCGGCAAGGTGATGTGCCCGTGCTCGCCGGCCAGGTTGCCGTCGAGCCACGCCACGTAGTGCTTGTCGATCTCACGCAACGAGAACCGCCGCTGCAGCGCCTTCGCCACCTCGAGGGACTTGGCCACCAGCAGCAGCCCCGACGTATCCAGATCGAGTCGGTGCACCACCAGCGGGCCAGTGGCCTCGGGGTAGCGCGCGCGCAGGCGCGACACCACGCAGTCCTGCAGCGCGGCGCTGCGGCCGGGCACGGTGAGCAGCCCGCTCGGCTTGTTCACCACCAGGAGGTGCTCGTCCTCGTACACCGGGCGGGGTTCGTCGACGCCGATGGCCGCCGCCCCGAACAGCGGCGGCGGGTCGGCCGGTAGCCCGTCGAGCATGTGGGTGAGAATGGGCAGGCACTTGCCGCGGCACGCCGCGTAGAACACCCCCTCGCGCCGGTCGCCGGTACTCGAGGGGGCGCCCCACCAGAACTCGGCGAGGGCGAGTGGCGTGAGCCCCTGTGCGTATGCCTGCGCCAGCAGCTTGGGGGCGGCGCAGTCGCCCGCCCCGGCGGGGGGCTCGGCCGGCGCGAAGAGGTCACGCAGCGTCCGCGCGTCGCCCCGCGCATTCGCGAAGCGATAGCAGTGCTGGATCTGCGCCATGAGTGCACGCGAACGGGCGGTGCGCGCGGCATCCACGGCACGTAGCGCCTTGGCGAGACGACGGCCCTCGGCGCTGTCCGCCTCGTGCGGCATGGCGGCAAGCAGTGTCGCGCGCTGCGCCGCGAAGTCGAGCATTTCAGCCTCGCCCGGCCCCCACACCAGATCGCGCGGCGCGACGGCAAAGGTGGGCGGCGCCCACCCGGCAATGTCCCAGTGGCCGTTCATCATGCCCGAGAAGGCGCGCAGATAGCCCAGCGTACCGTCGGGGGCGGCCACCACCAACACGCCGAACATCTTGCCGTGTCCCGGCACGTGCAGGCGCCACGCGCTCGCATGGTGCGCGGCCAGCGTGGCCATGAGTTCCGTGGCGGCGCGCTGCGCCAGCGGAGGCACCGCCTTGCGGTCGAAGGGGGTGGGAAAGCGGACGGGTCGTTCCGTGTGGGCCGGCACGGGAGCGAATGCAATCACCAGGCGTGGACCTCGTCGCCCGCCTCGACTTCGGCGATCAGCCGCGACCGGTGCGTTTTGGCGGCGTGGATGTTGACGCTTCTCATTGCACGAAGCCTAGCCCGGATTTCTCACCACGGCATTGAATAACGGCTGCCCCCGGTGGTATAAGGTGCTTGTCGAGAACGCCTTGCCACACACCGGAGAACAGCCGTTATGCCGACAGAGTGTACTCCCGGATCGTTGGTGTTTCAAGCC
>JAJTGR010000077.1 GCA_021299375.1 Gemmatimonadota bacterium
CGCGCCCCCTCGCCCGCGCCCCCCCGCTCGCGCCCCTTCCCTCGCGCCGTTCCGCCGTTCCGCCGTCCCGCCCTTGCCCCGTTCCACCACCCTTACCATGTCTCCCCGTCGGCGCGTACCTTTCCCCCATGCGTCCCGACCTCATTCGAGTCGTACTGGTGGATGACCACCAGATTGTGCGCGCCGGACTCAAGGCGGTCCTTTCTACCGCCAAGGACATCACCGTCGTTGGCGAAGGGGCGAGCGGCAAGGATGCACTCGTGCTGGCCGAACGGCTCGACCCTCACGTGATCGTGATGGACTTGTCCATGCCCGATATGGACGGGCTCACGGCCACGCGCGAACTCCAGAAGGTCAATGCCGCCCGGGTCCAGCCCCCCGACGAACCGGCCACGCGCCGCGTGCTCGTGCTGACCATGCACACTGAGGACGAGCACCTGGTGGCGCTCCTTGAGGCGGGTGCGGGCGGCTATCTGCTCAAGTCCGTCGCCGACCGTGAACTCGTCGATGCCGTGCGCACCGTGGCGGCCGGCGACGTGTACGTGCAGCCCACGGCCGCCCGCGCCCTCGCCCGCGGCCTCGCCAAGCGTGATGGCAACGCCGAGGAACGGGCGCGGTTCGAGAAGCTCACCGACCGCGAACAGGTGGTGCTCAAGATGGTGGCCGAGGGATATACCGCCCCGGAAATCGGCGAGCACCTCACCATCTCCCCCAAGACCGTCGATACCTACAAACAGCGCATCGGCGAGAAGCTCGGGTTGACGCACCGGACCGACTACGTGCGATTCGCGCTCAAACTGGGGCTGCTGAAGAACGACGCGTAAGTCCTCAGCCCCGCTCCACCGCCCGCTGCTGGTCGTCGCGCACCAGACTCCATGCCGGCAGCGGCGGCACCGGCGCATCGAGCAACGCGTCGCTTGAGCGGTAGCCGCCCTCTGCGCGTACGCGCGCTGCAATGTCCCGCCGCAGGCTGTCGATGCCGACCCCCGCTTCGCTGTCCAGCTCCCTGCGCAACGCACGGAATCGCCGCCCGGACTGCAGGCAGAAGAGCGCGGTGAGCGCGATCTCGCGGGCGCAGTCGTTGGCCCCACGTTCCTCGAGGAGGCGTTGCGTGCGCGCGATGGTGACCGAGCGCGCATAGAGCTCGATGGCCATGTCGGCCAGGCGTTCCACCACCAGCTGCCGCTGGAGGATCTCCGTGCGGTGGGTGGCGATGGCCTGCTGCGTTGCCTTGGCCAGTTCGGCCACATGCTTCTCCACATACTCCGCGTGCCGGCGCAGGGCCGTGTGCAGCGTCGCGGAAAACCGATCCCGCTTGCCGAACGCACTGGCCACACGCTCCGCCGCATAGCCCGAGACCACCACCCAGTTCTGGATGGGGTTCCGGAGCGCACCGGCAATCTCCTTGAGCTCCTCAGCCGGCCCCTGCACGCCATTGAGCCCCACGAAGAGGCGCAGGATCTCATTGGCCCCTTCGAAGATCCGGTTGATGCGCGCATCGCGCAGCCAGCGCTCGTACGGCCACGGCTGCACGAACCCGCGACCGCCCGCCAGCTGCACCAGCTCGTCGGACACGCGCCACACCAGCTCACTGGCGAACACCTTCGCGCACGCCGCTTCGAGGGAGGCATCCACGTTTTCCGCATCCAGCGCCGACGCAAGCGCTCCCACCATCGCGTCCGTCGCGTAAGTCTCCGACGCGATCGTCGCCATCTTGCGCTGCGTGATCTCGTAGCTGGCCAGCGGACCACCGAACTGCGTGCGCGTCTCCGCATAGCGCGTGAATTCGTCGAGCAGGCGCTTGCACCCCTGGGCGCACCCCGAGGCCAGCGAGAGGCGGCCGGCGTTGAGCGCATTCACGGCCACGCGGAATCCCTTGCCCACCTCACCGAGCACGTGGTCATCGGGCACGAAGAGATTCTCGAACACGAGCTCCGCCTGCGTCGATCCGCGTATGCCGAGCTTGCGGATGGTGCCGTCCACCCGAAACCCCGGCATGTCGGGACGGATGATGAACGCGGTCGGCCGCATCACGGTCTGCCCGTCGCGCACGATGGGCGTCTGCGCGAACGTCGCGATCACGCCGGCGCGCTGCCCGTTGCCGATCCAGTGCTTGCGGCCGTTCAGCACCCACCCCGTGTCGTCGGCGCTGCGCTCGGCGCGGGTCACGATGTTCTGGGCGTCCGACCCCGTCTCCGGCTCGGTGAGTGCGTAGGCTGCCAGCGTTTCACCGCGCGCCAGCATGGGCAGGTAGCGCGCCTGCTGCGCGTCGTTGCCGGCGAGCACGATGGCCTTGCTCCCGAGTCCGCAGTGCACCCCGATCAGCACACCCAGCGACGCATCGATCGACGCCACGGCACCGAATACCCGCGCGTAGGCGCTCGCCGAGAGCCCGAGGCCGCCGTAGGCCTTGGGAATGGTCAGCGCCAGCAGCCCGGCCCTGGCAAACGCCGCGATCACCGCCTCGTCGATCCCTTCCTGCTCGTCGAACCGGCGCGAGTCGATGAGGCCCGAGGCCAGCATGTCGTTCACAGCGCCCACCAGGCGCTGCACGGTGCGTGCTTCCTCCGGGTTGCGCACGTCGAGCGTGGCGGGGTAGGGGAAGAGCAGGGACTCGTTGATGTCGCCGGCGAAGAGGTCGCGCAGGAACGACGGCGAAGAGGCGGTGGGGGCGTGCATGCGGATGACGCTGGAGAAAACACCACGGGGCGCTCCGCTTCAGGAACGCCCCGGGAAAAGTTACCACCATGATGGGTGGCTGACGCGACCGGTCGTCACGGCGTCAGGGCGTTGGCGGATTCACCGAGCTGCGCAGCCCGCCGGTGGGCGGCGCCTGCACGGTGACCCTCACCGTGCTCCGCTTGCCCTGACTGCGGCCGTTGGCGTCCACGGCCTGCAGCGTGAGCGTCGCTTCGCCCAACGCAATGCCGCTCACCGTGACCAGGGTGCCCTGCGTGTTGGGCTGGCCGATCGCAATGTTCGGGAAGTCGCTCGTCACGATGACGTTGCGGCCGAGCAGGCGGTTGCCGGCTGCATCACGCACCACCATTTCGAAGGCGCTGGTGGCCCCGCGGTTCACCGTGAAGCTGCCACCCACCAAGATCGTGTCTGCGGGTACCTGCTGGATGACCACCGTACTCTGGGCGAGCCGGCCTTCCGTGGTGGCCCCGACGTTGACCGTGCCGGCGGAGATGGCGGTGACCAATCCCGTGTTGCTCACCGTCGCCCGCAGCGGGTCGCTGGTGAGCCATTCGATGGGGCGATCCGTCACCTCCGTCCCCACTGAGTCCTTCACGGTGGCCCGGATCTGCACCGTCTGTCCTTCGAAGATGGCGGCCTGCAGCGGTGTGACCGCGATGGAGCCCACCGGGATCTGCGTGACCTGCAGCGTGACCGTGTCGGCCACCCCTTCCGACGAGGCGATGATGCGCGCCGTGCCGAGCGAGATGCCGGTGACGATGCCGGCCTGCGTCACTTGCACCACGGTGGGCGTGTTCGTGCTCCACGTGGTGATGCGACCGGCCGGTACGAGGTTGCTCGTGGAATCGAGGAGCGCGGCGCCAAACCCGCGCGGAATGCCCAGGCGCAGCGAGCCGGTGCGCGGCGTGATCACGACCTGTGTGATGCGCGGATCGACCGCTTCGACGCTCGTGCTGCAGGTGATCTGCGGGTTCTCGGCCGGGGACGCCGTGATGGTTGCCGTTCCGGCCCGGCGCGTGGTCGCCAGCCCCGACTGCGTGACCGTGGCCACCACCTCGTTGCTGCTCGACCAGACAATGGATCGCCCCAACGAGGGGAGGATGTTGTTCGCCGTGTCGCGCAGCGTCAGCGTGGGCTGGACGCTTTGTGAGACCGTGACCTTGCTCGATACCGGGGCCAGCGAGCAGCTGCCGATCGGAATCTCGGTGACGATGATCGTCGCGTTGCCCACCGCCTGGTCGGCCTCGGCGGCGATGACCACCTGCCCGGGGGCGAGCGCGGTCACCTGTCCGTTCTGGTCGATCGCCACGATGGCCGAATTGCTGGAGCTCCAGCGGAATGTGCGCCCCGTGATGACCAGGTTCTGGTTGTTGCGCGCCGTCGCCGTGAGTTGCCGCGTGTTGGTCTTGCGCAGCGTGAGCGTGGTCGGGCTGATCGTCACCGCGGTGGCGGCCTCGGGCGTCACCGTGACCTGCACCGACGCGGTCTTGCCGTCGGCGACGGCCGAGACGGAGGTCGAACCCACCCCTACCGCGATGACCGTGCCCTCGATGGTGACGTTGGCCACAGCCGAGTTGGCCGACGAGTACGAGATCCGCTTGTTGCGGATGGAGTTGCCGTTGCAGTCGAACGCCGTGCCTACGATCGGGGCCGAGCCGTTCACCCGCAGCGTCAGCGTCGTCGGTGCGACCGTCACGGTGCACGCGTCCGGCGTGGTCCTGAGGTCCAGGCAGCCGGTCGTGGCGGCCAGCATGGCCAGCAGGGAGGCCGCGCCGATCCGACGCGGGGACATCGACTTCATTCGGTCTGCGACCCGCATGCAGGTCCGTCCTGTTGAACAAGAGTGAAGGCGGGCCCGCTGGAGAAGGAGGCGGCCCGCCGCTGATACTCCAGATGGACGCCCGGTTGCCATACCCCGTCACCGCACCACGCTGTTACCGCATGGGCCTGCCGCCCCAACCAGCTGAAGGTGACGGACCAATCCGGTCACGGCAAGCCGCACGGGCGGCGCCGGTGGCGGCAGGCTCCGCTGATTGTGCAACTTACGCCACCCCAATGACGACCCAGTCTGCCGCCTCCGCCGTGTCCGCCTTGCCGGCGACGTCCGCCGCCCGGGATTGGCGCCTGGCGCTGGCCTGGATGTTCGGCGCGCTTCTGCTTCGCACCGGACTGGCGGCGCTGGTCCCCCTGCTCCCCGACGAGACGTACTACTGGGAGTGGTCGCGTCGCCTCGAGGCGGGCTACTTCGATCACCCGCCCGGCATCGCCTTGCTCATCGCGTTCGGCGCCAAGCTGCTGGGCAACACCCACACCGGGGTACGCGCGGGACCGGCGCTGGCCGCGCTGGTCACCCATGCGGCGGCGGTGACCTGCGCCTGGCAGCTGGCGGGCCGAGGGGCACCGGGGGCGGCCGCTGCCCACCGCGCAGCGCAGTTGGTCACCCTGCTCCCCATTGCCACACTGGGGCTGGTCATGGCGACGCCGGACGCCGCGCTCTTTGCCACCGCCATGATAGCGTTGCTGGCGGTCGAACGCGCCCTCGCCGCTCCTGTGCGCTCGCTCGCCAGCTTCACCTGGTGGGTACTCGCCGGCC
Source organism: Gemmatimonadota bacterium (assembly GCA_021299375.1). Classification (GTDB taxonomy): domain Bacteria; phylum Gemmatimonadota; class Gemmatimonadetes; order Gemmatimonadales; family Gemmatimonadaceae; genus Gemmatimonas. The sequence continues at coordinate 5,294 of JAJTGR010000077.1, forward strand.
TCGCGCTCGGCGGGGCGTTCGTGTCCAAGTACACGGCGGTGCTGTTGCCCATGGGGCTGGTCATCGCCTGCCTGGTGCACCCCGCCTTGCGGCAACGCTTCCTCGACGCCGGCCCGTGGGTGGCAAGCGCGCTGGCCCTGGCGCTTTTTGCGCCGGTCGTGGTCTGGAACGCCATGAACAATTGGGTCTCGTTCCGCTTTCAGCTCGGCCACGGCTTCACGCCCAGCGCACGCGGCAATCCGCTGTCGCGCGAGCTCGAGATGCTCGGCGGCCAGGCAGGGCTCGCGTCCCCCATTTTGTTCGGGCTCCTGGCAGTGGTCGTGTGGCGTGCGCTGCGTGACGGGTGGCGGACCCGGCACAGCGCCGCGCCCACCGATCGCGTGACCCGCCGCTTCGCCCTCGCCATGATCGCGCTGGTGCCGCTCGTGTTCTTTGCCGTCAGCGCCTGGCGCCGGGCCGTGGAGGCCAACTGGCCGGCCATGATCTACCCCGGGGCAATGATGCTGCTGGCCACCAGCGACTGGCCGGCGGCACGTGGCGCATGGTGGCGTCGAGGCCTGTGGCTGGCGGCGATGCTGCTCGCCGTGGTGACCGTGCAGGCGTGGCGGCCGATCCTGCCCCTGGCTCCGCGCCGCGACCCCATCGCTCGCGCTCACGGCTGGACCACGTTGGCCGCCGCCGTCGACCGCGCGCGGCGCGACCCCTTCCTCGATGGCACCGTCGACCAATGGATCGCCGCCGACCGTTACCAGGATGCGTCGGAGTTGGCGTTCCACCTGCCGGATCAGCCAACGGTCTTTGCCCTGAATCTTGGCGGCCGCACCAACCAGTACGACGTGTGGCCGAATGCCTTCGGCCAGGTGCGCCCCGGTGATGGGCTCGTGGTGGCGTTCGATGCCGATGCCAAGGGCGACTCGCTCGCCGCGGTCGTCGGCGCGTGGTTCGATCGCATGCAGCAGGGCGAGCGGGTCTCCCTGCAGCGCAACGGCGGTGAGATCACCACGCGCCGGCTCTGGCTCTATCGTATCGCCCGCGACTTTCCTCGCCTGCGCCCCGGAGCGACGCCGTGAACGGCACCCTGAGCGGCGCCACCCTGTTCGCGGTCGCGGCTGGAGGCGCCGCCGGCTCCGTGCTGCGCTACGCCGTGAGTGTCTGGCTGCTGCGCGCCGCCAACGGCTTCCCGATCGGCACCCTCGCCGTGAACGTCATCGGGTCGTTCCTCATCGGCGTCCTGGCCCGCCTGTTCCTGTCGGTCGACCAGGACTACGTGCTGCGCCTCGCCCTCACCACTGGCTTCTGCGGCGGCTTCACCACGTTCTCGACCTTCAGCGCCGAGACGATCACGCTCTTGCACGATGGCCGACCAGCGCGTGCCGCTGAGTACGTCGTGCTCACGCTGGTCCTTGGACTCGCCGCCACGTGGTTGGGGCTCCTCGTTGCCAGACCCCGTGGCTGACCCGTCCGCAGGACGCTGCGCCCTGCCTCCTGACACCCTCCCTCCTGACGCCTAGCGGTTCCTGAATGCCCACCCCCGCCATCCCCGCCGATCTCTCCGCCTGGTGCATCGAAAACGACCAGCGCGCCCTCGACGAACTCTTCGCGTTCCTCCGCATTCCGAGCGTCTCCGCGCGTACCGAGCACGCCGCCGACTGCGCCGCCGCCGCCCAGTTCGTGGCCGACGCCCTCGCCCGCATCGGTTTCGCCGCGACCATCGAGCCCACGCCCGGACACCCGATTGTCGTCGGCGAATGGCGCCAGGCCGGGCCGCAGGCTCCCACGCTGCTCATTTACGGCCACTACGACGTGCAGCCTGCCGAACCGCTCGAGCTGTGGACGTCGCCGGCGTTCGAACCCACCATCCGCGACGGCAAGCTGTACGCGCGCGGCTCGGTCGACGACAAGGGGCAGCTCTATCTCCACATCAAGGCCCTCGAGGCCCACCTTGCCGTGCGCGGTACGCTGCCGGTGAATGTGATCGTGCTGGCCGAAGGTGAAGAGGAAGTGGGCAGCGTCAACCTCGAGCACTTCCTCGAACGCGAGCACGCGCGCCTCGCCTGCGACGCGGTGGTCATCAGCGACAGCACCATGTTCGCCCCCGGCATTCCAAGCATTCTCTCGAGCCTGCGCGGCATGGCGTACCTGGAAATCAATGTGCGTGGCGCCAACGGCGACCTGCACAGCGGCATGTACGGCGGCGCCGTCGTGAACCCCGCCATGGCGCTGGCGCGCATCCTCGCCACCATGCACGACGCCGAGGGACGCATTGCCATTCCCGGCTTCTACGATGCGGTGCGTCCGTTTCCCGATCACGTGCGCGCGCAGATGCGCGAGCTGCCCTTCAGCGACGCGACGCTCCGGCACGAGGTGGGCGTGACCGCGTTGGGCGGGGAACCGGGCTACACCACGCTCGAGCGGCTGTGGACGCGCCCCACCTGCGAGGTGAACGGCCTGATCAGCGGCTACACCGGCGAAGGCGCCAAGACCGTGCTGCCAGCGGTCTCCATGGCGAAGGTCAGCTTCCGCCTCGTGCCCGATCAGGAGCCGGACGCGATCGCGACCCTCGTGCAGGCGCACGTGGAGCGCGTCGCGCCGCCGGGCGTGACGGTGCACGTCACCCACCTGCACGGTGGCAAGCCGTGGCGGGCCGACCTGCAGGGCCCGATCATCGATGCCGGCAAGGTCGCACTGGAAGCCGCGTTCGGGCGCGAGCCGGTCATCACTGGCGAAGGCGGCAGCATCCCGGTCGTCGGCGACTTCGAACGCATCCTCGGCGCACCCGTGCTGCTCATGGGCTTCGGGCTGCCCGGCGAGAATGCCCACGCCCCCGACGAGTGGATCAGCGTCGAGAACTACACGCTGGGCATTCGTGCGGCAGCGGTGCTCTATGAGGAGTACGGCCGGCGAGCTCTCCTCTCACCCCACTGAGCCCCGGCTGCCTGTCTCCTCCAGCGGGTGGCGATCACAGCCTGGCGAGCACGCCGACGGTGGCCCACACACGAGCGCCACATGTCAGGTCCATCGGCGCCGCCGGAGGGCCATGGGAAAACGTGCTGGCCTGCTTCAGGAGCAGCGTCGTGGCCGTGTCGGCTGACCTCATACGACCGTGCATGGAGCGTGTGCAATGCCATCGCCATGCACGCGACGCGCGGCGGGTGGGAAGCAACGGATCAGAACGATTCCAGCACGTCGTCTGACGCATCATCCTCGTCGAATGGAATCAGCGCCGAGGCCGTCGGGAAGATGTTGTCGCTGGCCGCCGCCACGGAGGTGCGGGGTTTGATGGCCGGGCGGGAGGCACCACGGGCCAGCGGGGTCGGCAGGCTCGTGGTGCGACCGGTGGCACCGCGGCCGGGCGTAGACGGCGCGGTTGGCGGCGTCGACCGGGACCGGTTCGCGAGTCGGCTCGTCGGGTCGAACTGGGAGGCCAGGTCCTCCATCTCGGCCGCCTGCGCCGACAATTCGGCGGCCGCACTCGCCGACTCCTCGGCATTCGCCGCCGTGCGCTCGGTCAGACCGCTGATCTGCGACATGGCTGTCGTCACCTCGGCGAGTTCCTTCTCCTGCTCGATGGCGCCCTCGGCGATGTTGCTCATGATCGTGGAAGCATGCTGCACACCGGTACGGATCTCCTCGAGCCGGCGCGTGACCGCCTCGTTGAGCTTCACGCCCGTCTCCACCGTCCGCACCGATGCCTCGATCAGGGTGGCTGTACTGCGCGAGGCGTCCGACGCCCGGATGGCCAGGCTGCGTACTTCGTCGGCGACGACGGCGAAGCCCTTGCCGGCATCGCCCGCTCGTGCCGCTTCCACCGCCGCGTTGAGCGCCAGCAGATTCGTCTGGAACGCGATCTCGTCGATCGTCTTCACGATCCTGGCCGTGGAGTCGGCCGACTTCTTGATCTCGGCGACGGCGTCGGCCAGCGCCTTCATGCGCTCCACGCCCTGCTCGGTCGTCTGCATGGCCCGGTCCATCGCCGCGCGGGCTTCGGCCGCATCGGCCGCGTTGGCACGAGTGCGCTCATCGACCGCCGTGATGCGGTTCGACATCTGGTCGATCGCGCCGGCCTGATCGGCCGCGCCGCTCGCCAGCTCCTGACTGCCGTCGCCGATCTCGCGTGCCGCCGAGTTCACTTGCGTGATCGCCTGCGACAACGAGGCGAAGACCTCCGCAATGTTCTCCAGGGCGAGGTTGAGGGACTCCTTGATCGCCGCGTGATCGCCCGTGTAGGTGCCGCGGACGCGCGCCGAGAAATCCTTCGCGGCGACCCGGGCCAAGACGTCCTTGGCTTCGTTGACCGGCTCGATGACCGCGGTGAGCATGGTGTTGACGCCTGACACGAGGTCGGCATAGGACCCCTTGAGCCGCGCCGGGTGTCCACGCCGTGACAGGTCGCCCGCCCCAGCCGCGGCGATCACGGTGTTGATTTCCCCGACCATCGACCGCAGCGAGTCGGCCGCGCCATTGATGCTGCGTGCCAACTCGTCATGCTCGCTCCGCTCCTCCACCTTCGTGCTCAGATCGCCCGCCGCCAACCGGTCTGCGGCCCGGGCGACCCCGCCGATATAGGCGAGCATGCCGCGAAACGCCTCGGCCAGTTCACCGATTTCGTCGTTCGCCTCCAGGTCGAGTTGCACGTCCAGCTTGCCGCGCGCAATGGCGCGCCCGGTCTCGGACAGCGAGCGCATGGCGCCGATGATGCGGGACAGCGTGCCCCACGCGATGACCCCCAGCAGGGCCAGCGCCACGACGATCACCCCTGCGGTCACGTAGGATGCAGTGGTCTGCATGCGGTCGGCCACCGCGAACGCGGCGTCGATCTTCGCTTCCTGCGCCTTGACCTGCGCGCTCAGCCCCGCGGAAAGCGCCGAGTGTTTCGCTTGCACCCTGGCCCTGCCACCCGCGCGGTCTGTGATGCTGCCGGTGATGATCCCTGCGCTCGTGGCCTTGGCCTGATTGGCCCACGCCTTGAACGCGGCGTCGAAACGGGCAACGGCCGCCGAATCCGTCGTGTGGTTGCGCGCCAGTGAGTCGTTGACGGCGCTGAAGAGGCGTACCAGCGAGTCCGCGTTGCTGATGGCCGCCGTGTCACTGGCCTCGACCGCGTCACGCAGGGTCTCATGGTACGCGTCCAGCAGGGCGACCTGCGCTCGGCTGAGCTCGAGCGCCGGGGAGAACCCGGTGCGAATGGCTGTCAACTCCGCCTGCGAACGACGGCCGAGCACAATGGTGGCGCCAAGCGTGGTCAGGCAGCCAACGGCGGCGACGACGGGAAGGCCCACGATCCTGGCCTTCAACGAGAGGGAACGGAACATGGGGAGGTCGCAAGGGGCCAGCGGGGCGACGTACGGACCTTGTCAACGAAGACGGCTCCCTCGAGGTGTCGGGGCCGTGCCGACGAGACTTGAAGTCCCGTCACCGCTCCGGCACGACCGTCGCCGTGGGGGCCTGGTCGGCGCTGTCGACCACGCTGTCGGCACGGGAAACGCCACACGGGGACACCGATGGTCGGTGCCCCCGTGTGGGTCTGCACTGCGCGCGTGTGGCGCCGGTCGCGATCAGAGTCCGTCGAGCAGCGAGTCGTTGTTGGACGTGGCAGCGATGCGCTTGATGAGCCACTCCATCCCCGCCTGCGGCGGCAGCTGGTGCAGCCCGCGGCGCAGCAGGTGCACCTTTTCGAGCTGGTCGGGGCGATAGAGCTTCTCTTCGCGGCGCGTACCGCTGGTGGCGATGTCGAACGCCGGGAAGATACGACGGTCGGCAAGCGAGCGATCGAGCTTGATCTCACAGTTGCCGGTGCCCTTGAACTCCTCGAAGATCACGTCGTCCATGCGTGAACCCGTCTCCACCAGTGCCGTGGCGATGATGGTGAGCGAGCCGCCCCCATGCTGCGGGGCGATCATCCGCGCCGAGCCGAAGAAGGCTTTGGGTTTCTGCATCGCGGTGGCATCGAGGCCGCCCGACATCGTACGGCCCGTACCGCGGTCGACGGTGTTGTGCGCGCGGGCCAGGCGCGTGATCGAGTCGAGCACGATCACCACGTCCTTCCCCTGTTCCACCATCCGACGCGCCCGCTCGAGCGTCATCTCCGCCACTTCCACATGGCGTTTGGGTGGCATGTCGAAGCTCGAGGCGACCACTTCACCATAGCCCCAGGTGATCATCTCGCTGACTTCTTCGGGGCGTTCGTCCACCAGCAACACGAGCAGCGCCGCCTGCGGATGATTGACGGCCACCCCCTCGACGATGGCCTGCAGCAGTGTCGTCTTGCCGGCGCGGGCTGGGGCGACGATGAGGGCGCGCTGGCCGTAGCCGATCGGTGCGATGAGGTCGATGGCGCGCCGCGTGAGCTCCGGGCCGGTCTTGGCGGGACGCCCCGTCTCGAGCGTCAGCTTCCGGTCGGGATAGCTGGCGACGAGGGTATTGAAGTCGGGGCGCTTCTCGAGCACGACGGGGGAGCCGTCATTGAGCTGCTGCACCTCGACGATCACGTAGCGTCCGCGCTGATCGCGACCGTAGGTGACGTCGAGCTTGTCGCCGCGCCGCAGTTGGTGCAGGCGCACCAGCGCCGGCGGCACGAACGGGTCGGTGGGGTCGGGGAGGTAGCTGTTCACCGACCGACGGAGGAAGCCTCCGTCACGCGAAGGATCGAACCAGCCGGCCATCGTGCCCTCGACGGCCACAGGTGCGGACGGCACCATCGGTGGCCGTTCCGCTCCGCCTTCGATACCACCCGGTGCGTCAGCGCCGCCACCACGACGGAAGCGGTTGCGCCCCCGGCGTCCATTGCGACGGAAGCCGCGTTCCTGGCCATCGAACCGGTCGCCTCTGGCGGCGTCGGGCGCTGGACGATCCGCCACCGGCGCACGCTCCGGCCGTTCCATGCGGTCGCCGCGCTCACCACGCTCACCACGCTCACCACGGTCACCACGATTGCGGCCGCGCCGGCGCCCGCCGCGCTCACGTCGCTCACTGAAGGGGCGCTCCGGACGGTCCGGCCGGTCCGGCCGGTCAGGACGCTCCGTGCGCTCCGGCCCATCGGTGCGATCGAAGGCGCGGTCGTAGCGATTCGGGCCCTCCTGACGCCCCCGGAGTTCGGCCGAGGCGCGTTCGGCGGGGTCGTAGATGGGTGGCGCGTATACCTCGGCGCGCGGCTCCGGCCGGCTGTCCAGACGAGGTTCGCGCGACTCCGGACGGGGTTCGGGGCGCGGCTCACGCCGCTCCTGGAGCTCGGGGCGGCTTTCGCCGCGAGGCACGTCGGCTCGTGGCGCCTCAGCGGTGCCGGGCTCGGCGCCTGCTTCGGTCTTGGGCTTGCGGGGCTGGCGCGGCCGCTTCGGTCGCGCGGTCGCGTCGCCGCCGGCAGGCGCGTCGGTTGGTGCCGGCGCTGGTGCCGCGGCCGGTGCCGGTGCCTTTCGGGCAGTCCGGGTGGCCGGGGCGTCGAGATACGGATTGTCGTCCCCGACGGTCTCGGGGGTCGGCCGGGTGCGCGGGCGGCGGGCAGGACGTTTCGGTTCGGTCATTCGACAACTGCGAAGTGGTACAGAGGGCGTACGTCCGATCGGACGACGCGCAGCCGCGCCTGGCGCCTGAACGGACAGCACCAGTCATGGCCTGGGGGCCGGAAACCCGGAGGGGCGGGTTCTGGATGCGCGAATGCGCGACGAGCGACTGCGGGATATTGACGGGACGGGGATGTGGTGCCGTCACACTGCCGGGACCGCGGCTGCGCAGAACCGGTACCGCCGGGGGGAACACACGGAGGTCATGCCCCCGGTCTCTCGAACGGGCCTCTTGCGGCCCAGCCGCGGCACGTCATTTCGGGCGCTGCCGCGTCAGGTACATCTTCGAGTTCCTGTGAGTATTGCGAGCATCGGGCGTTCGCGCAACCCTCAACGGGTCGCCGATTGGTCACGGTCGGCTTCCCGCCCCGTCTACCTTTCCCGAATGATTGCTCCTCCTGTCGATCTCCCGGCCGCCCTCGCCGATGCCGTGGCGGCGTACGAAGCGTCCGGTAACGTCGGGGCGCTCATGGAACGCCTGCATCGCCTGCGCGACAGTGCCACCCCGGATGCCCTCGTCGCCGCCGCCGAAGCGTGGCTGCACATGCCCGAGGTGGCCGGACCGCTCTATGAGCGCGTCGTCGAGCACCAGCCCACCAACGCGCGGGCCCTCGTCATCCTCGCCAATGCCTACTGGCTCTCGGGCCGAGGCCCCGACGTGGTTGGTGAACTCGCCAGCCGCGCCCTCGCCGCCGATCCCGACAACCGCGGGGCGTGGCACCTGTGGGCGCTCACCGAATCCAGCCCGCGCGACCGCACCGTCCGCTGGCTGCAGGTCACGCAACGCTTCCCCACCGACATGCTTGCCAAGGCGGCGCTCGCCGACAACGCCGCGTCGCTCGCCGCTAGCGAACACGATCGCGAGGCCCTCGCCATGGCCATCGGCACCTACGAAGAGCTCTGGGCGAACTCGCCCACCGATCAGCAGCGCGCCGCGCTCGAGACTGCCCTCGCGACGCTGCGCAACTACACGTTCTGACGAGCGTCTGCCACCGATGTCCGACACGCCCACCGGCGCCCCACCGCACGATCACACGGCGCCCGTCGAGAGCGCGGCTCTCGCCGAGTTCCGGAGCTTCCGCGAGCGCATGAACACGCGCATTCTCGGCGAGAACAACCTGGTCATCAACCGCTTCTTCAACCTCGACGGCCGCGCCTACGAAGCCGGCGTGCTCGACGTGAAGACCAAGGAGCTGCTGGGACTCGTGGCGTCACTCGTGCTGCGCTGCGACGACTGCATCACCTACCACCTCGTGCGCTGCGCCGAGGAAAGGGTCACGCGCGACGAAGTCTTCGAGACCATGAGCATTGGGTTGCTCGTCGGTGGCAGCATCGTCATCCCGCATCTGCGCCGCGCCGTCGACCGCTGGGACGAAATCGAGCGGATGCGCGGCTGACGCGCCGAGCGCCGAGCGCTCGGTGGGCGAGTACGCCGACCTACGGTCGCGCGATCGTCGCCAGGTTGCCGTCGGAGACGTAGCGCGCCCACTTGCCGCCGGGCTGGTCCATCGCATCGAGGGTGGTGCTGAGGCGCGTCCCCCCCTGCAATGGAACCCGCGGCAGCTTGCCAGCATCGAACTGCGGATCGTGCGGGCTGCGGGCGGGCCCGCCGGCCACCTCGAACACCGCCTCGTGGCGATAGCGCACCTCGCGCTTTCCCTTCGGATCGTACCACGCGCCGGCGCGCGTCAGCGCCCGGTTCTTTGGCCAGAGGCCATACGGCAGTGCCAGCCCGCGCACGTCATAGCCCGGCACCGCGGAATCGATGGCCATCACGCCGCGGGCCAGCTGCTCCTGTACCACGGCGTCCGAGTACTTGCTGAGATGCGCGTGCCAGAGCGTGTGGTTGCAGAGTTCGAATCCCTGCGCGTGCAGGAAACGCACTTTCTTGAACCGCCACTCGCTCTTCTGGCCATCGATCCCTTTCTCACCGAAGAACGCGTGCCCTGCCTGCGCTGCCGGCAGCATGCAGAACACGCCGCGCGGCGTCCAGTCCCGATGGGCCGCGATGAAGTCGAGCAGGATGCCCACCGCGCTCGTCGGGTCGATCACCAGCTGCCCGTTGCGTTCGAGGTAGCGGAACTGGCTCGGGGACGCATCGTCGAAGGTGAAGAGCACCGGTGATTTGCCTGCCGGGATGTCGATGCGCTTGTCGAGGAGGTCGGCCAGGCTGATGGGTACGTAGCCGCGGCGGTGCAGCTCAGCGAGCTCGGCCCTGAAGCGCTCGCGGGACACCTTGTAGGTGCCGTCGGCATCCACCACCTGATGCCATTCCACGATCGGAATGCGGCCGAGTTCGTTCGGGACCAGCGGGCCGAGCGGCGCGGTCGGCTTGGCGGCCGGCTCGCGGGGCGCCTGCGTGGCCGATGCCGGCGTCGGCGGCCCCGATGCCGCTCTGGCACTTTCGCCGCCGCGCTCACGTAGGAGGGGGGACGCGGCGAGCGGGCCAGCGGTGGTGACCACCACGGACAGCACCAGCGGTGACCAACGGAGCAATGAGGAGCGCGTCAGGCGCCTGTTGTACGGGAGAACCATGGGTCCAGCGACACGGCGAAGGGTGAAGAGGGGCGCGCGGCATCGACCGGTGCACAGTGCAGGCGCGCGGCCCTGATGGACGCGCAACCTAACGAGACGCCAACGCCGGCTGATACACCGGCGCCGGTCGATTCGATGCACGCCCCCGGCGCTGTGGTCGACGTACCGAACGTGGGTGTCGCGCCGGCGAGTAATGCGCCGGCTACCTCGCCGCGCGGTCCCCGACGCGGGGGGCCCGGGCGCGCGCTCCTCGCGTGCGCGTGGTCACGGCCGGCCATCCGGCGCGTCGCCACGGCGGCGGCGCTCGTGATCGCCCTCAGTGTCGCCGGCACCGGTTCCTGGTGGTACACCTGCGGCTTCGGTGGCTGCCCCACCGTTGCCCAGCTCCGCGCCTGGCGCCCGTCCGAGGGCGGTGTCCTGCTGGCGCGCGATAGCGGCGTCGTCAGTGCGCTCTCACTCGTGCGGCGCGTGAACGTCCCCCTCACGCGGGTGCCCGCTCATGTGCAGCGCGCCTTCGTTGCCGTCGAGGACCGCCGTTTCCGCGACCACCATGGCGTCGACTGGTATGGCGTGGCTCGTGCGCTCGTGCACAACGTGCGCGCCGGAGGCGTGCGCGAAGGCGCCAGCACCATCACCATGCAGCTGGCGCGCAACGTCTTCCTTGGCAGCCGAGCAGCCGAACGCAGCTGGGGGCGCAAGCTGCTGGAGTGGCGGTACGCCCAGCTGCTCGAGGGTGCGCTCACCAAGGAGCAGATCCTCGAGGGGTACCTCAACGCCATCTACCTCGGCAACGGCGTCTACGGCATCGAGGCCGCCAGCCGCGACCTGTTCGGAAAGGGTGTCGCGTCGCTGACGCTGGCCGACGCTGCCCTGCTTGCCGGCCTGCCCAAGGCACCGTCGAGCTACTCTCCGCGCAAGAGCCGCGAGCGGGCACTGGCGCGCCGCGCCATCGTGCTCGACGTGCTCGGCCGCGAGGGGGTCGCTGACCCGCTGGCGTTGCACACGTCCCGCACTGCCCCGCTGATGCTCGCACCCCGGGAGTTCGTGCCGGCGCGGCTCGTTGATTCGTGGGCCCTGGAGGCCGTGCGGGTCACGCTCGATTCCCTGCGCCAGGCTGGTGTGATCCCGCCTGCACTGGCCGATGCACACCTGCGAGTGTGGAGCACCATCGATCGTCGTGCGCAGATCGCCGCCGAGCGCGCGGTTGCGGCGCAGGCCGTGCAGATCGACGAGGAGCGCGAATGGAGCAGTCAGCCGGTGCGGGGGGACAATCGCACACAGGGTGCGCTCGTCGCCCTCGATCCCGCCACCGGTGCCATGCGCGCCGTTGTCGGGGGGCGCCGCGTCGAGCGCAAAGGGTTCAATCGCGCCCTCCGGTCGCGGCGTCAGCCGGGGTCCACCTTCAAACCGTTCGTGTATGCGGCCGCGCTGCAGCAGGGCTTCACGCCAGCCAGCATGGTCGAGGATGAACCGGTCGAGATCGGGACCGGCCGTCGCATCTGGCGCCCCGCCAATTATGGCGACGACTACGCCGGCCGCATCACGCTGCGCGACGCCCTTGCACGCTCGGCCAACGCGGCCACGGTTCGCCTCAGCCGCGAGGTGGGCGTACCACGCATCGCGGCACTGGCTGCGGCACAGGGCATCGTCAGCGCCTTGCCCCGTGTGCCCGCACTGGCGCTCGGCGCCGCCGCGGTGACGCCGCTCGAGCTCACGGCGGCTTATGCACCTTTCGCCAATGGCGGGGTCCGGGTGCATCCGCACATCGTGCTGCGCGTCGAGGACCAGTTCGGGGAGCTGCTCTGGGCGGCACCGACGCCCGCTGGAACGCGTGTGCTCGAGGCCGTCGATGCCTTTCTGGTGACGTCGCTGCTGCAGGGGGCGGTCGATGAGGGGACCGGTCGTGCCGTGCGCGCCAGCGGCATTCGTGGCCCCGTGGCCGGCAAGACGGGCACCACCAACGCGGGCGCCGATGTCTGGTTCGTCGGCTACACCCCCACGCTCGTGGCCGGCGTCTGGTTTGGGACCGACACGCCGCAGCCGCTGGGATGGAACGCCAGTGGTGGACGCCTCGCCGCGCCGGCGTGGGCCCGCTTCCTCCGCAACGGCTGGCACAGCCCCGAGCAGGATGCGCCGTGGCAGCCGCCGCCCGGCATCGAGGCGCAGCGCATCGACATCGCCACCGGCACCCTTGCCAGCGACTGGTGCGGGCCGTCGCGGCGCGAGTACTTCCGCACGGGCACCGCACCCACGGCATCGTGCGAGGACGAGGGTTTCTCCACGCGACGCGACACCGAGCCGCCCGACTGGCACGATCGCGACGGCGACGCCGAGCACCTGAACGCCGCACTGCAGGCGCTCCTCGAGGTCACGACCCAGCGCGGCAAGGCCCGCGAGATTGCCGACCGGGTGCTGCAGGAGATGAAGCGGGCGGCGCGGAACGTCCGCGGGCGGGACGAGCGGTAACGACGCTGCACGGCGCGAGCTAGACGGCGCGAGCTAGACGGCGCGAGCTACAGGGCGCGAGCTATAGGGCGCGAGCTACAGGGCGCGAGCTACAGGGCGCGAGCTACAGGGCGCGAGCTATAGGGCGCGAGCTACAGGGCGCGAGCTACAGGGCGCGAGCTACAGGGCGCGAGCTATAGGGCGCGAGCTATAGGGCGCGAGC
>JAJTGR010000005.1 GCA_021299375.1 Gemmatimonadota bacterium
CGCGGCGGTGGCGGCGGCGCCGGTAGCGGCGGTGGGGGTGGGGAAGGGGGCGGTAGAGGTGGTTCCGAGCCAGCGTCCGACCGTTCGAACACCGGCGTTCCCCCCGGGCGACCGTCCTGCTCGCGCGAAGGGAAACTCCTCCCGCCACGCCCAACCGGCGCATCCGGCTGCGCCGGCGCCGGAGAGCCCCCACGCTCAGCCGGTTCCGACACGCGGGTTCTCCGCCGCTCGTCATCCAGATCGCGCGTCCGGTCGGCCGCTGCGCGATCGCTGGCCCCGACCCATGTATCGCCCTGACCGGGCAGCGTGCGCGTCCGCGACCACGGGCGGCCGGCTTCCTGTTCGACGCCGGGGAAGCGGCGCTCGCTGCCGTTCTCGCCGCGGCGCCAGGCGGACGGCTCGAGCCCGGTTCGGTCGCCCACTCGGCTCACCGAGTCGCGCCCGTCGGGCCGCGACGGATCGCGACGCGCGCTCGAATCGAGCCCGACGACGTCACCGCCCCGCGGGTACCGCGGCAGGCGGTCCACAGGCGACGCCAGGTCTGGGGCGAGCGTGCTGTCTGCCACTGGATGCACCACCGGATTCACGTTGACCGGTTGCGGTAGCGACGGCCACCAGGCCACCCGGTAGCCGGTGCACAGTCGGCCGCCGACCTCGATGGGCATGGCGAAGGAGAAACGCCCGCCGTTGGGCAGCACGAGTGGCAGCCCCAGCGCCCAGCCGACGGGCGCCTGACTGAACAGACCGCCCCCAATCGCCAGCCGCACAAGTGGGTCGACGTCATTCGCATCACTATAAAAGCCGAGGCCGTCGAAGCCGTTGCGCCGGGTCCATCGCGCGGAGAAGCCGGCACACGCGTCGTCGAACGCCCAGGCGTTGGCCGCCCGCGTCACGGGCGTCGGATCGGCGGCGGCGCTCACCACGACATCGTACTCGGCGTCGGGACCGAAGATGGTCTTCCCGAGGATGTTGACCATGTCCTGCTGGTCCACGGCGAGCGTGTCCATGAGCAGGTCGCGGCCCCACCGCTTGCCGTACGCAAATTGGGAAAGGTCCGGCTTGATGGCGGAGGCAAAGCCAACGATGACCGGCGCTTCTCCATAATTGATCAAGTGCAGCAACTCGCGGCTCTCGAGGTTGCGCACCCGCACGAGCTGGTTGGCCTTGAGGCGTCCGTTGGCTGCCGGACGGGTAGGCGAGAGCACCTGAATGGGGAAGTCACGCCGACCGCGCGTCACGGCGAACACCGTCACATAGGCGTCGCGGTCCACGCTGAGCGAAAAGCCCGGCCACGCGGAAAGCGACCGCACCGTCGAGACGCTGTGCATGGTGATCCGCGGAATGGCCGCGCGCCCGCCGGCGCCCTGTGCGTGCACGGGTGCCGCGACTGCCGCCAGCGTCGCCGCCGCGCTCAGTCCCAGGGGGATCACCTTCAACCACCGAGAAAGTCGCACCATTGCCAACCTCCGAAACCCACGGGGGGCCTTGCGGACGCCGGCGGCCTACATGCCGCCGGTGTACAAGCGCCAACATACAACCTAGGTCCTACGTGTCAATACTTTCACGATTCAGCGCCGGAATCGGTACAACCTCGCGTCGAAAGTGTACCCCGCCTTCCACAAAACCGCGCCCGTGCGCGTATCCTTGGCACATGGCCACCGCACGCGCAGACCAACTCGATCCCGCTGTTCTGGCGGCCCTCGGCCACCTGGAGCTGGTGGCCCGGTGGGTCGTGGATGGGTTCATCACCGGCCTCCACCGGTCGCCCCGCAAGGGGTTCAGCGTCGAATTCGCCGAACATCGCCCGTACATGCCGGGCGACGACCTGCGCTACCTCGACTGGCGCATCGCCGGCCGGGCCGACCGCTGGGTGGTCAAGCAGTTCGAGGAAGAGACCAACGCCCGGGCCATGCTCGTGCTGGATGTGAGCGCCTCCATGCAGTGGACCGGCGACCCGGCCCGCCTGACCAAACTGGCCTACGCCGAACGACTGGCCTCGGCGATGGCGCTGCTGCTGCTGCGCCAGCGCGATGCCGTGGGGCTGGTGCGCTTCGACGCCGGCATGCGTGACGTGGTGCCGCCACGCTCGAACCGGACCCAGTGGCGCCGGCTCATGGCGGCGTTCGTCGAGCCCGGCGGCGGCAGCGAGTCGAACGTGGCGGAGGCGCTCCTGCAGGCCGGCAAGCTGGTGCGCCGGCCGGGTTTCGTGGTACTGCTTTCCGACCTGCTGTGTGATTCCACCGCCGTGGCCGATGCCGCCCGGACCCTGCGGGCCCGGGGGCATGAGGTCCTGGTGCTGCATGTCATGGACCCGGCCGAGCGCGATTTCCCGGAAGGCGGGGAAGCGCTGTATCGCGACCCTGAATCCCGGCTTGAGGTGCCGGCGTCGCCCGGCGACGTGCGCGCGACCTATCGCACCACGGTGCGGGAGGCCCTGACCGAATGGCGAGGGGTCCTGGGCCGCGCCGGCGCCCGGTACGCGCTGGCCTTCACCGACGAACCCTTCGGCCGCCCGCTCCGCCATCTGGTGGGTGTGAACGGCCGCGGGGCCATGGTCTGATCGCCGCCCGGCGACCGCATTCCTCATGGCCTTTCTCGCCCCCGCCTTCCTCGCCCTGGCCGCCTTGGCCGGCGTGCCGCTGCTCGTGCACCTGCTGCGCCGCAAGGTGGGGCGCGTGGTGGACTTTCCCGCCGTGCGCTACCTCGAGCGCATGGAGCAGGAGCACAGCCGCGATCTCAAGCTCCGTAATCGCCTGCTGCTGCTGCTCCGGCTGCTCGCGGTGCTCGCGCTGGCGCTGGCGGCGGCGCGTCCGGTGGCGCGCCTTTTCGGCGTGGGCCACGCCCCGGTGTCGCTGGCCCTCGTACTCGACAACTCCATGAGCACCGGGGCGGTGCAGGATGGGCGGGTGGTCTTCGACAGCCTGCGGGCCACCGCCCGCGCGCTGATCGGCGAACTGACGGCGGACGATCGCGCGTGGGTGGTGACGGCCGATGGGCGGGTGATCGGCGGGGGGAGCGACGCGCTGCAGGATGGTGTGGCGGCGCTCGCGCCTTTGGGAGGCCGCGGCGATCTGGCGGTCGCGACGCGCCGGGCGGTGGGGCTCGCCCGCAGCGGCAGCCCGCGGGCGCCGGTGGTGGCGCTGCTCAGCGATGGGCAGGCTAGCGCGTTTCGCACCGACAGCGTGGTAGTGGCCGGTGACGTGCCGGTGGTGGGGTTGCGGCAGCGGCTTGCTGTCGGTGGCAATCGGGCTGTTCTGCAGGTAACCCCGGATCCGGTGCGCTGGACGCCCGGCGGCATCGTCTCGGCGTCCGTGGCGTCGGCCGATTCCGTGGCGTGGCGCCTGTTGCTGGATGGCCGCACGATGGCCCGCGGGACCGTCCCGCCGGCCACCCTCGACGCCCCGGCGCGGGTCACCTCGCGGCTGGCCAGCAGCAATACCGGGTGGTTGCGTGGCAGCGTCGAACTGGACGCCGATGCGCTGCGGGCCGATGACGTGCGCTGGTTCGCCGTGCGCGTGGCGCCCCCGCCCACGGCGGCCGTGCGCGCCGAGGCAGGGGCGTTTCTGTCGGCGGCGCTGGCCACGCTCGTCGACGAGGGGCGCCTCGCGCGTGGTCGCGAGGGCGACGCGCGGGTGGTGACGGTCGCGGGGGCGCAGGCCGGTGGGACGCGTCTGCCGGCGCTGCTCACGGCGCCGGCCGATCCGATTCAGGTGGGGGAGGCCAATCGCCAACTGGCTCGCCTTAGCATTCCGTGGCGCTTCGGGGCGGTGGCCCGGGCGCAGGTGCTCGCCCGGGTCCCGGCGCAGGGCGGCGTTCCGGCGGACACCGCCTCGGCCGCGGCGCGCGCTTTCGACGGGACCCCGGTGCGGCTGCGCTATCCGCTGGTGTACTCGCCCGGATCGGCGGGTGACCGTCCCGACGGCAATGCCGCCGCATCGCGTCCGGATACGCTGGCCACGGCCGGCGGCACCCCTTGGGTGGTATCCGGCGACGGGTACGTGCTGATCGGGTCGCCACTCGAACCGGACGCCACCGACCTGCCGCTCGACGCGGCCTTCGTGCCTTGGTTGCTGGAGGCACTGGCGCGCCGGCTTGGGGATGACGGTCGTGTGATCGAGGCCACGCCGGGCAGCGTCGTAAGCGGCCTGCGCGACGTCACCGCACTGGAACGCCCCGACGGGACGCTGCTTCCCACCACGGGCGATCGCGTCACGGTGCCGGCAGAGGCGGGGGTGTACTTCCTGCGCCGGCAGGCGGCGCGCATCGGGGCGCTGGTGGTGAACGCCGAACCCATGGAGTCTGACCTGCGCGGGGTGGGCGGCCCGGAGAGCGAGTCGGGGAGCCTGGCCACGCTGGTCCAGGGGAAGGACGTGGCTGTTGCCGCGACCCCGTCGGCGTGGCGGCAGGCGGTCTTTTCCCGCGCCGCCGGTCAGGCCTTATTGCTGCCACTCGTGGCGCTCGCGCTGGCCGCCCTCCTCGCCGAAGCGTGGATCAGCGGACGCTGATCGCGCGTTCTGCCGGTTTCCGGTTCAGCCGCAACAGTCAGTCAGGTTGGTGATGGGACTTCCGCGTCTTCTCGACGCGATCGCCGCACTTCCGGCGTTCGCGCGTGTTCTTCAGGCGCTCCCGGCCCAGGGAGCGTCGCTGCGTGTGGGGGGGCTGGCTGGCAGCAGCGATGCCGTGCTGGTGGCCGCCCTCGCGCGCGCCCTGCCGCAGCGCCTCGTGGTGGTCATTGCCGACCAACTGGGTGACGCTGAACGGTGGCTGGCCGACCTGCAGGCGCTGGTGGATGACGTGCCGGTGGCGCTGTACCCGCCGCGTGAAGGCTTCGGCGAGGTGGAGCCGCACGCCGAGGTGGCCGGCGAACGGGTGGAGACGCTCGAGAAGCTGGGGCGGAGCGGGGTGCGCATCCTGCTCACCACCTCGCGCGCCGTGCTGGAAAAGACGGCGCTGCCGCGAGCCCTGAGCGGGGCGCGCCTCGAGCTGCGCAAGGGCGACGTGCGCCGCCCCGAGGGTCTGGCAGCGCATCTCGAGTCCATCGGCTTCGAGCGCGTTCCCATGGTCGAAGACGTGGCGCAGTTCAGTGTGCGCGGCGGCATCTTCGACATCTACTCGTTCGGCATGGCCGAGCCGGTGCGCCTCGAGTTCTGGGGTGACGATATCGTTGAACTGCGCCACTTCGACCTGAACACCCAGCGCAGCACCCGCGATGCCGAGGTCGCCCTGGTGCTGCCGGTGGATGGCCGGGTGCAGCTGGCCACCGACAGCGACGAACGGGTCACGCTCCCCGAGCTGTGGCCGGCCGACTCCCTGGTGGTGATGCCTGCCGGTACGAGCGTACTGCCGGAGCTGGTGCGTACCTGGGAGGAGGCCTCGCACCACATCGAACTGGCCCTGCGCCGCGGCGAGGAGTACACGCACCGCGACCGGCTGTTCGTGGAGCCGCCGAAGATGGCGAGTACCCTCGCGCGCTTCGGCACGCTGCGCTTCAATGCGCCGCCGCAGAAGGCCGCCAGCGCCAACGCGGCGGATCTGGCGCCCGTGGGCCCCGAGGCCGACATCGCGTTCCCGATTCGCGCCCCTGAGACCATCTCGCGCGACCTGCGCGTGCTGCGCCGGCTCCAACGCGATGGGTTGCACACGGTCATCCTCTGCGACAACACCGGGCAGGCCGAGCGCCTCGAGGAGCTGCTTGGCGAGGATGGGCCGGTGGCGGCGTCGTTGGCCATCGGCGTGCTGGGCGGCGGCTTCGTGGTGCCGAACGTGGTGCGGGTGCTCACCGACCACGAGATCTTCCGCCGCGACCGGCGGCTTCGGCGCGCGCGGCGCTACAGCACCGGGGCGTCGCTCGACACGCTGGGGGCGCTCAAGCCAGGCGACTATGTCGTGCATCTCGAGCACGGCATCGGCATCTACCGGGGCATCGAGAAGGTGTTCGTGCGCGAGAGCACGATCGAGTCGGCGGTCATCGAGTACGAGGGCGGCGATCGCCTGAACGTGCCGCTCTACCGCATCGATCAGATCGAGCGGTATCGCAGCGCCCACGACGTGAGCGAGGACGCCCCGGCGCCCCGGCTGCACAAGCTGGGCGGCAACAAGTGGAAGGCGCAGCGGGACAAGACGCGCATGGCCATCCTCGAGATGACCCAGGAGCTGCTGCAGCTCTACGCGCGCCGCAAGGTCACCACCCGGCCGCCGCACGGCAGCGATACCGCCTGGCAGCGTCAACTCGAAAGCTCGTTTCTGTTCGAGGATACGCCCGACCAGCGCAAGGCCACCGAGGACGTGAAGCGCGACCTCGAAGGGGAGCGGCCCATGGATCGCCTACTGGTGGGCGACGTCGGGTATGGCAAGACCGAAATCGCCATCCGCGCGGCTTTCAAGGCGGTGCAGGGCGGCCGGCAGGTGGCGGTGCTCGTGCCCACGACCATTCTCGCCGAACAGCACGCGCGCAGCTTCGGCGACCGGCTGGCCGACTTTCCGGTCACCGTCGAGGTCATGAGCCGCTTCCAGACCGCCAAGGAGCAGGCGGCCGTGGTGGACAAGCTCAAGAAGAAGCAGATCGACATCGTAATCGGCACCCACCGGCTGCTGAGCCCCGATGTGGCCTTCGCCGATCTCGGGCTGATCATCGTGGACGAAGAGCACCGGTTCGGCGTGAAGCACAAGGAGCGCCTCAAGCAGCTCAAGCTTTCCACCGACGTGCTCACGCTCACCGCCACCCCGATTCCCCGCACGCTGCACCAGTCGCTGGCCGGGTTGCGCGACCTCACGCTCATGCAGACGCCGCCGCGTGATCGGTCGCCGGTGCTCACGTTCGTGGAGCCGTTCGACGACGCCCTGCTCGAGGAGGCGATCTCACGCGAGCTCGATCGCGGCGGGCAGGTGTTCTTCGTGCACAACCGCATCGAGACCATCGAGGCCATCGCCGATCACCTGCGGCGCATCGTGCCGCGGGCCAGCGTGGCGGTGGGTCATGGCCAAATGAAAGAGCGCGAGCTCGAGAAGGTCATGCAGCAGTTCGTCGAGGGGGCGGTCGATATCCTGGTCTCCACGCTGATCGTGGAGTCGGGGCTGGACGTCCCCAATGCCAACACAATGTTCGTGAACCGCGCCGACCACCTGGGGCTGGCCCAGCTCTACCAGCTGCGTGGCCGGGTGGGGCGCTCGCACCGCCGGGCCTACTGCTACCTGCTGGTGCCCGACCGGGTGGACGACGACGCCGAGCGCCGGCTGGCGGTGCTGGAGCACCATACCGAACTCGGGGCAGGGTACCGGGTGGCCCTCAAGGACCTCGAGCTGCGCGGCGCCGGCAACCTGCTCGGCCCCGAGCAGTCCGGCTTCGTGCACTCCGTCGGGTTCGACCTCTATCTGCGGCTGCTCGACGAAACGGTCCGTCAGCTCACCGACGGCGGGGGGCAGAAGGCGTGGATCCCGGCCGACGTCACCCTCGATTTCCCCGCGTTCCTCCCCGACGACTACATCGTGTCGCAAGACGCCAAGCTGGACGTGTACCGCCGCCTGACGGCGCTGCGCGAGCCGGCGGGCATCGAGGCGCTGCAGACGGAAGTGCGCGACCGGTTTGGAGCCCTGCCCGCGCCAGCCCAGGCGCTCTTCGGCAGCGCCCTGCTGCGGGTGCTCGGCGCCGTGCTCGGGGTGGAGGGGGTGCTTGTGCGCGCCTCGGAGGCCCGTATTACTTTCCGGGCTGACGCGGTTCCGCGCCTCAAGGGGCTTTCGGCGGCATTTCACGGGGTGCAATTCCACGTGGACGTCCGCCGGACGCAGCCCCTCGCTCTGAAGCTCACCAGGCTGGGGGGCGCGGAAATGCTCGAGGGCCTCGTTCGCGCGCTCCGGGCGCTCGTCACCTGATGGCAACCGATCGGTCGCCTGCAGGGTCCTACCCAACCAACACTCACTCCGTGGCCGGAGTCTGCCTGATGAAATCGTATCGTTTGTCCGTGCTCGGAGCCGTCGCGTTCGCTGTCGCCTGCGGCGCAGCGTCCAATCCTGACGTGGCGGCCAAGGCCGGCAATCAGCAACTCTCGGTGACCCGGCTGGCGGAGATCCTGGGCCAGTCCCAGGCCCCGCTTGAGAAGGACGTGGCCCGTTCCATCGCGGAGCTGTGGGTGAACTACCAGCTCGTGGGCCTCGCGGCGGCCAAGGGTGACTCGCTCAGCGACCCCAAGGTCATGGAAGCGGCGCTCTGGTCGAGCATCGAGAACATCCGCGTCAAGAAGTTCTACGATGCCGTGTCGAAGGGGTGGAGCGACCAGGCCCCCGGCACCGACGAGCAGCGCTACAACAGTGGCGAGGCGTTTGCCGCCCGTCACATCCTGGTCAAGGTCGACCAGGGGGCCACGCCGGAGCAGAAGGCGGCGGCCAAGAGCAAGGCGGAGGGTATCCTGAAGGAGGCCACCCCGGCCAACTTCGCCGCCCTCGCCGCCAAGAGCGACGAGCCCAATGCCAAGGAGCGCGGGGGCGACCTCGGCCTGTTCGGCCGCGGCATGATGGTGCCGGAGTTCGAAAAGTGCGTCACGGCACTCAAGATCGGTGAGATCTCGAAGCAGGTCTGCGAGACGTCCTTCGGGTACCACATCATCTATCGCTCGCCGTTCCAGGATGTGGCGGAGAAGTTCGCGCCGATCGCCAAGCAGCGGAATGTGGCCATTGCGGAAAGCACGTATCTGGCCAAGCTCGAGGCGTCCAACGAGGTGAAGCTCGAGGGCAACGCGACGGTAAAGGCGAAGGCCATCGCCAAGAACCCGCTCGGCTACGCGAAAGACAACGGCGCTCTGGCGTCGTTCAAGGGCGGGAAGCTCACGGCGGCCCGCTTTGCCGATTGGGTGTCGGCCTACCCGCCGTCGTCGCAGATCCGTCCGCAGCTGGTGCAGGCGCCGGATACGCTCGTCGAGAAGTTCGTCAAGCAGATCGTGCGCAACGAACTGGTGCTCAAGCAGGCCGACAGCGCCAAGGCGATGGCCGACACCGCGGAAATGTCCAACCTGTTCCTGAACTTCAAGAACGCGGTCTCCCAGGTGTGGTCGCAGCTCGGCATCGAGCCGAGCAAGCTGGTGGACAGCACGGGCAAGGCCGGTGACAAGGAGAAGCTCGCCGGAGCCCGCATCGAGGCGTTTTTCGGCAAGCTGATCAAGAACGAGGTGCCGTTCGTCGACATCCCGTATCCGGTCACCCGCGCCGTGCAGCAGAAGTACGAGTTCACCATCAATGAGGTGGGCCTCGATGCCGTGATCGAGAAGGCCAAGACGGTCCGCGCGACGTCGGACTCGCTGAAGGCGCAACAGGCTCCGCCGCCGGGTGGCGCGCCGAAGCCGCCGACGCCGGCGCCGGACACCACCAAGAAGTAAGCCGCTTTCTCGGACGCGCCCCGGTCGCACAGTGCGGCCGGGGCGCTCCTGTAACCCCGATCCATGAATCGGGTACCACCCCGGATGATGCGTCGACTTTCTCCTCGGATTTCCCTGCTGGCCGGCGCCGCGATGCTCGCGGCGCCGCTGTCGCTTGCGTCTGCTCAGCGCGGCACCCCGCCGGCGCGTCCCGCCGCTGCGCCGGACACGCTCAAGGCCCTCCCCATCGATGGCATCGCCGCCGTGGTGGGTGATCAGGTCGTGCTGGTGTCGGAGGTCATGGCCCAGGTGAATCAGGCCCGAGCGGGCGGTGCCAAGGTGGAGTCCGCCAAGGACCTCGCCCGCCTCGAGAAGGAGGTCCTCGAACAGCTCGTCGACGTCGAACTGCTGGTGCAGAAGGCCAAGATCGAGAAGGTCGAGGTCAACGACGTCGACATCCAGAACACCGTCGATGACACCGAAAAGCGCATTCGAAGCCAATTCAAGTCGGAATCGGAGTTCAGGACCGCCCTGAAGGAAGCCGGCATGGGCTCGCTCGAGGAGTGGCGCAAGCTGCAGGCCGAGCAGGTGCGACGCGGCAAGCTGCAGCAGGGCATCATGCAGAAGCTGCAGCGCGACGGCAAAGTCACATCGGTGAACGTCACGGAGGCCGAGATCACCGAGGCCTTCAACACGTACAAGGAGCGCCTCCCGCGCAAGGAAGCACGCGTGGGGATGCGGCAGGTGGTGCTCGCCACCAAGCCGTCAGAGGAAGCGAAGAAGCGCGCGCGCGCCAAGATCGATTCGCTGCACGCCGAGCTGGAGAAGCATCCGGAGGACTTCGAGAACGTGGCCAAGCGGGAGTCGATGGACCCCGGCAGCAAGGAGCTGGGCGGCGATCTGGGCTGGAACCGTCGTGGGCGCATGGTGCCCGAGTTCGACCGCATGATGTTCGCGCTCAACCCGGGTGTCCTGAGCCCAGTGGTGGAGACGACCTTCGGCTTCCACATCATCCGCGTCGACCGTGTGCAGCCGGCTGAGGTGAAGGCGCGGCACATCCTCATTCGCCCTGCCGTCGACTCGGCCGACGAACGCCGGACCAGGGCCGTGGCCGACAGCGTGGCGGCGGCGTGGCGCCGTGGCGGCAGTTTCGATTCGCTCAGCGTGAAGTTCCACGACGAGGCGGGTGGCGAGGACAAGACCATCCCCGAATACCCCCGCAGCGAACTCCCCGAGGCCTATCGCAACGCGCTCGAGGGGGCGACGCTGAACCAGATTCTCGACCCGTTCCCCATTCCTGATCCCGGGTCAGGGGTCAACAAGTTCGTCGTGGCGCAGGTCACGTTCCTCGACGAAGCGGGGGAGTACACGCTGGCCGAATACCGGGACAAAATCCGTGAGCAGCTGTCGGAGGAGCGCAAGATGCGCCGCCTCATCGACACGCTGAAGAAGCAGACGTACGTGTCGGTGCGGTACAATCCCGACCAGATGGTGGTGACGCCGCAGTGATGCCGACGTTGGGCGCTTGGCGGCTGACATGATCCGCCTGGGGCTCACACTTGGCGATCCACGGGGCATCGGACCGGAGATTGCCGCCAGGGCCCTTCACGATCCGCGCGTGGCCGGACTCGGGGTGCAGTGGCGGGTGATCGGTCCTCATGGGACGGAAACCGCCGTGCACGAGGTGGTTGGGTATTGGGCGCCGACAGGAAACGCCACCGTCGATGCCGCGGCGGCCGGTCGTCTTGCGGGTTTGGCCGTGGAACGTGCCGTACAGTTGGCGCTGCCCGGCGAGTTGGATGGGGTGGTCACGGCGCCCATCGACAAGGCGGCGCTCAAGGCGGGCGGCTACGACTTCCCGGGCCACACCGAAATGCTTGCCGCGCTGGCCGGGGTGCCCACCACCATGATGCTGGCCTCCGACCGGCTGCGCGTGGTGCTCGCCACCACCCACATCGCGTTGCGCGATGTGCCGGCCGCCGTGACGCGCGCGGCGCTTGTGCAGGCCATCGAGACCACCCGGGCTGGACTCGGGCGCGACTTCGGTATTCCGGTACCACGTGTGGCGTTGTGCGCGCTCAATCCGCACGCGGGTGACCACGGCCGCTTCGGGTCGGAAGACGACGACCTCTTGGCGCCGGTGGCCCGCGCGATGGACGTCGCTGGCCCGTTCCCGGCCGACACGGTCTTCGTGCGCGCCATGCGCGGGGAGTTCGACGCCGTGATCGCGCCGTATCACGACGTCGGGATGACGGCCATCAAGGTGGCGAGCTTCGGCAGCGCCGTGAACGTCACGCTGGGGCTGCCGTTCGTGCGCACATCCCCGGACCACGGCACCGCGCTCGATATCGCGGGACAGGGCGTGGCGTCGGCCGAGAGTCTGGTCAAGGCGATGGAGACGGCGGTGGAGATGGTCCGGCGGCGGCAAGGGCTCTGATCTCTCGGTTCTGAGAGCTCAGATCTCGGATCTCGTCGTCTGGGCTCTGGCCCCTCGACTCTCCTGTCTCCGCACCATCGGCGTCGACACGGTGGCCTCGCCAGAAACCCAAAGGCCGGCAGGGCGATTGCCCTGCCGGCCGGTGTCTGTTCAACCCTTGTTGCGCTGCTCTCCGCGCGTTCGCTCGTAATCCGGTCGGTCGCTATAGCCGTACCCGCCGAAGACCTCGCCGCCGCGCATGATGTCGTGGCCGTATCCTCGGCCCAGCGGGTATCCGGCGGCAGTCGCCATCGTCTGTCCGTCCTTGGCGTCGTGGCGTTCGCCCGGCGCGCCCTGCGTCTGGTCGTGCATCGGTCCCAGCCTCCACGAGGGGGTGTGGAAGGACACTACGACATCCGGACGCCGAGAGCAAGCGGGACCACTTCGACTGTAACGAAAGCCCTGAGCGCTCGATACGCGGGAGCCGGCGGCACCTGGCTGGCCGTTGGTTTCCGTGGGCAGGCCCCGGACTGCTCGCAGGTGTGTCGACCGCCCCGGTTGAATCCGGCTCCCGGAGCTCGCTATCTTTCAAGGCTATGGAAATTCGCAACGTTGCCATCATCGCCCACGTCGACCACGGGAAGACCACCCTTGTCGACAAGATGCTCCGCCAGTCCGGCGCCTTCCGCGAGAACCAGGTCGTCGAAGAACGCGTGATGGATTCCAACCCGCTCGAGAAGGAGCGGGGGATCACCATCCTCGCCAAGAATACGAGCATCCGCTGGAAGGACACGAAGATCAACATCGTGGACACGCCGGGGCACGCCGACTTCGGCGGTGAGGTGGAGCGCATCCTGCGCATGGTGGACGGCGTGTTGCTGGTGGTCGATGCCTTTGATGGCCCGATGCCGCAGACCCGTTTCGTGCTGCGCAAGGCGCTGGAGTTGGGCCGGACGCCCATCATCGTGATCAACAAGATCGATCGGCCAGGCGCGGACCCGCTGCGCGTGCACGATGAGGTGCTCTCGCTGTTCATCGAGCTCGAGGCCAGCGAGGAGCAACTCGACTCACCGGTCGTGTACTGCTCGGCCAAGAACGGGATCTCCACGCTCGATCTCGACGTCGAGCCCGTCGATTTCGAGCCGCTGTTCGAAACGATCGTGAAGACGGTGCCGCCGCCACCGCGTGATGCAGAGGGGCCGTTCCAGATGCTCGTGTCGACCATCGACTACTCGGCCTACCTCGGCCGGCTCGCGATCGGGCGTATCGAACGTGGGACGATCCACATGGGGGACAGCATCACGCTGGTCACGACGGATGCCGCGATGCCGCCGGTGCGCGGCCGTGTGACCAAGCTGTACGGGTACGAAGGCCTGGACCGCGTCGAGATCCAGGAGGCGTCGGCCGGCGAGATCGTGCAGTTGGCCGGCTTCGAGGACGTCGACATCGGCAACACGCTGACCGACCCCTCCCATCCGGAAGCGCTCGAGGGGATCAGCGTCGAGGAGCCGACCATCAGCGTCGACTTCGTGGTCAACAACTCGCCCTTCGCCGGCAAGGAAGGGAAGTTCGTGACGTCGCGTCAGATTCGCGAGCGGCTGTACAAGGAACTCGAGCGGAACGTGGCACTGAAGGTCGAGGACAGCGACACGACCGACGCCTGGAGCGTGTCGGGACGTGGTGAGTTGCACCTCTCCATCCTCATGGAGACCATGCGCCGCGAGGGGTTCGAGTTTCAAGTGTCGCGGCCGCGCGTGATCACCCGCCTCGATGAGCATGGCCGGAAGCTCGAGCCGTTCGAGGAACTGTCCATCGACGTGCCGGAAGACTATCTCGGGGTCGTCATCGAGAAGCTCGGGCCCCGCAAGGCCGAAATGATCGAGATGAAGAACCCGGGGCAGGGGCTGGTGCGCTTGTTGTATCGGGTGCCGGCGCGCGGGCTGTTCGGCTACCGCAGCGAGTTCCTCACGGACACGCGCGGCACCGGCATCATGCACCACCGGTTCCTCGAATACGGTCCGTGGGCGGGGCCGCTGTCCGGCCGCTCGCGCGGGGTGCTCGTCTCCATGGAAAACGGGACCATCATCGCCTTTGCCCTCTTCTCGCTGCAGGAGCGCTCGACCCTCTTCGTCACGCCGGGTGATGCCGTCTACGAGGGCATGCTGATCGGGGAGAACTCGCGTCCCGGCGACATGGACGTGAACCCGTGCAAGGAGAAGAAGCTCACCAACATGCGCTCCAAGGGCGCGGACGAAGCGATCGTGCTCGAGCCGCCCCGCCAGCTCACCCTGGAGAGTGCGCTCGAGTACATCGAAGACGATGAGCTCATCGAAGTGACACCCCAGAGCATCCGCCTGCGCAAGCGCCTGCTGCAGGCCAGCGATCGCAAGCGTATCAGCCGCGAAGTCAAGCGCGAGCGCGACCGCGCATCGGCCTGATCCTGGCGACGTGAGCCAGGCTGCGTAACCCGGGGCCAGGCCGCGTTTTTTCGGCTTGCGCCCCGGCGTCTCCGTGCCGATACTCCCGAGTCCGGGAGTTCGTTTGCCCTTCCCCTTTCTTCACACTCGCAGGAGAATCGTCCCATGTTGGAGCTGTTCGGGTCGTCGTCGATGGACGCGCTCGAAGAGAAGGTGCCGTCGTCGCTGTTCGCCTTCGCGGGCGATGACGATGAGGAGTTCGACGACGAAGGGTTGGACGAGGATGACCTCGACGATGATGATGACGTCGACTTCGATGACGACGATCTCGATGACGAGGATGATGACGACCTCGATGACCTCGACGAGGACGACGACCTCGACGACGACGACGACGAGGACGATGACGAGGATGAGGACGACGAGGACTTCGACTACGAGGATGACCTCGGCTACGGTGACGAGGACGATCCGGACGCCTGACGGCGGCACCGTTGCCGCGTGACGTGAGGAACCTGCCGAGGAACGGTGCGATCGGCGCCCTTGTCCCGAGTCGGGAGCCGGGATACATTATGCGGCTCTGGTTGATCGGCAGCCGATGGGGTGGCCGGCACCGGGCCTGTAGCTCAGGTGGTTAGAGCGCACGCCTGATAAGCGTGAGGTCAGAGGTTCAACTCCTCTCAGGCCCACTGCAGTCCGACAAAGGCGGCTCCATGCGGAGCCGCCTTTGTCGTGTCTTCGAGACTCTCCCTTACGTCGGCGCACGGGCGCCGTTGCCCATGAACGCGTACCGGCAGTGGCTCGTCGCCTCCGTGCAGGTCGGGGGCTGTTCACTCTCGGTGGCAACCAAGCCGGGGGTACTGGCGCACGGAACGACGGACGTGGCGGCGTTCATGCTCGCGGAGGCGGTTGCCCGGCGGGGCGTGGCGGGTGCGCCGTGCCGTTCGGTGCACCTGCACAGCGGCAATGGCCTTGTCGCCGCGGTGGCAGGGCAGGCTGGCTATGCGGTGCAGGCGTATGACCGTTATCTGCCCAACGTCGAGGCCACGCGCCGAACCCTCGAGGCCAGCGGAGGGGCGGCGCCACGAGTTGCGCACGGCGTGCTGGCCACCGCAGACATGCCGTCGGGGGGCGCCGATCTGGTCACGATCCGCATTCCGACCGATCGCCTCGGAGTGCAGATGGCCATCGCCGAGGCGTATCGGTGCCTTGCCGTTGGTGGCGTTTGTCTGCTGGCGGGCGGCAACGACGAGGGGGTGAAGCCCGCCGCGCGGTGGCTCGAACGCGTGTTCGGCGGGGTGCGCCTCGATGCCCAGCACAGCGGCCACCGCCTCCTGTCGGCCGTCAGGCGCGCCGGGGAGCCCGCCGATCCCGCGGCGCTCGCCTCGCCATGGATGAACCCCGATCACATGCGCGCGACATCCGTGTCGCTGGGCGCCGGCGAATTCACACAGTACAGCCGGCCGGGCGTCTTCTCGTGGGAGCATCTCGACGAAGCCACCGCGATGCTCGCTGAGACCGCGCGCATTGCCCCCGGTGAATCCGTGCTGGACCTTGGCGCCGGCGGCGGCGCACTCGGCGTGGTCGCGGCGCGCGCGACCCAGACCGGCCGGGTGCTGTTGCTCGACGCCGATGCGGATGCCGTGCGGTGCGCGGCGCGCACGGTGATCGGCGCCGGCGTGCATCACGTCGAGGTGCGTGCCAGCGATGCGGGTGAGGCGGTGGGCGACGCGCGATTCGACGTGGTGGTGACCAACCCGCCGTTCCACGTCGGCAAGGCAACCGACCTCGCGGTTCCGCGCGCCTTCATCGAGGACAGTCACGCTCATCTCGTGCCGGGTGGCCGGCTCTATCTGGTTGCCAACCGCACCTTGCCCTACGAGCGCTGGATCAGCGATTGCTTCGGCACCGTGCGGACCGTGCACGACGGCCGGCGTTTCAAGGTGCTCGGAGCCACGCGATGAAGCGGCCAGCCTGGGTGAATGCGTCGAACGTACTGCTGGTGGCCGTGCTGATGTGGGCGGCACCGCGCTGCTGGCCGCATGTCAAGGCGATCGTCGGGGTGCGCGAGCGCGCCGCCCGGCGCCCGGCCTTTGCCATTTATACGCGGTCGGGACAGCACCTGACCGCCGACAGCCTGCGGGGCAGGATTGTGCTGGTGAACGTCTGGGCCACCTGGTGCCCGCCTTGCCGAGCGGAGATGCCCGCGCTGCAGCAGTTGGCGACGGCGTATGCGCCCAGAGGCCTGGTGCTGCTCGGCCTGTCGGTCGACCGCGGCGCCCCCGAGCAGGTCGACGCCTTCCTGCGCGAGCGTGGCATCACCTACCCGGTGGCCATCGTCGACGGCGAGGTGATTCGCGCCTTCGGTGGAGTGCGTGGCTACCCGACGAGCTACCTACTCGACCGCGACGGCGTCCTCAGGCATACCGTGATGGGGCCGGTCGCGCCGTTCACACTGCGGCCGGCCATCTCCCGCCTGCTTGACGAGCCCTGACGGTCGCGCGGGGTAGTCGGTGCCCAGGTCCGCCCGATCGTGGTGCTGTCCGCGGCTACGTGGTGGGTCGCTTCGTGGCCGATGCGCGAAGCGCGTCCACTTCGTGTGGCGCGAGGACCCGCCAGGTGCCTGCCGCGAGTGACCCCAGCGTCAGGGCACCGAACGCGGCGCGATGCAGCGACACCACGTGGTTGCCGGTGGCGGCGAACATGCGCCGCACCTGGTGGTAGCGCCCCTCGTGCAGACAGAGCGTCGCCGTGCGCTCACCGGTGACCACGAGGCGCGCCGGTCGCAGGGGGGTGGTCTCCCCTTGCAGCATCAGGGTGCCACTCGCAAACCGGTCGACTTCGTGTCCGCGCACCGGTTCGGCGAGCGTGACCTCGTACGTCTTGGGGAGGTGCGAGCGCGGTGAGGTGAGCCGGTGGTTGAGTACTCCGTCATCCGTCAGCAGCAGTAGCCCGGACGTGTCGGCGTCGAGTCGCCCTACCGGGGCCATGATCGGCGTACGCGCCAGGAAACGCGTCGGGAAGAGGTCGTACACCAGTGGCGGCCGATCGCTGGTGGAACAGACGTAACCCAGCGGCTTGTTGAGCAGCAGGACCGCACCGGGCGGCGGGTCCAGCGGCGCGCCGTCCACGTACAACGACGTGTGCTGGAAGGCATCGCGATCACGCACCACCTGTCCGTCCGGCGTGGTGACACGTCGTTGGGCCAGCAGGTACTCGGCCTCCCGGCGCGTACCATAGCCAAGCCGCGCGAGGTAGCGGGCGATAGACATGTCAGAGAGTATAACGGACACCACCCTTGCCCCCACCGCATGCCTGCGCCGAATGCCGTGACACCTCCCGCCATCGTGGCCGATTTCTACGACTGGTTCGCGGCGCTTCCCGTACCGGTGCAGGAGGCGCGCACCAGGCTCCGGGCCTTCCTGCGCGACGAATGGGAGCCGCGCGCCAATCACTATTGGGAGCGAGCCGAGTTCCCTCGCGAGTATCTGGTCGGAGCGATGCGCGAACTCGACCTCCTGCGCGGGGCGTGGACGCCGGAACGAACCGCATACGCCACGCTCATGGATGGCCTGCTCAGCATGGAGTTCGCGCGTGTCGATCCCTCGCTCGCCACCTTCTTCGGGGTACACGCGGGGCTGTGCATGGGGGCGATCGCGCTGTGCGGGTCGGAGGCGCAGCAGGCCGAGTGGCTGCCGGCGCTGCGCTCGTGGGACCTCGTGGGGGCCTTCGGGCTCACCGAGCCTGATGTAGGCTCCGGCGTGGCCCGCGGGCTTACCACGACCTGCCGGCGTGAGGGGGAGGCGTGGGTCCTCAACGGGCAGAAAAAGTGGATCGGCAACGCCACATGGTGCGATGTGGTGATCGTGTGGGCACGCGACGAGGCCGACCGACAAGTGAAGGGGTTCATCGTGCGAACCACGCTGCCCGGCTACTCCGCCGACCTCATGCACGGCAAGATCGCACAGCGCACGGTGCACAACGGGCTCATCACGCTGCGTGACGTACGTGTGCATGAACGCGACCGTTTGCAGGGGGCGCACACCTTCGCAGACACCCAGCGGGTACTCGTCACGGCGCGCTGCGGCACCGCCTGGCAGGGAGTAGGCTGCGCCATGGGCGCGTATGAGCACGCGCTGCGCTACGCCCAGACGCGAACGCAGTTCGGACGTCCGATCGGCGGGTTCCAGCTCGTGCAGATGATGTTGGTCACCATGCTTGGCAGCGTCACGGCGATGATCGGCCTCGCGATGCGCGCCAGCGAATTGCAGGACCGTCTCGGACCTGTGGACGAGCTGTCGGCGCTCGCCAAGCAATTCTGTGCGGCCAGGTGCCGCGAAGTCGTCCAACTCGCCCGCGAATCCCTCGGTGGCAACGGCATCCTGCTGGAATACCACGTGGCCCGACTCTTTGCCGATGCCGAGGCGATCTACAGCTACGAAGGCTCGAACGAGATCAACGCCCTGATCGTGGGACGTGCCATCACGGGACATTCGGCGTTCGTCTGACCATCGAGGCGCCGAGTCGCGGCCCTCTCAGCGATCGAGCCCGTACACGACGGTGGTCACCACGCGAACGCGCTTGACGACCTGGCTTTCCTCGGTGATCCCCATGGCCTGGTCGCGCGGCAGGATTTCGAAGACGCCCTGACTGGCGCTCCGAATGCCGGAGAGCTGGCTGGCGGCATCCTTGGCGAACTGCTCGGCGCCTTCGCGGGCCCTCGCGGTGGCCTCGGCGATCATGGCGGGCTTGAGTGCATTGAGCTTCGTGAACACGCAGGTCGGACCACCGCCTCCGTACTCCTGGCCGGAGGACAGCACGACCCCGTTGCGGACGAGCTCTGGCACCCGCTGGCTGGCCGCCTGCACGAGGTCGACGCGCGGCGAGCGCACCACCAGGGTCTGGCGGATGATGTAGCGGGCCGTGCTCGCATAACCGCCAAGCGTGCGCGCATCCTGCACCGAGAATTCCTGGACGGTGATCTCGGTGCCGGCCGAGTCGAGGCCCTGCTCGCGCAGGAACACCCGCACCTGCTGCACGTTGCGCTCGAGTGCCGCATTGGCGCGTCCGAGGTCATCGTCGGTCACCACGAGCCGCAGCGGCCAGATCGCGAGATCGGCTTTCGCTTCCCGTTCGGCGACACCCTTCACCGACACCGTGCGGTCGGCGGTGCGGAAGCGCGAGAACCCCGCGCCGACGAAAAAGCCCCCCGCCGTGATGCCGAGCGCGAGCAGGACGGCAGGAATGATCGGGGCGCGGGACGTGGGCAAGGTGGTCATCGTGATTCGGTGGTGAAGGGGTCGGCGCGGTCTGGGTTGGGCGTCGTGAATGCCGGGCGGCTGACCGTGTCGGGTCGCCACGCCCACGTGATGAGTTACCCCGAGGTCCCCGCCTTGTCACGTATCCGGTGTCCGCCCTCGGGGGGCCTGACGCGGCGCGAGTCGAGGACCGTGTGGCTGTTCCTCGTCCTGCCGACCCACCACGGCCCCTCGTCGCGCCAGCGCTCGCCGCGGCAACCCTCGCCGCGGGCGTCGTGCGAGGTACGGCCGCCCATCTGGGGCCGCCTCAGGGGCACCCGGGGGGCACGTGGACCACCGCGCCCGTGGGCGGCGCCCTCCGGGTGCGGCTGACCGACTCAGGCTGGGCGTGAGCCCGTCGTCGGCTAGCGGTCGTCGATGGGCAGCCGGATCTCCACGCGGCATCCGCCCGTCGGCAGGTTGCTCATGCGGAACGCGTATCGGTCGCCGTAGAGCATGGTGAGCCGGGAGCGCGTGTTGGTCAGCCCGATCCCGAGGCCATCAACCGACGGAACGGCGGCCAGGAAGCGGCCACTCGTGGTCAGCAGGCCGTCGAGCCCCTTGCCGTTGTCCTCGACCACGATCTCGAGGCTCCGGCCGTTGCGCGTCAGGCGCACTTCGATGGTCTGGTCACGATACCCCGGGGCCAGCCCGTGCTTCAGCGCGTTCTCGACGAGGGGTTGGAGCAGAAAGCTGGGGACCATGAGGTCGACGACCGATGGATCGACGGTGATGTCGGCGTCGAGACCGGCGCCATAGCGCACCCGGGCGATCTGCAGGTACAGCTCCACCAGTTCGATCTCCTGCCACACCGGAATGAGCGACTGCGCGGCGCTGCGCAGCGACAGGCGCAGGAGGTCGGCCACCCGCGTCAGCGTACGCTGCGCTTCCTGCACGTCCATTTCCATCAGCTCCGCCACCGAATTGAGGGCGTTGAAGAGGAAGTGCGGGTTGAGCTGCATGCGCAATGCCTCGAGCTGTGTGCGGGCCAGCTTCTGTTCGAGCGCGGTGGCGGCTCGGTCGCGCTCGCGGTAGCGCCGTACGAACTCGACCATGTACGCGGCCCCGAGCACCGCCCAGTAGAGCACCACCTGGATGTCGAGGTGGTTGACCAGCACGACCCGCACCGCGAAGGCGAAGCTCGTGACTTGCCCGACGGCCCCGAACACGTGGTCGAGCCACGCGATGGCGAGCACATTCACGGTGCACACGACCACGGTGCTGCCGACGTGTACCGCAAGCCATGGTAGCGCCCGGGCCGAATCCAGCTTGACGCGATCGACCAGCGTGAGGATGAGTTGCGACCAGACACCCCACAGCATCCACGCGGAACCCTGCCACACCAGCGCCGTGCCCAGCCCATAGTGGGTGCCCGAGGCATCCCCGACCAGGACAAGCTGGGTGGCCGCGAGAGCCGAGGGGACGACCCACACGACGGCGAAGAGCAGGCGCGTGAGTTGGCGAAGGCGGTGACCTTCGTCGGCAATCGTGAAGGGGAGTGACGGAGCGGCCATGGCGGTGGACGAGGTGCGGTCGGCGCGCGCCGAACCGCATCGAGCGGCTGGAACTCGGGCGTGATGACCGTCGTATCAGGAATCGCGACGGCCAGTGCAGCCCGTTGGCTGCACTTTCGCTCGTCGGGTTTTGGTGCAAGGCTTCTCAGTGTACAGGCATGATGCATGGAATCGGGACGGTGTGCCACCGGCACATGGCGCGTGACCCGCACCGTGCCGGTGGCCGAAATCCGTCAACGTTGGTGATGCCGCGACGCGCCGTACCTCCCGGCGCTGACCCCCGGGCGCACCGGCGTCCCAATCGGAGGGGAGAGCGTGCGTGTGCGAGTCCTGATCGTGGATGACGAAGCGCTGGCCCGTCAGCGAGTGCGTCGGCTGCTGCAGAAGGAGCCTGATGTGGACGTGGTCGGCGAAGCCGAGTCGGGGCACGAAGCGGTGACGATGATCCGTGCGTTGCAGCCGGATCTCGTCTGTCTCGACGTGCAGATGCCCGGACTCGATGGATTCGGGGTGCTGCGAGAGGTTGATGGCGGGCCCGTGCCGATGGTGCTGTTCGTTACGGCCTACGACGAGCATGCGCAACGGGCCTTCGACGTGCATGCGGTCGACTACGTCCTCAAGCCGGTCGATGCGGACCGCTTTCGCGCGGCGTTCGACAAGGCCCGCAAGCAGCGGGCCAATGCTGTCGCCGCGGAGCGCCTCGGCGAACTGCTCGACACGGTGCGCCGGCTGGCCGATGGTGGCGCTCCCGGCGAGGCGGCCGGGGCGGCGGTCCCGGGGCCCACTGCCGCGGGGGCGTCGGTGGGCGCCGCGCCAAGCGCCAGCGGCCGGTACGCGAGCCGCATCCTCGTCAAGCAGGATGGTCGCATGTTCTTCGTGAAGACCACGGAGATCGACTGGATCGAGGCCGACCGCAACTACGTCAAGCTGCACGTCGGCAAGACGGCGCACACCATCCGTGAGCGCATCAGTCATCTCGAGGAAACGCTCGACCCGCGGCTGTTCGTACGCATCCATCGGTCCACCATCGTCAACCTGAACCGCGTGCGGGAGATGCAGCAGTGGTTCTCGGGCGACTACGTCGTGATCCTCGAAGACGGCACCCGCCTGCGGCTCAGTCGTCATTACCGCGACCGGGTGGAGCGGCAGGTCGGCGTCTGA
Source organism: Gemmatimonadota bacterium (assembly GCA_021299375.1). Classification (GTDB taxonomy): domain Bacteria; phylum Gemmatimonadota; class Gemmatimonadetes; order Gemmatimonadales; family Gemmatimonadaceae; genus Gemmatimonas. The sequence continues at coordinate 22,150 of JAJTGR010000005.1, forward strand.
CGATCTTGGGGATGGCCTGATGCCGATCGGGCAGCGGTTCGCGTCGCCCAGTTGGCAGGCTCGGCTCGTGCACCTGCTGGTGGCGGCGCGCATGCGGCCACATGCGCGACGTCCGATCGATCCCCTCTGGGTACGAGAGCACATGGGGCGTCCGCGTTCCGCCCGGAGGCTGATGGCGCGCTCGACCGGGGCTACCGTCCAACTCCGTGCCGCCACGGGCCGGTGGCCGGGTGGTGAAGTGCTCCAGTGGCCCGGCATTGATCAGACCCGGGCGCCGGTGCTGCTCTACCTGCACGGCGGTGGCTACATCGGTTGCTCGCCAGAAACACACCGCTCGCTGGTGGGGTCGCTGGTGCGCCGGGTTCGCGGCTCCGCCTTCGTGCCTCGGTACCGTTTGGCACCGGAGCATCCGTTTCCCGCGGCGCTCGACGATGCGCGCGGGGCCTATCGGTACCTGCTCGACGAGCTACAGGTCGATCCCGCGCGTCTCGTCCTCGTCGGCGACTCGGCCGGCGGCGGACTGGTGCTGGCCTTGGCGCTGGCCGCACGAGAGGCCGGGTGGCCGCTCCCCGCCGCACTGGTGACCTTCAGTCCGTGGACGGATCTGGCGGCCACCGGCCCGTCGCTCGACGAGAACAGCGACCGGTGCGCCATGTTCGCTGGTGAGACCATTCGCCGGGCCGCACGGTTCTATCTCGGTGAGACCGATCCGTATGCCCCGCTCGTCTCTCCGCTGTATGGCGACCTGCGCGGCCTGCCACCGCTTCTGGTGCACGCGAGCACCGATGAGGTGCTCCGCGATGATGCCGTGCGCCTGGCCGAGCGCGCCCGTGAGGCTGGCGTGTCCGTCGAACTCCAACTGTGGCGGCACGTGCCGCACGTCTGGCAGTTCTTTGCGGCCGTCTTGCCGGAGGCACGGCAATCCCTGGCGGCGACTCGCCGCTTCATTCTGCACCAGACCAGCCTCACAATTGCACACCGATCGCCCGTCACGTGACGTTCCGTGACGCGGTCTTCGACGAGGCGTCCTGCGAGCAACTCCAAGCCGCGATGTCCGACGAAATCTTTCCCCCGTATCGCTCCCCAGATTGGGTCCCGCTGCAGCGCGCGCTGTCGACCGTCTTCGGTGCGACGGCAGCCGAGGCAACTTCGGCCTTCTGGTTCATCGGCTTCGTCAATGGGCCGGTGGACGTCGGGGAACTCCGACTGTACGAGCATACGGCAACGCGCCGGCGTCTGGCGCTGGACCGTGAGGGCGGGGCGTATCGGTGGCTCGAGGCGATCGGCCACTACGTCCGGGTGGCTGGGGACGAGGCGCTGATCGAGACGCTCATCTGACGCGCCGGTGGACGCAGGACTCCGCTGAAGTCGCCGGAGCCCGCCACCGATACTCCCCGCATGCCGTTTGACCTCACTGGAGCCGCCGGACTCGGACGTCCACGCACGACGCCGGCTGGCGCCGGACGGCCGATCGATCCCGCGCGGGCGCTGCTGCCCGTGGGAGGGGTCGCTCCGCGCACCCCACCCTCGGCGGATGCCTTGCTGGGTCGGAGTGGGGTGGAACTCAGCGACCTGCTGCTGACCGCCGACATTCTCGAACAGCGCGATGGGGTGGCACCGGTTGCGCTCGAAATGGGATTGGAAGGCGCGCGGGCCGCCCTGCTGCGGCACCAACCGGGCGATGCGCTGGCGGCCCTCGATAGGGTCTGGTCGACGGCGCAGCGCAGCGAGGAAGGCTGGTATCTCCGATCGGGTGCCTTGACCGTGATGGGGTTACCGGGCGAAGGGGACCGCATTGCAGCCGAAGGGCTGCACCTGATGCCGACGTCGCTGGCGTTGCGGCTGGTGCAGTCCGTCGCCCTCGTGCTCGTCGGCGACGTCACGGGGGCGCGGGCCGCGCTCGCGCCCGCACTGGATGCGTCGCCACGCAATCCGGTGCTCCTGGCACAACAGGCGGTGATCGTGGCCCGGCACGGCCTCATCGACGATGGCGCGGAGCTGCTCGAGCGCGCACTGGCGGACAGTCCGGATCATCCGGCCTTCGTGTGGGCGAGAGGCATGGTGCGGGCCATGGCGGCCGATCGCACACGACGGGCGGCTCGAATCGGGGTGGAGAGCGACCCGCACCGTCCGACCGATCCGCGGACTGACGGACCGAGTGGCGCGACAGGACGCCCGGGACCCATTGGCTGGCCGGAGGACGACCCCCCGGTCGACGGGGCCGAGGCCGCAGGGCTCGACGAGCCCCCGTCGGACGGATGCGGCAACGACCTGGCGGCGGTCGCCTTTTCCCGCATGGGTGCCCGCCTCGGCACATCGACCGACCTCGAACTCGCGCGTGAGGCCCGCGTGTTGGTGCGCGCGTTTTCGAGCGGCGGGACCATGGCCTCCGCCGTCCTGCCGGAGCAGGCCCACGCCGCCCGTGCGGTTCTCTCGGGGATGCTCTACGTCATGTCGCCGCCGGATGGGCCAATGCGGGAGGCTACGCCGCCGGCCGTGGCTGCGCTGCTGGCGCCGCTGCTGAAGGCGCGACGAGGTCCGGCCGCGTTGTCGAGTGGGGAGGATCTCCTGCGGTTGCTGCGGCGGGCGTCGAACGCGGTGCCGGCCGCGCAGCTGCGTCTGGTGGAGCTACTGTTCCGGCCCGCCGGGGACGACACGGCAACCCGCCCTGGCGACCGCGCTCGGAGCGCAGAGCATGATGGGGACCGACCCGCCGTGCATCAGGACGCCGAGCCCACCAGCCCCCTCGTGCCCATCCGCATGGGATTGGCGCTCCTCGCGGAGTCCCGCGAGACGCGCGCTGCGGAGTTGGCGCTCCGGGCGGCGGATGCCGACGCGGCCAGTACACTGCGGCGCGAGACGATGCCGTCGCCGCTCGGCGTATCCGCTGTGGTGGCCGGCGGTCGTGATCGATTCACGTCGGATTGGACGACCGCGCGGCTGGTCGCCGAGCAGCAATCGGTCACCCGCACCAGTGGACGCGGGGCCGGCTTCGTGGCCGTCCTGTGTGTCTCGGCGGCGCTGGCGGCGGCGATCAACGGCGCCACCGTCATCGCCGTGGCCCTCGGCATCGGGGCCGCCTGGCTCGGCGGCCGTCGCGGCGCGCGTCCCACGGCCGATTAGATTCCGCAGCGCGTCGCACAGACGCCTTGCCGGCATACCCGTGCCGGGCACCGCGCGGGCCGCGCAGACGCGCGTCCAGCGGCGCCGCTGCCGTTGTCTCGACACCGATCCCACGTCATGGCCCAGTCCACATCCGCGCCGGTCTCGGCGTTCCTTCGTCATCACTATCGGCACTTCAACGCGGCCGCCCTGATCGACGCCGCCGATGCCTACGTCCGCCATCTCGACAACGGCGGCAAGATGATGGTCACACTCGCCGGCGCCATGAGCACCGCGGAACTCGGCCTGTCGCTGGCCGAGATGATCCGCCAGGACAAGGTGCACGCGATCACCTGCACGGGTGCGAATCTCGAGGAGGACATCTACAACCTCGTGGCACACGACCACTACGAGCGCGTACCGAACTACCGCGACCTGACGCCGCAGGATGAGCAGCGGCTGCTGGAACGGCACTTCAACCGCGTCACCGACACGTGCATCCCCGAGGCGGAGGCGATCCGCCGCATCGAGAAGGCCGTGCTCGACGAGTGGCAGGCGGCGGACCGCGCGGGCGAGAGCTACTTCCCGCACGAGTTCATGTATCGCATCCTGCTCAGCGGGAAGCTGGAGCCGCACTACCAGATCGACCCGAAGGACTCCTGGATGCTGGCCGCGGCGCAGAAGAACCTGCCGATCATCGTGCCGGGTTGGGAAGATTCCACGACCGGCAACATCTTCGCGTCGCACGTGATCGACGGCAACATCAGGAACGTGCACACCGTGAAGGGTGGCATCCAGTACATGATGTACCTTGCCGAGCACTACACGCAGGTCACGAAGGACAGTGCACTGGGTTTCTTCCAGATCGGTGGCGGCATCGCCGGCGATTTCCCGATCTGCGTCGTACCGATGCTGCATCAGGACCTCCAGCGCACCGACGTGCCGCTCTGGGGCTACTTCTGCCAGATCAGCGACTCGACCACCTCGTATGGGTCGTATTCGGGGGCGGTGCCCAACGAGAAGATCACCTGGGGCAAGCTCGGCATCGAGACGCCCAAGTTCATCATCGAGAGTGACGCGAGCATCGTGGCGCCACTCGTGTTCGCACTCGTCCTCGGACACTAGCGTCGGCCACACCGATGGCCTCTCACCGCCAGGCGGTGCGAGGCGCCGGCTACGGCAACGTGTCCAGCCGCGCCGCCGGGTCGCCCCTCGGCACCCGCAGCCGCTGCCCCACCGTGATGTCGTCGGCGGTGAGTTGATTGAGTTGGCGCAGGACGTCGGGTGAGGTGCGGAAGCGCGCGGCGATGCCCGTCAGGGATTCGCCGCGCCGTACAATGTGGCTGACGTATTCGTCCGCCCGCGGCGGTGGTGCCCGGGTCACGGCATCCAGCTGCTGCACGGCCTGCGTGGCCAGCCGCCGGGCGGCGGCGCTGGCGCTCGCTACGCGCAGGGCGGCCGCCCACTCGCGGTCGTCGACGAGGAAGTCGACCTGGGTCGACGGCGTGCGCAGTACGAGCCCGCGCCCGCGACCTCGCCAGATCGTGCGCCGGTCCAGCGTGAACGCGGCATCGTACGGGTAGCTCTCCACCAGCAGGTCGAGGGGACCATCGTCCCGCGGACGAAGCAGGGGCGTGGGCGGCGCCCCCACGTAGAGCAGCCGGCGATCCGTGGCGACGACCACGCCGTACGACTCGCGCCACATGTCGGTCCATCGACGTTGGGCCGCGAACACCTGCGCCACCGGTCGTTCCCCCGCCTCGTACAGGGCCGAGAGCTCCCGCAGGGCAGCCTCACGTGCGGTGCGCCGCGCCCCGATGGGAGGCACCACCGCCGCCGCTGCGACGATACCGGCCGTCGCCAGAATCGCGGACCCACTCGTCAGGCCGATCAGGAAACGCAGCCACAGGCTACGCGGCGTGCGGACGGGGGCGGCCGCACCGGCACGGCGCCACCCCTGCTTGGGTGGTCCGGGGGGCGGGGGACTGTCGGATGGAACGGTTGGCGCCGTCATTGGGGGGAAGATACCCCGCCGGTTCGCCGACGAGGCTGCACCGCCTCCGCGGGGAACGCTGCCCTGCCACTCGCCCCTGCGTATGGGCCCACCGATATTCCCGCTCCATGGCCCCCCTCTTCCGGTCACCGCGGTCGTTTCGGCGACGTCGGGCGCTGCATGACTGACCATGCCGCGTACCGTGCGTCGCGTACCCGCCGGCGTGCCTTCACGGCCATCGTGCTCGGCACTCTGGGCATTGCCTTGGCCTACGTCAGCGCGTTCCTCGCGCCGCCGCTGTCACGGTGGGGCCCCTGGGTGATGGCGGTGGCGCTGCCCGCGTGCATGGTCGGCACCATGTCGTTCGGGGCCACGCGCCGCGGGCGTTCGCTCGGGGTGTTGGCATGGCCCATCGGGTTGGTCTGCGTACTTGTGACCGGCGGATTCCTGCTGGCACTGCTGTTGCCCGCGGATTTGGTAGAGGGTCCGTACTGGCTGGGCCTTCCCCGGCGGGCGGCGGTGATTCTGTATGGCGTAGGCATCCTGCCGCTGTTCGTGTTGCCCGTGGCGTATGCCCTCACCTTCGACGCGCTGACGCTGTCGGACGACGACATCGCCCGGGTGCGCGCGGCCCGCCTCGGCGATGGGCCGCCGGGGCACCGCTGATGGTCGGCCCCCACCTGACCGGCATGGCGCATCTCCTGCAGGCCGGCCGCATCCCCGACCACGCCCGCCCCGTCATCGGCGGGGTGGCGCTCGTCTACTTCGTGGTGGTTGCCGTGATCGGTGTCTGGGCCACCCGGCGCACCAGGTCGGCCTCCGATTTCTTCGTGGCGGGGCAGGGCATCGGTCTGTTCCCGCTCGCCATGGCCGCGATGGCCGCGACCCTGTCCGGTTTCGCCTTCATCGGCGGGCCGGGACTCGTGTACACCGTGGGGCTCGGCGCGGTGTTCATCGTGTTGCCTGCGGCGCTCACCAACTCGATGGGGGCGTGGGTGCTGGCCAAGCGCCTGCGGCTGCTGGCGGAAGTCCGCGAGATGATCACCATCCCCGATGCGATTGGCGCCCGGTTCCAGTCACCCGCCGCCCAGGGTCTCGCCGGACTGGCGATCATCCTCGCGGTGATCGGGTACATGGCCACGAACCTGCTCGCGCTCGGCTTGGTGGTCGATGCGACATTCGCGTGGGGGCTGGCCACCTCCATCTGGGTGGGTACGCTCATCGTCCTCGCGTACTCGGTCTCGGGCGGCATCCTCGCCGGCATCTACAATGACGTCTTCCAGGGCCTGCTGATGGCGGCCGCGTCGGCGCTGGTGTTCGGGTATGCGCTCGACAGCGGGGGGGGGCTCGCTGGCATCTCGCGCACCATCCTCAGGCACGAGGCGGCCGTGCTCGGCCCGTGGGGTACGCTCTCGCCGCTGGCGGCGCTGTCGTTCTACTTCGTGTTCGGTCTCGGGTCGCTGGGGCAGCCGCACGTGGCGCACAAGTTCTTCATGTTGCGGGATGCGCGGAAGCTGAAGTGGTTCCCGCTGCTCATGACCTGTGCGCTGTTTCTGACCCTGCTGCTGTTCGTCGGCGTCGGCCTTGCCATGAAGGCGCTGGTTCTCTCGGGAACGTCGCCCGCACTCCGCACGGCCGATGAGGCGACGCCCACCTTCCTGCTGCGCTTCACGCCGCTGCCGCTGGCCGCGGTGGTCTTCTCCGCCGTGGCGGCGGCGATCATGAGCACGGTGAACTCCTTCATGAGCATCGGGGCGGCGGCGTTCACGCACGATCTCCCGGTGGCGTTCGGCTGGCGCGTGAAGAATGAACTGCGCTGGGGGCGTATCTGGACGGTGGTGCTGACGCTCGTCGCTGCCGCCGTGGCGCAGGCCTCGGGCACGCTGGTGTCGTTCCTCGGGATCTTCGGCTGGGGGCTTTTCGCCTCCACGCTGGTCCCGTCGCTCGCGATTGGCCTCAACTGGCAGGGGGCCACTCGCGCCGGCGCCATCGCCTCGATTGCCACCGGTCTCGTGATCACGCTGGGCCTCGAGTCACTCGCGTACTTCAAGGTGTTCACATTCCCCTCGGGCGTCACGGCCACGGCCATCGCGCTGGTGGCCTCGCTGCTGGTGTTTCTCACCGGCTCCTGGCTCACCCGTCAGACGGCTGCGGCAACGCTGGCACCCGATGTGCGCGCCGTCATGGAGGCCTGACGGCACCCGCAGGGAGCGCGCTCCCTCTGGTTCCAGCGCCGAACTCCCCCCGATCCGGCCTCGCCGCTTCCCTCCCGCCGGGAATCGCACGGTGGCCTGCAGACGCGGGTGTGCCCGTCGTGGGACGCCGCTGCGGTGCCCCGTCGGTGATCGCGAGGCGCTGTCGCCTCATTGTGATTCGGGCAGGGACATACTCGGTGCCGGAGCCGCGCGGCGGGCGCGCGCCGTGGGCGCCGTGCCGCGCACTCGGGCCTTCGTGCGGTTGCGGAGCCGACCGGACAGCGGGGGCGGTGCTTCGGTCGGTGGGGGTCGATCCCCTGACGCCACGGTGTTGCCAACCCCTCAGTGGCGGGGGGTACCGACTTGTCACGCTGGCCGGTGGTGCGCAGGCGACCGTGCACCACGTGCGCGGCGCCCCCGACGGCGCTGCCTCGTGCGAGCGGGCGCCGGGCTGGCGGCCGGCGCCGCCGTTGGCGGTGCCCCCCGCTGGCGGCCGGCGGGCGCCCTAGCGAGCATTGGGACATGCCAGCGCCTGCCCCGCGATGACCGCCTCCCGACGCCCAAGCACCCGGCGCACCGGCGCGTCCGACGAGTCCACCGCGCCAGCGCCAGCGCAGCTCGACCTCTTTCCGGTGCGCCCGGTGGTGGACGTGCTCGACGCGCGTGCGGTGGTGGGGCCACGCACGGGTGTCGAACACCTCGTGCGGGTGCGACTGCGCCCCAATGATGCGCCGCATCTTGTGTTTCACGATCGTCACGGCTGGTACTGCGACGCGCACGGCCCGTCGTGTCAGGCGGTGACCCTGGCTCGCGACGAGGTGCGGTGAGCATGGCAGCGGAGGCGCCGATCTGGAGTCCCACGGCGGACGACGTCGCCCGGGCGCGGCTGACGCAGTTCCTGCACGACCTGCAGGCGCGTGGTGTGGTGCCGGCCAACGTCGCCGACGCGCACGCGCTGCAGCGCTGGTCGGTGGCGTATCCGGAAGCGTTCTGGGCCGAGGTGTGGCGGGCCGCTGATATCGTGGCTGACGGAGACGGTACCTCCGGCAGGCCATGGCGCGCGGTACTCGAGCGGGGGGATGTGATGCGGCCACCGCACCAGGGCTCGAACGGCTGGGAGGGGCCGCGCTGGTTCACGGGGGCGCGCCTCAACTTCGCGGAGCACCTGCTGCGCCGGAGCGACGACGGCGTGGCGCTGGTGGCGTGGAACGAACAGGGGGCGCAGCAGCGCCTCACCTATGGTGACCTGACCGGTCGCGTCGCGCAGTGCGCGGCCGCGCTCGAGGCGCTGGGGGTGGGTGCCGGGGACCGTGTGGTGGGGTGGATGCCCAACCTCCCCGAAACGGTCATCGTGATGCTCGCCGCCGCATCGCGCGGGGCCACGTGGTCGAGCTGTTCGCCCGACTTCGGCACCAAGGGCGTACTCGAACGGTTCGGGCAGATCGCGCCGACGGTACTCGTCGCGGCCGACGGCTACCGGTACGCCGGCAAGCGCATGGACTGTCTGCTCCGGCTCCGCGAGATCGAGGCGGCGCTGCCGAGCCTCAAGGCGGTGTGGGTGGTGCCGTACCTGTCCCCAGCGCCCGCTCTTGACGGACTGGCGCGGGCGGAGCGCTTTGACGAGGTGCTCGCGCAGCATGGCCACGCCACGACGCCGCAGTTCGTGCGTCTTCCCTTCGACCACCCGCTGTACATCCTGTACTCGTCGGGCACGACCGGGTTGCCGAAGTGCATGGTCCACGGTGCCGGCGGCACACTGCTGCAGCACTGGAAGGAGCTGGCGCTGCACACCGACCTCGCCGCCGATGATGTGCTGTTCTACTTCACCACCTGCGGTTGGATGATGTGGAACTGGCTCGTGTCGGGGCTCGCGCTCGGCGCCACCGTTGTGCTCTACGACGGCGCCCCACTCGCGCCGGACCCCACGATCCTGTGGCGCATGGCGGAGGCCGAGGGGATTACGGTGTTCGGCACCAGCGCCAAGTACCTGGCCATGCTCGAGAAGGAAGGAGTGGTGCCGCGCGAGGTTGCTGACCTCGCGGGGCTGCGAACCATCCTGTCCACCGGGAGCCCACTGGCCGCCTCGAGTTATGACTTCGTGCGGCAGGCGGTTGGCTCACGGGTGCGCGTGTCCAGCATCAGCGGTGGCACCGATATCGTGAGCTGCTTTGCGCTTGGCGACCCGACCGGTCCCGTGCACCGGGGTGAGCTGCAGATGCGTGGGTTGGGTATGGCGGTCGATGTGGTGGATGACACGGGCCGCCCGGTGCGAGGAGCGCCCGGGGAGCTGGTGTGTACGCGGCCCTTTCCCAGCATGCCGGTGGCCTTCTGGAACGATCCTGAAGGCGCCCTGTACCGCGCGGCGTATTTCGAGGCCATACCGGGCGTGTGGCGCCATGGAGACTGGGCCGAAATCACGGTACACGACGGCCTGGTCATTCATGGCCGGAGCGATGCCACGCTCAACCCGGGGGGCGTACGCATCGGGACTGCGGAGATCTACCGCCAGGTCGAACAGATCTCCGAGGTGCTCGAGTCCCTCGTGGTAGAGCAGACCATCGGCGAGGCCGCCGGCACCGATTCGCGGGTGGTCCTTTTCGTCCGCCTGCGCGAGGGGGAGGCACTCACCGATGCCCTGCAGTCGGCCATCCGGACGCGCATTCGCGAGCACACCAGTCCGCACCATGTGCCCAAGGTGATCGTCGCGGTGCCGGACATCCCTCGCACCCTTAGTGGCAAGATCACCGAGCTGGCTGTACGCGACGTGCTGCACGGCCGGCCGGTGAAGAACGTGGACGCCCTCGCCAACCCCGAGGCGTTGGCGCACTTTCGCGACCGGCCGGAGTTGCGCGGCTGACTGTCCCACGCTCCATTCACCCCTGCACGGAGCCCTCCATGTCCAACCTGTCGGAGTCGGGTCTGGCGACCGCGCGCGTCGTCATGGCCACGCGGAGACGGATGCGGGTTGCCACCCTTGGCCTTGCGTGCCTCATCGGCGTGTCGGGCGAGCCGCTCGACGCGCAGGTGCGCCGCCCTGACTCCATGCCCGCGACGGCGTCGCCGGTGCAGCCTCGGCCTGGCCCGGCCGGAAGCGGCCAGCTGGCGGCTCCCTCCGCGGCCCTGGTGGACATCAATCGGGCCACCGCCGGCGACCTCGAGGCGCTCCCCGGGATCGGCAAGGCGCTGGCGGCGAAGATCATCGGCGGCCGCCCGTACGCCAACAAGCAGCAACTCGTCCAGCGGGGCATCCTGACGCCGGCCGTGTACGAGACGGTGAAGGACCGCCTCATCGCCAAACGGTAGCCGGGACGGCCGAGGCCCGCTGCGGCCCGGGATCGACTAGATTCCCCACATGCTGCATAGCCCGCTGGCGGAGGATCAACGGGAGCGTGCCTGGATCGGCGCGTTGCCGCGCTCGCATATCTGAGACGGACGGTCGGTGTGCATCCCGCACCGCGCGGCAGGCTCGCGTGTGTGCCTCCCTGACCACTTCCATGCCTTGCAGGTGTGCCCATGGCCACGTTGACCGTACCCGAAACGGGCGTCGAGCAGGACGCCTTCCCCATCAACGGCACCGACTACGTCGAGTTCTACGTCGGCAATGCCAAACAGGCGAGCCACTATTACCGCGCGGCCTTCGGCTATGCGCTCGTCGCCTACCGCGGTCCGGAAACGGGCGTCCGCGATCGTGCCAGCTACCTCATGCAGCAGGGCAAGATCCGGCTGGTGCTGACCACCGCGCTGGCCCCCGAGTCGCCCATCGCCGAGCAGGTGCATCGGCACGGCGACGGCGTGAAGGACTACGCCCTGTGGGTGAACGACGCGCGACTGGCGTACGAGACGGCGCTCTCGCGCGGGGCCATCCCGGTGCACCCCCCCGAGGTTCATCGCGATGCGCATGGTGAGGTGGTCATCGCCGCCATCGGGACGTACGGCGACACCATCCACTCGCTCGTGGAGCGTCGCGACTACCGCGGCATCTTCCTGCCGGGCTTCGTGCCCGTGACGCCGCACTACCAGCCAGCCGATGTGGGCCTCAAGTACGTGGACCATTGCGTGGGCAATGTCGAGTTGGGCCAGATGAACCGGTGGGTGGGCTACTACGGCGACGTGCTTGGCTTTCGCAACCTCGTCACCTTCGACGACCAGGACATCAGTACCGAGTATTCGTCGCTGATGTCGAAGGTCATGGCGAACGGGAATGACAAGATCAAGTTCCCGATCAACGAACCGGCATCGGGGAAGAAGAAGTCGCAGATCGAGGAGTACCTCGACTTCTACCGCGGACCGGGGGCGCAGCACCTCGCGCTTGCGACCGATGATATCCTGGCCACGGTGACGGCACTGCGCGAACGCGGCGTGGAGTTCCTGTCGGTGCCCACGTCGTACTACGATGAGCTGCAGGCGCGGGTGGGCACCATCGACGAGCCCGTGGATGAACTGGCCACGTTGGGCATCCTGGTGGACCGCGATCCCGACGGCTACCTGCTGCAGATCTTCACGAAGCCGGTGGAGGATCGCCCGACGCTGTTTTTCGAGATCATCCAGCGCAAGGGGGCCACGAGCTTCGGCAAGGGCAACTTCAAGGCGCTGTTCGAGTCGATCGAGCGGGAGCAGGAACGGCGGGGCAATCTGTAGCGCCCGGGCTCGTCGTCGACACGCGTAGGTCACCGGTTTCTCCATTGGTCCACGCGGGCCGCCCCCGCCGGCGGCGGCCCGCCTCACGTTTGAGCCATGCCGATCTATCACCAGTTGGGCACCGTCCCGCGCAAGCGGCACACCGTCTTCCGCCGGCCAGACGGCGGCCTCTACGCCGAGGAGCTGATGGGCCACGAGGGCTTCGTGGGCACCTCCTCGCTGCTCTACCACACGCACCCGCCCACGACCGTCACGTCGGCCCGCAAGGTGGCCGACGTGCGCTGGGAAGCGGACACCGAGACCTCGCTCCGCCACCGCCACTTCCTGACCGCGCGCGCCGCCAAGGGCGGATCGCCCACGCTCAGCCGCATCCCGCTGCTCTTCAACAGCGACATCGGCATGCTGTACGTGGAGCCCGATGTCACCGACGCGCACTTCTACCGCAACTCCCAGGCGGACGAGGTGGTCTACGTGGTCGAAGGCAGCGGCGTGCTGGAGTCGGTGTTTGGCGAGCTGCCCTACCGCCCCGGCGACTACGTGGTCATCCACCGCAACATCACGCATCGCTGGCGCCTCGGCACCGACGCCGGGGCCACCAAGCTGCTCGTGATGGAGAGTCGCGGTCACGTGCGCACACCCAAGCGCTACCGCAACGAGTTCGGCCAGCTGCTCGAGGGGGCGCCGTACTCCGAGCGTGACATCCGGCGTCCCAGCGCGCTCGCGCCGCGCGACGAACAGGGCGACTTCCCCATTCTCGTCAAGCAGTACGACGCGCTCAACGAGCTGGTGCTCGACCATCACCCGTTCGACGTGGTGGGCTGGGACGGCTACTTCTATCCGTGGGCGTTCAACATCCACGACTTCGAACCCATCGTCGGGCGCATCCACCAGCCGCCGCCGGTGCACCAGACGTTTCAGGGCGACGGCTTCGTGATCTGTTCGTTCTGCCCGCGCCCGTACGACTTCGACCCGCAGGCCATTCCGGCGCCGTACAACCACAGCAACGTCGACTCCGACGAGGTGCTGTTCTACGCGTCCAGCGAGTTCATGAGCCGCAAGGGCATCGAATATGGGTCCATCACGCTGCACCCCGATGGGCTGCCGCACGGCCCGCACCCGGGGCGCACGGAGGCCTCCATCGGCGCCACGCATACCAATGAGCTGGCCGTGATGATGGACAGCTTTCGCCCACTCAAGGTGGCCAGGACGGCCCTCGGCATCGAGGACCCGGCCTACCACCTCAGCTGGATCGACGCCCAGCACGCGCAGTTCAATCCGCCCACCTCCTGAGCTCCACCTGATCCCCACGCGCTGACGCCGTCGCCGGCGTTCCGAGGAGTACCGATGCCGCGCCTCTCGCTGCGTTTCGCGGGCTTCCCCGTGTACCCGCTGGCCCACATCCCGGCGCGCAAGCAGGCGCTCATCGCTGCCGGCGTCGATGTGATCGACCTCGGCGCCGGCGACGCCGACCTGCCGCCCCCGCCGCGCGCCGTGGCCGCCCTGCAGGCCGCCGCCGAGGTGCCGGCGATGCAACGCTACGGGTTCGCGATGGGCCATGGGCCCTATCGCGACGCCATCGCGGCGTGGATGCAGACGCGCTTCGGCCAGCCGTTCGACCCGCGTACCGAAGTGGTGCCGCTCCTTGGCAGCAAGGAGGGGCTGGCCCATGTGGCCTCGGCCTACCTTGGCCCCGGGGACATCGCCATCATCCCCGATCCGGCGTATCAGGCGTACATCGGCGGCACCCTGCTCAGCGACGCCACCCCGTACGTGTACCCACTGCGGCCGCGCACGAATTTCCTCGTTGATGTCGATGAGATCCCGGGCGACGTGCTCGCGCGCACGCGGGTGCTGTACCTCAACTATCCCAACAATCCCACGGCAGCCATCGCGCCGCGCGACTATCTCGAGCGGGTCGTGCAGGTCTGTCGGGACCGCGACATTCTGCTGGTGTATGACAACGCGTACTCGGAGATGGGTTTCGACGGCTATGTGCCACCGAGCATCTTCGAGATCGACGGTGCGCGCGAGGTGGCCATCGAGTTTCACTCGCTGTCGAAGACGTACAACATGACCGGGTGGCGGTGTGGATGGGCGGTGGCCAATCCTGCCATCGCGTCGGCACTCACGCGTATCAAGTCGTTCACCGACACCGGGCAGTACATGGGCATTCAGGCAGCGGGTGTTGCCGCCATCGAAAGCTGGGCCGAGTTCGTGCCGCGGAATCTCGCCGTGTTCGCCGAGCGCCGCGACGCGGCCGTCGCGGCGTTCCACGCCAGCGGGTTCTCCTGTGAGACCCCACGGGCCACCATGTACCTCTGGATTCCGCTCCCCGAGGGCATTCCGAGCGCCGCCTTCGCGGAGCGCTTACGGGAGGAGCAGGGGGTGGTGGTGATGCCGGGGTCGGGCTTCGGGGCCGGCGGGGAGGGGTTCTTCCGCGTGTCGTTCATCCAGCCGGGTGATCGCATCGCCGAGGCGGCGCGCCGGGCTGGTGTGGTGCTCGCCGAGATGGTGAAGGCGCGTGACGCGATGGTCGCGGCGGGTCACCCGTGAGGCACGCCATGCGGGGTGGCAGCGCAGCAGCGGCGTTCGCGATGGTCGTGGCGTCGTGCCGTGGCTCGACCGTCGTAATGCCGGCCGCAGCGCCCGCGGCGGTCTCGGGGGGCTCTGCGCCAACTCCTGCCAAGGCCCCGGCGTCCCGTCCCGCTCCGGTTGTCAGCGACGTCGCGCCCCCGCTTCCGCGCGAGTTTCGCGGTGTCTGGGTGGCGAGCGTCGGCAACATGGACTGGCCGTCCCGGCGGACGCTGACCACCGCCGAGCAGCAGGCCGAACTCCTCGCCCTGCTCGACCGGGCCGCGGCGCTCAAGCTCAACGCCGTGATCTTCCAGGTGCGGCCGGCCGCCGACGCGCTGTACGCCTCGCGCCTCGAACCGTGGTCGGAGTATCTCACCGGCACTCAGGGCAAGAAGCCCGACCCGTACTGGGACCCGCTCGAGTTCGCGGTCCGCGAGGCACATGCCCGCCATCTCGAGTTGCACGCCTGGTTCAATCCGTACCGCGCGCGCTTCACCGGCGCCAAGTCGCCG
Source organism: Gemmatimonadota bacterium (assembly GCA_021299375.1). Lineage (GTDB taxonomy): Bacteria > Gemmatimonadota > Gemmatimonadetes > Gemmatimonadales > Gemmatimonadaceae > Gemmatimonas. The sequence goes on from JAJTGR010000005.1 coordinate 37,164, forward strand.
CTCGCCCCGTCGCACATCGCGAACACCAACCCGGCCCTCGTCAAGCGGTACGGCGGCTACCTCTGGATGGATCCCGGCGAGCCCGCGGTACGGCATCGTACGCTGCGCGTCGTCATGGACGTCGTCCGCCGCTACGACATCGATGGCGTCCACATCGACGACTACTTCTATCCGTACCCGGAAACCGATCGTCGCGGTCGGCCTTTGCCCTTTCCGGACACTCGGAGCTGGACGCGCTATCGGGCCGAGGGTGGTGCCTTGCCGCGGGACGACTGGCGGCGGCGCAACGTGGACCTGCTCGTCCAGGCGCTGCACGACAGTATTCACGTGGCCAAGCCCTGGGTGCGCTTCGGTATCAGCCCCTTCGGCATCTGGCGACCGGGGTTCCCCGAACAGATCCGCGGCTTCGACGCCTACGCCCAGCTCTTTGCCGACGCCCGCAAGTGGCTGCGCGAGGGGTGGCTCGACTACTTCACGCCGCAACTCTACTGGCCCACCACCAAGGCCCAGCAGGCGTATCCGGTGCTGCTCGACTGGTGGGCCGGTGAGAACGTGCACGATCGCCATCTGTGGCCGGGCAACTTCACGTCCCGGGCAGGCGCGACGGGCTCCGGTGCCTTCCCGGTCAGTGAGCTGGTCGAGCAGATCCGCGTCACGCGCGATCAGCCCCGTGCCACGGGGAACGTGCACTTCAGCATGAAGTCGTTCCTGACCAATCAGGCCCGCATGAACGACACCCTGGTCAACGGGCCATACGCGTCCCTCGCGCTGCCACCGGCGACGCCGTGGCTGAAGGTCCCCCCGCCGCCCGTACCCACCGTCGCGGCCACCTCCGACGGCGGCGGATGGCAGGTGCAACTGTCCACTCGCGGCCGGTCGGCGCCGTGGCAATGGGCAGTCCGGCTGCGCACGGACACCGCGTGGATTACCATGCTGTTGCCCGGGACCGCCAGTCGCTGGACCACGCCCAAGGGGATGGCGGCGTCGGTGCTCACGGTCACCGCCCTGAACCGGGTCGGGAGCGAAAGCCCGCCGGTCACCGTTTCTCTCGAGTCCAGCTCCACGTCGCCCACCACCGGCACGCGTCGCTCCAATGGCCGCTGATCGCCTTCCGTTCTACTACCGCATCACCTCGGGCATCCGCATCACGGTGCGCCCGTCGTACCTGCGTGAGCGTTCGAATCCCATGCTCGGGCAGTTCGTCTTCGCGTATCGCATCCGCATCGAGAACGTGGGTGAGCAGGCCGCGCAGCTGCGCACGCGGCGCTGGCTCATTCACGACGATGCCGTCGGGGACACCGTCGTCGAGGGGGAAGGCGTGGTGGGCGAGCAGCCGCATCTGCTACCCGGCCAGGTCCACGAGTACCGCTCGTTCTGCGTGCTCAAGGCCCCCAACGGCTGGATGGAAGGAACCTACCGCTTCGTGCGTGACGATGGCTCATCGTTCCTCGCACTGATCCCGCGCTTCACGCTGGCGGCCGAACCGCGGGCAGACACCGTCTCGTAGCCAACGCGATGCCCCCACAAGGCTACCGTACGTGGGGGGCAATCACGTCGCGCAATGGGATGCGATCCGCGCAGGCGGCGTACAGCACGTCGAACGCCGCCGAATCGAGCAGGTCGCGCACCAGCAAGGCAAGCAGCGCGGCCAGCGCGGGTTCGGCCACCGGGTCGAGACCCTCAGGGAGGCTTCTCTCAGGCATGCTCGCCTCAGGGCTGCTCGCCTCGTTGACGCTCGCCGCTGGGACCGTCGTGCCACCGGGAGCGCTGGGGGCACGGACCAGTTGCAGCAAGGGACCACTCAGGGCATCTCGCGCCGGCTCCCTCCCGCTCCGCTCGATGACCTGCGCCAGAGTGGTCTCCGCCCTGTCGTAGGCCGGCAAGGCCGTCAGGCGCCGCCAGCCCTGGACGATCGCCCTCCGGTCGGCCGCGCCAAGGCCGGCCAACCGCACCAGAAAGCGGCGGATGGCCGCCGTCTCCGGGCCATACGGCAGGGCTTCGGCCGTCATGACACGGTCGCGGCCAGACCGGGCAGCGTGTGCCCAAGCCGGCGCAGCCCGTCGAACACGGTGGGTACCGACGGCTGCCACCCGGTGGCCTGGAGCGCGTCGGTGCGAATGCGCTGGCTGCTCCGTCCGGCCGTTCCCGGTCCGTCGGCGCCGGCGACCTCATGCCGCGACCGCGCCGACCCGGTGAGCGCTTGCCTGATCGCTGCCGCCTGCACCGGGTGCCCATCGGTACAGTTGAACACGTGAACCGAAGAGGCCGCCGGCTGTGTCAACAGGTGCCTGATGGCCTCCGCGACATCGTCGCGCCACGAGAAGTTGCACCAGGTGTCCGGCGGCACGGCGCCGCGTGCGAATCGATCGGCCGGATCACGGCCCGGCCCGTACAGGCCGGCCGCGCGCACGATATCCACGCGGACACGGTCACTGGCCGCGCTGGCGATGGCCTGTTCTGCGTCGAGCAGGGCCTGCACGCGCGGGTTCGTCGGCGCGATGGGTACGGATTCGGATACCTCGCTCCCGTCGTGGCGGTCGTAGATGCCGGTGCTGGACACGTACACCACGTGGCGTACGCCGAGTGCGGCGGCGAGGGCCTGCGCTCCCCGGGCCGCTGCCGGATAGATCGCGTAGCTGTCGCCACGGGCCGAGGACGGCGCCACGCACACCACGAGGTGCTCGACTGCCGGCGGCAAGGCGGTCAGGGTCACGGGGTCCGTCGCGGCGGTCGTGACATCTCCCGTGACGGCGACGCAGCCACGGGGAGCCGTTCCACCGGACCGGTGCAGCGTCCACACGCGGTGCCCGGCGGCGGCGAGGCGCTCGGCGGTGGGCCCCCCGAGCCAGCCGGGCCCCACCAGCAGCGTTCGCTCAGCCATGCCCGGCATTTCGCTGGCTACGGGCCGGGGGACGCATGTACATTATCCGCCGTCTCGTCGGCACGACTGGCGTGTCGATCTCACTGTGTGGACAGGATTCTGGCATACATGGGGAAGCAGGACGCGATCGAGCTCGAAGGCACCGTCACCGAGTTGCTGCCGAATGCCATGTTTCGCGTGACCGTGCCGAGCGGCCACGAAGTGTTGACGACGCTGGCGGGGAATATGCGCCGCAACCGGATCCGTGTGTTGGCCGGTGATCGCGTGACGGTTGAGGTGTCGCCGTACGACCTGTCCCGCGGTCGCATCACGTTCCGCCACAAGAACTGAGCGGGGCAGGGCGCCGTCGCGTCACCCGTAACACAGACGGGCGGATGGGTCTGATCACCGCAGCAGGAACCACCACGCCGCCGCGCCGCCGCCTAAGGCGGCCAGGCCGCCGATGAGGAACGGCAGTTTCGAGGAGCCACCCTGCTCGGGAGCGGAACGTCGGCCTGCGCCGGTGGCCGCGCCGGCGCCATCCGCGCGCGGCGGGCGCCAGCGCGTCGCACGTGGCGCGACTCCGCCGGCCGGCGTGCGGCTGGCCGGGGCCACGCCCGCCGATGATGGTGGCGCGGTGGACGCCATGGCGGCCGGGGCGACCAGCGGCGCCGCGACCGGGGCGGCGTGGGGGATGTCCACGGGCCGCAGCAGTGCCGGTGTACTCGCCGGCATGGCCTCATGGGCAGCATCGGCCTGAACCGGCGCGGGGTGCTCCACCGGTTGGAAGAGCAGCGGCGCGGTGAGCGCATCGTCTCCCGGCTGCGACTCCGGGGGCCTCGCGATGTCCTTGTCATCGAACGTCGAGTCGACCACGCCGTACTCGACGACAAAGCCCAACGGCGGAGTGCCAACGACGGGGGGCTCGAGCTGCAGGTCGAACTCAATGGCCTCGGAGTCCCGCGGCGTCGACGACTCGCGGTCGTCGGCGGAAATGGTGAGAAAGCCGGGCGACTCGGCGGCGACGTCCGCTGACCATGGCTCGCCCAACTGTGGCGACGACGCGCTCGAGGCATCGGCACGGTCTGGCCCCAGGCCGGACGAGGGGACGTCGTCGGGCCCGATCGAGATGAGTGACGTGTCGGGGGTCGCCATGTCAGCAACGACCGGTACCCCTGCGGGGGTCGAGCGCAGCAGGACGTCGGTGAGCTCCACGGCGTCACGTAGCGGCTGGTCTTCCCACTCGGGGACCGCCAGCATCGAGGCCTCGAGAAAGGCGGCAAAGGCATTGTCCGGCGCCGATGCCGGGGCTGGCGGCGCCTGGTTCGGCGTCAGGAGGAGTTCGGTATGCACGTCGGGGACCGGCTCCACGAAGGCCTCGGCTGCCATCGTCCGCTGCACTTCGGCCAGCACAGCCGACACCGGCGTGATCATCGCCGGGCTGAGCGTATCGCCGTCCGGTGCCACGGGCGCGGACGGCGCGTCGCCGAGGCGTTCAGTGCGTGCTGCGGCTTGCTCGGCCTGTTGCGCACGCACGGACGCAATGCGCGCCAGCAGCTGCTCGGCTGGCGCCGTGGAGAGCCCGTGCACGTCGAGCAGGGCGTGCAGGCGCAGCAACAACGGCTCCGCGTAGGCTGGAGCACCGGCGGCGAGGGAGATGCGGGCGGCATTCTCGAGTACGATGGCGAGACGCGCGTCCTCGTCGCCGACGTGGTGTTCGATTGCCGCGATGGCGCGTTGCACCAGCGCCGTGGCCTCGTCGATCCGGCCGCTGGCGGCCAGCATCACGGCAAGGTCCATGCGAGCCCGAGCCACCGGCATGCCGTCCTCACCTGCCAGGGCGACGCGCAACGCGCAGGCGCGCTGCGCCTGCTGGATGGCGTCGTCGACGCGACCAGCCCGGAAGTACGCCTGGGCGAGGTTGCCGAGGACGAGCGCCAGTGCTTCATGCCCGGTGGCGCCGGCGGGCAGTGTGCGAGCCAACGTGTCGGCCGCCTCGGCGAACGCCTCCGCGGCTTCGGCCCAATCGGCCCTGGCCGCGAGCGCCAGCCCTCGCTCGTTATCCACCTGCCACGCGCGTGCCGTGGTGCGTGTCGCGTCGGAATCCATGCGTAGATCGATCATGCGAAGGTGGACGCGTCGTAACGCCGCTCGTCACCGCCGCGAGGGCGATGGCACCGTGCGGGGGGAGGCGTGAGGCACGAGCGGGGAGCGAGTGGGCGCGGACCCGCCGCCGTTGGAAATATGCCATGGTCGCCGCGCTCCCGTCACCACGCGGCCAGCATGCGCGGTGCGCCTCACGCCCGCGATGCGGGTAACGCGTTGACGATCCCGGCGCGCGCCGTAGCTTCCGGTCTCATGCACGCCACGCGGCACGTGCCGTCCTCCCACACGCAGATCCCGTTGATTCGACGCTCGGCGCAGGTCGCCTCGGCATGGGTCGTGATGATGCTCACCGCTTGCCGCCCCGGCGACGACGGCACGGTGACCATTCGCGGCGACGTGCCCGGTCTTGACACCCTCGGGTATCGCGCCGATTCCTTGCTGGGCGCCGCCGACCGCAGCGCCCTCGTGCTCGACTCCATGCGGGCGGCGATGCGTGCGGAGTTGGCCAAGGCTGCACAGGAGCCGCTGGCGGGGCCCGCGAGGCCGTCGGTCACGGCGTCGGGGAACGGGACCCTGGCGATGGCTGGTGATTCGGCTGCCAGCGCGGCGGAGGCCGAGCGTGAGGCGCGCCGCGCCACCATGGCCGCGTCGGCACTGTCCGCCGGCAACGCCATGTCGCGGCGCGCCCTCGAACGCGGCGATTCCATGGCCCGCGCCATTGCCCGGCGGATGACGAGTGACGAACGCAAGAACCGGACGCGCGGCGACACCCTGCGCGGCGTCCTGACCTTCGAGGGCGATGAGCCTGCCAAGGCGGTGGTGCTGCGCACCGGGGGCGCGACGGTGGCCCTGAGCGGCATGGCGACCACCGGCCTTTCGCGCCTCGTCGGCGCCGAAGTGGTGGTGCGCGGCCTGGCCGTTTCTCCGCGCGACATCGTCGTGGCCGACTACCTCGTGCGCGCCGTCAATGGCACACCGGTCTTCGACGGCACGCTGCTCGACGGCGGCATGCTGCGGCTCACCGATGGGTCGGGCGTCCATCGCGTACCCCTCCCCCCCGCGCTCGACGGCCTGCAAGGGGCCCGCGTTTGGATCGCCGTCAGGGACGGCGCGGTGACCGCCTACGGCCTCGTGGGCCGACGGTAGCCGCCACGCTGCGCATCACCCCGGCTCGCGAATCGCGATCATCGGGGTTTCGCGATACACGTCCCGGCTGGTCAGCAGGCCGATCAGCATCGTCAGCGCCAGCATGCCGCCGGCGATGGCCACCGTCGGGCCCAGCGCCGGATCGAACGGATCGTCGAACACGAAGTGCGTGAGGGCCCACGCACCACCGAAGGCCAGTACCATGCCCGTCAGCGCCCCAAGCGCTCCCAACGCGCCGTACTCGGCCAGCAGCACTCGGGCCACCTGCGCCCGTGAGGCGCCGAGCGTGCGCAGCAGCACCCCCTCGCGCAGCCGCGCGCGACGGGTCGCGGCCACGGCGCTGAACAGTACCGGGATGCCCATCGCCAGCGAGAAGATTCCGAGGAAACGAATCGCCAGCGTGACCCGGTTCACGATGGACCCGATCGTCTGCCGCACGAGCGTGAGGTCGAGGCTCGACACGTTGGGAAAGCGACGCACCACGTCGCGCTGGATGGCCGCGAGCGGTTCGCCCGCCGGCACGTTGGCCACGATCACATACTGCTGCGGCGCACGGCGCAGCGCGGCCGGCTCGAAGACGGCAAAGAAGTTGGCCTCGAAGCGCCCCCAGTTCACCTGGCGCGTGTTCACCAGCACCGTGCGCACCGGCACGCCCTGCACGTTCCACGTAATGGTGTCACCGAGTGCGACGCCGAGGTCGCGGGCCAGGTCCTGTTCGAGTGACAACTCGAACGGCAAGTCCGGGTTGGCGGCACGGGCCGCCGCACGATCGGGAGCGGGCGTGAACCAGCGGCCGCTCACGAGCGACTCCGACCGCGCGATGGAGTCACGATAGGTCGACCGGTATTCGCGGCGCAGCGCCCAATTGGCGCGGCGCACCGCGGTGTCCCCCAGCAGGCCCACGATGTTCCGGCCATTGATGGCATCGACGCGCATGGTCACGATCGGGGTCTGCTGCACGATCTCATGCCGGCGCGCCCGCAGCAGCGAGTCGAGCGGCGGCGCCTGATCGTCCTGCACATCGAAGAAGAGCAGGTTGCCGGCCGCCGCATCGGCGGTGGACTGCACGGTGCCGAGCAGGTTGGCCTGCACGAGGTAGACGGTGCTGAGCAGGAACGCGCCAAAGCCCAGGGCGAGGGTGACCGCCCGCGTCTGGTTGGCGGGGCGGTGCAGGTTGGCGACGCCCTGCCGGAGCTCGAAGGGCCACGACGGGCGCGCGCTGCGGCGCGCCGCGGCAATGAGCAGCGTGGCGGCGCCCCAGAGAATGGCCACCACGCTCACGATGCCGGCGGTGATGGCCAACCCGTCGCGCAGGTTGCCCACGCGCGTCACGACGATCGCCACGATGCTGCCCACGAGCAGTCCGTCCACCAGCAGGCGCGCGGGATCCTTCCACTCGCTGGGCAGGGCCGTCGGGTCGGCATTGCGGCGAATGGCCTGCAGCGGCGACACGCGGCGCAGCGCCAGCAGCGGCCGCAGCGCGAACACCAGCGCCACCCACACCCCCGTGGCGAGCCCCAGCAGCAGCGGCCACGGCTCGAGCGCGATGGTCACGTCGATGGGCAGCAGGTCGCCCATCACGCGTGGGAGCAGGAACTGCACGGCCACACCCAGCGCGGCGCCGGCGGACGCGCCCACGAGACCCATGGCGCCCGCCTGCACCACGTAGAGCGCGAGCACCTGGCGACTGGTGGCGCCGAGGCAGCGCAGCACGGCCACCGTGTCGATCTTGGCCGAGACGAAGGCGTTCACGCCGCTCGCCACGCCGATGCCGCCCAGCAGCAGGGCAATCAGGCCGATGATGCTGAGGAAGTCCGCAAGCCGGGCCACGGCCTCGGTGAAGTCCTGCTCGGTGTCGGCCACGGTGCGCACACGCACCCGGGTGCGTGCCGCTCCGCTGGCGAGCGCCGAAGCCTCCGGGGCGGTCGTGGTATCCGCGGCCGCGGATACCGGCAAGGTTGCCGCCGTGTCAGCCGCCGCCACCTCCTCGCCCTCGCCGCCGGGGCCACGGCGGCCTTCGCCCTGTGCTTCGCGCCGCTCCTGGATGGCGGCATTGACGGGGTCGATGCGCCGTCGCAGGTCGCGCGCCAGGCGCGCGGCCGGGCGGGGCGCCTGCAGTGCCACCGGCAGCTGCAGCACCACGTCGTACTCGGCGCGGCTACCGAACCTGAGCAGCCCCGTGCGCTCGAGCCAGCGGTCGGACACGTAGACGCGCGGCCCGATCACGGCGGTGATGCCGGCGTCTCCGGGTACGTTGCCGAGCGTCCCCCCGATGGTGAACTGCTGCTGTCCCAGCTTGAGCGCATCGCCCACCTGCGCGTTGAGCGAGATCAGCAGCGAGGCATCGACGAACACGACCGAATCCTCGTGCACACGCGACCAGCCATTGGCGGGGATCGTCTCGATGGCCCCATAAAACGGGTACCCCGGCGAGACGGCGCGCACCTGCACCAGCCGGGTGCCGCCGGAGGGCTCGGCGAGGGCCATGGACGCGAACGTCGTCACGCGCGACGTGAGCACGTTCCGGGCGCGCAGCGAGTCGAGCACGGTGTCGACGACGGCCGGGAAGGCGGCGCGCGCCTGCAGCGCCATGTCGCCGCCGAGCAGTGTGCGCGACTGATCGCGGATGGAGCGGGTGACGTTGCCGGCGAACGAGTCGATGGCGACGAGCGCCGCGACGCCGAACGCGATCGACGACATGTAGAGCGCGAGGCGGCGGCGCGCGGTGCGGCTTTCGCGCCACGCGAGGCGGAGCAGGGCCTGGGTGGTCATGCCGAGGCGGCGGTCGCCGCGGGCGATGACTCGGCGCCGGCGGCGATCGGCGCCGGCGGTTCGTGCCGAACATCTTCGACGATCACGCCATCGCGGAGGCGAATGGTGCGCTGGGTGCGGGCGGCCAGATTCACGTCGTGCGTGACGAGCACGATCGTGCACCCGCGTTCGCGGTTGAGGGCCTGCAGCAGTTCCACGATGCGCTCGCCGGTGGCCCCATCGAGGTTGCCGGTGGGTTCGTCGGCGAAGAGGATCTTGGGTTCGTTCACGAACGCGCGCGCGAGCGCCACGCGCTGCTGTTCGCCGCCGGAGAGCTGCTGTGGAAAGTGATGGGTGCGGTCGCCGAGCCCCACGCGCGTGAGCAGGTCGCGGGCGCGGGCGGCGGCCTCGCGCACCGACACGGCGCCCGACAGTTCGAGCGGCACCTGGACGTTTTCCAGGGCCGTGAGCGTCGGGATCAATTGAAAGCTCTGGAACACGAACCCAACTTTCTCGCCGCGCAGCCTGGCGCGGCGGTCTTCGTCGAGGCGGCCGAAATCGACCCCATCGAGGGACACGGTGCCCTGACTTGGGGTATCCAGTCCGGCGAGCAACCCCAACAGGGTCGTCTTGCCGCTGCCGGATGGGCCGACAATCGAGACGAAGGCGCCGTCCGGTACGTCAAAGGTGACATCACGCAGGACGGTCAGGCGATGGTCACCGGACTGGTATTCCTTGGTCAACCCACGGGCAACGAGCATGCGAGTGCAGACGAGAGGAGAAGGGAACGGCTGGCGGCGACGGGCGATCCCGATCGCGGTGTGGCTGCTGGCCGCGTGCGGCGGCGAGGCCGCCTCGGCAACCAACGGCGAGGCCGCGTCCAGAGATTCCACCGCGGCGACGGCTGAATCCGGGGAGAATACACCAGTGTCGGCGCCGAGGGCCCTGCCTCGGGTCGTGCTGCTGGGGACCAGCCTCACGGCGGGGCTCGGGCTCGACCCGGACAAGGCCTATCCGGCGCTGCTGCAGCAGAAGGCCGACTCGGCGGGGTATCGGGTGCGGATCGTGAACGCGGGGCTCAGCGGCGAGACGTCGGCCGGCGCCCTGCGGCGGGCGGCCTGGGTGCTCGACCAGCCGGCCGCGCTCGTGGTGCTCGAGGTGGGCGCGAACGACGGGCTGCGGGGCGTCGACCCGGATTCCACGTACGCCAATCTGGTGAAACTGGTCGAGGTCGTGAAGACGCAGCGTCCCGAGGCCAGGATCGCGCTGATGCAGATGGAGGCGCCGACGAACCTGGGGGCCGACTATACGCGGCGCTTTCGCGGGGTGTACGCGAAGGCGGCGAAGACGACCGGGGTCCCGCTCTGGCATTTCCTGCTCGACGGGGTGGCGGGGGTGGCGTCGCTCAACCAGGCGGATGGTATCCACCCGAATGAGACGGGCTCGCAGCGCGTTGCGGGCACGGTCTGGGGTGATCTGGCGCCGGCCCTGGCGTCGTTTCCCCACTGAGCCGACCGGGAGGGCGCCCGGGTCCCTTCCAGCCCGGGGCCGGCTCGGCTACTGTTCAAGGCTGTGCCGGACCCGCTGTGGCGGGCCGATGTCGTGCTGAACGTCCACCTGCTCGCAGGTCTTTCGCATATGGCTTTCTCCGCAACGCAGATCCGCCGGGGCATGGTCCTCGTCTTCGAAGGCGATCCCTGCCGGGTCGTCGAGTTCCGTCACCACACGCCGGGCAACCTGCGCGCGATGGTGCAGGCCAAGCTCAAGAACCTGCGCACCGGCTCGAGCTTCGAGCACCGCTTCCGTGCCGCCGACACGATCACCAAGGCGGACATGGAAACGCACGAGCTCGAGTTCATGTATCAGGGTGGCGACACATATCACTTCATGAACGCCGAGAACTACGACCAGATCGAGCTCGACGAGGAGGCGCTGGGTGATTCGGCGCCTTGGATGCAGCCCGGGCTGAAGATCTTGGCCGAGTACTACAATGGGCGGCCGATCGGCATCCAGCTCCCGAACTCGCTGGTGTTCGAGATCGTGGAGACGGCACCGGTGGTGCGTGGTGCGACCAAGACGGCGTCGTCCAAGCCGGCCAAGCTCGAGAACGGCGTGACGGTGAACGTGCCCGAGTTCATCGAGCAGGGCACGCGCGTGCGCGTGAACCCGAGCACGGGTGAGTATCTCGATCGCGCGAAGGATTGACGCACGCCGGTGGCGGAGCGCCGGCCTGGGAGTGAATCGCCAGGCGGCGCCCGCCCCCCGCTTGAATTCGGGTCGTCGACCGGTTACTCTAGGCGTCTCCCGTGGAAGTCGAGCGGTTGTGACGCTGTGACGCGCCAGGGGGTCGCAAGCGAGCAGGGTGGAGACTCGATTCGTTTGCCCATGGTGGCCGTAGCTCAATCGGTTAGAGCACCGGATTGTGGTTCCGGGGGTTGCGGGTTCGATTCCCGTCGGTCACCCTGAACACACTGGCGGGCAGCGATCCATCGCCGCTCTCCGGAGGTCCGTAGCTCAATTGGTAGAGCACCGGTCTCCAAAACCGGCGGTTGGGGGTTCGATTCCCTCCGGGCCTGTATCTGTTTGTTCCGCCGTCGGCATTCGCCGAAGGCGACTGTCAACGGCGGTATCGTCTAGGGGACTAGGACACAGCCCTCTCAAGGCTGGAACACGGGTTCGAATCCCGTTACCGCTATGCGCTGGACGTTGCTGCAG
>JAJTGR010000075.1 GCA_021299375.1 Gemmatimonadota bacterium
ATAGCTCGCGCCCCATAGCTCGCGCCCCATAGCTCGCGCCCCATAGCTCGCGCCCCATAGCTCGCGCCCCATAGCTCGCGCCCCTTGGCTCGCGCCCCTTGGCTCGCGCCCCTTGGCTCGCGCCCCATAGCTCGCGCCCCTTGGCTCGCGCCGTACCGAAGTGCCAACCGCCATCGCTAGCTTCGTAGGCGTATGCTCCGCGACCTCCTCGATGCGCTCCGCTGTCCGCACGATCACGACGAATCGTGGCTCGTGGCCATGGTGCATCGCGCCGATGGTCCGTTGCTGGTGGACGCGGACCTCGCCTGCCCGGTGTGCGGATCCGAGTTCGCGGTGCGCGACGGCGTGGCTGCGTTTGCGCAGGCGGTCGGCGGGGCGGAGCTCGAGGCGGCCACCGACCCGCTGCGCCTCGCGGCTCAGCTTGGCGTGTCCGACAGCGCGCTGCCGATCCTGCTGGCTGGCCGCTCCGCGCAGGCCGGTGCCGGCATTGCCGCCTTCACCCCGGCGCCACAGGTGTGGATCAATGCGCGGCCGCCAACCCAGGACGCCCCGTTGGCCGTCTCACGCCTCACCGTGGGAGCACGCCTTCCGCTGGGCGTCGCCACGCTGGCCGCAGCGGCCGTCGACATCCCGCACGCGACCCCGGCGCTGCTCGACGGGCTCGTGCGCGCCGTGCGCCCGGGCGGGCGACTCGTGGCGCCGGCCACCATGCCGCTCCCCTCGGGGGTCCGCGAACTGGCCCGCGACGACCGCGATTGGGTTGCCGAGATCACCACGCAGGCCAGCGGGCTCGTCGAGCTTCGCCGTCGCGCCCCCGATCAGGTGGGCTGACCCGCCGCCTCAGTCGGTGCCGGCATACAGGCTGTCGATGAGCGCCTGGTAGCTCCGGTCGATCACGCGCCGCTTCACCTTCAGCGTAGGCGTCATCTCGCCGCGCTCCACGGTGAAATCATGCTCGAGCAGAGCGATCTTCTTGGGCATTTCGTAGCTCGCCAGTCCCTTCAGCGGCTCCTTCACCTCCTTCTCCATCTTGGCGTTGATCGTCGGCATCGCCATCAGCTCGGCGCGCGACGTCCACACGATGTTTTGGCTCGCTGCCCATTTCTCCAACTGGTCCCAGTTGGGCACGATGAGCACCACGGGGAACTTGCGCTTGTCGCCGATCATCACCGCCTGTGACACGTACTTGTTCGTCTTGAGCAGGTTCTCGATGGGCTGCGGCGCGATGTTCTTCCCGCCCGCCGTCACGATAATGTCCTTCTTGCGATCGGTGATACGCAGGAAGCCACCCTCCAGGACGCCGATGTCGCCGGTGTGGAACCAGCCGTCGGCCGTGATGGCTTCCCGTGTTGCCACCTCATTGTTGTAGTACCCGCGCATCACGTGCGGGCCGCGCGTGAGGATTTCCCCGTCCGACGCGATGCGCACCTCCACGCCGGCAATCGGCCTGCCCACCGAGCCGAGGCGGTACGCCTCCAGGGTGTTGGCGGCGATCACCGGCGACGTCTCGGTGAGGCCGTAGCCTTCGAGGATGATCAGGCCTGCCGAGTAGAAGAACTTCGCGATGTCCGGCGAGAGCGGCGCCCCGCCGGAAATGAAGAACCGCAGGTTGCCGCCCACCCGCTCGCGCAACTTCGAGAACACGAGCCTGTCGGCAACCGCGTACTGCAGACCGAGCAGCCCCGTGGGTTCGCGACCGGCCAGCTTCTCGTCCGTCCACCGCTCGCCGACCCCCTTCGCCCAGAAGAAGATCCGGGCCTTGAGTCCGCCGCTCGCCACGGCGTTCTCCAGTACGCGTGCGTAGATCTTCTCGTACAAGCGCGGCACCGACATCATGAAGGATGGCTTCACTTCGCTCATGTTGACGGGGACCGTATCGATCGACTCGGCGTAGGCGATGCGCACGCCGTTGGCGAACAGGAAGTAGTCGCCCATGCGCTCGAAGATGTGGCTGAGAGGCAGGAAGCTCAGGGCGAGGTCGGTCGTGCTCACCTGCACCGACTCACGGGTTGCCTGCACGTTCGAGTACAGGTTGTCCTGCGTGAGCATCACGCCCTTGGGGTTGCCGGTCGTGCCCGAGGTGTAGATGAGCGTGACCAGCTGGTCGGGCGAGGCGGACAACGCCTGCTGGCGGAATGCCGTGGCCCGCTCGGTACTGTCCTCGGCGGCGCCCAGTGCCTCGACGTCGGCGAGGGTGAGGTCGCAGCCGTCGTCCGTCGTGGCAGCGAAGCCGATGATCCACTGCAGCTGCGGCGCCTCCGACCGGATGGAGGCCACCTTGCGCGCCTGCTCAGGCGTGGACACGAAGATGGCGCGGGCACCCGAGTCGTTCAGGATGTACGGGATCTGCTCGGCGGGGAGCGTCGGATAGATCGGCACATCGGTGACGCTGCTGCAGAGGCAGGCGTAGTCGGCGATCAGCCATTCGGGGCGATTTTCCGACAGCAGCCCCACGCGGTCTTGTGCCACGATGCCTAGCTTCGCCAGCCCGAGGGCGGTACGCCGTACGCGCTCGAGGATCGCGCGATGGCCGGTCGGCTCCCAGACACCGCCCACCTTGTAGAGCAGGGCATCGGCGCGGTCGAACCGCTCCACGGCATCGAAGAAGAGCGCATTAACGGTTCCCGGTGCCGGCCGCGGGCCACCAGCGACATGGGTCGCGGGGGACGGAATGCCAGCGAGGGTGTTCTGCAGGGAGGGAACGGCTGTCGCCGGACGCGAAGTCATCGCCATCTCCAACGTGAATGGAGCGTCGGCGCAGGGGCGCGTCAGGGCGACGCGCCCGCGCTGCGGCCGGGGTGGGAGCAGGGAAATTGGCCTCGCGCACCAACCGGCGGGAGGGCTGCCGCCGACCAATTGGTGGGCGGTGGAACCAGCGCCGCTGGTCGGCTACGGCGCGATGGCGCCGCGGCGCACGGCCACCCTGATCAGGCGAGGCGCACCGCGCACCGGCTGGCCGCGGAGGGACGCCTCGACCAGCACCTCGACCGTGTCCGTCGTCCCCGCCGCGCCGGCCGGGAAGCTCGCCGCGCGCACGCGAATCCGCCGGCCGGCGTTCCCGCTGGCATCGGTGGTGTCGATCGCGCTGACCCGCCCCTGATCGTCGACCAGAAAGACCGCGGCGGTCGTGTCGTTGCTTGCATTCAGGGGACGCCGCAGGCCATAGCGCACCACCCACCCGTTCACCGGGGTCGGGACCGCCCCCTTGATGTTGCGGAGCGCCACCTGGAGTGATTGGCTGGCGTTGGCTTGGGCGCCTTGGCGTCCGGTATCGGGCAACGTCGTCGTCAGCGTGAAGGGCTGCGCCGGCGCCTCGAGCGTGTCGGGGGCGATCGTGACGAGCAGGTTCCGGATGACCTGCAGCGAGCCCCCAACGCGGGCGGCAATCCGCGCCTCGCCTGCGATCGCCTTGCGGGCCACCACGATGCCGGTGACCGAGTCGACGGACAGTGCCGAGTCGCGGTTGAAGTCGGCATACAGGTAACGCACCGGGGCGTTGCTGATGGCATCGCCGGCGGTGTTCCGCACAATGGCAACCACGGGGGCCACGACGCCCCCGACCGTGCGCAGCGTGTCGCCGACCACGACCGAGGGCGACGGGAACGGCGTCATCTCGATGGCCGCTGGCGTCTCCACGCCCGTGCCGATCTCGGCACAGGCGAACAGGGGGCCCGCCACGACGGTGAAGGGCAGCAGGCGGCGAACGAGGCGCGGCGTCGTGCGCCGTGGCGTCACCGGCTGTTCCTGTCGCAGTCACCGGCCATGCTCACGCGAACCGTTCCGCGAGCAAGGTGGCGAGGTTGACGTAGGCTTGGCTCGCCGGGTCGGCCGGGGCCCGCAGCACGACCGGCTGTCCTGCCGCAAAGGCGTCGGCCGTGGCGGAGGTGCGCGGCACCGGCGCGTCGAAGACGAGATGCTGCGGCAGGTGCTCCCGCACATACCGCACGACACGCTCGGCTGCCGGGTTGCCCTCGTCGAACATCGTCAGGAGGATCCCCTCGAGTGTGAGTTCCTCGTTGGCCGTGATGACATCCTGGATGGCGCGCAGGATCTGCGGGGTGGTCTGCAACGCCAGAGGCTCGCACTGCAACGGGACGATCACGTGCTGGCTGGACGCCAGCACGCGGCGGGTGACGGCCCCGAGTCCCGGCGGCGTGTCCACGACGACCACATGGCACCGCTCCCGCGCCATCGCCAGCAGGTCGGAGAGCACGGTGGTCTCGCCGACGGCGCGCTGGAATTCGCTGTGATCGGAGGCCTCGCTGACACTGCCGGCGAGGATCACCCGCAGCCACGGGAGTGCCGTGGGGAGAATGACCTCGCGCAGCGCCCGCTCGCCGCGCAAGTAGTCATCAAACCCCACCGTGGGGTGCCCGCGACGAAGCCCGACGCCGTAGCGGACGGCGCCCTGCGGGTCGGCGTCGATAAGCAGCGTCTTCAGACCACGCCGGGCAAACGCCGTTGCCAGATTCACGGCGGTGGTGGTCTTGCCAACGCCACCCTTTTGGCTGACGATCGAGAGGATCCGCCCCACGTCAGCTCTCGCCGCCGGGCGGCGTGGTGTTGTGCCCGGCATCGTCCGGATGGCCAGCGTCCGTGGCCGCCGAGCCGCTCAGTTCCTCGAGCACCCGCGTGGCATGGGCGCGGAACCTCGTGGAGGCCGGATCGTCGGCGCGGGTCGTGCGGAGGAACGCCTCCAGGTGCATGCCGGCGTGAGCGGTGTCCCCGCGCTTGAG
This sequence comes from Gemmatimonadota bacterium, assembly GCA_021299375.1. GTDB lineage: Bacteria > Gemmatimonadota > Gemmatimonadetes > Gemmatimonadales > Gemmatimonadaceae > Gemmatimonas. The sequence goes on from JAJTGR010000075.1 coordinate 4,737, forward strand.
CAGCAGAAAGGCGAGCCCGTAGTGCGCGCCGGCCAGCTCGGGATCGAGCTGCAGCGCGCGCCGGTAGGTGCGGATCGCCTCCTCCGGCTGGCCCGTCTTGGAGAACGCGATGGCGATGTTCTGCAGCACGCCCGTGTCGTCCGGGCGCTCACGGAGTGCCAGCCGGTACGAGGTGAGCGCGTTCGCATAATCACCGCGGGCCTCGAGATCGAGTGCTTCCGCAAGGAAATCCGGTTGGCGCGCATCGCGCCCCGACGAGCCGCCCACGAGGCGGCGCCACCAAGTCATGCGCTCGCAAGGTGTCGTGAGGGGGACAAACAGAGCCGCAGGGCCACATCGAGCTGAGCTAAGCTATCGGTGCGTCACGTCCCGAACAAGTTCAGTGTCGGCGCGGTGCGGGTGGGCCCGTCGCTGTTGCCAGTGCTCCCCGCGTGGGGCTACACTCTCGGAGTCCTCACCGGAGCCGTCGATGTCCGCACCGCAGCCGTATGCCCCCGATCCGACCAAGGGGGTCCTCGTCGTCGATTGGCCGCTCTTCGGCGAACTGTCGCGGGCCCTCGCGGTGCGCGTGGCTCGCGAGTGGCACCCCGATCTCGTGTTCGGCATCGCAACGGCCGGGGTCGTTCCCGGGGCGGCCGTGGCGGCCATCCTGGACGTGCCGTTTCACTCGGTCCTGGTGTCGCGCCGGTACCAGGCGGAGCAGGTCCGCGAGACGCCGGCCGTCTTCGGGGCGGTCCCGGCCGACGTGCGCGGGAGACGGGTGCTTGTGGTCGACGAAACGTGTGATTCGGGCCAGACCATGCGACTGGCTGTGGGCGCACTCGTCAATGCGGGAGCCCGGGAGGTACGGACTGCGGTGAGCTTCCGCACGGGGAGCTATGCCCCCGACTACCACGCGCTTGCGACACAGGCCATGATCGTGCTGCCGTGGGATCGCGAGATCCTCGTGGACGGCGACCTGCGCCCCAATCCCAAGTACGCCGGACTGCTCCCCGAACCCCTCGCCTGAGCCTCAGGCGGTCGCGGCTGCCTGGGTGTACGGGATGCCGCGGGCCATGCGCTCCCAGACGTATCCCATCACGTCGACCGAGCCGAGCAGGAAGCGACAGGAGCCGCGCGACCGGTCGGGCGCCTCGACTTCGAGTACGGCAATGGGGGCGTCCGCCAGGCGACCGAAGAATCCGGCGAACAGCCCGGTGGACACCAGGCACCCGCCGGATGCACCAACCGGCTCGCCCCAATCAGAGGCGTCGAGGGCCACGACCGCCTCGCTCAGATCGCGCAGTTCCACGCGCCCCCAGCCAGTCGCGTGGAAGAACGCCTGCAGCAACCACGGAAACCGTGTGTCGGCGAGCTCGGTGGGCGCCGCCTCCCCCTCCTCCGCGAGCCACGTGGCAAAATGGTCAAACAGGGCTTGGCCGGCAGCGTAGCCCGCATCGCGGATGGCGTCCACCGTAAGCGGCGAGGCGTCGCTCGAACCTTCGAGGACGGCGCGACGGAGCTGGTCGAAGAACTCGACCGGCACCGTGAGGGTACGGGCGGGCAGGAACGGCTGGGCAGGACTCATCCGGAGACTCGTGGCGAGGGTCATGTCATTGTGACGCTCGCCAGACGCCGGGGTCACGTCAAGCGGGCCACCGAAATGACGGTCCATGCCCGCCGTCGAGTGGATCAGGTCCCGCTGACCCGCCGACGCAGTTCGGCCTCGTCGATCACTTCGACGCCCAGCGCGACCGCCTTGTCGAGCTTGCTCCCTGCCTCCTCGCCAGCCACCACGAAGGTCGTCTTACGGGAGACTCCGCTCGTGACGCGGCCACCGGCCTGCTCCACCAGCGCCGTCGCCTCGCCGCGGGACAGCGTGGGCAGCGACCCGGTGAGCACCACCGTGGCCCCCGTGAGGGGGCCGTCCGCCTGGACGGCATTCGGCTCGTCGAAGCGCAGGCCGCAGGCGCGAAGCCGCTCGATCAGCGCGCGGGCGGTCGGGTCGGCGAAGTAGCCGGCCACCGAGGTCGCCATGATCTCGCCAATGCCCCGCACCTCGCCCAGCTGCGCCGGCGTGGCGGCCATGAGCGCGTCGAGCGTCCCGAACTGCCGCGCCAGCAGCTGGGCCGCCTGCGCCCCCACGTGGCGGATGCCCAGCCCGAAGAGCAGGCGGGAGAGCGGCTGCTGCTTTGCCGCCGCGATCGCCGCCACCAGGTTCTCCGCGCTCTTCGTGCCGAAACGCTCGAGCGCCACCAGCTGGGCCACCGAGACGTCGAACAGGTCGGCGACATCGTGCACGTAGCCGGCCGCCAGCAGCTGCTGGATGCGTGCGTACGACAGGCCATCGATGTCGAGTGCCTCCTTGCTCGCGAAGTGCACCAGCCCTTCCAGTTGGCGTCCGGGACAGGCCACGTTCGGGCAGTAACTGGCCACGTCGTCGCGATAGCGCACGATGGTGGTGCCGCAGCGCGGGCACACCGCCGGCAATTGCCACCGCTGCTCGCTGCCATCGCGCCGCTCCGGCACCGGCCCGAGCACGTACGGAATCACGTCCCCGGCGCGCACCACCTGCACGATGTCGCCCACGCGGAGGTCCTTGGCGGCGATCTGGTCCGCGTTGTGCAGCGAGGCGTACGTCACCGTCGCGCCCCCCACGTCGACTGGCGCGAGCACCGCGAACGGCGTCACGACCCCGGTGCGCCCGATGCTGACGTCGATCTGCTCGAGGCGCGTGACGGCCATGTCCGGGGCGAACTTGCGGGCGACCGCCCAACGCGGGGTGCGATCGTTGCGCACACCGAGTTCGTCCTGGAGGGCGATGTCGTTGACCTTCACCACGCCGCCGTCGATTGCAAAGCCGAGGGCGGCGCGGGTCTGGTGCTCGATGGTGTCGGCCCACCGGCCCACGTCCGCGATGGTGTGGCAGCGCGCACGGTGCGGTGCCACGGGAACGCCCCATGCCATGAGTCGCTCGAGCAACTCCCATTGGGTGCGGGCTGGCGCGGTGCCATCGGGCAGCACGGCGGCATACCCGAAGAAGCGCAAGGGCCGCGCGGCCGTGATGGACGGGTCGAGCTGGCGCATGGAGCCCGCCGCGGCGTTGCGCGGATTCACGTAGACGGGCTCGCCAGCTGCGACACGCGCCTCGTTCATCTGCTCGAAGCCGGTGAAGGGCAGGTACACCTCGCCGCGCACTTCCAGCAGCGGTGGCACGTCGTCGCCGAGCAGCCGCAGCGGGACGCCGCGGATGGTGCGGACGTTCAGCGTCACGTCCTCGCCTTCCGTCCCGTCGCCGCGCGTGGCGGCCGTTGCCAGCACCCCGTCGCGGTAGGTCAGCGCGATCGCGGCCCCGTCGATCTTGAGCTCGACCGTGTACCCACTGCGGTGTACCGCGTCCCCGACGATCCGTTCGATCGACTGCTCGAAGGCGACGAGTTCCGCCTGGTCGAAGGCATTGTCGAGCGAGAGCATGCGCACGAGGTGCCGATGCGTGCGAAACGCCGACTGCACTGGCGCCCCCACTCGCTGGGTCGGTGAATCTTCCGTGCGCAGTGCGGGGTATGCCTGCTCGAGGGTCTGCAGTTCCCGGAACAGCCGGTCGTATTCCTGGTCCGACAGGACCGGCTGGTCGAGCACGTAGTACTCGTGCTGCGCGCGGGCGAGCGCGTCACGCAGGGCTGCGGCGCGCTGGCTGGTAGTGGTTGGGACGGCAGGCATGTCGGGAATCTACCGCTGGCGCTCCCGCCGCCGGCAACTCATTGTGCGAGTGGTCCGGTTCGTGCATGGCGCACGTCACCGTGGGCACGGGAGGCAGGATGTCCGACCAGACAGCGATATACCAGGCACTTGAGCAAGAGGAGGAGCAGATGGCTCGTCGAATGGATGCCCGTACCCTCGGCATCGGCTTGCTGATCGGGGCCGCGATCGGCGCCGGGGCGGCCCTGTTGCTGGCGCCGGCCAGTGGCGAGGACACCCGTCGGCTGTTGCGGCGCAATGCGCGACGGCTTTACAACAAGGGGAGTGATGCGGTCGCCGACCTGGCGGAGGACACGGAGCGGACGGCCCGTCGTCTCGCACAGCGTGGACTCAAGCGCAGCCGGCGCCTCGTCGACGAGGCGCGCGACTCGGTCGGCTGGTAAGCCGGCGCCCGGCCGGGCGCCGGTCGGCGATCAGCGCAGCTTGCGCAGCTCGTCGTCGGCGTTCAGCCGGTACACGCCGTCGTTGGCGTCGGTGAGCGGCGCGCGCAACGCGGCGGCATAGGCACTGCGCGCGTCGGCCGTCCGCCCGGCATCGCGGTAGATGCGGGCCAGGTCGAGGTGGTGCACGAGGCGGTTCGGCTCGAGCGCGACCGCCTGCTCCAGGTTGCGAATGGCCTCGCCCCAGCTGGCGGTGCTGAACACCTGTCCGCCCATGAACGTCCTGGCCACCGCGCGTGTCAACCCGTTCAGGCGCATCACCTCGGCGTGCCACACGCCCATCACGTGCAAGGCGCCGGCGTGACGCGGCATGAGTCGCAGGGCCTCCAACGCGTGGCTCCGCACATCGACGGCGTACTTCACGCGCTCCCGCGGACCGAGCGCCAGCGCCGTGCGGCCGAGGGCTCGCGCGAGATGGAAATGGCCCTCGGCGTCGCTCGCGTTCACGGCCATCGCGCGCGTCGCATACGCCGTGGCGCGCGCGTACAGGTCGGTCCGGCGCGTCGCGTCGCGCTCGAACTCGCCAAGGTCCACCGCCTCCTGTGCCGCCTTCCACAGCGCCGCATAGTGGCGCGGGTCGGCTTCCACGGCCCGCTCGTAGAGTCCCAGGGCGGCGGTGGTGCGTCGCGCGGCGCTCTCCCGGTCGCCCTGCGCCACCAGTTCGCTCGCCGAGACCGTCACCGCCGACGACAGTGCGGGCGTCACGGCTTGCGCCGTCACCGACGCCGGGAGCAGCCCGAGCGCGAGGCCGACGCCGAGCGCGACACGCCGCGTGGCCCGTGCAGCGGAGAACGAGGTGGTGTAGGTTGGCATCACGTATGGAAGCTCGCGCGCTGATCGAACGGAAAAGGAACGGTGGCCGACTCTCGGCAACCGAATGGCGTACGCTAATGAATCAGTATGCCGTCGGCGAGGTGCCCGATTACCAGATGGCGGCCCTGGCAATGGCCATCTGTTTCGTGGGCCTCGAGCGGGAGGAAATCGGGAGCCTCACCGACGCCATGCTGCACAGCGGGGCGACGCTCGACCTCGACCACTTGCACCTGGGTCGCGTCGACAAGCATTCCACCGGCGGCGTCGGTGACAAGGTGTCGCTCGTGCTGGCGCCCTTGGTCGCTGCCTGTGGCGTGGCGGTGCCGATGATGTCCGGCCGAGGGCTTGGGCATACCGGTGGTACCCTGGACAAGCTGGAGTCGATCCCCGGGTTTCGGACCGACCTGTCTCTCGCTCAGGCCACGCGGCAGCTCGAGTCGCTCGGCTGCGCGCTCATCGGGCAGACGCGTGAGATTGCCCCAGCCGATCGCAAGCTGTATGCACTGCGCGACGCAACCGCGACCGTGGAGAGCATTCCGCTCATCGCCGCCAGCATCATGTCCAAGAAGCTGGCCGAGGGGCTCACCGGGCTGGTGCTCGACGTGAAGCGGGGATCCGGGGCGTTCCTGCCGGAGCTCGATCGCGGACTGACCCTCGCCCGCACCATGATCGAACTCGGGGCCGACCACGGCTGCCCGGTGGTGGCGCTGCTCACAGCCATGGACCGGCCGCTCGGACGGGCCTGCGGCAACGCCATCGAGGTGGAGGAGTCCATCATGGCGCTGCGCGGGGAGGGGCCCGCTGACCTCATGCAGGTCACGTACGCGCTGGGGGCGGAAATGCTGGTGCTGGGTGGAGTGGCCACCGACCGGGACGACGCCCGCCGGCGCATGGAGGTGGCCATTTCCAGCGGTCGCGCAGCGGCGCGCTTCCAGCAGATCATCGAGGCGCAGGGCGGCGACCCGGCCGTCGTGGACGATCCGTCCCGTCTCCCTGAGGCGGCCGAGGTGGAGCTGTTCACGGCCGGCCGCGATGGCGTGGTGGCCCAGGTGGAGCCGCGGACCATCGGGCGCGGCATCACGGCGCTGGGGGGCGGCCGCACCCGCGTCGCGGACACGATCGACCCGTCGGTGGGCTTCGTGATCACCGCGCGCCCAGGCGACGTCGTGTGCGCCGGCGAGCCGCTGGCCACCATTTTCGCCCGCGATGCTGCCGGGGTGGCAAGCGGGCGGGCAACGCTGCTGGAGGCCATCCGGATCGCCGACGACGCCGAGCCGCCGCTCCCCCTCATTTCCCACCGCGTCACCGAGGCCGGTGCCCAGCGCTGGACCGATGATGACTGCTGACCGCCGGGGCGGAACCCGAGCCCCCCACTCCCCGTTCGCCGTCCGAGTGTCTAGCTTTGGCGTGTCGGTGACCGGCTCCGGTCGCCCTCCGCTCACCGGTGCCTCGGCACCCCTGACTGTCCCGCGATGATCTCTCCGTCCACCAACCGTCTCCTCAGCCTCGTCGCGGCCGCTGCCGTGCTGCCGCTGCTGGGCCTCTACGGCCTGATGATGTACATCGCCACGCCCACCCCGACGGGCGGGATGGAGCCGACGGTCGCGCTCATCGTGTACATCGCCATGACCGTCATCTTCAGCGCGCTCATCACGGTCGCCCTGAATTTCTCGCGTCAGTTGAGCCGGCAGGCAAAGGGCGAGTACCAGACGCCCTGACGCCTGGCGCGTGGAGTGACAACCGCCCAGTCGTCGGATCCCGACGGCTGGGCGTTTTGCTTTTCCCGGAGGGGACCAGTGCCCGATTCCCACGCCTTTCTCACCAATCTGGCGCTGGTCCTGTGCGTGGCGGCCGTCACGACGTTCCTCTTTCAGCGCATCCGGCAACCGGTCGTCTTCGGGTATCTGGTCGCCGGCATGATCGTGGGGCCGCACGTGCCCATCCCGATCGTGGTCGACGAGGGCATGGTGAAGACCCTGTCCGAGCTGGGCGTCGTCCTCCTCATGTTCGGGCTGGGCCTCGACTTCAGTCTGCGCAAGCTCGCCCAGGTGGGGCCCACCTCGGGGCTGGTGGCGCTGATCGACAGCAGCGCCATGATGTTCTTCGGCTACCTGCTCGGCCGGTTGCTCGGGTGGACCACCATCGAGAGTGTCTACGCCGGGGCGATCGTGGCCATCTCCTCCACCACGATCATCGTCAAAGCGTTCAGCGAACAGGAGGTGAGCGGGCGCTTCACCAGGATCGTGTTCGGCATCCTCATCATCGAGGACCTGATCGCGATCCTGCTCATCGCGACGCTGACGACGATCTCGTCGGGTGGTGAGCTGAGCGCCGGGGACCTTGCCCTGACAGCGGGGCGTCTGGGGCTCTTCCTCGCTGGGCTGGTTGGTGTGGGGCTGCTCTTCGTGCCACGGCTCGTGCGCGCCGTGGTGCGCCTCGACCGGCCGGAGACCACGCTCGTGGTCAGCCTCGGCCTGTGTTTCGCCGCCGCGTGGCTTGCCGTGTCGTTCGGCTACTCGGTGGCGCTCGGCGCGTTCATCGCCGGGTCGCTGGTGGCGGAATCCGGCGAAGCCAAGGTCGTCGAACATGCGGTGGCCGGTGTGCGCGACATGTTCGGCGCGATCTTCTTTGTGTCGGTCGGCATGATGATCGATCCGCGCCTCATCGCCGAGCACTGGGTGGCCGTGACGGCCTTCACCCTCGTGGTGATGGCCGGCAAGCTGCTTGCCGTGTCCATGGGCGCGTTCGTCACCGGCTACGATGTGCGGACCTCGGTGCAGGCGGGCATGAGCCTCACGCAAATCGGGGAGTTCGCGTTCATCATCGCGGCCGTCGGCCTTGCGACCGGCGCCACCCGCGACTTCCTCTATCCGGTCGCCGTGGCGGTGTCGGCCATCACGACGCTGACTACGCCGCTCTTCATTCGCGCCTCCGATCGGGTGGCGGCGTTCGTGGACCGGTACCTGCCGCGACCGCTGCAGACGTTCGTTGGGCTCTACGGCTCCTGGATCGAGCATCTGCGGCAGTCCCCGGGGGAGCCCGACACGCGGTTGCTGGTGCGGCGCCAGGTGCGCTGGCTGTTGCTCGATGGGGGGCTGCTGGCGCTCCTGGTGATCGGGACGGCCGTCGAGCGGGCACACATCGCCCGGCAACTGATCGCGCTGACCGGATTGGCGGAATCCGTCGCTGCGGTCGCCGTGATCGCGGGCGCGGTCGCCATCGGCATTCCGCTCGTGGTGGGCATCATCCGGGTCTCACGCGCCCTCGGCCTGCTGTTGGCCACGCGGGCCCTGCCGCGCGGCGACGAGCGACGGCTGGACTACGCCGCGGCGCCGCGGCGGGTGCTCGTGGCCACGCTCCAACTCGCCATCGTGGCGCTGGTTGGGCTGCCGCTGGTGGCGATCACCGAGCCGTTCCTGCCGCTCGGACGCGGCCCGGTCCTGCTGGGGCTCGTCCTCGTGTGGCTGATCGTGGCGTTCTGGCGCAGCACGGCGGACCTGCACCACCACACGCGGGCCGGTGCGGAAATCATCCTGACCGCGTTGGCGAAGCAACTGGCGCCTGCCGATCAGCCGTTGGTCAACCCCACCGCCCTCGGCTTGGTGGCCGCGAGCGGCAATGGCCTGCAGCGTGTGCACCAACTGCTTCCCGGACTCGGCGATCCCGTAGCCGTGCGCGTGGGGGCCGGGAGCGCCGCCGCCGGCCGTACCCTTGGCGATCTGCAACTGCGCGCGCACACCGGCGCCGTCGTGCTGGCGATCACCCGCGGTGATACCGAAGTCCTGCTCCCGGTGGGGACCGAGGTGCTCGCGGCCGACGACGTGGTGGCGCTGGCAGGGACGACGGAGGCCATCGAGTCCGCCCGGCGGCTGCTGGAGGTGGGGGCCTGAGCGCGTGACGTGTTGTTCCGGACACCCGATGGGCTCCGTCACTCCGCCTTTCGGTCTTCACCGATGACTCCTCGCCGCGTCGGACTCGTCTTCGCGCTTTCGGCACTCGCCGCCTGCGCCGCCGATGGAACGTCTCCAGCTTCCGCGCCACCTCCCGTGAGCGAGTCCCCGGTCAGGCCGGTGTCCACCGAGGCGATCACGCTCGTGTCGCCGAATGTCCCGCAGGCCGCGATGGTGGGCGTACCGTTTCGCTACGATGCCAGCAAGCAAGGCACGGCCTTCAGTGATCCGCGCCGCACCGGCCTGACGTACGTCGTCACCTTTGCGGGGCCGGCCAATGGTCTGGCGGCGAGCGGCGGTGAGATTGCCGGCGTGCCGATCACACCCGGGCTGCAGACCGTGGCCGTGACGGCGCGTGACACCACGGGCCAAGTGGCGTCACAGCAGTTCGCGATCGTGGTGTTCGGGGCGGACCTCACGACGCCCACCATGCCGGCGGTGGCGTACGGGTACAGCGATGCGCGGGTGCCATTGCCGCGCCACTTCACGGAGCCGACGCCCGTCGGCGGGTTGGCGCTCGCGGCCGACAACACGCCGGCCGTCAACCGCACCACCGACGCGGGGGCGGCGCTGGGGCGGGTGCTCTTCTACGACCCGCGGCTCTCGGTCGACGATCGGGTCTCATGCGCCTCGTGCCATGTGCAGCAGTTCGCTTTCTCCGATTCGGCGCGCCTCAGCCGTGGGGTGCGCGGCGCCCGCACCGCGCGCCACAGCATGGGGCTGGTCAATGCGCGGTTCTATGCCACCGGCCGGTTTTTCTGGGACGAACGGGCGGCGTCGCTCGAGGCGCTGGTGCTGCAGCCCATCCAGGATCCGGCCGAAATGGCGCTGTCGCTGGATGCGCTGGTCACCAAGCTCTCGCTGACGTCGTACTACCCGGCGCTGTTCACCGGGGCGTTCGGCTCACCGGAGATCACCACGGACCGCGTGGCGCGGGCCCTCGCCCAGTTCACGCGCTCACTCGTCTCGACCAACGCGAAGATCGATCGTGCGTTCGGCTCGAACGGCGTCCCGAACTTCGCCGCGGTGTTCACCGCCGAGGAGCAATTGGGGCAGGAGCTGTTTGTCGGGCGGGCGGGGTGCGCCCGCTGTCACGGGACCGCGGCGCACATCAGCGACGCCGTGCACAACACCGGGCTCGATGCCACCATCACCGATGCGGGGGCCGGCAACGGCCGGTTCAAGGCGCCGTCGCTGCGAAACGTGGCCGCGCGCGCCGTACATGCATGATGGGCGCTTCCACACGCTCGAGGAGGTGGTCGATTTCTACGATCGGGGTGTGCAGGCGAACCCCGGGCTCTCGCCTCGGCTTCGCGCGGGGGGCGGGCCGAACGCGCCGCCACTGCGGCTCAATCTCTCGGCCGCCGAGCGGGCTGCGATGGTGGCGTTCATGAGGACGCTCACCGACGAGACCTTCCTGAGCGATCCGCGGTTTGCGTCGCCGTTCCGCTGAAACGACAGAGACGAAGCCCACACAGCGGGCACCAGGAAACGTGAGGGCACGGAGGGGCATCGCTGCCATTCCTCCGTGCCCTCACTGTCCTCGGTGCCCTCCGTGTGGGCTTTTTTTGTGCCCTAGACCGGGGCGCGCCCACCTCAGATATCGAGGTTGCTCACAAAGCGCGCGTTCGACTCGATGAACAGGCGGCGCGGCTCCACCTCGTCGCCCATGAGCGTCTGGAAGGTCTGGTCGGCCAGCACCGCGTCTTCCATGGTCACCCGCAGCATCGTGCGCGTCTCGGGGTCCATGGTGGTCTTCCAGAGCTGCTCGGGGTTCATCTCGCCGAGGCCCTTGTAGCGCTGGATCATGATGTTGCCGCGGCCCTCCGGACCACCAAGACGCTCGACGTAGCCGTCGCGCTCCCGCTCGGAGTAGGCGTAGAACTCCTCCTTCCCCTTGGCCACGCGGTACAGCGGCGGCTGCGCGATGTACATGTAGCCGGCGTCGATGAGCTCCGGCATCTGCCGGTAGAAGAAGGTCAGCAGCAGCGTGCGGATGTGGGCGCCGTCGACGTCGGCGTCCGTCATGATGATGATCTTGTGGTACCGGGTCTTGCCGAGGTCGAATTCCTCCTTGATGCCGGTACCGATCGCCGTGATGATGGTGCGGATTTCCTCGTTGTTCAGCACCTTGTCGAAGCGTGCCTTCTCGACATTGATGATCTTGCCGCGGAGGGGCAGGATCGCCTGGAAGTCGCGCTTGCGCCCCTGCTTGGCCGACCCGCCGGCGGAGTCACCCTCGACCAGATAGATCTCGCACAGCGCCGGGTCCGACAGCGAGCAGTCGGCGAGCTTGCCCGGCAGGTTGGCCACGTCGAGCGCCGACTTCTTGCGCGTGAGGTCGCGCGCCTTGCGGGCCGCCTCGCGCGCCCGCGCCGCCGACATGGCCTTGTCGATGATGGCGTTGGCCGTCTTCGGGTGCTCTTCGAGGTACTGCGTGAGCAACTCGTTCATCACGCTGCGCACGGCGCCTTCCGCCTCCGAGTTGCCAAGCTTCGTCTTGGTCTGCCCCTCGAACTGCGGCTCGAGCACCTTCACCGACAGCACGGCGGTGAGCCCTTCACGCACGTCGTCGCCGGACAGCCGCGTCTCCTTGTCCTTCTTGTTGAGATTCGACTTGTCCTGGATGTACTTGTTGATGACCGACGTGAGCGCACTCTTGAAGCCCGTCAGGTGCGTGCCGCCTTCGTGCGTGTTGATGTTGTTCACGAAGGAGAACACGTTCTCGGCGTAGCTGTCGTTGTACTGCAGCGCCATCTCGATGCCGATGTCGTCGCGCGTGGTGTCGATGTACACGACATCCTGGTGCAGCGGCTTCTTGCTGCCGATGAGGAACGTGACGAACTCCTTGAGCCCGCCGCGGGCGAAGAACACCTCTTCGCGCGGCTGACCATCCTTGAGCTCGTCCGGGCGCTCGTCGCGCAGCGTGATCTGGATGCCCTTGTTGAGGTAGGCCAGTTCGCGCAGGCGGCTCGCCAGCGTCGTCCACTCGTAGCGCAGCGTCTCCTGGAAGATCTCGCCGTCCGGCTTGAACCAGACCTTGGTACCCGTCTCCCTGGCCGGCACGCTGCGGGTGACCTTGAGCTTCGTCTGCGTGACGCCGCGCGCGAAGTCCATGTAATGCTCCTTCCCGTCGCGCTTGATCCACACCTTGAGCTGCGTGGAGAGCGCGTTCACCACCGACACGCCCACACCGTGCAGGCCACCGGACACCTTGTACGTGTCCTTGTCGAACTTGCCGCCGGCGTGAAGCACGGTCATGGCGAGTTCCACGCCCGGCATCTTCTCGACCGGATGAATGTCCACCGGGATTCCGCGGCCGTTGTCCTCGACGCTGATGGAGTCGTCGGGATGGATGGTCACGACGACGCGGTCGGCAAAACCGGCCAGCGCTTCGTCGATGGAGTTGTCCACGACCTCGTACACCAGGTGATGCAAGCCGCGCGCCGACGTGGAACCGATGTACATGCCGGGGCGCTTGCGGACCGCCTCGAGTCCCTTGAGTACGGTGATGCTTTGTGCGCCGTACTCGTTCGACTCTTCGCTGCTGTTCGCCATGAGGGAAGCTGCCGGAGGGTAGGAGGGCCACCGCTGGCCCGGAAACACAACCTCGCAATATACCCAGAGCCCGCCGTCGCAGGCAACCCGGCAGGCTGCGCGTAAGTCGTGTGATTCCAACGGTTTGCGAATGGCGTGCCGGACGGCCCGAGGCGCCGGGTCAGCGGTGCAGCATCCAGCGCAGCTTGCGAACCGGCGGCCGCGCCGGATCGCGGTTCAGCGACCGCAGCAGCTCGGGCTCGAGCAGGGTGAGCTCCTGCATCCAGGCGTGGGTCTTCACCATCACCACCAGCGTCCCATCCTGCTGCAGCAAGAGTGGTTCCGTGACCCCCGCGATCTGCGCGCCCACGAGCATCGGCCACTCGGGAATCACCGCCGCCTGGGCCACCCGGTCGGTCAGGCCAGCGTGCTGCAGCACACTGGCGACCACATCCCCCAGTTTCGCCGGGCGGCGCTTCGGGGGGTCGCTCATGTCAACTGTCCGTCGCGCATGGTGCGCCGCTCGAGGCGCGTGTAGGCCTCGGGAATGTCCTCTTCGCGTGGCACCGCGAGCAGCACCTGCGCGGCACCCGCGTCCTCGAGCAGCGCCAGCACCCGGCCGGCACGCCCCAGGTCCAGTTCGGCGAATGGGTCGTCCAGCAGCAACAGCGGGGCATGGCCGAGTGCGGCGCGCAGGCTGGCCAGCTCCAGCAGGCGGAGGGCGATCGCGGCGCTGCGCTGCTGCCCGGCCGAACCGAAGGTCCGCAGGTCGCGGCCGCCCAGCTGCAGCTGCAGGTCATCCCGGTGTGGCCCCACCAGCGTCACGCCGCGCCGCAGTTCGGTGCCGCGCTGATGGGCCAGCGCGCGCGCCAGCGCCTCCCCTTGCGCACTTGCACTCGTGGTGGCGCCGTGACTGTTGTCGCCCCCGACGCTCTGGTAGCGCAACACCGCGCCCTCCCGCTCGCCGATGGCGGTGCACAGGTGCCGGTACTGGTCGGCGTGGTCGTCCACGAAGGCGTGGCGCGCCGCCACCAGGAACCCGCCGGATTCCGCCAGGGTGGGCTCCCATACGCTCACCCGTGCGTCGTGCTCGTGGGCGCGGCCGCCATCACGCTGGGCCAGGCGCAAGGCCGCATTCCGCCGCAACAGGGCGGCACGATACTGCTGCAGCGCCTGGAGGTACGCCGGCGACGACAGCGCGAGCAGCACGTCGAGGTACCGGCGGCGTTCACCCGGGCCGCCCGCCACGAGCGACACGTCGGCCGGGGAGAATGCCACCGACGGGAGCGCCCCGAGGGCGTTGGTGAGCCGTGCCTGCTCGACGCCATCGAGCGTGGCCCGCTTGCGCTTGGTGGCCCGCTCGTAGCCCACGCTCACGGTATGCCACGGCGCTGGCGGGCCGAGTGTGGCGCGCACGTGGAAGGCCGGCGCCCCGAAGCGAATCACATCGGCGTCCCGCGCCCCGCGACACGAGCGCAGCAGTGCGAGGTACGCGACGGCTTCCAGCAGGTTCGTCTTGCCGTGACCGTTCTCACCCACGACCACCAGGCCGCGCGCGGGCACATCCACGTTCAGGTGCGTGAAGTTGCGGAACTCGCGGGCCGCGAGGTGGACGAGCACGGGGGCGCCGGCTGCTCGCTCAGTGCCCCGTGAAGGCCGGCGGTCGCTTCTCGAGGAACGCCCGCATCCCTTCCTGCATGTCGGCCGTCGACGACAACAGCCCGAAGAAATCCGATTCGATGGTACAGCCTTCCTCGAGCGTGACGGCAAGGCCGCGGTCCACCGCCTCGATGCAGCCCGCGAGCGCCAGCGGGGCGTTGGCGATCATGGTCTGCAGCAGAGCGCGGGCCGTGTCGAGCAGCGCCTCAGGCGCGGTGACCTGGTCCACAAGCCCGAGCCGGTGGGCCTCCGCGGCGTCGATCATCTCCCCGGTGAGCAGCAGCTTGAGTGCCGCGCCGCGCCCCACCAGGCGGGGCAGGCGCTGCGTGCCGCCGTATCCGGGCACGATGCCGAGCTTCACTTCCGGCTGGCCGAGCTTCGCCTTCTCACTGGCGAGGCGCACGTGGCAGGCCATCGCCAGTTCGCAGCCGCCGCCGAGCGCGAAGCCGTTGATCGCGGCCACCGTGGGCTTGGGGCTCGTCTCGAAACGGCGGAAGATCGCCTGGCCGGCCCGAGCCCGGCGCTGCGCCTCCAGCGGGGACTGGCTCTCCAGTTCGGCAATGTCGGCGCCGGCCACGAACGCGCGTCCGGCGCCGGTGAGCAGTACACCGGCCACGTCGTCCCGCGCGAGGGCGTCATCGATCGCGCGTCCCAACTCCGCAATGGTCGCGTCGTTGAGGGCGTTGAGCTTGTCGGGGCGGTTGACCGTGATCGTGGCGAGGCGATCGGTCACCTCGAAGAGCAGGAACTGGTAGGACATGGTCGGGGCGCATGAGGGAACGGGGGAGGGGAAATGTAGCTACGCGCTGGAGGTGGCCGGGCGCTAGCTTGTGCTCGTGCTGCCGATCCCTGCCGTCGGGTGGTCGCCCGACTCGCGCGCGTTGCGCATTCTCGACCAGCGCCATCTCCCTGCCGAGGAGGTCGTGCGCGACCTGTGCACCCTGTCGGAGCTCATCGACGCCATCGGGACGCTGGCCGTCCGCGGGGCCCCCGCCATTGGCGTGGCGGCCGCGATCGGCTTGGCCGTGGCGCTGGATGCCGAGAGCGGCGGCGACGGGGCGCGGGCGCGTGGTCTGCTGTCGGGTTCCGCGGCCCGCCTCGTCGCCACCCGGCCGACGGCCGTGAACCTCACCTGGGCGGTGCAACGCATGCAGCGGGTGGCGGAGTGGGCACGCGACACCGAGCTGTTGCCGGCGCTGCGCCGCGAGGCCGAGGCCATCCGCGCCCAAGACGTGGCCATGTGTGACGCGATCGGGCAGCACGGGCTGGCGATCGTACCAGACGGCGCCCGTGTGCTCACCCACTGCAACGCCGGGGCGCTGGCCACGGCCGGCATCGGCACCGCCCTGGCGCCCCTGTACGCGGCCCACGCGCGGGGGCGGGCACTGACCGTCTATGCCGACGAAACCCGTCCGTTGCGTCAGGGCGCCCGGCTGACGGCGTGGGAGCTGGCCCGGGCCGGCATCAACGTGAGTGTGCTGCCGGACGGCGCGGCGGCCTCGTTGTTGGCGCAGGGGCTGGTGGATCTGGTCATCGTCGGCGCCGATCGCATCACGGCGAACGGCGACGTGGCCAACAAGATCGGCACATATGGGGTGGCGCTGGCGGCTCAGGTGCACGGCGTGCCGTTCTACGTCGCGGCGCCGTGGAGCACCGTGGATCCGGCCACGGCTACCGGTACCGATATCGTCATCGAGCACCGCCACAGCGATGAACTCGGCGAGCTGCCCGCGGGGGTGCCGGCGTGGAACCCGGCGTTCGACGTAACGCCCCGCACGCTGGTGCGGGGGTATCTCACCGATCGCGGGCTCGTCGAGCCGCCCTTCCTGATCGACCCTGACCCCAGCGGAGCCTTACGCCCATGACCTGCGTCCTCGCCATCGATCAGGGCACCACCGGCACCACCTGCCTGGTGATCGCCCAGGACGGCCGCGTGATCGGCCGTGCCTATCGTGAAATCACCCAGCACTATCCCGCCCCCGGGTGGGTCGAGCACGACGCCCACGAGATCCTCGAGCGGACCCTCGATGCCGCCCGCGAGGCGATCGCGGTGGCGGGGGAGACGCCGGTCGCCATCGGCATCACCAATCAGCGCGAGACGATCGTGCTCTGGGAGCGCGCCACGGGCCGGGCCGTGCATCGGGCCATCGTCTGGCAGGACCGGCGCACGGCCGACCGCTGCCTGGCCCTGGCGCCGCAGGCGGCCATGATCGGCGAGCGCACCGGCCTCGTAACCGACCCGTACTTCAGCGCCACGAAGCTGGAGTGGCTGCTGCAGCAAGGGGACCACGCCGCGCGGGCGGCGCGGGGGGAACTGGCCGCGGGGACCATCGACAGCTGGCTGATCTGGCATCTCACCGGCGGGGCGGTGCACGTCACCGACCACACCAATGCCTCCCGGACGATGCTGTACGATCTGGGGAGCCGGGCGTGGTCGCCGGAGCTGTGCGCCCTGTTCGGCGTCCCGGGCTCGCTGCTGCCGCGCATCGTGGCCTCCAGCGGTGAAGTCGGCCGATCCACCAAGGCAACCCTCGGGGTGGAAATCCCCATCGCCGGTATCGCCGGCGACCAGCAGGCGGCGCTCTTCGGGCAGGGCGGGTGGAGCGTCGGCGCCGGCAAGAACACCTATGGCACCGGCGCCTTCCTGCTCCTCAACACGGGGGACCATCGGCCGGCCCCGGGCTCCGGCCTGCTCACCACCATCGCCTGCGACGAGCGCGGCGCGCCCGTCTACGCGCTCGAAGCGTCGATCTTCATTGCCGGGGCCGCGGTGCAGTGGCTGCGCGACGGCCTCGGCATCATCGCCCAGAGCCGCGACACGGAGGCGCTCGCCGCCTCGCTGTCCGGCAACGATGGGGTGTACTTCGTCCCGGCGTTGGTCGGCTTGGGCGCTCCGGACTGGGAGCCGCACGCCCGGGGCACTATCGTGGGGCTCACGCGCGGCACCACCCGGGCTCACCTGGCCCGGGCCGCGCTCGAGGCCATGGCCTATGCGACCCGCGATGTGCTGGGGGACATGCGGGAGCAGGGGCAGGTCCCGTTCGACCGGTTGCGGGTGGACGGGGGGGCGTCCAGCAACGACTGGCTGATGCAGTTCCAGGCCGATGTGCTGGGGGTGCCGGTGGAGCGGCCCGACCTCGTCGAAACGACGGCGTTGGGAGCGGCCGGACTGGCCGGGCTGGCGGCTGGCGTCTGGGATACGGGGGCTTCGTTCCTGGCCGGCCGCGAGTTCGCCCGGTTCACGCCGGCGGAAACCGGAACCGCGGCGGCGGCTTTGGACTATCAGGGCTGGCGCCGGGCGGTCCGGGCGACGTTGGCGTGGGCCCGTGATCGCGGCGAGCCCTGATGGGGCCTCGTGCCGCCGGTCCGGCCAATGGCGTCAGGACGCACGTGGCTCGCCGAGCGGACCGCTCGGTGATCTGTCGGGAATGCCCTCCCCGGCGCTATCTTGTTCAGACTTCATCCCGACCTCATAGGACGGCGACCTCGTGAAAGCCCGCAACAAGTTCCTCCTTGGTGGTGTGCTGGTCCTTGGCACGGCCAGCTACCTCATGGCCAGCTCGATCGACGAGACGGCCACCTACTACCTCACGCCGACCGAACTGGCGGCCAAGGTGGCCGACAATCCGCGCATCGTGAAGAACGGCGTGAAGGTCGGTGCGCGGGTGGTGAGCGGGACCATCGTCCGCGATCCGAGTGGCCGCGAGCTCACGTTCACCATGACGGATGGCACCAAGACGTACCCGGTGCACTACCGCGGCGTGGCGCCGGACACGTTCACCGACGGCGTCGACATCGTCGTCGAAGGCCGGCTCGATGCGAACGGCACCTTCCAGGCGACGACGCTGCTGGCCAAGTGCGCGTCGCGCTACGAGAACGCCCCCGGGCAGCCCGGGCAGTACCCCGGCGGTGGTGGGCAACACCCCGCCTCCATCCCCAAGGCGTAACCTCAAGGCCGGCCCCGGCATGACCGGCGCCGGCTACCGCGTTCGCGCGAGGCGTCATGATTCTCGTTGGTGAACTGTCGCTCTGGGTCGCCCTGCTCATGGCGGCCTGGACGACGACCGTGTCGTTCTCCGGCGGCCTGCAGGGCCGCCTCGATCTGGTGAAGAGCGGCGAGCGGGCGATGTACGCCACCTTCGGCTTCACTTTGCTGGCCTCCATCGGCCTGTGGGTCGCGCTCTTCACGCACGACTTCTCGCTCAAGTTCGTGGCGTCGTTCACGAGCGCGAACCTGCCCAAGGCGTACACGTTCACCGCGTTCTGGGCCGGGCAGGCAGGGTCGATGCTCTTCTGGGCGCTGATCCTCACGCTGTACGCGGCCATTGCCGTGTTCGCGAACCGGCACAGCAACCGGGCCATGATGCCGTATGTCACCGGCACGCTGGGCGTGGTGTCGCTCTTCTTCCTGATGACGATGGCGTTCGGGGCCAACCCCTACGAGCGTCTCGACTGGGTGCCGCCCGACGGCCGCGGCATGAACCCGCAGCTGCAGAATCCGGGTATGGCGGCGCATCCGCCCATGCTCTATCTCGGGCTCGTCGCCACCGCCGTGCCGTTTGCCTTCGCCGTCGGGGCGCTCATCACCCGCCAGCTCGACGCGCAGTGGCTGGGCGCTGTGCGCCGGTGGGCCCTGCTGTCGTGGTTCTTCCTCACCATCGGCATCGTGCTCGGCATGTGGTGGGCCTATGTCGAGCTGGGCTGGGCCGGCTACTGGGCGTGGGACGCCGTCGAGAATTCCTCGTTCCTGCCGTGGCTCACCATCACGGCCTTCCTGCACAGCATCATGATCCAGGAGAAGCGCGGCATGCTGCGCAAATGGAACGTGACGCTGGTGGTGCTGTCGTTCCTGCTCACCATTCTCGGCACGTTCATCACGCGCTCCGGCGTGATCGAGAGCGTGCACGCCTTCGCGCAGTCGCCGGTCGGCAACTGGTTCCTCGGCTTCCTCATCGTGGCCACGGCGCTCACGGCCTACCTTGTGAGCACGCGCCTCAATGACCTGCAGGCCAAGGCCGAGCTGGAGAGCATGGTCAGCCGCGAGGCGGCGTTCCTGTACAACAACCTGGTGCTCATCGGCATTTGTTTCGCCACGCTCTGGGGCACGCTGTTCCCCATCCTGAGCGAGTGGGTCAAGGGTGACAAGATCACGGTGGGGCCGCCGTTCTTCAACGCGGTGAACGGCCCGCTCGGCCTGCTGCTGCTGGCGCTCACCGGCATCGGACCGCTCATCGCCTGGCGCCGCGCCTCGGTGTCCAACCTGCAGCGCCAGTTCACCTGGCCGGTGGCCGCCGGCGGGGCGGTGTTCGGTGGGTTGTTCGCACTCGGCATGCGCGACGCCTACGCGCTCATCTCGTACCTGCTGGCCGGCTTCGTCTTCGGCACCATCATCCAGGAGTTCGTGAAGGGCATTGGCGCCCGGCGCCGCATGTACCGCGAAGGGCTGGTGTCGGCGTCGCTGCGCCTCGTGGCCCGCAACCGGCGGCGCTACGGCGGCTACATCGTGCACTTCGGCGTGGTGGTGCTCTTCTGCGCCTTCGCGGGACTGATGTTCAAGAAGGACATCACGGCCACGCTCAAGACGGGCGAGTCGGTCAAGGCGACAGACGCCTACGGACACGAATGGGTGTTCACCAGCCAGGGCCTGTCGAGCTTCGAGCAACTCAATCGCAAGGTGCTCGCGGTGACACTCGATGTGACGCGCGACGGCCAGCGCATGGGGCTCCTGTCCAGCGAGAAGCGCCAGCACGTCAACAGCCAGGGCGAGCCGACGTTCGAGCCGTCCACCGAGGTGGGCATTCTCGAATCGCCGAAGCAGGATGTGTACATGGTCTTCACCGGCGCCATCGACCGGGATACCGCGGCCATTCACATCAACTTCAACCCGCTGGTGTGGTGGGTGTGGTTCGGTGGCATCGTGATGGCGTTCGGTGGCCTGATCGTGATGTGGCCGCAGGCGCAGCGCGCCGAGCGCGAGAGCGGATACGTGGCCCAGATCCCGATGGGCCGCGAGTCGGCGATGGCGGGAGCAGGCGCGTGAGCGCTTCCGGCAATCCGCTGGTGTCATGGGTGGCACAGTCGCGCCGGGCGTTTCTCGTGCGGGCGACGGCCGTGGGAGCCGGATTGACGGCGGTGACGCGCCGCGCCGCGGCGCAGGGCGGGGCGGCACAGCCGCCGCAGCCCACCCAGTCGGTGGCGGGCGGCGTCGAAATGACCTCCGATTCCTACAAGCCGGTGTTCCGGCCTGCGAAGCCGGACGCCAAGCCGACCATGGACGCCAAGCAGGTGGAGGCGTTCGAGCGCCAGCTGGCGTGTCCGTGTCCGTGTACGCTTGATATCTACACCTGCCGCACGACCGACTTCACCTGCGGCATCTCGCCGGCGGTGCACGGTGACATCCAGCGGCTTGTCGACGGTGGCTACAGCGCCGACGAGATCATGGCCGCCATGACGGGCACGTATGGGGATTTCATCCTCATGACGCCGCGCAAGCAGGGCTTCAACCTGCTGGCATGGTTCGCGCCGTTCGCGGCGCTCGCCCTGGGCGCGGTCGGCATCGGTGCGCTGCTGCGTAGCTGGCGCGTCAACGCCAAGGAGGCGGCCGCCCGCGCTGAACGACAGGCGATCGCGACGAGCGCCGGGGTCGACGCGACGCCCGAGGAGCTCGCGCGCCTCGAGGCGGCGTTGAGGCAGGAGCGCTGATGGCCCTGCCCGATGGCGCCATCCCGCTGCTCGTCGGCACCGCGCTCGCCCTCGGGGCGCTGACCGTTGTCCTGGCACCGTTGATCAGCAGCGTCGACGGCACCGACACGACGGAGCGCCCGCGGCGGCGTTCGGCCACCGAAGAGGATGACCGCCCCGCCACCGCCGTCGATGCCCTGCGCGAGATCGAGTTCGACCGGGAAACCGGCAAGCTCAGTGATGCCGACTATGCCGACCTCAAGGCGCGCTACACCCAGGCTGCGCTGGCGGAGCTGCGGGCGTCGGACGCGCCGTCCAGGGCGGCCAGCGACGCCGTGGCCGGTGTCGCGACCGCGAGCGTCGGCGCAGCCACCCTCGATCCGGTCGAAGCGGCGATCGCCCGGGCACGCGACAACCAGAAGGCCTGTGGCGTGTGCGGGCCGCGCCCGGAACCCGATGCCACCTACTGCTCGAGCTGCGGCCGCTACTTGCCCGGCCTGTGTGCCTCGTGCGGCACGAGCATCGAGCTGGTGGGGTCGCGCTTCTGCAGTGGCTGCGGGGAGCAGCTCGCGGCGGCGTGACCGCGCGCGGCGTCGGGGGGCGACAGCCGACGGCGCTGCAGCGCCGATTCCGTCGGGAGGTCGGTGAGTTCGTAGAGATCATAGCCGTCGGCGCGTTCGGCGCCTGCACCGATCAGCCGGCCCCCTGAGCGTTCGGCAAGGCGGCGCCCCGCCGGAGTGGCGGCGCACAGCAGCATGACGACCGTGAGGCCGCGCGCGCGCCACTGCGACAGCAGGCGCCGGCGGCAGGCCCGCAGGGCCATCGCTGCCCGGCGGCCGAGGGGTGTGCCGGGCGCCTCGACGCACATGCCGGCCAGATACATCGTGACCGTGCTGCCCGGCGGAAGCGATTTCACCTCGGCATCACCCAGGACCGCGCGCTCGTCGAACGACGCCTCGCTGATCGTACCGGCGCGCAGCTGCGCGGCCGTGGCGGGTGCCAGCATCATCTGGTCGGCGTACCCGAGGAAACGACCCGTGGCCCGCTCTTCTGCCACGAACAGGATGTCGCGGCAGCGCGCGGCCCAGTGTTCGAAGACGGCCTCGTCGAAATTGGGACCGAAGTACCGTTGGCCAAGGGCCTCCGCCGCCGCATGCGCGGCCCGGTCGGTCCAGGGCGCGGTGCGCGCCCGGACGGCGCCGGCCGTGCGGTGAATCACGAATGCGCAGCGAAGCGCGTGACGCTCGCGCAGCCACGTTGTACCGGGCACGCGCCACACTTCGGCGCCCGCGCCGTGCATACCAGCGCGCCCAACTCCATGAGCGCCTGGTTGTGCGTCCAGGTGTGCCTGCCGGTGCGCGGCAGCAGCTGCTCGGCGATCTGCCAGAGGCGTTTGAGTCCCGCCCCGCTCTTGGGGTTCAGCTCGGGGGCAAACACGCGGTGCAGCACGCGCGCAACGTTCGTGTCCACCAGCGCGGCGCGCTTCTCGTAGGCAAATGAGGCCACGGCGCCGGCCGTGTACGCCCCCACGCCCGGCAGTTCGCGCAGCGTCGCGGGCTCGCTCGGGATCACGCCATCGCGCTCAGTGGTCACGTGAATGGCGAGCTTGTGCAGGTTGCGGGCGCGGGCGTAGTAGCCGAGCCCTTCCCACGCCTCCATGACGCGCTGCGGACGGGCCTTGGCCAGCGTGGGCAGGTCGGGGAAGCGCTCGAGGAAGCGCCGGTAGAAGTCGAGCACCCGCGACACCTGCGTCTGCTGCAGCATCAGCTCGGAAATGAGGATGCGATACGGGTCGCGGGTCTTCCGCCATGGCAGGTCGCGCGAGTGGGCGCGAAACCAGCGATGCAGACGACGGCGAAAGATCGTGGCCGCCTCGGGGGCGACCACGCGTTCGACGGGGGATTTCGTCCGGCGCGGCATATCGCGGCGCAAGCTAACGGCCGGGGCACCCGGCCCCACAGCCCCGCCGCTTACGCCCGTTCGAGGCGCTCCAGCCGCCGCCGCGCGAGTACCAGCGGCACCACGGTCGCGGCCGTGCAGACCGAGGCCGCGACGGCAAACGGCCAGATCATGTCCACCGGGTCTCGCGCCCAGCCGAAGTGGCCTGCCACGATCCACCGTGCCGCCGGACGACCCGCCAGGTAGGCCACCACCCCGATGAGTCCCACCGCCGTCATCATGAACATCAGCCCGCCGAACGACGTCGGGATCTGCGCCGCATTCTCCGTGTCGAAACGCGGATAGAAGGCGCCGTAGCCAAGGGCGAGCGCCGTGAGCGGAAAGACCAGCGCCGTAATGGCCGCCAGCGACACGACGTGGACGAACGGCACCACGCCCAGCAGAAGGTTGGTGCACCCGACCAGCACCAGGGCCAGCGCGAGCAGCGGCACCGCGCCCACCCAGAACTTGGCCCAGAGCAGCTCCCGCATGGGCAACGGACTCGAACGCAGCAGCCAGAGCGCACGGCCTTCGAGGCTCACGCTGGGGAACACGAAGCGGGCGGCAATGGAGGCCAGCACGAAGCCGGCCAGCGCGAGGTTCAGGAAGGGAATGACGTTGCGCAGCAGCGTGGTCACGCCCTCGCCGTTGAGCGGCAGGTAGCGCACGTTGGCCACGTAGACCACCAGCAGGACGCCGATCAGCACCAGCTGGGACCATTGGGTGCTGTCGCGCACGAACACCCGCAGCTCCTTGAGCACGAGTTCGCGGCGCAACGGGCCGAGCACACCCAGCGCACGGTCGAACCAGCTCCGCACCGGACGCGTCGTCGGGCGCTGATTGGCTCCCTCCTGCGCCATGCTGAAGGCGCGGCGCCAACCGCGTGCGTACAGCACGTGGCCAACGCCGACCAGTGCCGCGGCGAGGGCCCAGAGCTTGAGCAACGGCTGCCACGCGGCCTTGCCTCGCAAGTAGTTCACGACGGCCTCGCTCACCCACTCGCTCGGCATCCACGGCGATGACGGGGTGTCGAGCGCAGCCACGAACTGCATGAAATTGGCGAAGCCTTCCGGCCGCGCGAGCTGCTCCGGCCGGGCGGCCCGGAACAGCAGCACCAGCCCAGCCACCGCCAGCGCCGTGATCACGCTGAGCAGGTCTCTGGTGCGCCGCGCCGGAAAGACGTTCACGAGCAGCAGGGTGCACACGGAGCCCAACGCGGACGGGATCACGAGGAACGGCAGGAAGACGACGACGGCAAAGGGCGCGAAGTCCAGGCCGCCCCGATAGGCAACCCCGTACGCCGCCACGATTGGCACCAGCAGCAGCGCCACCATCCAGCTCGAGTGAAGCGCGGTTTCCGCCAGCCGCGCCCGGTAGAGCGCGCCGCTGTCCACCGGTGCCGCGGCGAGCTGGTCGAGATCGCGGGCGAGGAAGAAGTTCGAGAGTGCCGCGATCGTGTTGGACAGCAGCAGGATCGATGCGAACGACAGCAGGATCATGGCCAGCAGCTTGGCCGCCAGAAGGGTGCCGATGTCCTCGGCGCTACGGAAGTAGCGAAGCAGCCGCAGCGCGACGGCGAAGGCCGCCCCCCAGAAGCCCATGGCCAGCAGGCTCACGAGGAGTGCCCGCCGCAGGTCGCCCCGCTGATGTCGCGCCATCCGGTGCCGCGCCATCTGCCACTTGGGGCGCAGCAAGGCCACGGCGCTCACCGCCACCATCTCAGGCATCCAGCACCTCGACCAGCTCGCGGGCCACCCGGTCGCCGGTGAGGCGCAGGAAGATGTCCTCGAGGGCCTCGTCGGTGCCGCTGCTGCGCCGCAGCTCCTCCATCGTGCCGCACGCCGCCAACTCACCCCGCTGCATGATGCCGATGCGATCGCACATCCCTTCGGCGATCTCCAGCGTGTGCGTGGACATCATCACCGAGTGGCCGCGGCGCGTGTATTCGCGGAACAGATCCTTGAGGATCTTCGACGACTTCGGGTCGAGGCCCACCATCGGCTCGTCCACGACGATGACCTTGGGGCGATGCACGAAGGCACTGGCAATGATGAGCTTCTGCCGCATGCCGTGGCTGTAGCTCTCCACCAGTTCGTCGCGCCAGGGCTCGAGGTCGAATAGGGCGAGGAGCTCCTGGCCCCGCTTGTCCACCTCGGGCCCGGCTTCACCGTAGAGACCGGCGCTGAAGCGCAGGAACTCGATGCCGGTGAGCTTTTCGTAGATGAACGGCCGGTCCGGAATGAAGCCGAGCGCGCGCTTGGCCCGAATGGGGTCGACGCTCGGGTCGTGCCCGGCAATCCGGATCGATCCGGCGGTCGGCTGCAGGATGCCGGCGATCATGCGCATGGTGGTGGTCTTGCCGGCACCGTTGGGGCCGAGAAACCCGAACAGCTCCCCAGCGGGGACCACCAGGTCGAGGGACCGCACGGCGGTGAAGGTGCCAAAGCACTTGGACAGCGAGGTGATCTCGATCATGTCGGAAGGACGATCGATGCCCCACGGCGCCACGCCGTACCCTGTCCAGCGGTCCCGCTGGCTGCTGCCCGCTCCACGCGGCGGCGCCTCGTCCTCTGGGGGGGCAGTGCCCTCACGCCCGTGATCATGCCGGTGCCGGTTTACCCTGAGCCCCGTTGCCGGGAGGCGTCCGGGCACGGTGACCGCAGCTCAAGGCACAGCCGTCTCCCCACGCACCCACGCGAGATAGGTGGGCAGTCCGCCGGCCACGGGCACGATGAGCCATTCCGGCACGTCGTAGGGATGATGCGCCAGCGCGGCGTCACGGAGGCGCTCCAGTGTGCCGGTGGTGGTCTTCAGCAGGACCTGCTGTTCGGCGGATTCCACCACCGCGCCGTCCCATCGGTACACCGAGCTGGCGGGGGCCAGCACGGTCCCGCAGGCGATGAGGCGGGCCTCGAGCAGCGGCTGCACGAACGCGCGCGCATCGACCTCGGCCGGCAGGGTGGTGAACACAAGCACGACCTCCTCCGTCGCCGAGGGGTGAACCCCGGTCGGGTGAATCCCCGACAGGGCCGACGCGTTGGTGTCAGGGGGCGGGGTTGTCTCCATTCCTGCGTCCTCGCAGCTTCCAAGACTATGGCCGAATCGATGTCGTCGCCGGTGGTGCGGTCCGGCGCCCGTGCTGCCGATGCCCTCGTGGTGCGTGGCGCCCGGGAGCACAATCTCCGCAACATCAGCGTCACCATTCCCCGTGACAAGCTCACGGTGGTGACCGGCCTGTCGGGCTCCGGCAAATCGTCGCTGGCGTTCGACACGATCTACGCCGAAGGGCAGCGGCGCTACGTCGAGTCGCTGTCGGCCTACGCCCGCCAGTTCCTCGGGCTCATGGAGAAGCCCGACGTCGACGCCATCGAGGGGCTGTCACCGGCCATCTCCATCGAGCAGAAGTCGGCCGGCCACAACCCGCGCTCCACTGTGGGCACGGTCACCGAGATCTACGACTACCTGCGCCTGCTCTGGGCGCGTACCGGCACGCCCCACTGTCCCAACTGCGGGCGCGCCGTACAGCGGCAGAGTCCCACGCAGATTGCGGAACTGGTGCTCGCCTGGCCCGAGGGCACACGCCTCGAGATCCGCGCTCCGCTGGTGCAGGAACGCAAGGGGGAGTTCCGCGAGCTGTTCGAGGGCGCGCGCAAGCAGGGCTTCGTGCGCGCCGTGGTCGACGGGGAACTGATCGAGCTCGCCGATCCGCCGAAGCTCAATCGCCGCCTCAATCACTCCATCGCCGTGGTTGTCGATCGTCTCGTGGTGCGCCACGAGGACCGCGGGCGCATCACCGACTCCGTGGAGACGGCGCTGCGCCTGGCCGAAGGGCTCGCGGAGGTGGTGCGCTACGACGGCAGCGAGCCGGTCACCGAGATGTTCTCGGAGCGCTACGGGTGCCCGGCCTGCGGCA
The DNA here is from genome assembly GCA_021299375.1 of Gemmatimonadota bacterium. Taxonomy (GTDB): domain Bacteria; phylum Gemmatimonadota; class Gemmatimonadetes; order Gemmatimonadales; family Gemmatimonadaceae; genus Gemmatimonas. The sequence continues at coordinate 31,406 of JAJTGR010000075.1, forward strand.
TTTCCATGCCCGAGCTCGAGCCGCGGCACTTCTCGTTCAACTCGCCCTTCGGCGCCTGCGAGATGTGCAGTGGCCTCGGCACCACCCGCAGCGTGAGCGAGGAGCTCATCCTCGGCGACCCCAGCATCTCCATTCTCGAGGGGGTGGTATTGCCGTGGGGCGAGCCCGATGGGTACCTGCGCAAGGTCATCCTCCCCGGGCTCGCGAAGCAGCTGGGTTTCGACCTGCATGCCCCGTGGGGCAAGATCCCGGCCAAGGTCCGGCAGCAGTTGCTGTACGGGGTGGGCGATACGCCGCCACGGGCCCGCAAAGCGGTCAAGAAGGCCGCCAAGGGGGCAGCGGCGAAGGCGGCAACGAAGAGAGCCGCCGACAGCACGTGGGAAGGCATCGTGGCCCATGTGCAGCGCCGCTACGACGAGAGCAGCTCCGATGGAGTGCGTCTCGAACTGGACGCGTACATGGTCGCCGCCCCGTGCCCCGCATGCGCCGGTCGCCGATTGCGCCCGGAGTCGCTCGCCGTCACCGTGCATGGCCGCAACATCGGCGAGGTGGTGGAACAGAGCATTGCCGGTGCGCTGACCTTCTTCGACAGCGTGCCGGTGCGCAGCCCTGGTCATCCGGGGCTCGATGCCGGCATTGCGGGGCCCATCCTGAAGGAGGTCCGCGAACGTCTGCGCTTCCTCGTCGATGTGGGGCTCGACTACCTCACGCTCAATCGCAGCGCGGAATCCCTCTCCGGCGGCGAGGCCCAGCGCATCCGCCTCGCCACCCAGATCGGCTCACGCCTCGTGGGTGTGCTGTATATCCTCGACGAGCCCAGCATCGGGCTGCATCAGCGGGACAACGGCCGCTTGCTCGCCACGCTCAAACAGCTGCGGGATCTCGGCAACACGGTCATCGTGGTCGAGCACGACGAGGAGACCATTCTCGAGGCTGATCATCTCATCGATCTCGGGCCCGGGGCGGGCAAGCACGGCGGCCAGGTGATCGCCGACGGCACCGTGCAGGACGTCAAGGACCATCCGGCGTCCATCACCGGTGCCTACCTGCGCGGCACACGCCGCATCGAGGTGCCGGTGCAGCGCCGCGAACGCGATCCGGCCCGCACCCTCGCGGTACATGGCGCGCGCGAGCACAACCTGCGCGATGTCAGCGCCGAGTTCCCGCTCGGCCTGTTCGTGGCCGTCACGGGCGTCTCGGGCTCCGGCAAGTCGACGCTCGTGACCGATATCCTGCAAAAGGCGCTGTCGCGGCACTTCTTCCGGGCGCGTGTCATTCCCGGGGCGCATACGCGCATCACCGGGCTCGACCACCTCGACAAGATCATCGACATCGACCAGAGCCCCATCGGGCGAACGCCGCGCTCCAACCCGGCCACGTACACCGGCATCTTCACGCCCGTGCGGGAGCTCTTCGCCGAGCTGCCCGAGTCCAAGATTCGCGGCTACGGCCCCGGACGCTTCTCCTTCAACGTGAAGGGGGGCCGCTGCGAAGCCTGCCAGGGCGACGGGCTGGTGAAGATCGAGATGCACTTCCTCCCCGACGTGTTCGTGCCTTGTGATGTCTGCAAGGGCAAGCGCTTCAACCGGGAGACCCTCGAGGTGCGCTTCCGCGGGCTCAGCATTGCCGAGGTGCTCGACCTCACGGTGGAGGATGCCTGCGGCGTGTTCGAAAACCAGCCGCGTATCCTGCAGAAGCTTGAAACCCTGCGCGACGTGGGGCTCGGGTACATCCATCTCGGGCAGAGCGCGACCACGCTGTCGGGTGGGGAAGCGCAGCGCGTGAAGCTCGCGACCGAGCTCTCCAAGCGTGACACCGGGCGGACGCTCTACATTCTCGACGAGCCCACCACCGGGTTGCACTTCGAGGACGTGCGCGTACTGCTGGGGGTGCTGCACAAGCTCGTCGACCGCGGCAACACCGTCCTCGTGATCGAGCACAACCTCGACGTCATCAAGACGGCCGACTGGATCGTCGACCTTGGCCCGGAAGGCGGCACCGGCGGCGGTTCCATCGTGGCCCAGGGCACGCCGGAACAGGTCGCGAAGGTCAAGGAAAGCCACACCGGACGCTACCTGAAGCCATTGCTGCGAAAGGGGCAAAAGGCGTAGGCTACACGAAGACGTAGCCCGCCCACCTTCTTCAGTCATCTCGTGGTTTCCCTCCTCGACATCATCGGCCCCGTCATGGTGGGGCCGAGCTCCAGTCACACCGCCGGCGCCTGCCGCCTCGGGTTGCTCGCCCGTTGCCTCGTGGGCGGCACCCCCGACCGGGCGCGCATCGAGCTGCATGGCAGCTTTGCCCGCACCGGTGAAGGGCATGGCACCGACAAGGCGATCGTCGGCGGCCTGATGGGCTTTCGCCCCGATGACGAACGGCTCCGCACGGCGCTCGAGATCATGGAGCGCGAAGGGCTCGACTACGCCTTCGAGAAGACCACCATCAGCGATGACGCGCACCCCAACACCGTGCGCATCACCCTGGAGCGGGGCGACCGCCGGGCGCAGATGATCGGTGCGTCGCTCGGGGCCGGGCGGGTGCTCGTTACCGAGATCGATGGCTACCCGGTCGAGGTCTCCGGCAATCACGACACCATCGTGCTCGTGGCTGAAGACGTGAAGGGCTCGGTGGCGCGCATCGCCGGGCTCCTGGCCGACGCGAACATGAACATCGCCACGCTCAAGCTGTCGCGCAAAGAACGGGGCGGCGATGCCTTCATGGTGCTCGAACTCGATGAACGACCGGGGGAGGATGTGCGCGATGCCATTCGCGCGCTGCCCTGGGTGCACTGGGCGTTTCGACTCGACAAGGTGAGTGCCTGATGTATCGGAGCCTGGCAGAAGCCATTCGCGACGCCGAAGCGCAGGGCACCACGCTCTCCGCCGTGGCCCTCGCCCGCGAGGCGAAGGATCAGGGGCGGCCGGTGGCCGAGATCCGCGACGCGCTCCGCCGTGCCCTCGCGGTGATGCGGGAGGCCGTCGCCCGGGGGATGGTGGGCGACCTGCGCTCCACCTCCCAACTCGTGGGCGGTGATGCTGCGAAGCTGCGCACCGGCCCCGATGGACCGCTGGCCGGTACACCGTTTCGCGACGTGCTCGCGCGCGCGCTGGCCGTGCAGGAGGTCAACGCGGCCATGGGGGTCATCGTGGCCGCGCCAACGGCCGGCGGGGCCGGAGTGCTGCCCGCGGTGCTCACGGGGCTTGCCGCCGCACGCGGCATTGACGACGAGCGTGTCATCGACGCGCTGGCGACCGCCGGCCTGATCGGCGCCGTCGTGGCCGAGCGGGCATCGTTGTCGGGGGCCGAAGGCGGCTGCCAGGCGGAAACGGGCGCCGCAGCGGGCATGGCGGCCGGCGCAGCCGTCGAGATGCTCGGTGGCACGCCTCGGCAGGTGGGCCATGCCACGGCCCTCGCGCAACAGGGCACGCTGGGCCTCGTGTGCGACCCGCTGGGCGGGCTCGTCGAGCTGCCCTGTGTCTTTCGCAATGCCACCGGCGCCGCCATCGCGCTCGCCGCGATCGAAATGGCCATGGCCGGCATCGAGTTCGCCATCCCGGCCGATGAGGTCATCGATACCATGGGCGAGATCGGGGCCAGCATGGACGTGCGCTACCGCGAAACGGCCGGTGGTGGCTTGGCTGCCACCCCCACAGGCCGTCGTCTCGCCCGCGAGCGGCTGTATGAGCTGAAGCGCGCCGGTGGCTGACCGGC
>JAJTGR010000001.1 GCA_021299375.1 Gemmatimonadota bacterium
CTTTTAGCTCGCGCCCTTTAGCTCGCGCCCTCTAGCTCGCGCCCTTGAGCTCGCGCCCCTTAGCTCGCGCCCTTTAGCTCGCGCCCTTGAGCTCGCGCCCTTTAGCTCGCGCAGTTCCGCAGTCACTCCGCGCCATCCCGCCATCTCCCGTTCGCTGCGCGTGCCTCATCCTCCTCGAGGCGCCGGATGAGCGCCACCAGCATCTTGCAGACCACGGCCCGCTTGCTGTCGCAGCGGGCGACGGTGAGCGGATCGAGCGCACCGGTGCGGCGCAGGATCCGCAGGTGACTGGCCGCTTCGTTCGCCGACGCCAGCGAGAGGCGGAGCTGCCGCTTGAAGTTGGCCTCGGTGCCCAGATTGGCCGCCTCGGCGATGTTGGCGGCCACCGAACTCGCCGCCCGCACCAGCTGCCCCCGTACCCCCGGCGCGCGCCGCACGTTCACCCGGTCCACCGACGCGAACACCGTCGCCGCCAGATCCTCGGCGGCGTCCAGCACACGAAGTCTGCGCGAATCGGCCATGCGCCACCGTAGCACGTCGCCGCGTTCCCGCGTTACCCATTTCCACGCCAACCCGACCGTTTCCACGCGCCCGTCAGCTCGCGCCCCATAGCTCGCGCCCCATAGCTCGCGCCCCCCAGCTCGCGCCCCCCAGCTCGCGCCCCCCAGCTCGCGCCGTTCGCCTCTCCCCCGCCATCCTCGCATTTCCCTCACTCCCGTGGTTGACGCGCTCTCGACGACGGTTGAGGTTACTCTGCTATAGAACGTGCGATATTCCGCCTCTCTTTTCCTCGCTGCCGTTGCCGCCGGCGCTTTCGCGCTGGGGCGTCCGCTCGCCGCCCAGGATCTCTCCTGTGAGCGCGGGGACCGCGAGGTGCGGACGCTCCGCTTCAGCGGCAATCGCGCCTATCCCGCCTCGGTCCTCGCCGCCACCGTCGCCACCCAGCCGTCGTCGTTCGCCAATCTGCCGCTGGTCGGCGAGCGCCGCTGTCTCGACCCCGTGGAGTTCGCGCGTGACGTCCAGCGCCTCCTGACGCTCTATCGCCGCCGCGGCTTTCCCGACGTGCGCGTCGATACCATCGTGCGTCCCGTCACGCCCGTCGCGATCGACATCACCTTTGCGATCGACGAAGGCAACCCGATGCGGGTCTCGGCCTTCGCCCTGCGGGGCACGGATCGGCACCCCGCCATCGCCCAGGCGGCGCGCAACTTCCCCGTCCAGGTGGGTGGGCTGTTCGATCGCGGCGCCCTCGAAGCCGGGCGCGACACGCTCGTCCGACGCTTGCGCAACCTCGGCTGGCCGCAGGCCGAAGCGTTGCTGGCCTACACCACCCGAACCGCCCAGCGAAGCGCCGAAGTGGAGGTGGTGGTGGTGCCCGGCGCGCGGGCACGCATCGGACGGGTGGCCCTCGACGTGGAGGCGCCAACGGGGCGCCGGCATGTGTCCGACGCGCTGATTCGTCGCGCCATGGCCCTGCACACGGGAGATTGGTACTCGGCGCGCCAGCTCATCGACGCCCAGCGCAATCTCTACCAGACCGATGCCTTCCAGCGCGTGGATCTGCAGCCCGACAGCATCCAGCCTCCCGGTGACACGATCGTCAACCTCACCGCCTATCTGGTCGAAGGCGATCGCTATGCCGCCAATGGCGGCCTCGGATGGGCCACGCTCGACTGCTTTCGGGCCCAGGGTTCCATCACGGACCGGGATTTCCTGCCGTACGCGCAGCGGCTCGAACTCACGGCGCGGCTGAGCAAGATTGGCATCGGGGAACCCCTCAACGGTGCGCCGGAGCTGTGCCAGGGGCAGGCGCGCTCCGATCCGTACTCCCGGACGCTGAACTACTACACGTCCATGACGCTCCGGCAACCGGTGCGGGCGGACCAGGCGCGCGTTCCGTCGGTGACGGTCTTCAGCTCGACGTTGTCGGAGTTTCGCGCCTACCTGCGCCGCACGCCGATCGGTGGAGCGGTCTCGCTTGCCGACCCATTCGCGCGCCGCGCGGCTGTCCGCACCCCGAGCACCTTGTCGTACCAGCTGGAGCTTGGGCGAACCGAGGCCGAGCCGGCGTTCTTCTGCGCCGTGTTCAACGCCTGCGATGCAGAGCTGCGCAGCTTCCTGCAGCGGAACAACCGGCTGGCGGCGCTCGAGTTTTCGATCTCGCGTGAGCGCCTCAACGACCCCATACGGCCCACGGGTGGGACGGTCGTGCGGGCCACGCTGCGACACGCGAGCACACTCATCGGCTCCGACCGCACGCAGCAGTTCAATCGGGCCACGGGCGATGTGTCGTGGTACCAGCAGTGGGGCGGGGCCACGATCACGGCGCATGTGCGCGCCGGCATCGTGGGAGGGCGGGGAAGTGGCGGTGGTGTCGGCCGCTTCGTCCCGCCGCAGGAGCGGCTGTACGCCGGCGGGCCCACGACCGTGCGCGGCTTCCGCCAGAACGAGCTGGGCCCGGCCGTGTACATCGTGAGCGGCTACACCGCCGTGGTGGAAAACGGGACGACGTTTTATCGGGTCGACGAGCGGACCGTCGCCGAGCGCGTGGTCCCGACCGGCGGCAACACACTGGTCGTGGGGAATCTCGAAGCGCAGTGGCCAAGCCCTGTGCTCCCGCGCGTGCTCCAGCTGGCGGCGTTCGCCGATGCCGGGCGGCTGTGGAATCGCGGCGCCACGCAGCGCGATGCGGCGCTACGCGCCGATGGCGCGATCATCAAGGTCACACCCGGCCTCGGCGTACGTGTCGCCTCGCCGTTCGGGGCCATCCGCGTGGACTTCGGATACAATCCGCATGCGTTGCCGGCGGGCGCCGCGTATTTCAACGCCCCATTGCAGGCGGGGGTGGCGCCCCTCTACTGCGTGAGCCCGGGCAACCAGCTGCCGGTGCGCGCGTCGCTCCTCGCAGGGGCGCCGCCGGTCCAGGACGCGGGGAACTGCGGCTCGACCTATCGACCCATCCGGCGCACCGGCGTGCTCGGTCGGCTGAATCCGAGCATCTGGATCGGGCAGGCGTTCTGATGGCACCGCGTCGGCGCACGATCGTGCTGGGCACGTCGGCCGTGCTGCTGCTGCTGATGGCGGCGGTGGCGGGCGGCATCGTGGGGCTCACGCAAACCGATCGGGGGCGGGCCCTCATCCTGCGGACGCTGCTGCCGGTGGCTCGGGCCGCCATCCCGGGACGGCTGTACGTGGGCGCGGTGCATGGTACGCTCTTCACCGACCTCACCATCGACTCGCTCGACATCCGCACGGCAGACGGGCGGCCGTTCGTGAGTTCGGGGCCCATCCGCGCCACCTACGACCCGCGGGACCTGCTGAACGGACGCATCATCGTCAAGTCGCTCGACGTCCTGCGGCCGCAGATCACGCTCATCGACTACGGCAACGACGACTGGAACTGGAAGCGGGCGCTGCGCCGTGGGCCGTCCAGGCCCTCGACGGGGCAGAGTCGCTTCGGTCGCTTCATCGTGATCGACACGACCACGCTGCACGAGGTGACGTTCGTGGCCCGCCTGCCGTGGACGCTGTCCGACACCCTCACGGGCGCCAAGCGGGACAGCGCGCTCACCTACAACCTCACGCGACTCGATGGCGAGATCCGTGCCGAAGACAACCGGCTGGTGCGCGTCCATCGCTTCGTGCGCGGCCACGTCGCGCTTGGGCGCACGCGGCTCGCCGATCCCGACAGCGCCGGGCAGCACTTCCCCGTGCGGCGCCTCGATGTGGTATGGGTGTATCCGCCGTTCTGGTTCAGGAACCTGGAGGGCGACTTCACGAAGCTCGGCGACACGATGTTCGTCGCCGGCACCCGTTTCGCGCTTCCTGGCTCGCGGGCGCACGGCAACGCGAAGATCGTGTGGGGCGGCGGCAAACCCGTGCGATATGACGTGCAGCTGCAGCTCGACACCGTGTCGCTGTCGGATCTCGCGTGGATCAATGCGACGGTGCCGCATATAGGCGGCGGGCGCGCCCGGCTGCGCATGCGCAATGATCCGGCGAACCTGAACATCATCGACTACGCGATCACGAACATGGACGCGCGGTCCCTCAAGTCGCGACTACGCGGCAACATGACGTGGGGCGTGGGCGGTCCGGTCACCCGTCTCACGGACGTCGACCTGTCGCTGGAGCCGGCCCACACCGACCTGCTGACGTGGTTCAACGGCGAGCCCTTTCCCTACGACTGGCGCGGCGCCGTGACGGGGCGCGTGAGCGGGCGCGGTGGCTACCTCACCGACTGGCGGCTCGACGAGGCGCGCGTCGCCTTTGCCGACGCGCACGTGCCGGGCGCCGTGTCGAAGGCACGGGCCGCGGGGCGACTCAACATCTTCACGCCGGCGGAGGCGATTCTCAAAGGCATCGACGCCGACATCGAGCAGCTCGACTTCCGCACCCCGCGGTTCGTGAATCCGAATTTCATGGAGCTCAACGGGTTTGCGCGCGGTCGTGTGCGCCTGGACTCGCTCTGGTACGATGCGCGCTTCTCCCGGGCCGACGTCGAACTCGTCGACGGACCCGGTCAGCCGTCGCGCTTCACCGGGAGCGGCCGCTACACGCTGGTGACCGAGGGGGTGCGCTTCGATGTGAATCTCGAGGCGGTGCCGCTGTCGTACACGACCATGTCGCGCTCGTACCCCGACATGCCGCTGCGCGGATCGGCGGTGGGCCGCATCGTGGCCAAGGGGATGGCCGAGCAGTTCGACGTGCAGACCACGCTGGCCGGCGAAGGGGGCGAGTTGACGTTCACCGGCGTGGCGGATGCCTTTGGGACGACCATGGGCGCCACCGGCGACTGGCGGCTGCGCGGTGGGAACCTGCAGAGTCTCTTCGGCAGCAGCAGCCTGCCCACCACCACGCTCAACCTCTCGGGGACGATGGACCTGCGGGCCGATGTCGATGCGCAGGACGAGTTCATCATCAGCTCGATCCGCGGCCCGCTGCGCGCCACGATCGACCAGTTCTCGCGGGTGGCGGACGCCCGCCTATTCGGTGGCGTGGCGGCCGTCGTCTTCGATTCGGGGCACGTGCGGGTCGACACGCTGGCCATCGAAAGCTCGGCGTTGCGCACGGTGGCGCGCGGTGGCCTCGGCCTCGACCGCAGCCGGCGTGACTCGCTGCACGTCTCCGTCGCGATCGATTCACTCGGCGGGCTGCGCCCGTGGGTGTCGCCCAGCGATTCCTCACGCCGCGCGCTGCTGCTCCCGACGGACACGCTGCGTGGCAGTGCCGAGTTGGCCGGGTCGCTGTTCGGGTCGATCGACACGCTCGACACCGAGGGTCTCGACCTCGACCTGCGGGCCGACTTGCGCGACATCGCGGTGACAAGTGCGCGCTCGATGCGGGCCGCATTCGACCTGCGTGTACGCGATGCTCTCCGTGGAGCGAACGGGACCCTCACGGCGTCGGCCGATTCGCTCTCCGTGGGCGGCCTCGATGTCGCCTCGGCGGTGGCACGGTCGACGCTGCGGGGCGGACTCGCCGAGCGCTTCGGCGTGGCGTTGCGTACACCGTCGGAGTCACGCATTGCCGTTGGCGGCGGAGTCACGCGCCGTGGTGACTCGACGAGCGTCCGTTTCGACACGATCACCATTCGCGTCGACAGCGGGTTGGCGGCGCCCCGCGGCTTCGCGCTCACGGGGCCGGCCACACTGCTCCTGCTGGCCGATGGACGCGGGCAGCTCGATTCGCTGGTGCTCCAGCATACGGACACGGGGCGCATGGTCGTCCGCGGCCAGCTCGGTGATTCGGGTGCGGTGCGGGGCTCGTTCGTCGCTGATCGGGTACCGCTCGGTGATCTCGGGCGACTCCTGCGTCGCTCGGGGTTGGCACGCGGGTCGGCCAGCGCGGATCTCACCGTGCGTGGCACCCGCATGGCACCGCGGATGGATGGCACCGTCCGCCTCGTCGATGCCGTGGCCGGGCGGGTGCGGTTCGGGGAGCTGTTCGCGCGGGCGCACTACGACTCGCTGCGACTCACGCTCGATGGGGCGCTGCGCGTGCAGGGAGAGGCCGCGCTCGAGGTGGCGGCCTCCCTGCCGCTCGACCTCGCACTGGCGACGCGCAGCACCCGCCGGCTCAATGAGCCGCTGTCGGGGCGCATCGTCAGTGATCGCACCGACCTCGCGCTGCTCGAATCGCTGTTCCCCGACGTCACTCGGGCGCGCGGTACGCTCGAAACCAACGTGCAGCTCACCGGCAGCTGGGACCGGCCCCGCCTCCGCGGCCAGGTTCGGCTCGACAGCGCATCGCTGTCGCTGGACAACCTCGGCATTCGTCTTGACCAGGCGCGAGCCGACATCGGGCTGACCGGCGACAGCATCCTCATTCGGCGATTCGGGGCCATCAGTGGCGCCCCGAGCGATTCTGTCGGCCTGTCCGGCGTCATCGGCATCACGGAGATCGCGAGGCCCTCGTTCAACCTGCGGCTGGCCGCCAACAACTTCCTCGCCGTGGACAAGGCCCGGACGGCGACCCTCACGCTGACCACGACCACGCCCATCACGCTCACGGGGTCGGGCGAGGCGCCCCTGCTGCGGGGGGCGGTGCGGGTCGATCGCGGGCGGGTGTATATCAGCCAGCTGGCCCAGCGGCGGGCCCTCGATGTGAGCGACAATCTCGACCTCATCGACACCACGCGCTTCGGTGTGAACGCCTTGTTACCGTCGGCGTCCGGGCTGGTCATGCGCAACCTGCAGCTCGACAACGTGCGCATCGGCATCGGCGACGACGTGTGGCTGCGGTCGCCCGAGGCGAACCTCAAGCTCGGGGGGCAACTGCGCGTGACCCGTGCGCGCTCGCGCGACGCGTCTGGCGCTCAGCTGGCCCTGTCCGATTCGCTGACCGTGCAGCGCGGCACCTACCAGCTCAACCTCGGCATCGCCCGTCCGAGCTTCGAGGTGGAGCGCGGCGTGGTGCGCTTCTTCGGCGATCCCGATCTCCAGCCGTCGCTCGACATCACGGCGCTGTACACGGTGCGCGAGACGCGCGCCAACTCGAATCGGCAGGATGTGCGCATCCGCGTCAACCTCGGTGGGACGCTGGAGCGTCCGTCGCTGACGCTCACCAGCGCCGACAATCCGCCATTGCCGGAGAGTGACATGCTCAGCTACCTGGTGACCGGGGAACCCGCCTACACGGTGCTCGGCAGCACCTACGCCGAGCAGGGCGCCACGCTCGCGCTGCGCCTGGCGGGGTCGTATCTGTCGAGTCGCCTGGCGGGGGGGCGCTTCGACGTGGTGCAGGTGGAGCCCACCGCGCTCAACCCCGGCGATGCCGCCAATTTGCGGCAGAACGGCCTCGGCATTCTCGCCTCCACCCGCGTGGGTGTGGGGGGGCAGGTGGCCCGCAACACCTTTCTGACGTTCAGTACCGGCCTCTGTGGTCTGGCCCCGCAAGCGGGCGCCAGTGGTGATGCCCTGTCGCTGTTCGCCCAGGGGCTGGGCGTCAAGGTGGAACGGCGCTTCGAGGGCGGCCTCAGCCTCCAGATGGGATTGGAGCCGGGGTCGAGCGCCCAGGCCTGCGGCCGGCTGGGGATCAGCCGTACGTTCCAGCAGACGCCTCCGCAGATCGGCATCGACTTCTTCCGGTTCTGGACCTTCTGATGGCGGCGTACCCGCAGGTCGTGCCCCCGCGTGTTTCGGGTCAGCGAGTTGGCTCGTCCCTGAGCAGCTGATGCGTCCATTTTTCACCTCCCCCACCGTGCCGGCAGCCCAGCCCCTCTGCGATCTGCTCGATGCGATCGATCGGGGCGAGACGACGGGCGCGCGCCTCCAGATCGCCGCGGAGCTGCTGTACGGCCTCGGGTTCGATCGTGTGGTCGTCACGTTGCGGGACGCGTCGCTGAACCCGACGGTGGTGGCGCAGGCCGGGGTGCCGGAGAGCGAGTCGCTGACCGGCCTGGCCCTCAAGCCCCTCCCGGGATCCGTGTGGCGGCGGCGCTTGCCGCATCTCGAGCGCTTTCGGGTCGATGACCTGTGCCTGCTGGATGGAAGCGATCCGTGGGTCGCGCGCGAGTTCTTCGCCGCCGAGCCCGTGGTTGTCGAGGATCCCGATCGCTGGTTGCCGACGGACCTCATCGTCGGCGTCATGCGCGGCGCCCGTCATGACGTGCTCGGTATCATCAAGCTGTCCGGCCCGCGCGATGGGCGCCGGCCGAGTGCCCTGCTGCGGCGGGATATCGGGGCCATCATGCGGCACCTCGCGGCACGCATCGCCTTCGACGCTCTCGAAGCGTTGGCTCGGCAGCGGCACGAACGCCTCCAGCTGCTGCAGGAGGCGGGCGCCTCGTTCGCGCGCTCGCTGGACGAACCGGAGATCATTCGCGAGCTGGTGCGGCAGGCCCAGCGCGCCGTCCGGAGTGACGGGATCGCGATCCTGGTGCCCGATCTGCACAACGACATTCTCACGACGACGCTGCGGGTCGTACGCGGTGTCGAGCGCACCCGGGGGCCGGTGCGCCTGGGCGATGGGCTCGTGGCGGAGGTGGCGCGCAGCGGGCGACCGGCACGCGCGGGCGATCGGGATGCCGACCGGGCACGCGAGAAGGCCGGCCTCGCGCCCCCGCTTTCGATGTACGACATCGTCGGCGAGTCGGGGGCCGCGAGTTCGGTGCTGGCCGTGCCCGTTCGCGTGGGCACACGCCTCCTGGCGGTCCTTGCGGTCCATGCCAGTGCCAGTGACGTCTACTCCGCCGAGGACGAAGAGGTGCTGGCGACCATGGCCTCGCAGGCGGCAACCGCCATCGCGAATGCCCGCCGGTACGCGGAAAGCGAGCGGGAGCGGCGGACCACGGAGGCGCTCGCCGACGTGGCGCGCGCCGTGGGCGAATCGCTGCGCTTGGGCGAGGTCTTGCGGCTCATCCTGCGGCATGCGGTCTCGCTGCTGGGGGTCGAAGGTGCCTGCATTGCGCTGCGCACCGGGGATTACCTGCACATCGTCGCCGCCATCGGCAGCGCCGACGTGTTGAGCGGTGTGCACCTCCCGGTGAGCGGGAGCCTGATCGGACGGTCGGTGCTGAGCAACGAACTCGTCCTCGTGAACGAATTCGGGCACGAGATGGTCTTCAGCCGGGCCATGCAGCACCTGGCCCGCATCCAGCGCACGATCATTGCGCCGTTCGTGACCGCGCAGGGGACGATTGGCAGCATCGCCGTCATCAACCGCGAGCGGCCATTCGATCAGGACGATGGCAAGGTGCTGCAGCGCCTAGCCGACCAGGTCTCCGTGGCCATCGTGAACGCGCGCCTGTTCGAAGAGATCGAGCGGGCCACGCGCGAGTGGAAGGTGGCCTTCGACAGTACGGCCAGTGGCATGGTGGTGCTCGAGGAATCGCTCACCGTGAGCCGCTGCAACACGCGTGCGGCCGAGCTCTGCGGTGTCGCGATCCCCACGCTGCTCGGTCAGCGTTTTCGCAACGCCCTCATCGGTCCCGACAGCAGTCCCGACGGCCGCGCGGTCGATGCGTTCATCGCCCGGGCGATGCAGCAGGGAGTGCCGGTGCGCGAGACCGTGCGGCACCTCGCCACCGGGCGGCTGTATTCGCTACTGGCGGCGCCGCATCCGGATGGCGGGTGCGTCATCACGTTCGACGATGTGACCGAGTCCTCGCGCCTCGCTGAGCAGCACGCGAAGGTGCTCGATACGGTGTCGGATGCGATCATCATCACGAGTCATGACGGCGGCATCACCTTTGCCAACTCTGCGGCACAGGTGCTGTTCGCGCGGGAGCGGCTCGTCGGGGTGTTGTCCGAAACGCTGGTCCCCGGCGAATGGCTGAGCCAGGTCAGGATGCACGAAGCGGCGGCCCGTCGCGGTGAGCGGGCGCGATATGAGTGTGAAGTGCTCCGGTCCGACGGGTCGCGTCGGGCGGTGCAGGTGAGCACGGCGCCGCTCTACGAGCTGGGGGAGATCGTCGGGACTGTCGCTTGTCTGCGCGACATCACCGAGCGGCGCGCCGAGGCAACCGCCCTCGAACGATCGGAGCAGCGGTATCGCCGGCTGGTGGACACGGCGACGGACGCCATCTTCACGGTCGACGCCAACGGCCGGCTCACCTCGGTGAATCCCGCATTCCTGCACGAGGCAGGGCTCACGGTCGAGCAGGTGCTCGGTCAGGACTTTCTCCGCCTCGTCGATCCGATCGATCGCGACCTTGCCGACCGGGAGATGCGCGCCACCCTGCGCGGCGAGCGATGCCGGGTTCAGCTGCGCTGCCTGGGGGCCTCCGGGTCGCGCCTGACCACGGTGACCACGGCGCCCTTCGAGCAGGACGGCCGAGTCGTGGGAGCGCTCGGCATCGTGCGTGACATCACGAACGATGAGGTCCGTCGCGAAGCGCAAGTGCAGCAGGCCCGACTCGCCGCCGTGGGCCAGTCGCTCGGACGCGTCGCGAATGAACTGAACAATCCGCTCGCCAGCCTGTTGGCCGTGGCCGAGTTGGAGGCGGCGTCGCCGACGTTGCATGGTGACGACCGGCGGGCGCTCGAGCAAATCCTCGAGGAAGCGCGGCGCGCCTCGCAGATCGTGGGACAGCTGCTCGACACCACTGCGGACACGCCGTCGCCGGTTGGTGGCCGGGCCCCGGTGGACCTCAACGCCGTGCTGCGGCGCAGCCTCGAGCATCATGGCTACTCGCTGCGGGCGGCCGGGATCACGGTCGAGCGTCAGTTGGCCGACGACCTGCCGATGGTGGAGGGCGATGCCTTGCAGTTGCAGCAGGTGCTCTCCAACCTGATCGTGAACGCCGAGCAGGTGTTGGGTGAGCATCAGGGAGCGCGCCAGCTGGTCGTCACGTCGACGGTGCAGGGCCGTGAGGTGCGGGTGACGGTGCAGGACAGCGGGCCGGGTATCCCGGCGCTGTATCTGGCGCGTGTCACCGCGCCGATGTTCACCACGCGGGCCGCGCGCGGGCATCGGGGACTGGGACTGACGATCGCGAACACCATCGTGCTCGATCACTCTGGCACACTCGACATCGAATCACCGACCGCAGGCGGTGCCGCATTCACCGTGCGCCTGCCGATCATGACGGCCACGGCACTCTCGGCCCATGCCGAGGCCGTCGCGCGGGCCGAGTCGGAGCTGGTGGCCCGGCAGACGCCGTCGAGCGGGAGTCGCCCGGTGTCCGCGAATCGGCAGCGCCGCATCCTCCTCATCGAGGACGAGGTCACGCTTCGCACGGCGATCAGCCGTTTCCTGCAGAGCTGCGACTACGCCGTCGAGATCGCGGAGAGCGGGGCCGCCGCGCTGGCGGTCCTCGCCCATCAGCAATTCGACCTGATCCTGCTCGACCTGCGCATGCAGGAGATGAGCGGTGAGCGAGTCTACGAGGCCATGCAGGCCGCGCTGCCGGATCAGGCCGAGCGCGTGGTGTTCGTGACCGGCGACCTGCACAGCGAGCACGCCGCCCAGTTCATCCGGCAAACCGGGCGGCCGGTGCTGGCCAAGCCGTTCACGCTCACGGAACTGGCCACGCGTATTGCGCAGCTGCTGGGCGCCGAGGCTTGAGGGCGGCATGTCCACGTCGCTCACGCTCTCGACGGCCGACCGTCTCACCGTGCGCTCGGCGATTGCCCCGTTACTGGCCGACGCCCGCATCGCGTCGCCGCTGACTTCGCAGCTGCTGGGCGGGGATGTGGTGCACCTCGTCGATGGCCGCGGTGACTGGCTGCTTGTGCGCGGCGCCGACGACTACGAGGGATGGACGCACATCGGGTATCTGACGAGCTGTGCCGGCACGGAGATCACCTGGCGGATTTCGCTTGGTTGCCAGATGCGGGACGCGACCGGTGCCACGCGGGCCCTGCCGCTGGGCGCGCGGGTCGCGCCCGGGGCGGAGGTCATTGACGGCCTCGCCATTCCTCCTGAGGCGCGCGCCACACGCTTTCCGCGCGAACGCGCGGCCATCGCCCGCAGTGCTGCCACGCTGTTCACCGGAGCGAGCTATCTGTGGGGCGGGGTGACGCCGTGGGGCGTGGACTGTTCCGGTCTGGCCCAACGCGTGTTTGCGCTGCACGGCGTACCGCTGCCGCGTGATGCCTGGCAGCAGGCGGAGGCGGCACCGCAGGTGGCAGACGACGCCGACGCTGCACACGAGCCGGCCGACCTGCTGTTCTTTTCCGACCGCGAGGACCGCCGCATCACGCACGTCGGCATTGCGTTGGGCGACGGACACATGGTACACAGTGCGTTGATGCGCGGCGGTGTGCACATCGAGCGGCTCGACGCCGACGACCCGTACGTCGCGCGGCTGCGAGCCCAGTGCACGGGAGTGCACCGGGTGCGAATGGGGTGACGACTGGGAACGGCGGGACGGCGCGAGCTAGAGGGCGCGAGCTAGAGGGCGCGAGCTAGACGGCGCGAGCTAGAACGCGCGAGCTAGACGGCGCGAGCTAGACGGCGCGAGCTAGAACGCGCGAGCTATAACGCGCGAGCTAACGCGCGCAACCCACGTCGCGCCCCCCGGTCTCGCGCCGGTTCGCTCGCGCCCTTCAGCTCGCGCCCCTCAGCTCGCGCCCTTCAGCTCGCGCCCTTTAGCTCGCGCCTTCCGTCTGCCCTCAGCTGACCATCTGTCCCGGTCCTGCCGGCACCACCGGCGGTGCGCCGCCGCGGACATGCAGCACCAAGTCGGCGGCGTCCCGCTGGCCGATGGCGACACGCATGTGGTAGTCGCCGAGCATGTCCAGCGGCAGGTCGAGCTGCACGATGATCGGCATGTCCAGTTCCGTCGTGCCCGGCGGGGGCGGCCCGACCTCGAGTTGGGCCTCGGACGTCCACAGGTCCAGTCCGCGCGGGTTGACCCAGCGAAGGACCATGGTGTGATGCCCCACGTCGACGGCGGTGGCCTTGAGGCGCAGCACGAACGTCGTGCGCGGGTGCAGGGCAGGGAACTGCCCGACATGGACCGCATCGAAGATCCCCAGGATGTTCAGCTTGCCTTCCTGGGAGATGTTGGCGGCGTCGGAGAAGAGGGCGAAGGAAACGTGCATGGTGGGAAAGTAACGGGGCTACGGCGCAGCTACCTGCCTCGACCGGGGACCGCCTACATTGCGTGATGACCTCGTTGTCCACGGCCGAACGCCCCGTCGTCGTCCCCCCAGAGCGCACACCGGCGGCCGCGCCGCACGGGTTCAGCGCCACCGACGCCGGGCTGGTGCTCATGGCCGTGATCTGGGGGGTGAACTACAGCGTCGTGAAGGCCGGCCTGCGCTCCCTGACCCCCTTGGCGTTCAATGGCGCGCGCGTCACCCTGGCCGCTGTGGTGCTGTTCGCCGTGGCCGCCCTGGTGCGCGATGCGCGCTGGCCATCACGGCGGGACACGGGGCGTCTGCTCGCACTCGGGCTCATGGGTAATGGCGTCTACCAGGTGCTGTTCATCTTCGGCATGGCTCGTACCCGTGCCGGGGTGGCGGCGCTCATCGTCGCCGCTGGCCCGGCGTGGATTGCCATCATCTCGCGGCTCATGGGGCGTGAGCGGCTGTCGTCGATGGGGTGGACGGGCATCGGGCTGCAACTGGTCGGCGTGGCCTGCGTCGTGGGCAGCGCGCGCGGGTTCGACGGGGGACGTGAGGTCATGTTCGGCGCCGCCCTCATCGCCAGTGGGAGCATCTGCTGGGCGCTGTTCAGCGTGCTGCTGCAGCCCTATACGCAGCACGCGCATCCGCTGCATCTCTCGGCCATCACCATGGCGAGCGGCGCCCTGCTCATCGTACTGATGGCGCTCCCCGACCTGCAGCGCCTCGAGTGGATGGCCGTCCCCGCGGCGGCCTGGGGCGCGGTGGCATACGCGGGCATCGGCGCGCTGGTGGTGGCCTACCTGCTGTTCTATCGCGGTGTGCGGGTGCTCGGGCCGACGCGGACGGCCGTGTACGGCAACCTGCAGCCCATCATTGCGCTGGCTGTCGCATGGGTGATGCTGCACGAGCGGCCGACCGCGTGGCAGCTGACCGGCACCGGCTTCGTGATGGGTGGCCTGCTGCTCTCGCGCCTGGCGCGCGTGCGGCCCGCGCCGCTGGCCGTGGGAGCGCGGCGATGAAGGTGGTGCTGTTCGATATCGATGGCACCCTGCTGCGCACCGACGGCGCGGGCCGCCGTGCCATGGAGCACGCGTTGCGCACCGTGTTCGGGGTGGGGGGGGATCCGTCGTATCGCTACGACGGCAAGACCGACCGCCAGATCACGCGCGAGCAAATGCGCGCCGCCGGTTTCGAGGACGCCGAGATCGATCGGCGCCTGCCCGACGTCCTCGACACGTACGTCGCACACCTGACCGCCGATCTGACGGCGCGTCCCGAGCAGGCGCAGCTCTGCGCCGGCATTCCGCTGCTGCTCGCGCGACTCCGCACGATGCCCGGCATCACGCTCGGTCTGCTCACCGGTAACATCGAGGAGGGGGCACGACAGAAGCTGCGCGCGGTGGACGTGGCGTGGGAACAGTTCGTGGTGAATGCCTTCGGCAGTGACCACGAGCATCGTCCCGCACTGCCGGCGGTGGCCCAACACCGGGCGCGTACCCTGCTCGGCCGCGATGTCCCCGGGCATCGCATGGTCATCATCGGTGACACGCCTGCCGACATCCATTGCGGCCGCGCGCTCAACGTGCGGGCCATCGGCGTGGCCACCGGCCACTACTCGGTGAGCGACCTCTCGGCGCACGATCCGGCGGCGGTATTCCCGACCCTCGAGGCGACGGAATCGGTGATCGAGGCCATCCTGGCGTGAGCAACGCCGGCCCGACCGGTCTGCCGTCCGCCACGGGTCCGCTCCCGGTGCGCGTGGTGGGCATCGTGCGCGGGCGCGACATCGATGCCGAGGCCACGGTGGCACTCGACGACGCGGCGCTGGTGCTGTCGTGGCCGCAGGCGGCAGCGTGGCGCCTCGGCCTCACCGGCATCGAGGGGGTGGCCGTGGGGGCGCGGACGCTGACGGCCTACCTGCGGGATCACGACGTGCTCGAACTCACCGGCGACGAGACGCTGCGCCCCCTGGCGCTGGCGCTCATCGGTCGGGCGTGTCAGCTCCCCGAGTTGACGCGCGGCTTGCGCGGTTTCGGCGCCGTGGGCACGGCGGCGCCGCTGCACGACGCTCATGACCGCTGGTTCGCGCCGCTGTTGGAGGCGCGCCGCGCCGTCCACGGCGTCAGTGATCCGACCCGCCACGTCGCCCTCATGGACGGCGTGGCGCTGGCCGACCTGATGCGGCAGCGCATCGCCCAGATCGCGGCGCGGCAGGTACCCGGTGATGCCGCCGAGCAGCGTGCGCTGGAGGCGGCCATCGAAGACGAGGCGTCACCAGTGTTCGCGGCCCTGGCGCGTCTCGCACTGGCCGGAGACGTGGTGCGGCACGGCAGTGAGGAGACGCGCCTGGCCGATTGGCGCCGCTGGGTGGACGCGGCGCAGCGCGTGTTCGCGGAGGCGGACGAAGGCTGGCGCGCCGTGGAAGAGCTGCTGGGCGCTGGGGGCGGATCGAGGTAACGGCGTTACTGCGCAAGCCAATGGGCGCGAGCCACGAATCGCGAGCCCTCGTACGCGGCACGCAACGGGGCTCGCGACTGCGGGCGTTCGCCCCCATGCTCGCGCCCCCGCGCTCGCGCCGTTCCGCCGTTACAAGAAACCCGCCGTCACCCGCATCCGCAGTCTCCGCCGCAACCGGCCTTCGCTCTGCGCGCCGCTGCCAGCGACCGCCATGCGCGCCGCCCGATGAATGCGGCCGCGCCCGCAACGATCAGCACCACGATCAGCGTGTCCATGGCCTAGCCTCCCAGGCCCAGCGCGGTCCCCGCCGCGTACACGAGCCATGCCGCGATGTAGGCAAGCCCCAGCATGTACGCGAACTGCACCGCGGCCCACTTCCACCCCAGCGCACCGCCACCGGCCTCACGCACCGTGACGGCCGTCGTGCTGATGCACATGAGCGCGAATACGTAGAACACCATCAGCCCCACCGCCACCAGCGGCGTGTACACGCGGCGACCCGTGGCCGGATCGGTCTCGTTCACCAGGCGCTCGGTGAGCGCCGACTCGTCGTCGCTGCCGACCCCGTAGATCGTGCCCATCGTGGACACGAACACCTCGCGGGCCGCGAAGCTGGCCGCGATCGACACGCCGATCTTCCAGTCATACCCCAGCGGACGTACCGCGGGCTCGATCGCCTTGCCGATGCGTCCCAGCACCGAATGCTCGAGCTGCTGCTCCTGCTGGAGCGCGGGCGGGAGCGATGCGTCGAACGACGCCTTGGGATACGTGGCCATGGCCCAGAGGACGATGGACAGCGCCAGGATGACGGTGCCCGCCCGCCGCAGGAACAGCTGGCAGCGCTGCGCCACCGACACCACCAGACTCCACAGGCTCGGCAGCCGGTAGGGCGGCAGCTCGAGAATCATGGGGCGCACGGGCCCCTTGAGGAGCGTGCGCTTGAAGAGCGCCGCCACCGCCAGCGCGGCCACCGTGCCCAGCAGGTACATGCCCAACATGGTGGCGCCCTGCAGCGTGAGCCCCGGCATGAGCGAGGTGGCCGGCACGAAGGCGCCAATGAGCAGCGTGTACACCGGCAGCCGGGCCGAACAGCTCATCAGCGGTACCACCATGATGGTGGCCAACCGGTCTTTCGGATCTTCGATGGTGCGCGTGGCCATGATGCCGGGCACTGCACACGCATAGCCCGAGAGCATGGGAATGAAGCTCTTGCCGTGCAGCCCCACGGTGCGCATCACGCGATCCATGAGGAACGCGGCGCGGGCCATGTACCCCGAGTGCTCCAGCAGCGTGATGAACGCGAAGAGGATCGCGATCTGCGGCAGGAACACCAGCACCGAACCGACGCCGCCGAAGACGCCAGCCACCACCAACGAGCGCAGGTCGCCGTCGGGAAGCTGCTCGCCCACGAGGCCGCCGAGGCTGCCGATCAGGACCTCGATACCGTCCATGAGCGGTGTGGCCCAAGAGAAGACCGACTGGAACACCACCGCCATGAGCAGCAGGAAGATCACCGGACCGAATACCCGGTGCAGGACCACGGCGTCGATCCGGTCGCTGAGGTTGCCCTGGGTGCGTCGCGCCCGGGTGACCGTGCGCTCCACCACCTGCGCGATCCACGCATAGCGCACCTCCGACTCCAGGCGCGACGGTGTGAAGCCGGCGGCGCGCAACGCCTCCGACGAGCTCGTCACCGCTTCGGCAAGTCGCGGCACCCGCGCCAGGTGCGGTTCGGTCCGCTGCACACTGAGCAGGCGAAGCGCCTCCATGGCAGCGGCGCCGGGAGCGAGCCCCTCCCGCCTGAGGCAATCCTCGAGCGGGGCCAGAGCGCGCTGCGCCTCGGCAGGCAGCAGGAACCGGCGTCCGGGGGCCGGCAGCGTCGCCGCCGTGAGCAACGCCCGCTTGAGCGGCTCCAGCCCCTCGCCTCGCTTGGCCACCGTCGGCACGACGGGCACGCCAAGCTCGTGGATGAGCTCGGGCACGTCAATGGAGAGGCCTTCGTTGGCGGCGACATCGACCTGATTGAGCGCGATCACCACCGGCACACCGAGCTCGATGACCTGGCCGGCGAGATAGAGGTTGCGCTCGAGGTGTACCGCGTCGACCACGACCAGTACCACATCAGGACGCCAGCGGTCGGCATCACGCTGCAGCAGCACGTCGAGGGCGATTTCCTCATCGGGCGAGCCGGCGGACAGGGAGTAGCTGCCCGGCAGGTCGAGCACGGTGATACGGCGCCCATCCGGCCCCTTGAAGCCGCCTTCCACCCGCTCGACGGTGACGCCGGCAAAGTTGCCCACGCGCTGCCGCAGTCCGGTCAGCGCGTTGAAGAGCGTGGTCTTGCCGGTGTTCGGGTTGCCGATGATGGCCACCCGGAGAGCCTCGCGGGTGACCGGGAGGCCGTCTTCGGTCGCGGGCGTCTGGAGCGTACTCACCAATTCACGTGCGGAGGTCGCGCGATCGGCGCGACGGACACAGCATCAGCACCGCGCCCTCAGGCGCGCGCCGCGACGGGCTGGACCGTGATGCCAGCGGTCAGGGCACCGCCGAGCGCGAGACGGGTCCCACGCACTTCCAGCAGCATCGAGTCGCGGGCGTCGATCACGTTTACCGCCGTGCCCTCGCAGAACCCGAGGGCCCGCAGCCGACAGGCCTCGTCGCCGGAACACTCGATGTCGACCACTGTCACCCGGGTTCCGGCGCGACAGGCATTCAGCGCACAGGTGCGGGGCGCGGTGTCAGCGTTCTGGAGCGTGGGAAGGAAAGCCGTCGGCACGGGTCTAGATGAGAATGTTTCTCAAAGCTCTGCTCGGAGTATACATGCGTACCGCCGGGAAATGCAATGGGGAGATTCCGGCTCGGGTATTCCCCTACGACCTGTCAGGTGGTTGCCGGTTGCCGTCGGGCGATCAGCAGCGCCAGACCGATCGTGGCGATCGTGACGCCGATACCCTGCGCCGTCGTGAAGTCACCGATGAGCCGGTCGTCCTTGGCCCGGAAGAACTCCACGATGAACCGCTCCACGCCGGCGACGAGGCAGTACATCCCGAAGAGCCAGCCGGCCTGGTGGGTGTGCTTCCGGAAGGCCCACAAGATCGCGAACATCGTGAAGCCCATGACGGTCTCGTAGAGCTGCGTGGGGTGCACGGCGACCACGTCCGACGGATTGGTGCCCGGCGGAAAGACCACGCCGAACTGCTGGCTCATGACCGCCACGGTGCTCGGCGGGGCGCCCTCGGGGAACTGGGTGGCGAGAAAGCCGTTCCACGGACGGCCGTAGTCGTCGCCCACCGCCCAGCACCCGGTGCGCCCCACCGAGTAGCCGGCCGCGATCGCGATGCCGGCGACATCGGCAATACGCAGGAAGTCGAGCTTCTTGTAGCGAATGGTGGCCCAGCAGAGCGCCACTGCCCCCATGAAGCCGCCCCAGAACACGAACCCGCCGCGGCTGAAAAAGGCGCCCGGGTCGCCGGTGAGCACCACGTAATAGCTCTTGGCGCCGATCAGCGTGCCGATGAGCGCCGCCATCACGATGTCGGGGATGGCGTCGGCCTCCGCGTTCTGCCCCCGCCGCCACAGCTCGCGCTGGCAGATGATCTGGGAGATGGCGAAGGCCGCCAGAACGGCCAGGCCGAACCCGGTCAGTTCGATCGGGCCGAGCTTGAATGCCGTGGGGTGGTGCAGGATCGGAGAGAGCATGTCAGAAGATACCCGGAATGGGCAGCGATGCCGTGGCCGTCATGGAGGGGTCGGCGAACTCCTGCCGGTGCAGGCGAAAGAGGCCGGCGGCGCCAATCATGGCCGCGTTGTCGGTGGCCAGCCGTGGCGACGGCGCGAACACCTGCCCGCCCCGCGCGCCCAGACGGTCGCGCATGGCCTGCTGGAGCGCCTGGTTGCAGGCGACGCCTCCGCCGAGCACCACGCGCGTGCGGCGGTGCTGCCGAGTCGCGCGAGCGACCTTCTCTACGAGCGTGTCGATCACGGCGTCCTGGAAGCCACGCGCGATGCTCGCCCGCTGCGCGTCCAGATCGCCCGCCTTCTCAGCGTCACGCACGGCGTGCAGCACGGCGGTCTTGAGGCCGCTGAAGGAACAGTCGTAGAAGTCGTCGTCGCCCGGCTGTGCCGTCTTGCGCAGCATGGGGCGCGCGAAGCGGTGCGGATGCCGCTGCACGGGCGGCTCGGCGGTGGCCGCGAGCTGCTCGAGGGGGCGTCCGCCGGGATAGGGTAGCCCCAGCAGCTTGGCCACCTTGTCGAAGGCCTCGCCCACGGCATCGTCGCGGGTCTGCCCCAACAGGCGGTAACGCCCCCACGCCGGCACGTCGAGCAACATGGTGTGTCCGCCGCTCACCAACAGCGCGGTGAAGGGGGGCGTGGCGTGGGCGTACTCGAGCAGCGTGGAGAACAGGTGCCCCTCGAGGTGATGCACCGGCACCAGTGGGATGCCGCGGGTGAAGGCGAGGGCCTTGGCGTAGCTCGTGCCCACGAGCAGCGCGCCCACGAGGCCGGGCGCATGCGTCACCGCGATCGCGTCGAGCGCGTCCAGCGTCACCTGCGCCTCACGCAGCGCCGCGTCCACCGTCGGCACGATGCCGGTGAGATGCTGCCGGCTGGCGATCTCCGGCACCACGCCGCCGAACAGTCGGTGCACGTCCTGCGACAGGATCACGAGCGACTCGAGCGACATGGCCTCCGGCGTACCGCACACCACGGCCGCCGAGGTTTCGTCGCAGGAGGTCTCGATGCCGAGAACGCGCACGCGGCTGCGCTTACGGCGCGGGCTGCGCGAGCAGCTGCTCGAGGAGGCGCCGATTGCCGTCCGAATTCCAGTCGTCGGCGCCGATCCACTTCTTGCGGATCACGCCCTGGCGATCGAACACGAACGTCTCCGGAACCCCGGTCGTGCGATAGAGGCCCTGGATGGTGCCGGCTGCGTCGTGCAGGACCTCGAACGTGAGATCGTACTCCTTCACGAAGTCGCGAATCTTCTGCTCCTCGCCGGCGTTGTCCACGCTCACGGCGACGATGCGGAGCCCCTTCGGTCCGAGCTGCTTGTACAGTGCTTCCATGCTGGGCATTTCCGTGCGACACGGAATGCACCAGGTGGCCCAGATGTTGAGCACCACGACGTCGCCACGATAGTCGGTGAGCGTCTTCATCGTGGGGGTGGGGTCGAGCGTCTGCACCGCGAACCCCGGTGCGTCGGAGCCCACGGTGATGCTGGTGAGTTCGTCCTCGAGAACGCGCGACGCGATGAAGGCGCCGCCGGCCAGCACGGCGACGATGCCAAGCACCACCATCCACTGCTGCTTGACGGTCATGCCTGCTCCACGCAGCGGGTGCGCAACACGGCGATCTCGGCCTGCGGGCTCGCGGCGCCGAAGATCGCGTTGCCGGCCACGAAGGTGTCGGCGCCGGCGGCCCAGCAGCGCTGGATGGTGTCGCGCGAAATACCGCCGTCCACCTCCAGCGCAGCGCTGCTGCCGGCCTGGTCGAGGAGAAACCGGGCGCGGGCGATCTTGTCGACCGAGTACTCGATGAACTTCTGCCCGCCGTACCCCGGGTTCACGCTCATGATGAGCAGCAGGTCGAGCATGTGGACGACCTCTTCGATGGCGCTGAGCGGGGTGCCCGGATTGAGCGCCACACCAGCCCTGGCGCCAAGCTCCTTGATGCGCACGAGCTGGCGATCGAGGTGCGGCGCGGCCTCGGCGTGAATGGTGAGCACGTCGGCGCCCGCCTTCACGTAGTCGTCGAAGTAATTCTCCGGCTCGACCACCATGAGGTGCACGTCGATGGTCTTGCTGGTGGACTTCTTCGCCGCCTCGATGACCTTCACGCCGAAGGACAGGTTGGGCACGAAGCGGCCGTCCATGACGTCCACGTGGATCCAGTCGGCGCCACCGGCGTCGCACATGGCGATCTCCTCGCCGAGCTTGCGGAAGTCGGCACTGAGCACGGACGGGGCAATGCGAACGGACATGGTCAGGGTGTCGGAAACGAGGGAGAGCGCCGTGGCGAGTCCGTCATACCGACAACATCGGCGGGCGGACGTCCGTCGCTGAGCACGAGCGACACGGCGGTGAGCGTGGGGACGCGCGCCCCGCTGACCGGGGAGGTGGCGAGCACGGTGCCGGCGGGCTTGGCCGATGCCTGGAACTGCACCTCACCCACCTGCAGGCCGGCATCGAGAATGGCGGTACGGGCGGTGCCCTCCTCGAGGTCGACCACGGCGGGCACGAGCACCAGCGTCGGCTCTGCGGGCGTCGCGGCGCTGTCAGCAGCGACTCGAGGGGCCTCCGTGGCGACAGGCTCCGGCGACGCGGGGGGGGCGGCCGCCGTCTTGGCGATGCGCCCCGTGGCAATGCTGTCGAGCATGACCTGGAGCGAGTCGACTCCGGTGCCGGGCCCCGGCTCGAGTTTCTGCACGCTGAACACGCCACCGGCGCCACCGATGGCGAGCCCCAGCACGACGGCCACCAGGGCGCGACCGAGCCAGCGGCGGCCTGGTGTGGCGGCCTTCCGGGCCTTGGCGGCGGTCATCAGGCGCGCCTCCGCATCCGCGCCGCAAACGCGCCGTCGGTGCCGTGACGCTGCGGCAGGACGCGCAGGCGGCCGCCGTCGAGGACGGTATCGGGCACGACGCCAGGTTCCGGTGGCTCGAGGGTGAAATCGGGGTGCGCGGCGAGGAACGCGTCGATCTGGTCGTCGTTCTCTTCCGACTCGAGCGAGCAGGTGCTGTAGATGAGCAGGCCGCCGGGCTTCACCACGGTTGCTGCGGCGCGCAGGATCTGCTTCTGCCGCGCACCCAGGACGGCGAAGTCGCTCACACGCAGGCGCCAGCGGGCATCGGGGTGGCGACGGAAGGTGCCAGTGCCGGTGCAAGGTACGTCTACCAGCACGGCGTCCACCGGCGCGATCGCGGGGGCGCCGGCATCGGCCACCATCGGCAGCACCCGGTCGGCGTCAAGGCGCGTCAACCCGTTCACCATGCGCGCCACGCGCGCGCGGTGGCGATCGGCGGCGATGACCAGGCTGGCACGCCGCGAGAGCTCGAGCGCCTTGCTGCCCGGGGCGGCGCACAGGTCGGCCACCGTGCCGCCGGCGGGCACATGCGCGTACTGCGCCACGAGCGTGGCGGCCGGATCCTGCACGTAAAGCAGCCCCTGCTTGAAGGCTCCGAGTTCCGTCAACGCCACGCCGGGCCCGAGTTGGACCGAGTCGGGTACCAGCGGCACCTCGGTGGTGTGCACGCCGGCGGCCTCAAGCATCGCCTCGAGCTGCTCGCGGACCACGCCGTACGGCCGCACGACGATCGGGGCGGCCTCGTTGTTGGTGGCCAGCAACCGTTCCGTTTCGGCAAGCCCCCACCGTTCCGCCCAGCGGGCACTGACCCAGCGGGGGTGGGAATGGCGTTGCGCCAGCGCGTCGAGCGCGTCGGACGGGACGGGCGGTTCGATGGTTGCGCGTTCGCGGTCGACCCGACGCAGCACGGCGTTGACCAGCTTGCTCGCGCCGATGCCGTGGCGGCGCTTGGTGAGCTCCACCGTCTGGCCGATGGCGGCGTATGGTGGCACGCTGTCCATGTGCAGCAGCTGATACGCGCCGATGCGCAGCAGGTCGGCCACGTCGGCATCGAGCTTTGCGAGCCCGCCGCGCACCCGGTGGGCGAGCAGCGCGTCGAGGCGGCTGCGCGAGCGCAGCATGCCCCACACCAGCTCCTGCACCCAGCGCCGGTCACGGGCGTCGAGCGGCGCCGTGCGGCGCTCGAACGCGCTGTCGAGCAGCTGGCCGCTGCGCAGGTCGGCCAGGATGAGGGCAGCGGCGGTGCGTGACTCGGTCACGCCGGGGCCAGTGGAGCGGGTGGGCGGCACGACGGAAGTCATCAGGCTGGGAGTACGAAGGTGTCACCCGCGGCCACGCCACGTCCGCGCGCCCACGACGCGGCCGTCATGCGCGGCTTGCCGCTGGGTTGCACGTCCAACAGGCGCACCGCGCCGATACCGCAGCGTACCAGCAGGCCGTCGTCGTCGGCGCTGCGTACGGTGCCCGGCGGGCTGGCCAGAGCGGGGTCATCAAGGGCGGCATCAGAGCCGTCGCCCGCCAGGCGGGCGCCGAAGCACTTCACCTCCTGCCCGCGCAGCGACGCGTAGGCCCCGGGACGCGGGTCGAAGGCGCGCACGACGCGCGCCACCTCGATGGCGGGACGCGTGAAGTCGAGACGTGCCATGTGCCGCTCGACCTTGGGCGCGTACGTGGACTGCGCGTCGTCCTGCGGAATGGCGCGCGATACGCCGGCCTCGATGAGCGTCAGCGCCTGCACGATGGCGAGGGCACCCATTTCGGCCAGCTGGTCGTGCAGTTCGCCGTACGTCGTGTCGGTGCCGATCGGGGTGCGCAGCACGTGCAGCATGGCGCCGGCATCGAGCGCCGGCACCATCTGCATGATGGTCACGCCGGTTTCCGTCATGCCTTGCAGAATGGCGGCCTGAATGGGCGCCGCGCCGCGCAGCACCGGCAGCAGCGACGCGTGAATGTTGAGGGTGCCGTGCGGCGGCAGGTCAATGACGGCCTTGGGGAGGATGTGCCCGTAGGCCACCACCACCGAGATGTCCGGCGCGAGCGCCCGCACCTCGGCCATAAAGGCCTCGCCGCGCGGCTTCTCCGGCTGCAACACCGGCAGCCCTTCTTCGAGGGCAACAACCTTGACCGGCGAGGGGTCGAGCTGGGTGCGAGAGCGGCCGCGGGGCTTGTCGGGTTGGGTGACCACACCCACCACGTCATGTCCCTCGCCAAGCAGCGCGCGCAGCGGCAGCACGGCGAACTCCGGGGTGCCCCAGAAGAGAATCCGCATGGGGCGCCCCCCCGGTCAGGGCCTGGCGGCGTCGGTCGACGCGGCGGCCTTGGTGGCGTCCTTCTCGGGCGGCAGGTCACCCACCGGCAGCACCCGCAGGGTCTTCGGGTACTTGGTCTTCTCGTAGTCCCACTCCTTCATCGCGGCGCGACGCTTGAGCAGGCTGAGGCGGTCGGTGAACAACCGCCCGTGCAGGTGGTCGATTTCGTGCTGCAGACAGCGGCCGAGCAGGTTGGCGGCCTGCTCGATTTCATACCAGGTGCCGTCGATGTCCTGCGCCCGCACGGTGACGCGCGCGTAGCGGTCCACATCGGCGTACACCTCGGGGATGGAAAGGCACCCCTCCTCCCCCCGCACGATGCCGCCCTCCTTGTGGACGATCTCGGGGTTGATGACCACGAGCCGCGTGTCGTCGGCATCGACCACACACAGCCGCTCGCTGCGGCCCACCTGGGGCGCGGCGAGGCCGACGCCCTTGGCCACTTCCATCGTCTCGAACATGTCGTCGACGAGGCGGCGGAGCTCGGGCGTGATGTGCTCCACCCGCGTGGTGTCCTGCCGGAGGATGGGGGAGCCGAGGACGTGGATGTCGAGCAGCGACACGGGGCCTCGCCGGTTACGCGGCCGGCGCCGACGAGCCGACGCGCGAAATGCGGCCACGCTCGATGATGAGCCGCGACTCGCCCGACTTGATCGTGATGCGGTCGTCCATGGTGGCGGCACCGTCCTTGCCCTGCGCGGCGATGTGCAGCACCTCGCCCACGATGCCGCCGGCGGTGACGATCTCGTCGCCCTTCTTGAGTGAACGCACGAGCTGGTCGTGCGCCTTGCGCTGCCGCTGCTGCGGGCGGATGAGCACGAAATAGAAGATCGCGAAGATCGCGCCGTACATGAAGATCATCTGCGGGATCGCCGACGTGGGCGAGGCCTGCAGGAGCGCAAAGCTGGCGATGACGGAAGCGGTCATGAGGGTGTCGAGCGGGAGTGATAGCGGGCGAGCCAGTCATGGCTCCAGCCCTCGAACGTACCGGCTAGAACGGCGGCCCGGGCGTCGCGCATCAGCGCGACAAGGAAATGTACATTGTGCAGGCTGAGGAGGCGGAGTGCGAGGATCTCCTCTGCCACGAAGAGGTGCCGGATGTAGGCCCGGGAGAACCGGGCGCAGGCCACGCAGGTGCACGACGCGTCCAGCGGGGCACTGTCGGTGCGCCACTGGGCGTTCCTGATGTTTCGGCGGCCGGTGGTGGTGAAGAACGCGCCCGTCCGCCCCATGCGGGTGGGCGCCACGCAATCGAAGAGATCGACGCCGCGGGCCACCCCCTCCACGAGATCCTCCGGAAAACCGACCCCCATGAGGTACCGCGGCCGGTCGGTGGGCAGCACCTCGTTGACCACGTCGAGCATGGCGTACATGTCGGGCTTGGCCTCGCCTACCGACAGTCCGCCGATGCCATACCCCACCCAGTCGCCGGTGTTGCGGATGGCCTGGGCAGACGCCCGCCGGAGGTCGGCGTGGATGCCGCCCTGCACGATGGGGAACAGTGCCTGGACGGGGGTGGGCGCCAGGGGGTCCTCGGCCTGCAGCCGGTCGAACTCGGTGCGGCAGCGCACCAGCCAGCGGATGCTGCGCTCCATGGCCACCTGGGCCAGGTCGTGGGGCGACTGGCCGGGCACCACGTGGTCGAACTGCATGATCACGTCGGCCCCGAGGTTGCGCTCAATGCGCATGACCGACTCTGGGGTGAACTGCTGCAGCGACCCGTCGAGGTGGCTGCGGAACTCCACCCCCTCTTCCTCGATGGTGCGCAGCCCCTCGAGGGAAAACACCTGGAAGCCGCCGGAGTCCGTGAGGATGGGGCCGTCCCACTGCATGAAACGGTGCAGGCCGCCCATGGTGCGCACGAGGTCGTCGCCCGGGCGCAGCCGCAGGTGATACGCGTTGGCCAGGATCATGGTCGCCCCGAGCCGGTGCAGGTCGTCGGGGTCGAGCGCCTTGACGCTGGCCAGCGTGCCCACCGGCATGAACTGCGGGGTCTCCACGGGGCCGTGCGGGGTGTGGAACACCCCGGCGCGGGCGTGGCCGTCGGTGTGCTGGACGTCGAAGGAAAAGGGGCCGGTCACCAAGGTGCTGCGCGAAAGGCTACAGCAGACACATCGCGTCGCCGTACGAATAGAACCGGTACTGGTCCGCGACGGCCGTGCGATACGCGTGCATGGTGAGGTCGTAGCCGGCGAACGCGGCGACGAGCATGATCAACGTGGACTTCGGCAGGTGGAAGTTCGTGATCAGGTGGTCGACGGCGCGGAACGTGTACGGCGGGCGCAGGAAGAGATTGGTCTCCCCGCGGAACGGGTGCACGACGCCGTGTTCGTCGGCCGCCGTCTCGAGGGTGCGCACGCCGGTGGTGCCCACCACCCAGAGCTTGTTGCCGCGGGCGCGGATGGTGTTGAGCCGGGCCGCGGCGTCGGTGGTGACTTCGCACCACTCCTCGTGCATCACATGCAGCGCGGGGTCGTCGTCGGCGATGGGTCGGAACGTGCCTGGCCCCACGTGCAGCAGCACCTCCACCCGTTCCACGCCCTTGGCCTCGAGGCCGGCGAGCAGTTCGGGGGTGAAGTGCAGGCCGGCGGTGGGCGCCGCCACCGAGCCATACTGATTCGCGTACACCGTCTGGTAGCGCGCGGTGTCGCCCGATTCGTCGGCGCGTTCGATGTAGGGCGGCAGCGGCACGTGGCCGTGCTGCTCGATGGCGTCCAGCGCCGGGCCGGTGGTGTGCAGCCGCACGATGCGCGTGTGGCGCGGCGTGGTATCGACGATCTCCACCGTGAAGCCGGGGGCGATGGTCACGATCCGCCCCGGACGCAGCTTGCCGCCCGGATGGATCATGGCCTCGTAATGCGTGTCATCGACGGGGCGCAGCAGCAGGATCTCCGCCGGGCCGCCACTCTCGCGATGCCCCAACAGCCGCGCCCGGAAGACCCGTGTGGTGTTCACCACGATCGCATCACCAGCCGGGATCAGGTCGAGTACGTCCCGGAAGGTGCGATGCGTCAGGGCGCCCGTCGCGCGATCGACTACCAGCATGCGGCTCGCGTCACGCGGCTCGATGGCGTGTTGCGCGATGCGCTCCTCGGGGAGCTCGTAATCGTAGTGGGACGTGCGCGACCCGAGCGGGGCGGCAGCGTCCACGACTTCGGACGGGGTGGTCATAAGGCGGCCGGAAAGACAATCGAATCGGGTTCCCTGCGCAACAGCCGGGCCCGCATTGGCCCCAGGCTGCTGCGCGGAGGAGCCGCCGCCTCTTGGATTCGGCTCCCCGCCCTCGATGCGATTGTGCCGACCGAACGCTCCCGTGGCGGCAGGCGTTCCGTCAGCGGATCCGGAACTGCGTCTCGCGGCTGGTACGGCGCTGGGTGGCGAGGTCCAGCACTTCCACGCGGAGCCGGTAGGTGCCCGACGGCGACTCGGCGAGGTCCAGCGACAGGTAGTCCACCGTGGTGCGGGCGGCCGCTGCCTGCCGATCGAAGGTGATGGTGAACGTGTCGCGCCCCTGCTGGGCGCGACCAACCGCCCGTCCGAGGCCGTCGAAGAGGCGGATGCCGAAGCCGGCGGCGCCGCCTTTCTCCTGACGCTCCACCGAGATTGCCACCCGGTACTTGCTGGTACCATCGCGCACCGCCAGGTCGTACGCCTCCCAGAGCAGCCCCACGGAGCTGCCACGCGCGAAGTCACCGGTGCCCGGTTCCATGTCCACCTCGCGCCAGCTGCGTGGCGCCTGGGTGGCGTCACGCGGCACCGGCCTGGTGCCGAGCAGCACGTCGCTCATGCCGAAGCCGCCTGACTCGAAGGGCATCAGGCGCGCCATGGCGCGGGCTGCGCGGCGGCTGTCGGCCTGCAGGGCCTCCACGCGCACCACGTTGATGCCCGGGCCAAGCCGCCGCGTCCACGCCCGACGCGCGGGGCCGGACACGGAGTCCGGGCGCAGGGCGATCTGCAACGACTCCACGCCCTGCACGCGCACGAACTGGTCGAACACCCGGAAGTCGATGTCGAGCGGCACACGATCGACGTCGAGCCCGCGCAGCAGCGAGTCGAGCGGCATGCCGGCGACCACCACCGCATCCGTCGAGTCGCCGGCGGCGCGGAAGCGCGCGATGCGCACCGGAATCGTGTCGATGAGCGCGGTGGTGGGCATGTTGGTCCACGTGACCGGCACGGCGTTCTTGAGCTCTTCGACGGTGTTCCGGTCGTTCATGGCAATGCGCGCCGTGCCGAAGCCCGGCGTGAGGTCGAAGAAGAACGTGAAGCCGGCCTTGTACGCCCACACGATCGTCACGCCCGAAGTAAGCGTGGCGTTCTGGAACGTTGCATTGCCCTGGATGCCCATCTCCGTATCGGGCGGGCCGTAGCGCACGTAAATGTCGCCGCGGTCGCTGTCGGCGCCACGCAGGTTCAGGTCGTCGTCGGTCCAGCGGAAGTCCGCAAACACCACCCGGGCGAGAAACTCGAGGCGGTACTCGTTCTCGTTGGTGAGGGTGAGCGGGTCGTTCATGTACCAGTACATTTCTTCGAGCCCGCGGCGCTGGCCTTCGGGGAGACCGGCGTACTGGGCCGAGTCGCCGCCGGCCTCCCGTGATGCCTTGGTGGGGCGCGGGCGGAGAATGCGCGTGAAGCGCACGAGCCGCTCGCGCTCCTCCTCGTCCATCAGCACCAGCGCACTGTCGAAGGCCACCTTGGCGTCGGCGTAGCGCTGCAGGCGGTGCAGCGCGAGCCCGCGCGCGAGGCGCGCCTGGAAGTCGAGCGGAAACTGGCGCGCCCGACGGGTGCCCACGTCCAGCAACTCATCCCACCGCTTGCGCTCGGCGAGTGCCATGAAGAGGTGGCGGCTGTAGCGCTGGTTGGTAGAGTCGGCGTCGACCGCTTGCCGGAAG
The DNA here is from genome assembly GCA_021299375.1 of Gemmatimonadota bacterium. GTDB lineage: Bacteria > Gemmatimonadota > Gemmatimonadetes > Gemmatimonadales > Gemmatimonadaceae > Gemmatimonas. The sequence continues at coordinate 29,257 of JAJTGR010000001.1, forward strand.
CGCTCGAGCGCCGCCGTGTAGTCGCTGGTGCCGGTGGGTGGCTCGATCTTCTTGGCGAAGCTGGTGACGTAGTCGTACGCCTTGTCGCGCGGCCAGTTGTTGTTCTGTGCCAGCTGGATGCGCTGCCCGTCCTCGGTGAGGGCGCGGTTGGCCGATGCCTCGTAGCGCCGCCACATCGCCATGCCGGTGAGGTCGGCCGCTTCGGCCAGCAGCAGCCGGTCGCCGGTCTTTTCAGCGGCGTCGAGCGCGTTCCCCACCTGCCCCTGTGACGAGAATCGCATGGTGGAGTAGCCGGACTGCAGGTTGAAGCGGCTGAGCGAGAGCCAGTAGCGCGCACTGTCGGGGGCCAGCTGGGTGGCGATGCGCATGGCGCTGTCGGCCACCTGGAGCGCCTTGATGACGGTCTTGTCCTTGATGTACGTGGCGCTGCGCCCCTTGCGGCCGCGTTCCCAGTTGATGAGCCCCAGCAGGTACCAGCTGGCGGGGTCCTTGAAGTTCGTGCGGACGGCAGACTCCAGCACCGCCAGGGCGGCCGAGGTGTCGCCGCGCAGCACGAGCGAGTCGGCGATGGCGGCGGGGGTACCGGGCGCAGCACCGAGGGGGGCGCGCTGGGCGGTGGCCTGGGTGGGGGACAGCGGGGATAGCGCGAGCGGGAACAGCGCGAGATTGAACGGGGCGAGCGGGAACAGCGCGAGCTTGAACGACGCGAGCCGGAACAGCGCGAGCGGGAACAGCGCGAGCTTGAACGGCGCGAGCTTGAACGGCGCGTTGGGGCGCGGCGCGGGCGCTGCGCGCCGCGCTTCGGGGGGCTGCACAAAACGCATTGTCAGAAAAGTCCGGGCTGCTCGGCGGCGCCTATTGGTGGGACAAACCCCAGATGACGGTACGCGTGGGCCGTAGCGACGCGGCCGCGGGGGGTGCGCTGGAGGAATCCGTGCTGCACGAGGAATGGTTCATAGACGTCCTCGATGGTGCCAGGGTCCTCGCCGATGGCGGCGGCGATCGTCCCCAGACCCACCGGGCCCCCGTCGAACTTCTCGATGATGGCCTTGAGCAGGCGGGTGTCCATGTCGTCGAGACCGAAATGGTCCACGTCCAGCAGCGACAGGGCGGCCTGCGCCACCTCGAGGGTGATGCGGCCGTTGGCACGCACCTGGGCGTAATCGCGCACGCGGCGCAGCAGGCGGTTGGCCACGCGCGGGGTGCCGCGGGAGCGCTTGGCAATCTCGTGGGCACCGGCGGCGTCCATCTCCACCTTCAGCACCTCGCCAGTGCGGCGCACGATCACCTCCAGTTCCTCCACGGGATAGAACGCCAACTGGTGCAGCAGGCCGAACCGGGCCCGCATGGGAGCCGTGAGCATGCCGAGCCGGGTCGTGGCGCCAACGAGGGTGAACCGCTCGATATTCATCGTCACCGTCTGCGCCTTCGGGCCCTCGGAGAGACGAATGTCGATGCGGTAGTCCTCCATGGCCGGATAGAGGAACTCCTCGATCACCGGGCGCAGACGGTGGATTTCGTCGATGAACAGCACGTCCCCCTCACGCAGGTTGGTGAGCGGTCCCACGAGGTCGCCCGGCTTCTCCAGCGCTGGCCCCGAGGTGGTGGTGAGGTTCACGCCCAGCTCTCGGGCGATCAGGTCGGCGAGGGTGGTCTTGCCAAGCCCCGGCGGCCCAAAGAACAGGGTATGGTCGAGTGGTTCCCGGCGAGCCCGGGCGGCATCGATGGCGATGGCCAGGCTCTCCTTGATCTTCTTCTGGCCGATGAACTCGGCCAACCGCTGCGGACGCAGCGACAGCTCGACGACACTCTCCTCAGAGAGGGCTTCCGGGGTGGTGATCTCGGCGCGGGACATGAACCGGAAGATACCCCGGCACCCCGGCCGGCGGCGGGGGTATCCGCCGGGGGCGCAGCACGCGTGCGCCGCACGGGCGCCCGGCACCGCTGCCGTATGCCGCTGCCCTCCAGCATTCCGGCCGCGGCCGCGTATCTTTGACAGACTCCTGTCCCATTTCCGAGACCGTCCATGCCTCGTCGCTTCTCCGCCGTCCTGTCGCTCGCCGCCATCGCCGCCGTGGTGGCCGTAGCGTCCGCGTTCACGACCCCGCCCACGCCGGCGCCCAAGGCCAAGGTGGCGCCGACGGTCGCGCCCGCGGCCGACGAAGCGGTCAACATCGACTGGCGGGTGCTGGCCGGCCTCGACTATTCCAACGGCAAGGCCACCGACACGCTCAAGAAGCTCGAGGGCAAGCTGGTGCGCATCCCCGGCTTCGTGGTGCCCCTCGATGATTTCCAGGAGGAAGGCGCCGAGTTCCTGCTCGTGCCCTACTACGGGGCCTGTGTGCACACGCCGCCGCCGCCGCCGAACCAGATCGTGATGGTCGAGATGACGGGCAAGAAGGCCATCAAGCTCAACCTGTTCGACGCCGTCTGGATGTCGGGGCGCCTCAAGATCGCCTCGGTGGAAAGCCCGTACGGCACCGTGGGCTATCAGCTCGAAGGGCTCAAGGTCGAACCCTACTCGGCGAAATGAGCGACGCGACGGCCCCCGCCGTCGAGCTGTCGCGCCTCCGCTTTGCCTACCGCGCCGGGCACGACGTGCTGGCGATCGACCACCTGACCATCGCGCGCGCTGAGACGGTGTTTCTGCACGGGCCGAGCGGCAGTGGCAAGACCACGCTGCTCGGCCTTCTTGCGGGTGTGCTGCAGGCCACCAGCGGGCAGGTGCGCGTGCTCGGCCAGGACTTCAGCACCATGTCGAGCGGCGCCCGCGACGCGTTTCGGGCGCGGCACCTCGGCTACGTGTTCCAGATGTTCAACCTCATTCCGTATCTCTCGGTGCGGGAGAACATTCTGCTGCCCATCCGGCTGGAAGCGGCCCGGCGGGCGCGTCTGGGGACCGCGTCCTTCGAGGCGGCGGTGCAGGACGTGGCGGGGCAGCTGGACATCGCGCGCCATCTCGATTCGCCCATCGCGGAACTCAGCGTGGGACAGCAGCAGCGGGTGGCGGCTGCCCGCGCGCTGATCGGCAGCCCGGAGGTGGTGATCGCCGACGAGCCCACGAGCGCGCTCGACACCGACCGACGCGAGCGGTTCCTCGAGCTCCTGTTCCAGTCGTGTGCGAAGGCCCACGCCACGCTCGTGTTCGTGAGCCATGATCACACGCTCATGCCGCTCTTCTCGCGCATCGTGGAACTGCCGGAGATCAAC
>JAJTGR010000093.1 GCA_021299375.1 Gemmatimonadota bacterium
GCTCGCGCCCCTCCCGCTCGCGCCCCTCCTGCTCGCGCCCCTCCCGCTCGCGCCCCTCCCGCTCGCGCCCGTCCGCCAGCGCCGCTGCTGCCACCGCCTCCACCGACTCGTCGCCTTGCGCCAGGTACGCCAGCGGCGCGCCGACCGGCAGCTTGCGTTGCAGCGGCGCCACCAGCGCCGCCACCGTGCCGCTCTCCCAGCATTCCACGTCGATGGCGCCCTTGTCGGTCTCCACGGTGCACACGATCTGCCCGCGTGTCACGGACTCGCCTGGCTTCACCAGCCAGTCCACCACCGCGCCCGACGTCATGTCGGCGCCGAGTGCGGGCATCGCGAAGATGTACATCAGCCCATCACCCCCCGCACCGCCGCCACGATGTCGTCCACCTGCGGCAGCGCCGCGTCTTCGAGGTGCTTCGGGTACGGAATGGGCACTTCCTCGGTGCACACGCGCGCCGGCGGCGCGTCCAACTCGTAAAAGCGCTGTTCCACGACGCGCGTGATGATCTCCGCCGACAGGCTGCCGCTGCGCCACCCTTCGTCGACCACCACCACGCGGCGAGTGCGCGCCACCGAGGCCATGATCGTGGCGTCGTCGAGCGGGCGCAGGGAGCGCAGATCGATGACCTCGCACTCCACGCCGGTGGCCGCCAGCTGCGTGGCGGCTTCCAAGGCCTTGGGCAGCAGGCCGCCGTACGTGATCACGCTCACATCGCGCCCCGGCCGACGCACGGCGGCACCGGCAATGGCCACGGGCTCCGCCTCCCGCGGCACGTCCGCCTCGACGGCAAACAGCATGGCGTGCTCGAAAATGAGCACCGGGTCTGGTTCGGCAAGCGCCGCCAGTAGCATGCCGCGCGCATCCTCCACCGTGGCCGGCGCGAGAATGCGCAGCCCGGGGATGTGGGCGTACCACCCTTCGAGCGAGTGCGAATGCTGTGCCGCCAGCTGGCGGCCGCCACCCGTGGTGAGGCGGATGACCACCGGCACCGACACCTGCCCGCCTGACATGTGCCGCAGCGTGGCGGCGTTGTTCATGATCTGGTCGAGCGCGAGCAGGCTGAAATTCACCGTCATGATCTCGACGATCGGACGCATGCCGTTCATGGCCGCGCCTATGCCGGCGCCCGTGAACCCCGACTCCGAAAGCGGTGTGTCACGGATGCGCGCCTCCCCGAACTCGGTGAGCAGGCTGCGGCTCACGGCGTAACTGCCGCCGTAGCGCCCGACATCCTCGCCCAGCAGGAACACGCGCGCATCGCGGCGCAGTGCCGTGGCAAGCCCCTCACGCAAGGCCTCGCGATAGGTCAGGCGCACTGTCTCGCTCACGCGCGCCCCCCAAGCGCCGGGCTTGCGTACACGTCCTGCGTGAGCGTGGCCACTGGCTCCCAGGTACCCGCCTCGGCGTGCGTCACGGCATCCGCGACCTCGGCGTCAGCCTCGGTGCGAAGGGACGTCACATCATCGGCGTTCCACCACCCGGCCGCATCGCCCCGCGCGACGAACGTGGCGATCGGGTCGCGCGTCCTCCACGTTGCCACCTCGCCCGGGTCGCGGTACAACTCGGGGTCGAACATCGAGTGCGCACGGAATCGGTACGTGCGACATTCGAGAAAGAACGGACCGCCGCCTCCGCGCACGTGCGCAACGGCCGCCCCCGCTGCCTCACGCACCGCCGCGACATCCATCCCGTCCACGCTCGCTGCCGCCAGGCGATAGCTGTGCGCCTTGGCCACCAGGTCCGTCTCCGACTCGGAGCGCGCCAGATGCGTACCCATGGCGTACAGATTGTTCTCGCACACGAACAGGACGGGCAGCCCCCACAGTGCGGCGAGATTGGCGGCCTCGTGAAACTCGCCCTCGGCCATGGCCCCCTCCCCGAACACGCAGACGGTCACGTGCGGACGCGACTGCAGCAGGTCGGCGAGTGCAAAGCCCACGGCCAGCGGCAGGGCGCCGGCCACGATGGCGTTGCCGCCGAAGAAGCGACGCCCGACATCGAACAGATGCATGGAGCCGCCGCGTCCCCCGCTGCATCCTTCCTGCTTCCCATACATCTCGGCCATGAGCCCGCGCATCGGCACGCCACGGGCGAGGGCGTGACCGTGCTCGCGGTAGGTAGCGAACACGGCGTCCTCCTCGCGGAGCATCGCGCAGAGTCCGGCGGCGACCGCCTCCTCGCCGATGTACAGATGCAGGAAGCCGCGGATGGCACCTGCCGAGTAGGACGCGGCGCACTGCTCCTCGAATCGGCGAATGCGCAGCAGCTGGCGAAGCAGGGCGCGGGCGGTGTCGGGATCGAGTGCCTGGGGCGCGCTCATGCCATCGTCTCCAGGGTGGACGTGTCGCCTTCGGGCAGCCCGAGCTCGCGCGCCTTGAGCAGGCGGCGCATGATCTTGCCGCTGCGCGTGCGCGGCAGCGCCGGAACGAATGCGATCTCGCGCGGCGCGACCGCGGGCCCCAGGCGCGTGCGCACGTGCGCCAGCAGTTCGCGTTCGAGCGTGGGCGACGCCGCGATGCCCGGCTTGAGGGCCACGAACGCCTTCACGAGCTCACCCACGGTGGGATCGGGCTTGCCGATCACCCCGGCCTCCGCCACGGCCGGATGCGCGAGCAGCGCCGACTCCACCTCGAATGGCCCGATGAGGTGCCCGGACGACTTGATCACGTCGTCGGCACGCCCCACGAACCAGAACCACCCATCGGCATCGCGCCGGGCCAGGTCCCCGGTAAGATACCACGCGCCCGCGAAGCAGCGCGCGTAGCGATCCGCGTCGTGCAGGTACGTGCGGAACATCGACGGCCAGCCGCGGCGCAGCGCCAGTTCGCCCTGCACACCCGGTTCATCGATCACGCGTACGCCGTCGTCCGTGCGGGCGATGATCGCGGCGTCGATGCCGGGGAGCGGACGCCCCATCGAACCGGGTCGGATGTCGCTGGCGGCGAAGTTCGCGATCATGATGCCGCCCGTCTCCGTCTGCCACCAGTTGTCGTGGATCGGCTGGCCGAACGCCTCGAGGCCCCAGTGCACACCCTGCGGGTTGAGCGGTTCACCCACGCTGGCGATGAAGCGCAGCGCCGGATACACATGGCGGCGTGCGGCACCGCTGCCGCCCTTCATCATCATGCGCACGGCGGTGGGCGCGGTATACCACACCGTGACCGCCTCGCGCGCGAGCAGGTCGTACCACCGCTCGGCATCGTAGTCACCTTCGTCCACCACCAGTGTGGCACCCAGGCACAGCGGAGCGATGATGCCATACGAGGTGCCCGTCACCCAGCCCGGATCGGCCGTGCACCAGAACACGTCGCCGGCGCGCAGGTCGAGCGCCACACGCGCCGTCTCGCGGTGTGCGGTGACAGCGGCATGCACGTGCAGCGCCCCCTTCGGCGTGCCGGTGGTGCCGCTCGTGAAGTGCAGGAGCGCCGGCGTCTCGGGGTCGGTCGCCGCAATGTGATACACGGGACTTGCCGCCGCGAGCAGCGCCGCAAGGTCGTGCGTCCCTTCAGGGAGTACGTCGTCGGGCGATTCCCGCACCACCAGCACATGCGAAAGCGACGGCAGGTGCGCCCGCATGGCCGCCACCTTGCGCCGGTACAGCGCCGCCGTGGTGACGAGCACCGAGCCCTCGCCGCGCCGGATCCGGGTGGCGATGGGATCGGGACCAAAGGCCGCGAAGAGCGGTGAGACGACGACACGATGCTTGAGCGCCCCGAGCACCCCGATGTAGAGCGCCGGGACACGGCCCGCCAGCATGAAGAGCACGTCGCCGGCGTGCACCCCGAGTGCCGCCAGTACGTTGGCAAAGCGGCTGGTTTCGGCGGCGAGCTCGGCGTAGGTGAGCGTGCGCCGTGTGCCGTCGCGCCCGAGCCAGCGCAAGGCCGCGGTCTGCGCCGCGTCACCCGTGGCATGCCGGTCGACCGCTTCATGCGCGATGTTCACGCCGCCGGCGGGCAGGCCCGCCAACCGCGCCCGGGCAGCGTCCCAGCTGAACTGCGCCCGGGCCGTATCGTAGTCCACGAGATTGGGTGCCACCGGCATCGCGTCCACTACCTTGTGCATGACGGCCGTCACATCGGCGACGCGTGCTCCCGGGGCCGTCATGGCAACGTGCCCGCTGCGGTACGGGCCGCCAGGACCCGCTCCATCTCCACGATGCTCGCCGTGGTGCGCCACACCGAGTCCGGATTCAGCGAGATGCTGTCGATCCCTGCCTCCACCAGGAACTGCGCGAACTCGGGATAGTCGCTCGGCGCCTGCCCGCAGATGCCGATCTTGCGCCCTCTGACACGCGCCGCAGTGATGACTGAACGGATCAGTGCCTTCACTGCATCGTTCCGCTCATCGAACACGTGGGCCACGATCTCCGAGTCCCGGTCCACGCCGAGCGTGAGTTGGGTGAGGTCGTTGGAGCCGATGCTGAACCCGTCGAAGATCTCGGCGAACTGGTCGGCGAGGATCACGTTGCTCGGGATCTCGCACATCACGTACACCTCGAGCCCGCCCTCGCCGCGCACGAGGCCGTGCGACGCCATTTCGGCGAGCACCTTGCGCCCCTCCTCGACCGTCCGGCAGAAGGGCACCATGACCTTGAGGTTGCGCAGCCCCATCTCGTCGCGCACGCGGCGCAGTGCACGGCACTCCAGCGCGAAGGCGTCGCGGAAGCGTTCGTCGTAGTAGCGCGATGCTCCGCGGAAACCGAGCATGGGGTTTTCCTCGTGCGGCTCGTAGGCGGCGCCGCCGATCAGGCCCGCGTACTCGTTGCTCTTGAAGTCGCTGAGGCGCACGATCACGTCGCGTGGATGGAACGCCGCGGCGATCATTGCCACGCCCTCGGCCAGCTTGTCCACGAAGAACTGCGGCTTGTCGGCATAACCGGCGGTCAGGCGCGCGATCTCCGCCTTCACGGCCTCGTCGGACAGCTGGTCGTAGTCGAGCAGCGCCTTGGGATGCACCCTGATGTACGTGCTGATGATGAATTCGATGCGCGCCAGCCCCACGCCGTCATTCGGGAGAAACGAGAGGCGGAACGCCTCCTCGGGGTTGGCTACGTTCAGCATCACCTGTGTGGCGGGCCGCGGCAGCGCACTCAGGTCGCGCCGCTCCACGTCGAAGGGGAGACGCCCGTCGTACACCACGCCCACGTCGCCGTCGGCGCAGGACACGGTGACTTCCCCCCCATCCACCAGCAGCTCGGTGCCGTTCACGGTGCCCACCACCGCCGGCAGCCCGAGCTCGCGACTCACGATGGCGGCATGACAGGTGCGCCCGCCGCGATTGGTGACGATGGCGGCAGCCTTCTTGAGCGTGGGCTCCCAGTCGGGATCGGTCTTCTCGGTCACCAGGACTTCGCCGGCGACGAAGTCGGCCAGGTGGCGCACGTCGCGAATCACGTGCACACGCCCGACCCCGATCTTCTCCCCCACACTGCGCCCCCGCACGAGCGCCCGCGACCGGGCGCGCAGCACGTACGACTCCTGCACGGTCGCCGACTTCTGCGACTGCACGGTCTCCGGCCGCGCCTGCACGATCCACAGCGCTCCGGTGTGCCCGTCCTTGGCCCACTCCATGTCCATGGGCGTGAACGTGCCGCGCACGCGCGAGTAGTGCGCCTCGATGAGCACCCCCCAGCGCGCCAGCGTGAGCACCTCGTCGTCGGTCAGGGCGAACCGCCCCTGCTCCTCTGGCGGCACCGGCAGGTTGCGCGTCATGCGGCCGCCGCCGGTGTCGTACACCATGCGCAGCTCCTTGCTGCCCAGGCGCCGCTGCAGGATGGGGCGGAACCCCTCGGCCAGCGTCGGCTTGAACACCGTGTACTCGTCGGGATTCACGGCGCCCTGCACCACGTTCTCCCCGAGCCCGTAGGCGGCGTTGATGAGCACGGCGTTGCGGAAGCCCGTCTCGGTGTCGATGGAGAACATCACCCCGGAGCAGGCGAGGTCGGCGCGCACCATGCGCTGGACGCCGATGGACAGCGCGATCTGGTGGTGATCGAACCCCTTGTGGTGCCGATATGAAATGGCGCGGTCGGTGAACAGACTGGCGAAGCAGCGCCGGCACGTCTCCAGCAGCGGCTGGCCGCCGCGCACGTTGAGGTACGTCTCCTGCTGCCCGGCAAAACTGGCATCGGGGAGGTCCTCGGCGGTGGCGCTGCTGCGCACCGCGACGTCCAGGTCCGTGACGCCGGCCCCGCACAGCGTGCGATAGGCCGCGAGGATGGCCTGCTGCAGTGCCTCGGGGAGTGGCGCATCGAGGATGAGCTGCCGGATCTGGCGCCCGCAGCGCTGCAGGCTGGCCACGTCGTCGGCGTCGAGCGTGGTGAGTACGGCCGCGATGGCGGCGTCGGCCCCCGAGCTTTGCAGGAAGTCGCGGTAGGCGTCGGCGGTGATGGCAAAGCCATCGGGGACGCGCACGCCCTGCTCACCCAGCTCGCGGACCATCTCGCCGAGCGACGCGTTCTTGCCGCCGACGATGGGCACGTCGGCGATGCCGAGGTCGGCAAACCAGCGGATCCAGCGGTCGGACGAGGCAGTCATGCGGTGGATTTCCCGCGCGTGGGACAGGGGCAGCGACGGACGCGGCGCCAACGGACTGGGGAACGGTCATACGCGGCTCCAACTCCGGCAGTCAGGGGCGCCCCGACGCGTGCCACCGTCCGATTCTCGATGCGGGAACAGAGGCGTCGGGCATTTCCTGACCGCGTGTGAGGGCAAGGCGAGCATGCGCCGGCGCAGTGCCGAGACGGGCCGGCGACTCACGCCAATACCTGCGTCAACACCTGCGCCAATACCTGCACCCCTGCGCCAACCCCTGCCCCAACACCTCCCCCGACACGGCTGGGGGCGTGTATCCCCGGTGCGACGGCGGGTTGGCGTGCCTCGCCGGGCTCGAGGCCCTGGCGCGCGCTGGTCACCACGGCGCGCTTACCCGAGGCCAGGATGCGGCAGCGCTTGCGCTCGCGTTGGACGCCGCCGCGTCGGGCTATCGGCGACGGGGCGCCTCTGCGTCCACGGACTGCTCCCACGCTGCCAGCAGCAGGCTCAACGCGCGCACGTCGTGCGGCTGGCGGCGCGCCAGGTCCCGCCGCTCGCCCGGATCCCGGCGCACGTCGAAGAGGAACGTGTGGGTGGCATCACTCACGATCTTGAGGTCACCGCGCCGCGCCGCGCGCTGTGTGCCGCCGCGCATCGTCGAGCGCCAGAAGAGGGTGCGCTCCGCCGGTGGCGCCTGACCGGTCAGCACGGGCAGCAGGTCCATGCCCTCGAGCCGTGCCTCGGCCGGTACCACCACGCCCGCCGCTGCCAGGATGGACGCGGTGAGGTCCATGGTGATCCCCACCTGCGATGTGACGCGCCCTGCCGGAATGCGCCCTGGCCAGCGCACGAGTGCCGGCACCCGGATGCCGCCCTCCCAGGTGGTCCACTTGCGATTGAAGAGGGGCGTGTTGTCCGAGAGCCACTCGCCGCCGTTGTCGTTGGTGAAGATCACGAGGGTGTGGCGAGCGAGGCCATGCCGCTCGAGTGCAGCGAGGATGTCGCCTATGCGCTGGTCGAGCCGCTCCACCATGCGCACGTATTGCGCCCGCGTGGCGGTCACGGAGTCCGCCGGCTTGAGAAAGCGTGCGTGTCCCACCGCGACGCTTGCGGTGTCGGGATCCTGGAATGGCCAGTGCGGCGCGTTGAAGGCGACATCGAGGAAGAAGGGCTCGCGGGCGTGGGCGGCAATGAACTCCACCGCTCGCCGCGCGATGAGGTCGGTGCTGTAGCCGCTCACGCGCACACGCGTGTCGTTCTCCCACAGATCGGGCTCCCCGCGACTGTCGGTGTGCTGCCAGTAATCGTGATAGCCGCTCTTGAGCCCGAAAAAGGTGTCGAAGCCGTGCGCGAGCGGACTCTGCGACGGCGCGTAACCAAGGTGCCACTTGCCCATGAGCGCGGTGGCGTAGTCGCGCGTCTTGAGAAGGCGGGGCAGGGAAAACGGCGAGGCGTCGAGGCCGCGCTCGGTCATCTCACCGGGCACCCCGGTACCGGCGGGAAGCGGCTGCTCGACGAGGTAGCGCTGCTGGTAGCGCCCCGAGATCAACCCCGCACGCGTGGGGGTGCAGGTGGTGGCGTTCGCGTAGAAGTCGGTGAAGCGGACTCCCTCGCGCGCGAGGCGATCGAGGTTGGGGGTGCGGATGTCGCGGGCGCCGTAGCTGCCGATGTCGGCGTAGCCGAGGTCGTCGGTGATGAGGAGCACCACATTCGGGCGATCGCCGGTGGGTTGCGCGGTGAGGGGCAGCGCCGGGATGGTGGCGATTGCGAGGGCGCGGAGGAGGTACGCGAGGCAGCGGACGCGGAGGCGTGTGCTGCGCACGGCGCCGCAGCGGGCGCAAAGGGGAGCGAGACGCATCCGCGGATTCTACCCTGTAGATTCCGTCCATGCGTTTCAGGATTCTGCCGCTGCTGATGGCCGCCCTGGTGTGTGCGGCTCCGCGCCTGGGCGGTGCCCAGGCCGTCTCGAACGACACGGCGCGGGTGATCGCCGTGGCCGACTCCGCCCTGGCGGCGATCACGCGTGGGGACGCGGTGGGGCTCACGGAGCTCATGGTGCCCGAGGCGGTGATGTTCCCGACCAGCACACGCAACGGCGTGACCAGCTACCGGGTGCGCACCCGCGAGGCGCAGCGTACGGCGCCCCTTGCGGGGGTGGTGGAGCGCGGGTTCGCGCCGCGTGCCATGGTCAGCGGCGGGATCGCGATGGTGTGGTTCCCCTACGACCTGTACCTGAACGGCGCGTGGTCGCACTGCGGTGCCGATGTCTTCACCCTGGTGAAGGTGGGCGCCGCGTGGCGGATCGCGTCGTTGGCGTGGAGTGCGGAGCAGCCGCCGGTGTGCGAGCGGCATCCGGCGGGACCGCCGGGCGCGGCAGGCAAGCCACCGGCGGTGGTGCCGTAGCAAGCCTGGAGGCGTCCGCGCCGCTCGGCGGTCGCGCTGGCAGCCCGCGGCCGCGTCTGATCGAGACCGTGCTCCACAACCACCAGGCGCCCGTTCCGGCTGACGTCCGTCCGCTGCACGATGCGGAACCGGCCGGCACGTCGAGGCCTCGGTCGCGGACCAGGCAATGCGGAGCTTGCCGAAGCCGCTGGTGGGTGTCCTGGTTCGCACGACCCGGCCCTTGTCGGGCATCCACGACGGCTCGGAGCGCGCCCCGTTCCGCAGGGGGTCCGCCGGCGCGCGTCAGAGACACGAGCCGCCGGCAATCGCCAGCGCCGCCCACCGAAGACACCAGCGTCCCCGCAACGTCGATCACGCAACCCTGACGACGGCGATCGCGCAATCCACGGACCCGATGTCGGTGGCCGGTGTTACCGGAAGGGGTTCCCCACTGTGTACGCCGCTCCGGCATGGAACAGTGCCGACGACCGGCCGTCCCTCGGCGTGGACGTCGAGGCAGAGGGGCATCGGCACCTGGCACGGGCGGTGCCGCGCCGTGGTCCGCGCGGGGGACCGGCGCCGTCGCGCCGCCGCACTCATACGCCAGGGCGCCGCCCAATGATGTCTACGGAAAAAGCAGTTGAGAGGCGGGTCGGAGGTGAATAGCCTACGGAATAAGCAGTAGTCCTGGGCCCTCACCCCCATCCCGATGACTGACTACCACTTCCCGCCACGCGAACTCGCGGTCATGGCCGTCCTGTGGCGTCTGGGATCGGCCAGTGTCGCGGAGGTCCGCGAGCAGCTGCACGAAGACCACGCGTACACGTCGGTGCTGTCGGCGCTGCAAACCCTCGAGGAGAAGGGGTACGTGCGCCACGAACCGGTCGGTCGGGCCTACCGCTACTTCCCGACGGTTGCGGCGGACACGGCGGGGGAGAGCGCCCTGGGCCGGATCCGCGAGGCGATTTTCCAAGGTTCGGCGGAGCGAATGTTTGCCCAGCTCGTCAACGACACGCAGTTGAGCCGTGCGGAACGCGAGCGCATGCACCGGCTGCTCGCCGATCGGTTGGGGAGGGGCGAATGAGCGCGGCCCTTCTCCTGAGCTGGATCACGCTCTCGACCGTCACGAGCGGCCTCATCGCCGTGGTCGCTGTGCTGGTCACCCGCGTGGTCGGTCGGGCCGTACCGGCGCGGGTGGTGTGGGGGGGCGCCCTGGTGGCGGTCGCCCTCGCGACTGCCACGCAGCCGCTCCGACAGGGTGCGCCGCCCACGCCGACCACGAGTGCGACGGTGCCAGTGGGTCCGGTTGCGATCGCCCCGCCGGACGCTCGCCTGAGGTCGCGCCTGCCTCGGCTGGTGCACGCCCCGGCGGCAGCGCTCGACGCGGCGCTCGACGCGCTGCTCGCGGCCGCGCAGGCCGTCGGACACCGACTCCCGTCGCCGGTGGCCCGGCTTACACAGGTAGCGTGGCCGCTGAGCAGCGGCCTCCTGGTGCTCGTACTGCTGGTCAGCTATCGCCGCCAGCGGGCGCTTGTGCGGCGTTGCGAGCGTGGCGCGATCGCGGGGGTCCCCGTGTGCCTCAGTGAGACCACGGGCCCCGTGGTGATCGGGCTCGTCGATCCCGCCATCGTGGTGCCGCGATGGCTGCTCGAGCGCAGCGACGAGGAGCAGCGCCTGGTCGTGGCGCACGAGGCGGCCCATGTCGCTGCGCGTGACCCGCAGCTGCTGCTCCTGGCCTGTGTGCTGGCGGTGCTCATGCCGTGGAACGCGGCCGCGTGGTTCCTGCTCGCCCGGCTGCGCCTCGCCATCGAACTCGACGGCGACGCCCGGGTGCTGGCCTCGGGCACGACGCCCTGGCGGTACGGCCAACTGCTCATCGAACTCTCGGCCATGATGCCGAGCCCACGGGGGGCCTCGGCCGCTCCCGCGTTTTCCCACCGTGCCTCTCACCTCGAACGGAGACTCCTCATGATGACGTCCCGCCCCACCGGTGCCCGCCTGGTACGCCGAACCGCCGCCCTCGCACTCGGGTCGAGCGCGATTCTCACCGCCTGCGGTGCTGAACTGCCGACCGCCGGTGAGTTGCAAGGCATGGATGTCGCCAAGGCAGAAGCGAGGATCGGCCGCGTCGTGGCCATCGACACCGCGCGCACGGAGTTCGTGGTCGACGGACGGAAGGTGGATGCCCGCGAGGCGCGAGCCCTCGCGGCCGACTCCATCGCCGAGATTCAGGTGAAACGTGCCGGCGATGCGGCAGGGCAGATCCGCATCACGACGCGGCAGGTAAGCGTGCCGGCCGACCGTGGGGAAGTCTCTCCGGCCCTCACGATCACCGTGCGCACTGGCGCTGGCTGGGAGAAGCAGGAGTCGGGCGTCTCACTCAAGCCGGACTCTGCCGGTCCCGAGCCGCTGTTTCTCGTCGATGGACGGAGGATGAGCAAGTCCGAGATCGACAAGCTCTCCCCCTCGTCCATCGCGAGCGTCCGCGTCCTCAAGGCGTCGACGGCCGTCGAGAAGTACGGGGCCGACGCCTCGAACGGCGTCGTGGAAATCGTCCGTAGGAAGTGATGGGCTGGCGCCAGTGGGCGACCGGAGCTGCCCGGGTTCAGGCACGGCATGGCGAGGTCCCTCGGCGTCGTCGGCTCCGAGAGGCCGGTTGGTCCTCGCCATGCACGCCACTCGCGCAGGACCACCGCCGCCTCATCCGTCGCGCATCGGCTGGCCATGGCTGAGCAGAAGGCCGCCGCGTCGGGGGCCCACGCCTCCCGCTGTTCGTTGGATGCCGTGCGCCGGCCAGTGGTCCCGTGGCGACCGGCCGGGTCTGGCTACACCTGACGCGGTGTGAGGGCTTTCCGCATGGCGAGGGGTAGGACGCTGACGCATTCCTCCAGTCCATCAGGCAAGGTCCCACTCGCATGGCCGGAGGCCAGCATGCCCCTTACCCAATTCTCCGAAGAGGTTCGCGCGTCGCTCGAGCCCGTACGAGCCCCGATGGGGCCCATCCTCGTGGCCAGCGATACGTCCCCCGCATCCGATGCGGCGTTTCCCGTCGCGCGCGCGCTCGCCGCCCACAGCGGAGCGGCGGTGCAGGTCATCAGCGCGTTGCGTCCCAACGCCATGCCCACGTACGCATTCGACGCCATCCCGTATCCCATCGTACCCACCCCGGTGATGCTGGAGGGACGCGAGGCGCTCGTGAAGGCCCAGATGGCGCGCCTGGTGCCCTCGGCCACGCCGTGGCCGGTCACCATCCGCACCGGCGATCCGGTGCGCGAGATCATCGATCAGGCGCAGACCCGCGAGGCGCGCCTGATCGTGGTGGGCCGCGGCAGGCACGGGGTGCTCGAGCGTACGCTGGGCGGGGAGTCGGTGCTCAGGCTGCTGCAGCTCGGTGAGACGCCGGTGCTGGCCGTCGAGTCCACGCTCGAGGCACTGCCACACCGGGTGGTGATCGCCACCGACTTCAGCGTCTTCAGCATCTACGCCGCGCAGATCGCGCTCGCCCTCGTCGCCCCCAACGCGACCATCGAGCTGGTGCACGTGGCGCCGTCGCTCAGCGAGACAGGCCCGGTGATGCGCGATTTCGCCGCCGAGTACCGCGCGCAGACCGCGGCGAGCTTCACGGCACTCATCGAGCGCCTGCAGCGCCCCGGGCTCACGTTCGAGACAAAGATGCTCGAGGGCAACGCGTCCACCCGATTGGTTGACCACCTCAACGCATCCCGCGCAGACCTGGTCGTTGCGGCAACGCACGGCTACGGCTTCCTGCGCCGCATGATGCTGGGCAGTGTGACGGCAGAACTGGTGCGTACGGCGCCCTGCTCCGTGCTCTGTGTGCCGGGGAGCGCGCGCACACTGGCGGCGGCCCGCGCCCAGGCCACCGCGTTGCACGACAGCACGCGCACCTTCGACCCGGCGCACCTCGACGCCGAGCTATTCAGCTTTTCCATGCGCAACATCGGGCGTGCCTGCACGGTGGAGGTGAACCAACGCGAGATTGGCGCCCAGTCGTTGGGGCATCACCTGCCCCTGGTGGGCGTGGCCCACGACGCCGGGGCGACGAGTGTGACACTCATGTTCGGGGCCTCGAAGCTCGAGGGAGAGCACCTGTCGCATCAGGTGAACGGCGTCCAGTCGGTGGATCTTGTGGCCGACAGCAGCGGGCGCGACCAGGTGCTGCGCCTCGTGCACGAGGGCGGGCAGACGCTGATCCTGCTGGAATAGGCGGCCGGGCCGTGGCGGTGCCGGCGTTGCGTTGTTTTGGTACGTGTCCCAACGATTTGGTACCGCCATTCGGACCCGATCACGGTATCCTGCGGTGTCTCTCACCGGCGGGCCCCATCGGACTCCATCTCAACTACGACCTGCGCCTCCCGGCGTCCTGGACGCGCGATGCCGTGATCGCCATCCTTGCCGATCTCCACGCGTTCGCGCAGACCCTGCCGCTGGCCAGCTGGACACCGCTCCTGATCGATCACGGCGGGCCGCTCGACAGCGATACGCGCCTCGAGGCTCTTCGGGGCTGGGCCTCGATCATCGCCGTGCCGTTCGGCGATGACGATCCGCCCCTTGTTGGCGACCCGCACTCTGCGCAAGGATTCAACGTGCAGCCGGGGCGTGGCTGCGAAACGGCCACGTTCGGGTTCATGCGCCGGCACGATGCCGCCGGCGCCCCCGTCGATTGGTACTGGCAGTGCAGCTGCAAGACCCAGTACGCGTCCACCGTGAGCGACGCGCACCTGATCGCATGCCATACGGCGTTGGTGCAGCTGCTCGATCACGCCATCACCCTCGGCATCGAGGTGGACGTGTACGACGAGACCCACTACTGGGAGTCGCGCGACAGCCGCCGGCTCATCGCCGAAGTGCATGCCATGAACCGGCTGGTCGCGCGCGTCGCCGGACAACTCAGCGATGCCATGGGGGAGGCGCAACAGGTCCGTGCGCCAATCTTCGAGCACCCGCGTTTCGAGCGACTCGAAATGGGGGAGGATGACGCGGGGGCGCCGTAACCAACGCGGCTACGCCGTCTCGTGCAGGAAGTTGCCCGCCCGCGCGGCGAAGCTCGCGGTCACCAGTCGCCCGTGTACCACGAAGACGTTGCCGGCCCGACGGCAGGTGAGCACGTCGACCACGGCATCGAACGGTGCACCCGTGATGCGAACCCGGCGACCGGCCTCGATGGGGAGGCCGGTGAAGACGCTGGCGCCGCCCAGCGACAGGTCGCGAAGCCGCACGTCGATCGGCTCGCTGCGCCAGTCCAGCCGGAGCAGGCCCCAATCCGCGCGCGACACGCGGGGCAGCCGTCGTCGCCCCTGATCCCGATCGGCGCCCAGCGTTTCGGAGGCGAGCGGCCTGATCCGGGTCAACGGCGCCTGACACCGTGGGCAGCGGCTCGCGCGCGGGGTCACGGCGCCGCGGCAGAAGGGGCACGCGCCGGGGGCGGCACCGGCAGTCGTGTCCGTGCGGGCAGGTGCCTCGTCGGCCGCCGATGCCGCATGACCCGAGCGCCGAGCCCTTATCGCATCCGCCCGTGCCGCCCGTTTGGCGTCGTAGGCCGCACGATGTGCCGGGTCGCCAAGCACCGCCCACGCTTCATTGATACGCGTGGCTTGCTCGTGATCACCGCCGGTATCGGGGTGGTGCAGGGCGATCAGCACCCGATACGACGCCCGAATGACCTCGATGGGGGCGTCGGGCTGGACGTGGAGCCGACGATAGAAGTTGCGGCGATCCACGCGGGACCGGAGGGCTACTGCTGTCGGGCGGGTTTCGCCCCGCCGCCCAGCGCCTGCGACCGTACGCTTTCCATGATCCGGGCCATGTCGGCCTCGTAGTGGCTCCGCTCTTCCGGTGTCCACAGCGACACGTTTGCCGCCGCCCGGATGGAGGCAAGCATTTCATCCACCAGTTCGCGGAGGCGGGGATTCTGGCGGCGTTCGGGGCCGGGATGATGGTTCGATGCGGAGGCGGTGCTGTTCATCCAGCCAATGTCGGGGCTGGCTGCCCGCGAAACAATACGTGTTTCGAAGCCACACCGGTCATGAACGCGGGGCCTCGTCGTGCACCATGCGTACCGCCGGGGTGTCGAGATCGTCCAGCTGCCCACTGCGGGCGCTCCACACGAAGGCGGCCACGGCGCCCCCCACGAGCAGCAGGGCCAGCGGCAGGACAATGAATACGACGCTCACGTGCGCGCTCCCGGCGCCGGGCGCCGTGCGAAGGTGTGGCCGTACCAGCTGCCCAGCACGACCGTGATGGAGCTCAGGGGCATGAGTACTGCCGCGATGAGCGGCGTCAGCAGCCCGGCCACGGCCAGTCCGGCCCCGATGAGATTGTAGCCGATGGAAAAGCCAATGTTGCGGCGGATCACGCGCAGCGAACGCTGCGCCCCCTCGGTGAGCTCCATGAGCGCCGAGAGCCCGGGCCGCGTGAGATAGATGTCGGCAGTGGCCAGGCACGCCTCCGCCCCGCCGTGCACCCCGATGCCCACGCTGGCCGCCGCAATGGCGGCGGCGTCGTTCACGCCGTCACCGACCATCACCACGGTACCCGCCTCCTTTCGCCGCTCCACGAACGCCAGCTTTGCCTCGGGGGATGCTGCC
This sequence comes from Gemmatimonadota bacterium, assembly GCA_021299375.1. GTDB lineage: Bacteria > Gemmatimonadota > Gemmatimonadetes > Gemmatimonadales > Gemmatimonadaceae > Gemmatimonas. The sequence continues at coordinate 15,522 of JAJTGR010000093.1, forward strand.
CCAATGGCGTCGTCGGGGGCAAAGCCGAGCGTACGCCCCACCGCCGCCACGACCTCCGGGGCATCGCCGCTCAGCATGATCGTGCGCCAGCCGCGCGCACGCAGCGCGTCCAGTGAGGCGGCGGCGTCGTCGCGGATGCGATCGCCGAGACCCGCGGCGGCCACCAGCACCCCGTCGAGCGCCACATGCACCGGCGTAAGGGTGCGGTCCATGGCGTCCAGTGCCTCGCGCACGGCCGGGTCCACCGCCGTCACCGACTCGGCCACGAAGCGCGGTGAGCCCACGCGCACACGGCGCCCGTCGATCGTGCCTTCGAGCCCACCGCCCGCCACATGCGTCGCGTCCGTCACCTCGGGCACCGGCAGCGCCGGCCACGCCCGGCGGAACCCGTCGGCCAGCGGGTGCGACGAGCCTTCTTCCAACGCCAGCACCAGCGGCTGCACCCACGCCGGTCCCACCCACTCACGGAGGGCCGTGCGCCCCTCCGTGATGGTCCCGGTCTTGTCGAGCACCAGCGTACCGGGCGTGGCCAGCAGTTCGAGCGCGTCGCCCCCCTTCACGAGAATGCCGTTGCCGGCCGCGCGCCCCACCGCCACCGTGATGGCCAGTGGCGTGGCCAGCGCCAGCGCGCAGGGACACGTCACGATCAGCAGGGCGATGGCATCGTCGAGTGCGTGGGGGGCGTTGCGTTGCGACTTCACCGCGAACGTGGCCACCGCCGCCACCAGCACGATCGCGGTGAACGCACCCGCCATGCGATTGGCGAGCTGCACGATGGGCGCCCGGCGGCGGGCACTCTCCTCCACCTGCCGCAGCAGCTTGGCGATGCGGCTCGTCTCGCCCGCCTGCTCGACGCGCACCTGCAGTGGCGCTTCGATGTTGAGCGTCCCGGCGAACACCGTGGCCCCCACATCAACCGCGGTCGGTCGCGATTCGCCGGTAAGCAGCGCGGCGTTCACGCTCGATCGCCCGCGCACGATCACACCGTCGGCCGCAAAGGTGTCGCCGGCGCGCACGTCGAGCATCATGCCCGGGAGCACGGCCTCGGCGGGGATCTCCCGCACCGTGTCCTGCTCGAGGATGCGCGCCGTGCTCGGCGCAATCGCGTGCAGCAGCTCGGCGGCGTCGGCGGCCATGCGCTGGCCGCGCTGCTGCAGGAACCGCCCCACGAGCAGCGCGAAGATCAGTACCGCCAGTCCGTCGAAGTAGATGGGCCCCGTGCCGGTGACGGTGTTGATGGCGCCTCGCACCAGCCCCGCCGCCAGCGCGATGGCGATGGGCAGGTCCATGTGCAGCGACTTCGTGCGCAGCGACGCCCACGCCCCGGTGAAGAACACGCGGCCGGGCCAGATGAATGCCGGCACCGTGACCGCGAAGCTCACCCAGCGGAAGAAGTCGGTGAACGACGTCTCCATGCCGTTCACCTCGCCGGCATACAGCGCGAGCGCCGCCAGCATCACGTTGATGGCGATCGCGCCGGCCACGCCGATGCGCACCAGCATCGCGCGGTCCTCACGGCGGCGCATGGCGTCGCGGGCCACGCCGCGGAACGGGTGCGGCGGATAGCCGAGCGTGTCGAGCGCGCGGGCAATGGCCGACAGGGGGACAGCGTCGGCGTCCCACTCGATGACCGCGAGCGCGCGACGGATGTCGAGCTCGGCGCGCACCACCCCTGACTGCAGGAGCGGGATACGCTCCACCAGCCACACGCAGGAGGCGCAGTGCACCCCCTCCAGGTACAGCTCCGTGCGCGAGAGCCCCGGCGGGGTGCGCTGCACGTACAGCTGCGCGAAGGCCGGATGATCGAACTCCTCGTAGCTGCGCCCGGAGGCGCGCACGGGGGCCTCACGCCGATCGGCGAAGCCATAGTACGAGTCGAGCCCGTGCTCGTGCAGCAGCACGAACGCCGTATGGCACCCCGTGCAGCAGAACTGCCGCTCCGCTCCCGTGTCGATCAACCCCTCGGGCACCGTGAGGCCGCAGTGGGCACACGCCATGTCGACGGCAGGCACGGCGGGAGCGATGGGAGCGGCTGTCGCCGGTCCGCGCAGGACGTCAGTGCTCATGTGCGGACTCCCCCGTGGCCGGTGCTGGTGGTGCGGCTGGCGCCGATGCGTTGTTGACCGGTGCCAGCGCCGTCGCCCCATGTTCCGCGTGCGGCTGAGCCACGCCGCCGAGGTGTCCGGACATGCTCAGCAGCCCCATGATGAGCACCACGGTGGCGCTCAGCGCCGGCAGCCGCCGCCGGAACGGCGCCAGCACCCGCTGCGCTCCCACCCCCACCGCAAGCAGCGCCGGGAGGGTGCCCAGCCAGAAGACCGCCATGGTGAGCATGGCCGATCGCACACCACCGGTGCCACCCGCCGCGGCCACGAACACATACAGCCAGCCGCACGGCAGCAGCGTGGTGAGCAGCCCGGTGAGTCCGGCCCGCACCGCCATGGGCTGGGTGCGCACGCCGTGCAGCACGCGACCCAGCGCCCGCTGCCACGCCACGGGTGCCTGCACGCC
>JAJTGR010000023.1 GCA_021299375.1 Gemmatimonadota bacterium
CCAGGTCGCGCAGCGCATCGGCCACCAGCTGCGGGTCCTGCGCCGGGTTGGCAGCGAGCGCCTGCTCGAACCCCGTGAGAAACGCCGTGCCGGCATCGGCGAGCGGCTGCAGCGCCGCCACCCGCGCGTGGTCGCTGGGGGTCATCAGGTTGGGAATGAACGTGGTGGGAAAGCCACCGGGTTCGATGATGGCCACGTCCACCCCGAAGCCCGACAGCTCGAGCGAGTAGTTCTCGGCGAGCCCCTCGAGCGCCCACTTGCTGGCATTGTAGGGCCCGTAGAAGGGCACCGCGATACGTCCCAGCAGGCTGGAGACGAACACGACGAGCCCGCTGCCCCGGGCCCGGAGGTGCGGGGTGACCGCCCGCGTCACGCGATGCGCGCCGAAGACGTTGATGTCGAACAGGCGCTGCAGGTCGGTGGCCGTGAACGCCTCCTGCACGCCAAGCACGCCGACGCCGGCGTTGTTCACGACGACGTCGGGGGTGCCCAGGGCAGCGATGACCTGGGCGATGGTGTGCTCGACGCTGGCGTCGCTGGTGACATCCATGTCGTACACGTGCACACCCAGTGCGGACAGCTCGGCGGCGACGGCCGCGTTGCGCCCAGTGATGTCGCGGAGGGTGCCCGCGACGATGTGCCCGCCCTGGCGCAGGGTGCGTGCCATGCGGGCGCCGAACCCGCCGCCGGCGCCGGTAATGAGAACGGTGGCCATTGCTGGTATGCCTCTCGAAACGGTGGTGAAGTCCCGCTGATGTGCTCGGACCGGTGTGGTCCGCGTTGACAGGTGTCCCGGGAAGCACAATCATGAGCGGTATACCGTGTTTTGAAAGAAGGCACCCAAAAGTGCTGTACCCACCAAGAGGTAACCATGAGCAAGCCCGCCGCCGTGTGTCCCGGAGCAGCCCCCTGCAGTGTGGAGACAGAGACCGTGCGCGACATCCTCGGCTCGATTGCCGACAAGTGGACGCTGCTGGTGCTCGATGAACTTGACGAGCGCACGCTGCGCTTCACGGCGCTGCAGCGCGCACTGGGTGGCATCAGCCAGAAGATGCTCACGCAGACGTTGCGGGAGATGGAGCGCAACGGTTTCGTGGAGCGCACGGTGTACCCCACGGTGCCGCCGCGGGTGGAGTACACGCTCACGCCGATGGGGCGCGACCTCGGCGAGGCCATCTGCGGTGTGTGGGGCTGGACGTCGGACAACTACGCGCGCGTGGTCGATGCGCGCCGTGTGTTCGACACGAAAGCGGCGGCGCCCGAGGCAGTCGCCCGTTGACCGGGGTGTCGGCTGCCGGCCGGTGGTGGTGTTGCCGGGGACGAAGGTGGAGTTCGCGTGGTGTGTCACGCGGCGACCGGTGACGCATGGCTTCGTGTCGATGGCCTTGATGCCGCGGTCGGTCGTGAGGCCGCTCGGTACGGCGGGGCGCCACCAGCGGTCGTGGCCCACCGTCGGTAACGAACGGTGAGTAGCACAAGAGCGGCCGTGGCAGGTGGTATGTTGACCGCTACGATGGATCTCGGGCTCGCCCCCGAAGATCGACGCACCCTCGAGCAGATGCTGCGGCAGACGACGCTGAGCCGGGCGACTGCGAAGCGCGTCGGGAGGCCCCACCGGATCACCCCGGGTGCTTCACCGGCGAAACGCGCGTGGGGGGCCGGCTGCGCAGGGCGATCCGGCCGTGCTCCCGTTGTGGATCGCGACGCCGACGGCGGCGCCCGCCTCACGGCGCCTGCAGCGCGGCGCCCGCATCACTCCGCCTGCGGCATCGTCGACGCCGTGACCGGCGTTGTTCTCAGCCCGTGCATCTGCAGCCAGTCCATTGTGCGTGGCCACAACGCGCGACCCACGTGTTCGCGAAAGTAGCCCATGTGGCCGACCTCGCGCACGCCCAGTTCGGCAGGGGTGACGGTCACCGCCTCCACCGTGGCGCCGGTGTAGCCCTTGAAGAACGCATCCCGCGATGCCGGCAGCGCCCACCAGTCATCGGTCGCATTGACGGCGGCAATGGGAATGCCCACGCCGGCGAAGCCCGCGACGAGGTCGCGCGAGACCGGGTCGGGGTCATCGAAGAAGTAGTGCGGAAACCGGCACCACTGCTTCCACCGCCGGTACACGCTGACCGGAATGTCCTCCCCGATCCCGAACGCCTTCATGGGCTGGTAGCCCAGCAGTCGGGTGGCCACCGGTCCGATCACGTTCCACAGGAGCCACACTTTGCGCTGTTCCCGACTCGGCATGTAGCCGTGCCAGCCGGCGCCACCGGCGGCGACCCATGCCGCCCGCAGCCGGTACGGGTCGGGCAGCAAGCCGATCGCATGCCCGGCGAGGCTGTGCCCCACCAGGTACGACGGCCCACGGTCTGACGCATACGCGACAGCGGCCGCCAGATCCTGCCGGGACCAGTCCACGTAATCGGGCATGAACCCGCGCAGGCCACCGGGCGGGCGCGAGCCGCCGATACCCCGGTAGTCGGTGGTGATGACGTTGACGCCCCGCGCCTGCGCGTAGCGGGCAAAGCGCCGGTAGAAGCGGCGCGGCACGGCCGTCGCCGAGCCGACCACGATCCAGTCGCTGCCGTGCGTCGGGAAGATGGTCGCGGCGAGCCGGTAGCCGTCGTCGGCCGTGAGGGTGATGTCCTGTTCGTGCGTGGGGATCACGGGAATGGACGGAGCGCCGTGGAACGTCACGCGAGGCGCTGCGCGAGCGCGTCGGCAAGGGCTACAAGCTTCGCCTGGGCAGCCTGCTGTGACCGACGCCACCAGAGATGCGCCGCGGCGAGGCACGGCCCGATCGCCACGGCGGCTGCGGCGATGCTGAAGGTCGGCGTCGCGGTGGTCGAGGCGAGGAAGCCCGTCGCCACGGCCGCAGCGACGGCTCCGAAATACAGCACGACCTGCCGGCCGCTCGCGTGCGCATCGATACGCACGACGGTATGCGCCGACTCGGGCATGATGGAGACCACGGCAGCGCTGAAGCCGGAGTCGTAGCGCCATTCGACGCCGTCGCCGACGGCTACGGTGGTGCCCAACTCACCGAACTCTTCCCGCGCGATTCCAATGGCCGCCGTCATCTCGGCCATCGTGGCGCGATGGCCGACCTGGCGCACCAGTGGCGCCGCTGCCGGCAACGCAGGCGTCGCCGCCCCAATGGGCATGGCGGCCGCCGCGCGGGTCACCAGCTCCGGGTCGATGTCGATCTCCCCGGCGATCCGCTGCATGTCGGCGAGGGAGTACGTGTCGCCCCGCTGCGCGGAGAGTGTGGCTGCCTCGCCGAGAATCGTCTGCAGCGCTTCTTCCGAGTACCTGCGCTCGCCCATGGTCCCTGCCGGTGCCGGTTCAGACGTCCTGCAAAGGGCATCGTGTCTGCCCACGCGAAACCTACGGCGTTCCGGGTCGGTCGGTTGCGATGGCGGCCGTGGCGGTAGCTTACCGGCAGCACTGCGCTCCCTGCTCTTCCCCAGGACCTGTCCCGGATCTGTCCATGTTTCGTCTCCGTCATGCCACCGCCGTCACGGCCGCGATCGCCATGCTCACGGCCCCGGATGCGCTCACCGCGCAGCGCCCCGACCGCGCCCGGCTCGTGGCCACGATCGACTCGATCGTCAACGCGCCCATCACGGCCGCCCAGGTGGCGGGCATCTCCGTCGCGGTGGTCAAGGGTGCCGACACGATCGTCATGAAGGGCTACGGCTGGGCCGACCTCGATCTCGACACGCCCACCCCGCCCTACGCGATCTACGAGATCGGTTCCATCACCAAGCAGTTCACCACCGCTGCGCTCATGCAGCTGGTGGAGCAGGGCACGGTGAACCTCGATGCCGATCTGCTGACGTATCTGCCCACGTATCCCTCGCGCGGACAGCACATTCCGGTGCGGCGCCTGCTCGATCACACGTCCGGCATCCGCTCGTACACGGAGATTCCGGCGGCGCTGAAGCTCTTCCCGCTCACCGTGTCGCACGACTCGGTCATGGCGCTCGTCGGCAATGCGGGCTTCGACTTCAGCACCGGCGAAGCGCTGATCTACAACAATTCGGCGTACTTTCTCGCGGGCATGATCATCGAGAAGGTCACCGGCCAGAAGTACGCCGACTACGTCAAGACCAATCTGTTCGACCGCGTGGGCATGCCGCGGTCGGCGTACTGCACGGAGGACGTGGTCACCAAGGGCAAGGTGCACGGCTACACGTTCGGTGGGATGCTCCGCAAGGCCGAACAGCAGAATCACTCGTGGCCGTTCTCGGCGGGCTCGCTCTGCTCCACCACCGGCGACCTGCTGGCGTGGTTGCGGGCCTTGCACACGTCGGACCAGGTGGTGACGCGCGCGTCCTACCGGGAGATGATCACCCCGGGCACGCTCACTGACGGCTATCGTGTGCGCTATGCCAAGGGCCTCACCAACCTCATCGACGAGGGACGTCAGGTGATCAGCCATGGCGGCGGCATCAGCGGCTACACCTCCGAGTCGCGCTTCTACCCGGCGGACAGCCTGTACATCGTGGTACTCACCAACACGGCAGGTCCGGTGTCGCCGAGCGCCATTGCGCAATCGATCGCGAAGGCGGTGCTGGGTCCGGGTACGCCGCTGGCCGCCGTGTCGGCACCGAGCGACCTCACCCCGTACGCTGGTCGCTTCCGTGGCCCCGGACGTGGCAATCCCACCGACGTGCGCTTCGCCGTGGAGGACGGGCGGCTGACGGTGGCCGGCTCCCCCGGGCGCCCGCTGCAGTATCTGGGGAACGACACGTTCGGCGTGGGGACCACCCGCTACCTGTTCCTGCGCGATGCGTCGCGGGCCGTGCACGCGGTGCGGGTGGACAATGTGAGCGTCGTGTCCGTGGCGAAGCGGGTGCGCTGAGTGTGCGGCGCCGGGAGCGCGGCGACAGGCCGGCCCCCGTTCAGTCGGCGATGTCGGCGACCCCGTCGGGCAGGAACAGCGGCTTCGCCAGCCCGCCCGTGTCGTCGTAGAAGCGCACGGCCTGCGGCGTGCACTGCTTGGCCAGCAGGATGACCTGCCCGGTGTGGCCCGAGAAGTGTTCGACCACATGGTACAGGGCGGCGAACACCGTGGTGTCGCGCCCCTGAATGCGGCGCGCGACGCCGAGGTCGGCGGGGGAGAGCGCGGCGAGCACGGTGTCGGCGTCGCGCACGGCCGCGTGCAGCATCGCGAGCAGCGCTTCCGTTTCGAGGCCGCCGGTGGCCGCAAACTCGGCGTCGCGCTCCCGCACATCCGGCGCCCCGCCGATTCCGCTCACCACCCACTGTCGCACGTTGCCGGCGAGATGCAGCACCAGGTTGCCGGCGCTGTTCGCGGAGGCGTTCGGTCGCCACCACAGCTGCGCCGCGGGAATGGCGCGCACCGCCGCCGAGATCTTGGCCGGATACTCGGTGGCCAGGTAGTAGCGCGAACGCTCGATGAACCGGGTGGCGAGGTCGACGTCTGTCATGGGTGGGCGTGAGGAGGGGAGGGCACCGTCCCGCGCCAGCGGCGCGGGACGGTCAGGGGCGGCAACGAACGCGTGCCCCGCCTACATCGCATTCGGCCTTCTTGCCGGTGGCGCCAGCGCGGGCAGTCCGAGCGACTGCAGCAGCGGATTGATGCGCGCCACGGTCGCCTCCACCTGGCGCTCGACCATCTCGATCACCGTCTGCGCATCGCGGCGCACATCGCCGGCGTATTCGAGTTGACTGGGGATGGCGGGGTTGAGCCCGCTGTCGATCGAGCCGAGCAGCCCCATGGCCCGCTCGAGCGGGCGCGGCCCCTCGGAGTAGAACGGTACCTTGTCGAGCGCCGGCCGCGTGACCTGCAGCCGCACGGCGTCGAGCTTGCCGATCTCCTCACTCGCGGCGGTCACCAGCGCGCGCGCGGCGTCGCCGCGCATCTCGGCGCCCGACTTGCTCCGCTCATCCACCTGGCCGCGGAACGCCACCAGATTGCGTTCCGTGTCGATGAGGTTGGCGATCACGCTGCTGAGCCGCTGTGCCTGCTCGAACTGGGTCTGCAGCGTCGCCATGGAGATACCCGACGACGGATCGATGCGCACGGTGAGCGGCTGCTCCTGCACCTGGCCGTTCACCGTGAGGCGTACGGCGTAGGCGCCTGGCAGCGCCTGCGGTCCGACCGGCCGCGAACGCCAGTCGCCCGGCGCCGAGGAGTCGGCCGGCATGTCGCTCAGCACCCTCGGCGGCTCGTAGCGGAGGTCCCACGCCACCCGGTTGAAGCCGGCCGCCGCCGAGGGTTTCTTGATTTTGCGGATCACGGCGCCGTTGTGGAGGATCTCGACGGTCACCAGCGAGTCGGCCGCTGGCTTGTCCTTGAGCCAGTAGGTGATGCTCGCGCCGTACTCGGCGTTGGTGCCCTTGAAGGCCAGGCTGCCCCAGCTCCATTCACCGCCGCCGGTGTTGAATCGCGTGGCGGCGCGCGGCGGAAACAGGTGGGCGGCCTTGGCCGCAATCTGCGGCGTCATCTGCTGGATGGGCGCCGCGTCGTCGAAGATCCAGATCGCGCGCCCGTGCGTGGCCACGATCAGGTCGTTGTCGCGCGGATGTACGCGCACCTCGTGCACGGCCACGTTGGGCAGGTTGCCAAGGTGCAGCTTCGTCCAATCGCCCTTGCCGCCGGCCCAGTTCGCGAACAGGCCGAGCTCCGTGCCGACATACACGAGGTTCGTGTTCTTCGGGTCTTCACGCACCACTTGCACATACGCGGTGGCCGGGAGGTTGCCGGTGATGTTCGTCCACGTGCGGCCGTAGTCGGTCGTCTTGAACACGTAGGGCTTGAAGTCGTCCATCATGCGCCGCTCGATGCCCACGTACGCCGTGCCGGCGTCGGTATGCGACGGCTCCACCGCCGAGATGACGGCGTTGGGGCCGACGCCGGGAATGTTCGCGGCGACGTTCACCCAGCGCTTCCCGTCATCCTGTGTGACCTGCACGTTGCCGTCGTCGGTGCCGGCCCAGATGACGCCCTTCTTCACCGGCGATTCCTCCAGCGAGTACACCGTGCCGTAGTACTCGGCCACCGTGTTCTCCTTGAGAATCGGGCCGCCGGCATCGCCCTGGCGTGACGTGTCGTTCTTCGACAAGTCGGGGGAGATGACCGTCCAGGTGGTGCCCCAGTCGGTGGAGCGGAAGACGATGTTGCCCGCGAAGTACACCACCTTGCCGTCGTGCGGCGACTTCACGATGGGCGCGTTCCAATTGAAGCGGACCTTGTTGGAGTCGGCCGGATACCCGTCCATGCGCTTGGGCTGCGGGCTCGCTTCGCGCTGCTCGAAGGTGCGCAGGTTGGTGGCCACGATGCCGCCGGCCTGCAGGTCGGAGAGGAAGCGGTCGGGGTCGTCCGGGTGCGACACGGCGTAGTAGCCATCGCCACCCTGGATGAAGCGCCACGCATCGGCAAGGATCGCGCTGCCGCGCGAACGGCTCGGGCCCACCCACGTGCCGTTGTCCTGCAGCCCGCCCGACACCGAGTAGAACGGCTCGCGCATGTCGTAGCTGACCTGATAGAACTGACCCACCGGCAGGTTCGGGAACCACTGCCAGGCGCCGCCGCGGTCGTAGGTGACGTTGATGCCGCCATCGTCACCCATGAACATGCGCCGCGGGTTCTGCGGATCGATCCACATGGTCTGGTGATCGCCGTGGAAGTTGCCCGACATCGGCGTGAACGTCGCGCCGCCGTCGATGGACAGGCTGAACGACATGCCGAGCGTGTAGACGCGGTTCTCGTTGACCGGATCGACGCGCAGGTCGGCGTAATAGAAGCCGCGCCCGAGCGTGTGCGCATTGTCGCTGGTCTTGACCCAGCTCTCGCCGAAGTCCGTGGACTTGAACACGTAGCCGGCGCGCGTCTCGGCCACGGCGTACACGATGTTGGGCGACGACGGCGCCACCTTGATGCCGATGCGCCCGATCAGCGTCGGTAGTCCCTTGGTGGCCTTGCTCCAGGTCTTGCCGCCGTCCACGGAGCGGTAGATGCCGCCTTTCTCGTCGCCCGAGGTGAACGTCCACTGTTTGCGGTCGAAGTGCCACATGCCGGCGTAGAGCAGGTTGGGGTTCTTCGGGTCGATGTCGAGGTCGGACGCGCCGTGCACGGTGTCGAGGTAGAGCACCTTCGTCCACGTCTCGCCGGCGTCCTCGCTCATGAACACGCCGCGTTCCTCGTTGGGGCCGAACGCGTGGCCGACGGCGGCCACGTACACCTTGCGTGGGTCGAGCGGGTTGATGACGATGCGCGCAATGTGCCGCGTGTCCGCCAGCCCCAGCCAGCGCCACGTGCGGCCGCCGTCGGTGGACTTGTAGACGCCATTGCCGAACGACACGGAGTTGCGGACGTTCGCTTCGCCGGTACCCACGTAGATGACGTCGGGGTTGGTGGGGTCGACGGCCATGTCACCGATGGACTGCACCGGCTGCTTGTCGAAGAGCGGTTTCCAGGTCACGCCGCCATTGGTGGTCTTCCAGACACCTCCCGAGGCCGCCGAGACGTACACCGTGCTCGGGTCGCCGGGGATCCCTTCCACGTCACTGATGCGCCCCGACATGTTGGCCGGCCCGATGTTGCGATAGGCGAGACCGGCGAAGGTCGAGTCGGTGATCGCGGCCGGCGGGGCCGGTGTGGCGGTGCGGGCCGCGCCCTGCGCGGTCGCGTTCACGAGAGGCAGCAGCGTCAGCAGCGCAAGGCCGCTCGGCACGATGGACCACGGGGTACGGGGCATGGCTGTGACAGGGGAGAGGGGACGGAGAGTCGGTTGGCGCCGGCGCCACCGCGGCATGGTGCGCATGACCACGTCGGTGGCGTCGAGCTGCACGAAGTGCCCGGCGTTCGCTGCGGTCACGTTGGTGAGATCGGTGTTCACGAACTCCCAGGTGCCGCTCGGGGCGCCGGCAAGCGGAGAGCGGTCATTCAGTCCGCGGATCATCAGCACCGGCGCCCCGAGCTTCACGAGCGGCGTGGGGTCGACCGTGTGGGGTTCGCCGGGGGTGTTGGCCTTGTTGTCGTTCAGCATCCCCTCGACGCACGACGGCCGCACGGGCTCGACGAAGCGGGCGCGCGCCATGGCCATCAACCAGATGCACCGCGCCCGAGAGCCGTGGAGCATCACGAAGAGCGGCGTGTGCGCATCCCCCAGCGTCGTGTCGTGGATCGTCACGTCGCTGGAGTTCGCGAAGCCGTGGGTCACGCGGGAGGTGATGTTGGTGACGGCGGCGAGTGACTGAAACCTTGCCGGGGCCGTGAGGGCAAGCCAGCCAGCGATGAGCAGTCGGTGCAATGCGATCAATTGGCATGCCGACCAAGAGGCGCGCAAGTGACGGGACGGCGGACGCTGGTGACGGGGCGACGACTGGCGAGGGGAACGCACCACGAGTGCACGGGCTACGTGTCGCCTCGCGGGTGCCTTCCCCTCTTCGAAGGCCTTGCGCCAATGCCGACGGCTGCCGTAGCGAACCGGCTCCTCACCAATCCGCGAAGCGGTGTCGATGGGGAGGCGCGCCGTGGCGGCGCAATCGTCCGATAACGGATCCCGGATCATGACCAAGGAGGAGCCGCGGCGCCATGCGACTGGGGCGTGGGCGCCGCGACGTCCACCGTGGTCGGTGTCCGATGGCTGGGGTGCTGGGAATTCGCGGTCTCGGAGCGACACGGCACACCGCCCCGCCACCGACCCCACGCTGCTCAGAAACGCTCGAGCGTCTCCGGTAGTCGCCCGCCGTGTCGGCGTTGGCGAAAGATCGCCTCGCCGAACCGGAAGGCGATGACTTCGAGTTCGCGGTGGTCGTACCGTGCCGAGGCCGCCGACAGCAGGCGGGGGGGATGTCCGCCGTGGTAGTCCTTCTCGAGCCGCGCCTGCACCTGCACCCAGCCGTGTCGCTCCCCAAGCGTCTGTGCCGCCGCGATACCTTGTCGGGCAACGGTGGCATGGGCGCCGATGTAGTGGTCGTGCGGGTGTCCATAGGCTTCGCGCACGAACGCCGCCGCCCATTGATTGGCCTGCCCCCGATCTTCGCCGAGGCGGCGCAGGTAGTCGGTGTACGCCATCGTGGCGTCGCGCAGACCGTAGGAAATGGGAATCGCCCACCCGATCGGACCGGCCCAGGTAGCGAAGAAGTTCGAGCTGGCCAGCGACGTGGCCGACGGCGCGATGCCGGGGATCGCGCGCATCAGCACCCGCGTCAGCCCCGGACCCGCGCGCAGCGCCAGCTGCTGCATGGCCAGAGCACTGGGGCCGATCAGCATCGCCCCCTCCACCGAGCCGGTCGCTTCGGTCGATCGGCTCTCCAGCGCCGCACGTTGAAAATGGACACGTACGCCGAAGAAGCAGAAGTCGGAGTCGGCCTGCACGTCGACCGTGAGGTTGGCCTCGTCGGTGCCGAACTGTACGCGTGGGTTGAAGCCGCGGATGAGCGCCGAGACGAAACCGCACGGCGACGGATTCGCGATCAGCCGATCCAATCGCGAGGCCTGAAGTTCCGTGCTGGCGCCAATGGTGATGTTGTCCGCGATGTGCCGTTCGGCGCCGAGCGTGAGCGTCCGCTCGGTATCCACGGTGGGGTGGCCGGTGGTGCGATCATGGCTAGGCGACGCGGTGCCGCCGTCGGCAACGGTGACCGGCCCCCGGGCGGCGACGCTTGCCTCGGCCGATATGCCGAACTTGAAGCGTACGAGTCCGATCTCGAACGGACCGATCGGGACCTCGATTCCATAGACGGCGGACATCACGCACCTCGCACGGTTTCGTGACGGACGGCATGGGGCGGCACCTGGGGATGCTGCAGCGCCCGTACCGCGATGAATGGGTTGAACATGCAAGACGGGGGCGCTCGGCGCGATCACCCTGTCAGTCGCAGACCGCCCCCTCAGGCGAACGGATGCCGAACGTCGAGCCGACGTGCACGTGGGTGTCGACGGCGATCATCGCTGGCCGCCGCAGATCTCCTCGCGCAGTTCGGGCCACGACATGCGCTCGAGTGGGTTGGGCCCCCTCGACCACCTCGCCCCCAGCAGCTGTGCGTCGCGCGCTGCCTTCTGCCCCGGTCGGCGGGCCCGCCGGGCGACCAGCGACCCGGAGTCGCGCGTCAGCAAGCGCTCGATCACCTGCTCCGGCTCGTCGCCATCCGCGAAGCAGGCCAGTCGTGCCATGCGCGCGTGCAGCGCATCCGGCGCTGCGGGCCGCGCAGCATGCGCACCGAACGGATCACCAGCTCGCGCGCCTCGAGGTCGAGCGCCTCACCCCGCGCGTGCTGATGCTTGGGGACCCGTGACCGGACTGGCTGGATCGCGCGCAGCAGGTTCCGCCGCCGCAGCGTGGTGATCGCGCTGCGCACGGTGTCCTCGTCCAGCGGCATGACCGGGTCGCAATTCGTGCGCTGGTCATACGCCGCCACCGGGGCGCTGCGTGTGAGCGGGTCGGTATCCGACCTGCTGGCCAACTTCTCCATGAGCGAGCCGAGGACGCGGATGGAAACGTGGGTCCGCGGTGGGTGCATGCGGGAAACCTACGGCGCTGCGCGCATTGCCATCACGTGTGCCACGAGCTGATCCATGGCAATCTCCGTACCCTGCTGCCACCCCGATGCCATGTTCTGCTCGAAGTCCGCTACGCTGCGATGCAGTGCCGTGAACCGGTAGCGTGTGCCGGCGCCCTCGGCGTCCAACGTCACCACGGCGGTGATGGGGATGTCATCGAACACCGCCGGCCGGTAGCCAGGGAAGAGCATGGATGTCCACACCAGACGCTCCGTGGGGACGGCCTCGAGGAAGCAGCCGACATTGGGGAACGGCTGCCCGTCGCCCACGGCGATGTCGATGCTGAAGATGCCCCCCGGCCGCACGTCCAGCTCGGCGCGCACCACGCGTCCCCACGCCTGAGGCATGTACCACACCGCGACGTGTTCGGGGCGCGTGAGCGCCTCCCACACCAGGGGCGCGGGCGCATCGATGAGGCGCTCGATGACGACGTCGCGTGCGGGATCGAAGGCGATGTGCTGGTTCATGACGTCAACTCGTAGGTGTTCAACATCGGGCGAGAAACCTCCGCGGCCGCTGCCGCAGTCAGGCCAGCACCTGCTTTGCCACCCGCTCCATGGTCAGCCCCTGCACGAGGATGGAGAAGCAGACTACCACGTAGGTGACGGCAAGGAGCGTGGTGCGCGCCGGGCCGGCCGGCAAGGCCAGCGCGAGCGCGATGGAAATGCCGCCGCGCACGCCGGCCCAGGTGAGCAGTCGCAACGATCCGCGCGGCAACGCAAAGCGCGTGCGCAGCGGGCCGAGTGGCACGGCGATCGACGCGAAGCGCGCTAGGAGCGTGAGCGGAATCATGGCCACGCCGAGCCACAGCGCGGTGGACTGGAAGTCGAGCACCAGGATCTCGACGCCGATGAGGACGAAGAGCGCCGCGTTGAGGAACTCGTCGATGAGCTCCCAGAACTCGTCGAGGCGCTGCTGCGTGACCGCGGAGAGCGCCACCGCACGGCCGCTCTGCCCGATGATGAGCCCCAGCACGACCATCCCGAGCACGCCGGAAACGTGCAGGTGACGAGAGAGGGAAAAGCCGGCCGACACGAGGGCCAGCGTGACGAGGATCTCCACCTGGTAGTTGTCGACGGCACGCAGTAGGCGTACCGCAACCCAGCCGAGCACCAGGCCGAACACGATGCCGCCCCCCACCTCGATGGCGAGCAGCGACGCGATCGCGCTCGGCTCCGGCGCACTGCCGCTGGCGAGCACGCCGAGCAACGCGAGGAAGAGCACCACCGCCACGCCGTCGTTGAAGAGCGACTCGCCCGTGATGGTCACCTGGAGCTGCGGAGGCACCCCGGCCTTCTTGAGCAGGGCACCCACGGCGATCGGGTCGGTGGGTGCCACGAGGACACCGAACGCAAGGGCCCACAGCAGGGGAATGGTGAAGCCGAAGAGCGGCGCGATGGCCCACAGCCCGAGCCCGATACCGATGGCTGCGAGCACGGTGCCCACCGTGGCCAGCAGCAGCACGGGCCAGCGCTGTTCCCGCAGCACGGCCCAGTCCACATGCAGGGCCCCGGCAAAGAGCAGGGGGCCGAGCATGCCCTCGAGCAGCGTCTCGCGGAAGTCGATCTCCTGCAGTACGCGAATGACTGGCGAGAGGTCTACAAGCCCTGCTGCGGCAGCGGCCTTGGTTCCCAGCGCGCTCAGCAGCGCAGTCAGCAACAGGCCAATGGCCGACGGCAGCCGAACCCACCGGATGTTGATGTAGGCGAAGGTCGCAGTGAGGGCGAGGACAGCGGCAAGCAGGTCGATCATTGCACCCGGGGGCATGGGCAGGCGAACCAGTGTGGGCCGTGCGGGCTGGCGGGGAGTCACCAGGGCGTCACGAAATTGTTCCGCCGGCTTCGGCGCGTCGCGGACAGCCCGCTCACTGTGCAACTTGACGCATGCCCCGTCGTGAATCCATGCCCCGCCGGCTCCTGATGGCCACAGCGCTCGCGTTGCTGGCTGGCTGCCTCCCGCCCGCCGCCCGTTCCGCCGAGGCGCCGCACAAAGCCGTGTTCATCCTGCTTGACGGCATCCCGGCGGACGTGATCGAGCAGGTGCCCACGCCGGCCATGGATGCGATCGCCGCCTCCGGCGGATATGCGCGCGCCCATGTGGGCGGTGAACTCGGCGGGCCGACCGAGACGCCGACGATCTCGGCCCCGGGTTACATGAGCCTCCTCACGAGCACGTGGGCGGACAAGCACCACGTACGCGGCAACAGCAACCAGTCACCGAACTACACCTACTGGAACCTCTTTCGCATCGTCGAGACGATCGACTCGTCCCGCGTGACCGCGCTGTTTTCCACCTGGCTCGACAACCGCACGGTGCTGATCGGTGTGGGGCGCCCGGGCGCTGGCGATTTCCGTCTGGATCACGCCGCCGACGGCTTCGAGCTCGACACGGTCGCGTTCCCGCACGACAGGGCGTCCCGCTACATCAAGGCCATCGACGAACGCGTGACTTCGGAGGCGGCCAGCTATATCGCCGAGCGCGGCCCCGACCTCACATGGGTCTACCTGCAGCACACCGACGACATGGGGCACGCCCACGGCGACAGCGCACCCTTCCACGAGGCCGTGCGCGAGGCCGACGCGCGCGTGGGCCGCATCTGGGCCGCCGTGCAGCGGCGGCAGGCGTTGGGTGAAGATTGGATGGTCGTGGTGACGACCGACCACGGGCGGGACGCGCGCACCGGCATGGGGCACGGCGGGTCGAGTCCGCGCGAACGGACGACGTGGATCGTGACCAATCGTGCCGAGCTGACGCCGCGTTTCACCAGCGGGCAGGCGACCATCGTGGACATTGCGCCATCGATCCTGCACCATTTGCGGATTGCCGCTCCGCCAGCGGTGGCTCGGGAGATGGAGGGGGTGTCGTTCCTCCGTGGCCCCTGAATGCCCAGCACGGCGCATGGCAGAACACGGGCCGGCCTGTCGGGGTAGAATGGTGAAGGTGATCCGGTTCGAACGGCTTTCGCCGAGAGTCCTCCTTCGAGGCCCCCATGAACGAAATCAAGGTTGCCGGTGACAAACTCAAGGCCACGCTCAAGCAGTTGCTCCGCGAGGGCAACGTGCGGCGGGTCATCATCCGGAACTCCAGCGGACGCACGTTGCTGGACATGCCGCTCACCGCGGGCGTGGCCGGCGCGGTGCTGATGCCGTTCTGGGTGGCGGTGGCCGGCATCGTCGCGCTCGCCAAGGAGTTCACCATCGTGGTGGAGCGCGATCCGGAGACGGCGGTGGTGAAGCAGTAGGGCGCCACCATGCGGCGGCAGGCTGGTCACGCGGAATCCTCGTCCCGACGAGGCCGCCCGATGTCGCCGTCGACAGCACCACGAGAGGCTCGGCGGTGGCCCCCACGACGGCGTTGACCGCCACCGACCGATCGAACATCACGAGGCGCCCTCCGCGGGTCACCGCGCCCATCCGCGCATCGTCGTCAATATCGAGAGTGGTGCGCCTGCATCTGATGCGAGGGCATCAGATGCGGCCGGTCAACGCGCCGCCGGGCGCTTCGGATGCAGTGCGCGGCGATCCTCTGCCCGCCGAATGGAGTCGAGCCGCGCCACCACCAGGGGTTCGTCCTCGGCCCGGTCCACCTGCTCACCGGGGTCCCGCTCGAGGTCGAACAGCCGCAGCGTGTCCAGCATCCAGACGGCCTTCCAGCGGCCGCTCAGCACCGCCGACTGCCGCCGATCGGGGGAGTACCACACCTGCACGTCGCGCGGCGTGTAGGTGCCGCGCCCTGCCAGCAGCGGCAGGAACGACCGTCCGGTGATGCCCGCGGGCGCGCGCGGCCCGGCCGCCTCGACCAGCGTGGCGTGCAGGTCGGTGAAGTCCACCCGTGCGTCCGTGGTGCGGCCGGCGCGCACCACGCCGGGCCAGTGCACGATGCCCGGCACGCGCAGGCCGCCGTCGTACAGGTCGCCCTTGAAGCCGCGGTAGCCCTGCGTGCCGTTGAACCAGCGCCCGATGATGTCGCTGGTGCCGTCGTGCGGCCCGCGCAGGAAGGTCGCGCCGTTGTCGGAGAGGAACACGAGCATGGTCCGCGACGCCACCCCCAGCGAATCGAGCAGTCCGCGCAGGGCGCCGAGGTCTTCGTCGAGCCGGTGGATCTGCGCCGCGTAACTGCGCTTCGGCAGCGACCACGGGCGGTCGGCGTAGGGGCCGAGCGTGGGCACCTCGTAACCGCCGTCGGGCGCTGTGCGGCTGGTCTCGTTGTGGATGTGCGGGAGGTTGGTGGCCCAAAACAGGAAGAAGGGCGTTCGTGCCGCTGCCTGCTCCCGCACGAAACGCAAGGCGCGGGTGCGCAGGAGGTCCGGGGCATAGTCGAGACGGACGGTGGCAGTGCCGCTGCCCATCCCGCGCGGCGCCGGCACCACGTTGCGCGTGCGAAGGGAGTCGGTGCCGTCGAGCAGGTACTCCGGGTAGAAGTTGTGCGCGTGCACCTGGTCGCGATATCCGAAGAACACGTCGAAGCCCTGGGCCTGCGGCCACGACTCCGGTTCGCTGTCCCACGACAGGCCCCACTTCCCCACGAGCGCCGTCGCGTAGCCCGCCTCGCGCAGGCGCTCGGCCAGCGTCACGTCGGCATCGCGGAGGTAATCGTTGTCGTTGTCGTCCAGCCGGCAGCGACCGTTGTGAAAGCCGGTCATGAACGAACAGCGCGCCGGCCCGCACACGGCGGCGCTGGAGCGGAACTCGGTGAAGCGCAGCCCCTCGGCCGCCAGACGGTCGATCTGCGGGGTGGCCACCTCGCGCTGCCCCCAGGCCCCCACTTCACCGATGCCGAGGTCGTCGGCGAGCAGCACGACGATGTTGGGGGGCGGTGTCGGTGCGGTGCGTGCCGGTGACGCCGAACCAGAGGGTACGGCCGGCGCGCAGGCGACAGCCCACGCCGCGACCGACGCGGTCATGACAGATCGGAGCAGGGAACGCGGCATGGCAGGCGGGTGGGAGTGATCAGGAGAAGCTACGTGTCCCGCCCGCCGGTGTCGCCTACCGCCGCCCCACCTTCGCCTCCTCCACCAGCAGCGCATACACGTACCCCGCGCCCACGTCCCGGTTGGTGCGCACGATGCCAGTTACCGTCACCGTGTCACCGATGGCGGCCTCCGCGCGCGACGTGACCGCCAGATCGTGCGTGCCCGTGGAGGCCGAGCCACTCCCATCCTGCAGGTGCAGCCAGTTCCTCCCCATCACACCGGCGTTGACCTTCACGACCACGCCGCGTACCGACACGGACTTTCCGACGAGCTGCGCCTTCCGGGCCCACAGCTCGCCGATGGTGTGCGCGTCGGCCCCACTCGCGCGCGCGATGCGGCCCACACGCGCATCCTCGGCCGGTGGCGTCCCGGCAGTGGCTGGCGCCGATGGGGCCGCCGACAGGACCGGGTGCCCGGGCGGCATGGCGGCAGCCGCCTCGGTCTGGGCACCGGCCCCCGCACCCGCATCGGCACCCGCCACCGGCTCCAGCGACCCGAAATAGATCGTCGCGAAGGTGCGATGGAGGCTCGGCGACGCGAACCGCTCCATGCGCATCACGTTGTGCACGGTGACCTCGTTCCCGTTCGTGACCGGGGCCGCGGCCACCGCGGCCCACAGCTTGCCGGCCGGCGTCTCGAGCCGCAGATAGATGTACGGCCCCACCGGGATCTGCTCGCGCACGGTGCCCGTGATGCTGCTGCCCGGGGCGAAGGCCGAGCCGGCTGCGGAGCCGGCTGCCGCCGCGGGAACGGCCGCGGCGGGCGTGCCCGAGGCCTTTGGGGTGCCCTTGCTCTCGGCGCACCCCACGATGAACAGCACGACCAGACCCACGGCGACGGTGCCACGCATGATGAACTCGACCCGGTGATGAAGACGCGACGGTACGGGAGTGGCGGAACCGGGCATGGCCCGGCCGCCACTCATGCGTGACAACGTCTGCTGCCGACCAAGAGGTCCCCTGACGCGACGTCAACGCACATTGGCCCGTGGGTCCGCATGCAGGAGCGCCGGATCGGTGAGGCGCTGGCGCTCGATGACCATTTCGCCGTGGGGGGACACCGCATGACCATCTATCAGGCGCTCGTCGATCTCCACCTCGCCGGCTACGCCCCCGTCGCTACCAACCAAGGCGAATCGGGCGGCGTGCTGACCCGTTTCGTCGCCCCACACCGCCCGTCGCTGTTCCTCAAGCAGGGCACCGGCGCGGTGGCCGACGACATCGCCGCCGAGCATCTTCGCCTGCGCTGGCTGCAGCGGCACGTGCCGTGTCCCGCGGTCGTGGCGTTCGCCTGCGAGGGGGACGCTGCGGCGCTGCTCACCACGGCGGTGCCGGGCGTCACAGCGTACGAGGCCATCACCGCTGATCCGTCGCGCGCGCCGGCTGTGGCCGAAGTCCTCACGGCGACGCTCCGCGCCCTGCACACGCTGCCGGTGGCCACGTGCCCGTTCGACGCGAGCCTGCCGGTGCGCCTGTCTGCAGCGCGCGCGCGTGTGCGCGCCGGGCTGGTGGACGAAGACGACTTCGGCGATCTGCACACGGGATGGTCAGCAACGCAAGTGCTGGAAGCGCTCGAGCGCGATCTCGCCGGTGGGCTGCCGCTGGCGCGGGTCGTGACGCACGGCGACTTCTCGCTGGGCAACGTGCTCGTGCACGAGGGGCGCGTGAGCGGCGTCATCGACGTGGGGCGGCTCGGTGTGGCCGATCCCTATCAGGACCTCGCCATCCTCCACGACAACCTCGCCGAATTCGGCGAGGCGGCGCAGGTGGCGTTGTGGCGGGGGTATGGCATCGCGCAGCCGGACGAGGCGCGGCGGGTGGCGCACCTGCGGCTCGATGAGCTGTTCTGATGCGCTGGGTGGAGCAGCTCCGTCAGCTCGCCTGCTGGTCGCGCTCCTCGGCAAGGAGTTCCAGCTCGGCAATCGCTTCCAGATCCTTCGGTCGGCCGGCCGCGCGTTTGACCGCAATCAGGCGTTCAAGGGACAGCACCCGCAGCGGCACGCCGAACACCGTCCCCTCGAGTGAATGCGGGAGCAGGGCGGCGTAATCTCCGCCCCCGGTGATCTCGCCGAGCAGGTCGATGGGGCCGAGCGACGTCTGCAGGGTGAAGTTGAGCCCGGCGCGCAGCGCCCGGACGCCCCATTCGAAGGGGAGGCCCGGCGGGGCACCACGCAAGTACGGCGCGAAGGGAGTGAGCGCCTCCGCCAGGCGTCGCAGATTGTCGTCATCCCGGTCGTAGACGAAATCGATATCGTCGGTGAGGCGGGCTGCGCCGTGCAGGCGACCCGCGACACCGCCCACCAGGATCACACGCGCCCCGGCCTCGTGAAACACCCGCAGGACGCGTGCGAAGTCCATCAGGCCCGTCCGCGCAGGCGCTGGCCGGCGGCGCCGAGTTCCGCCGCGAGCTCTTGTAGCTGCTGCAGCGCCAGCAGCCGTTCCTCCCACGTCAGCCGCAGGTTCTCCCGCAGCAACGTACGGTCCACGTCGCGCTTGTAGGCCTCGATGACCGGATCGGGGGGCAGTGGGCGAGCGGCCGGGTCACTCATGCCATGAAGTTAGCACGCCCGTCAGACGAGGGAACACGTCACCGCCCCGGCCACAGCCGCCGTAACAATCCGTGCTCGACGTTCGGCCGCGCATACGTGCGCGAGAGGTACAGCGCGTGGGCCCAGGCGTTTTCGGCGTAGGCGCTCCACGACCCGTGCCGCGCCATCATGGCCCGGTCGTACTGCACGAAGCAGTACGCCTTCCACGCCGCGGCTTCGGGCGTGAGGTTGTCGGCGCGCCGCACATTCGAATAGCCGGCGTACAGCGTGACGGCGGCATGCAGCCGCCGCGCGGCGTCGAGAGCCACGCGCCCGGTCTCACGGTGGTCGGCGTGATCGATGACGTTGGTCATCGGATCGGGGTCGTGGGTGTGCACGTGCACCGCCACGCCCAGTCGCTGCTGCGTGCGAATGATGCCGGCCACGGTCTCGGCGAGGTCGCCGACACTGGCGTAGCTGGCGCTGCCGTCGAGCGCGGAGAGCGGTCCGCGCCCCGTGGCGGCCAGGCGGAGCAGCGACTGGTAGCCGTGCACCGCATAGCCGGCCCCGTCGGGGCGCCCGTCGGGTAGGCGCAGGAACACCGTGGCGGCGTCCCCGGTGCGGCATGTGCGTACGGCGCGCGCGGGGGGCATCGGCGATTGCTGATGCCCATGCAGCGCAGCCATCGGCACCCGGGAGACCACGCAGTCGGCGACCCGTGCCGACGCCCCGGCAAGCGCCAAGGCCGCCAGCGTCGAGGCGAGCGCCCCCTGCTCTCGGGTCTGCCAGAACTCCGTCCCGCGCGCCGCATCTCCAGCGCTCGTGACGATCACCAGCACCGGGTGGCGGCGACGCAACGCCTCGACGAGCACATCGCCCATGAACAGCTGCCAGTCGTCCGCGTGTGCCACCACGAAGGCCTCGAGGGCGTAGGACGCGGATTGGGCATCAGCCACCGCGGCTGGCGCGCTGCCGCTCATCGCGAGCATGAGCGCGACGACATGTGCCCACCGCCGGGGACCCGCGGAATGGAACCGCATACCCGCAAGATCCGGCCATCCGCTCCGCCTCGCCATCATGGAGCGCCCTACACCGCCGTCCGCTTCCAGGCACCGCGCCGAAAGAACACCGCACTGACCATCGCCAGCGCGGTGTAGGCGATCGGCACGGCGCCGAACACGCCACGGTAGGTGAGGGCGGTATGCTGCGACAGCCACCACGCCAACGGCAGCTGCACCACCCAGAACGCGAACACGTTCATCCAGGTGGGCGTCCGGGTATCGCCGGCACCGTTGAACGACTGCTCCAGCACCATGCCCAACGCGTACAGCGGGAAGCCCAGTGACATGGTACGCAGCCCGTTGATACCCACCGCTCGGACCGTCGCCACCTCGCTGAACCACCCCACGATGGTGGGGGCGAACAGCCAGAACGCCACGCCCGTCAACCCAAGGACCACCATGTTGAGGCGCGCCGCCACCCACACCGCGCGTTCGGCGCGATCGGGGTTCCGGGCACCCAGCGCCTGGCCGACCATGGTGGAGGCCGCAGCCCCCACGCCGTACGCCGGCATGAGCGCAAACAGCAGCACGCGAATGGCGATGGTGTAGCCCGCCACCACCGTCGACCCGAAGGTCGACATGAGGCGCACCAGGGCGATCCAGCTCATCGATCCGAGGGCGACCTGTACGGTGCCCCATCCCGATAGCGTGGCGATGTGCAGCATGGTGGTGGGTTCGACCCGCAGGTGCGGTCGGTGCACGTGCAGGTTCCCCTCGCCGGTGCTGAGGTGCCAGAGCGCCCACAGGAAGCCGATGGCGCGTCCGATGGCCGTGGCCCATGCTGCCCCCTCGATGCCGAGCGCGGGGACGGGGCCCAGGCCGAAGATCAGCAGCGGGTCGAGCACGATGTTGATGGCGTTGCCGAGCATGAGCACGCGCATCGCCACCGCGGCATCGCCGGCGCCGCGAAACGCCGCATTGATGAGGAAAAGCAGGAAGATCCCGCCATTGCAGGCCAGGGAAATGCGCGCGAACCCCGTGCCCACCGCCAGCACCTCGGCATCGGCACCCATCAGCGAGAGCAGCTCGCCGGCGAAGACCGCGCCGATCACCCCGAGCACGCTGGAGAGCAGGAGCCCGAGCAGGAGCCCCTGCACGGTGGCGCGGGCCGCCCTGTCCGGGTCCTTCTCGCCGATGCGGCGGGCCACGGTGGCGGTGACGCCGATGCTGAGCCCCATGGCCACGGTGTAGATGACCACCATGAGCGACTCGGTGAGCCCGATGGTGGCTACCGCCGCCGGCCCGAGACGCCCCACGAAGAAGGCATCGACGACGGCGAAGATGCTCTCCATGGACATCTCGAGCACCATGGGCACGGCGAGCAGGAAGATCGCCCGGCCGATCGGCCCCTGGGTGTAATCGTGTTCAGCGCCGCGAAGGGCGTCGCGGATGTCGCGCCAGAGTGTAGCCGACTGGGGCACGGGCCGTGGGTCCGGTCAGCCCGGACGCTTCGCGACGAGCTCGATCTCCACCGCCGCGCCGAGCGGCAGACCGGCCACCGCGACCGTGGTGCGGGCTGGGAACGGCGCCGAGAAGCGCGTCGCGTACGCCCGGTTCATGGCCGCGAAGTTGGCCATGTCGGTGAGATAGACGTTGCACTTGATCACGTCGTCCATGGTGAGACCGGCCGACTCCACCACCGCCTGCAGGTTGTCGAAGCAGCGGTGCGTCTGGGCCTCGACGTCCCTCTCGATCAAGGTGCCGACCGCCGGGTCGATGGGGGTTTGCCCCGAGCAGTACAGCAGGTCGCCGGCCCAGATGGCCTGCGAATAGGGGCCGATGGCCTTGGGGGCCGTGTCGGAATGGGTGGCGGAGCGGGGCATGGCGGGGAGCGAGGGGGTGGCGGGATGACAGGCCTGCTGCCGGGACGAACGCAAGATACCTGCCCGCCCTGCCGATACTCCATCCACGTGATGTCCGTCTCCGACCCTCGATCCGGAGCTGCCGCCGCGGCCGATCCCCCGCCTGTCCAGGCGCGCCTGGCGCGCATCCTCGAGGGGGCGGACTTCCCGGCGTTGTCGAAGCAGATCATCGACACGCTGTCGGCGCTCGATGACGACGCCAACTCGCTGCAGCGCCTGGCCAACGTGGTGCTGCGCGAGTACAGCCTGACCTTGGGCGTGGTGAAGACGGCCAACAGCGTGACCTACCGTCGTGGGGCGCGCCCCATCCAGAGTGCCACGCACGCCATGATGATGCTGGGCGCGCGCACGGTGCGACAGCTGGCGAGCGGCCTGCTGCTCTTCGAGAACTACGCGCGCAAGTCGCCGGAGCTGAAGGAGCTGATGCTGCTTTCGCTGCTCACCGCGAACCACGCGCGCGCGGCCGCCACCCGGATGCAGCTGCCGGACCCCGAGGAGGCCCATCTCTGCGGCATGTTCCGCAATCTCGGCGAGGTGCTCATTGCCGGTCACTTCCCCGACGACTACGCGCGCATCCGCGCGCAGATGCGCGACGGCGGCACGAGCGAGATGGCGGCCACCCGGGCGGTGCTGGGCTTCGGCTATGCCGATCTGGGGGTGGACGTCTCGCGGCACTGGGGGCTGCCGGACACGGTCGTGCAAGGGATGCGCGCGCGCGCGACGGCCTCGGCGTCGCAGCATGCGGCCGTCACCGCGTTCAGCCACGATCTCACGCAGGCGCTCTACCGCGACGAGCGCAGCGTGCACGACGTGACGCTCGCGGTGGAGACGGTCATCGAGCAGCACGCCGCGCGCATCAAGCTCACGCGGGAGCAGATCGGTGGCGTGGTGACCGACGCGCTCGAGGAGACGCGCGACCTGTTCGTGAACCCGCAGATCGCGACGGATCGCCTCCGTTTCCGCCAGCTGGCCGCCGCGGCGCGCGCGGCCCTGGGCAGCAGCGTGACGGCGCGGGAGGAGGCGGCCACTGATTCGCCCGCGGAGGGGCACGCGCTGGCCCTGCGGCCGCGGTTGCGGCACGAACTCGAGGAGATGGTGGACCCGGCGTCGGGGGCGGCGATCGGCGCGGTGCTGCTGCAGGCGCTCGAGGCGATCGTGCGTGGTGGACCGTTCACGCGCGTCCTGGCCTGCTTCTACACGGCCGATCGCCTGAGTCTGGTGGCCCGCACCGGGCTGGGCGAGGGCGCCGAGGCGCTCATGGCGCGATTCGCGTTTCCGGCGTCGGTGCGCGGCGGCGCCGTGGTGGCGCTGACGCAGCAGCGGCAGCCCGTCTACCTGCCGGCCGATCGCGGCTTCACGATCGCCGAGCAACGCTGGGCAGAGGCGTTCGGGATTGCCCAGTTCGGCGTGTTCCCGCTGATCGCGCTGGGCAAGGTGGTGGGGTGTCTCTACTGCGACCGCGCAGCCGGTGCCGAGATGCCTGACCTTGCCACCCTGCGCTACGTGAAGTCGATTGCCGATTGCGTGGTGGATGCGATCGGGCGTCGCCGCCAAGGCTGAGCAGCGCCACATCCGGCCGCATGGGCGACCGGGAAGCCGCCATGTTCCGCACGTGTTCAGCGCCGGAACGCGCGCGCCGCCAGCACGCCGCCGAGAAACCCCCCAAGGTGGGACTGCCAGCTGATGCCGACCTGACCCGGGGCGATGCCGAGCACGAGCCCGCCCCAGAGCCCCGCCGTGATGAGGCTGAGCAGCATGCTCCCCACGCTGCGCGTGTAGACGCCGGCCAGCAGCAGGAAGCCGAGGTACCCGAACACCACACCGCTGGCCCCGATGTGCACCGAGCCCGGGGCGCCCAGCAGCCACGCCATGAGACCGGCCCCGAGCGCGGAGCAGAGCGTGACGGGGAGGAAGTGACGCGCATCGCGCAGCATCACCATCCACCCGAGGGCCGCGAAGGGGATGGTGTTGGCGATGAGGTGATTGAGGCTGCCGTGCAGGAACGGGGCAAAGACGATGCCGCGCAGCCCGATGATGGAGCGCGGCACGATGCCGAACTGATTGAGCGCACCGCCAAGCATGAGGTTGACGACGAAGGTGGCCCAGAACGCCCCGAGCGTGGTGCCCAGGGTCGTGACCTGAGTGCGCAGCGACTTCGTGACCTGCCGGACGGTCCGGACGACGGGTGAGCGAGCCATGCCGGAAAGCTGATCGGGTGCTCCACGTGGCGCGACTGCGGCGCCCGGGCCGTATCTTCGGCCCATGCCCTTCTCCCCCCCCGTGCCGGACGACGACGCCACGTTCCGCCGCATCGCCTGGCGCCTGCTGCCGCTGCTGTTCCTGTGCTACGTGGTGGCGTTCCTCGACCGCGTCAACGTGGGATTCGCCAAGCTGCAGATGACCGCCGAGCTGCAGTGGTCGGACACGGTGTACGGCTTCGGTGCGGGCATCTTCTTCCTCGGCTACTTCCTGTTCGAGGTACCCAGCAACCTGCTGCTGCAGCGGGTAGGGGCGCGACGGTGGATTGCGCGCATCATGGTGACGTGGGCGATCGTGTCGGGGGCGTTCGCGGTGGTGGACCGGCTGCCGTGGGGCCCGATGCCGGCCTGGTTCGGCGTGGCGCCGTCGGTGTTCGGCTTCTACACGCTGCGCCTGCTGCTCGGCGTGGCGGAGGCGGGATTCTTTCCCGGCATCGTGCTGTACCTCACCTACTGGTTTCCCACGGCGCGCCGGGCGCGGGCCTTTGCGCGCTTCATGACCGCGGTGGCGATCGCGAACGTGGTGGGCGCGCCGCTGTCGGGGTGGATCATGGACACGTTCAACGGGGTGGGCGCCTGGGCCGGATGGCGCTGGCTGTTCGTGCTCGAGAGCGTCCCCTCCATGCTCATGGGTTTCGCAGTGCTGCTGCTGCTCCCCGACTCGCCGGCATCGGCAACCTGGCTGCGTGACGACGAACGGGCGCGGGTGGCCGCGCGGTTGGCGGAGGACCGGGCGGCGGCGGTGGCCGGCGATCGGTCGCCGACGAGCGTCCGCGAGGCGCTCTCGAGCGGGCGCGTGTGGGCGCTGGCGTTCGTGTACTTCACCAGTGCGCTGGCGCTGTATGGCGTGAACTTCTGGATGCCCACGATCATCCAGGAGCTGGGCGTCGCGAAGACGGCATACCTGCGCATCGGCCTGCTCACCATGATTCCGTGGGGGGTGGCGGTGGTGGCGATGACGCTCTGGGGCGCACACTCCGACCGCACGGGCGAACGGCGCTGGCACGTGGCCGGCGCGCTGGCGGTCACGGCCAGCGGCCTGGCGCTGCTGGCGGTGGTCGGCACGGCGGTCGTGCCGTCGATGCTGGCGCTCACCCTGGTGTCGGCCGGCGTGCTGTCGGCCATGTGTACGTTCTGGTCGATCCCGACCGCCTTCCTGCGCGGGTCGGCCGCCGCCGCCGGCATTGCCTGGATCAACAGCATCGGCAACCTCGGGGGACATTTCGGCCCGGACCTGATCGGCCGAGTGCGCGACGCCACCGGCGGCTCGGCGGGGGCGTTCCTGACCCTCGCCGCGCTCGTGGCGTCGGGGTCGGTGGTGGTGCTGCTGGTGGCGCGGACGGGGCAGGTGGCCGGACGGTGATCCCAACGTGGGAATCCCGATCATGCTCGGAATTCCGACATCCGAGCCCCATCGGGACTCCCACGTCGGGCTCCCCGCTGATCAAATCACATTCTGTTCTCTGAGTGGCCGCCCTTCGGCGATGCGATCGACGCGCAGTGGCGACAGGTCGAGCGTGAGGTACTGCCCGGTCACGATCAGCTCCGCGAGCCCGCGCCCCACCGCCGGCGCCTGTTGCAGCCCGTGCCCGGAGAAGCCGCAGGCCGTGTAGGCATTGCCGTACGGTGCGAGCCGCCCCACGAGGCCGTTGTGGTCGAAGTCGTTCATCTCGTAGTAGCCCGCCCAGCTCGACGTGACCTTGAGGCGATCGAACGCCGGCACACGCGCTGCGAGCGCTGGCCAGATGACGTCGTCGAAGAGGCCGTGGTCCACCTGATCCAGCGGCATCTCGTCCGCGTCGTCGCCGCGCGGTGGGGCCCCGCAGAGAAACTGGCCGCGCTGCAGCTCGGGGCGAAACCACATGCCCGACGGGTCGATGAGCAGCGGCGCATCGCGCAGGTCGACGTCGGCCTCGAAGGCAAACACATCGCGCTTGCGTGCATGCACGGGAAGGGTGACACCCAACGGGGCCGAGACGGCAGCCGACCAGGCACCGGCGGCAATGACCACGGCATCACAGGGAAAGACGCGGCCACTGCGCGCCGTCACCTCGGTGACGCGGACAGCGCTGCCCTGCCCATCGACCGTGAAGCCGGTCGCCTCTTCCTCCACGAAGTGCACGCCGCTGGCCACGGCCGCCCGGCGGAACGCCTGCATGGCGGCGTAGCCGTCGAACCATCCCTCGCCGCTGGTCGCGGTGGAGAGTCCGAGGGAGCCGAGTGTGAGCCCGTCCGTGGACAGCCAGGGGAAGCGCTGGGCGAGCGCTGTCGGGTCGAGCAGGGCCGTGTGTACCGCGTATTCCGCCTGCAGGGCGTGCTGTGCCCGTAGCACCTGCGCCCCGGCGTCGCTGGCGGCAAGGTAGAGGTAGCCCGGCTCCACGAGGCCGATGCTCGGGGCGTCATCGCCCACGGCCAGTTCGGTACTGATGCGGCGATAGAACGCGAGGCTGTCCTGCGACAGCCGGATGTTGATGGCGGTCGAGAATTGCTGGCGGATGGCACACGCCGACAGCGCGCTCGACGCGCGGGCATACGAGGCATCGCGCTCGAGCACGGTGACGCGGACGCCGTGCGCTCGGGCGAGAAACCAGGCGGTGGCGGCGCCCATGACCCCCCCGCCGACGATGGCCACGTGCATCGGGCGATGCCACTCGCCTGTGTCCCCGGTTTGCTGACTGCGCATGGTGCACCATCCGGCGGGCGGAGGAGGAGCGTGATAGAATGGGAGAGCGGGTCGACCTGAACGAAGCGGACGGTAACGTGGTGACACAACTCCCGGCAGATCAGGTCCATGCGGCTCTGGACTGGCTGCCCCTCATGGCGGCGCTCGAGGCGGCGTTTCTCGCGCCGCCCACCGCCCCCGTGCGGCATATGGACGCGCTGTCGCCGACCGACGCGCTGCTGTGCATGCCCGCCTGGAACGCCACCGCGCTCGGCATCAAGCTCGTCACGGTCATTCCCTCGGCGCCGCTGCACGGCGGCCGCACGGTGGACGCCACCTACCTGCTGCTCGACCGCGCCACGGGGGCGCCGCGCGCGCTGCTCGACGGCGAGGCGTTGACGGTGCGGCGCACGGCGGCCACCTCGGCGCTGGCGGCGCGCGCGTTGGCCCGTGCCGATGCGACCACGCTGCTCATGGTGGGCACCGGGCGCCTCGCGCCGTGGATGGTGCGGGCCCATGTGGCCGCGCGGCCGACGTTGCAGCGTGTACTGGTGTGGGGGCGCGACGGCGACGCGGCGGGGCGTCTGGCCGAGCTGCTGCAACGCGAGGGAATCCCGGCCGCCGCCGCGATGCGGCTGCCCGACGCCGTGGCCGAGGCGGACATCGTGTGCTGTGCCACCACGGCCTCAGCACCCGTCGTGCACGGCGGCTGGCTGCGTCCCGGCACCCATCTCGATCTCGTCGGCGCCTTCACGCCGCAGATGCGGGAAGTGGACGCGGCGGCCGTTGTGCGCGCCCGCGTGGTGGTGGACGTGCTGGCGAGTGCGCTGGCCGAGGCCGGCGACCTGCTCCAGCCGTTGGCCGCCGGTGCGATCGACCGCGCCCACGTGCTCGGCGATCTCGGCTTGCTCCTGCGTGGCGCCTGCCTCGGCCGCACCAACGCCCAGGACATCACGCTGTTCAAGTCCGTTGGCCATGCCCTCGAGGATCTGGCGGCGGCGCAGCTGGCGCTCCATCGTCTCGAGGTCCGGCTCTCCACCCCCTGACCGTCATGTCGCGCATCCCGTTGTCGCGGGCGCTCGCCCCGCTGCTGGTCCATCTGTCGCTGCTGGCCGGCAGGGCCGACGCGCAGCGTGCCGATACCCTCGACGTGCTCCTCACCGGCGGGACGGTCTACGCCGGTACCGGCACCGATCCTCGCACGGCGGCCGTGGGCATTCGCGGCGACCGGATCGTGTTCGTGGGCGATGTGCCGCGCGGCACGGTGGCCCGGCAGCGCATCGACGCGCGCGGACTCATCGTGGCCCCGGGCTTCATCGACCCGCACACGCACGCCTACGAGGGGCTGCCGAGGCTCGACGCGATGCAGCGCCGGAACGCCGCATCGCTGATGCAGGGCGTCACCACGGTGGTGCTGGGTGCCGACGGGCGCGGTCCGGTGCGCGTGCGGGACGTCCTCGATTCGGCACAGGCGCTTGGCCTTGGTACCAACACCTATGCGATGGCCGGCTTCGGCACCGCGCGCAGCCTCGTGATGGGCGCGTCGTCGGCGCCGGCCTCGTCGGCCCAGGTGGATTCCATGCGCCGCCTGATCACGCGGGCCATGGAGGAAGGCGCGTATGGCGTGGGGTCGGGGCTGTTCTATGCGCCGCAGTCGTATGCCTCCACCGACGAGGTGATCGCCGTGGTGTCGGCCGCGAAACCCTTCGGCGGCGTGTACGACACGCACCAGCGCGATGAGAGCTCGTACACCATCGGGCTGTTGGCCTCGGTGCGAGAAAGCATCCGCATTGGCTGCGAGTCGGGGCTGACCGCCAACATCGGGCACATCAAGGCGCTCGGCGTGGATGTATGGGGCACGGCAGACCGTGTGCTCGCCATCATGCGCGAGGCGCGTGCCCGTGGGTGCACGGTGACGGCGGACCAGTACCCGTGGACCGCGAGCGGGACCAGTCTCGCCGCCGCGCTGCTGCCGCGGTGGGCTGAAGCCGGCGGGCGTGACTCCCTGCGCCTGCGGGCCACCGATCCGACGCTCCGCGCACGGCTGCTGGCCGACATGCGCGAGAACCTGCGCCGCCGCGGCGGGGACACGACGCTGCTGCTGATCAATGGCAGTGCGAAGGCCGCGCCCTACATTGGCCGGACGCTCGCGCAGGTGGCGCAGGCCGCCGGCGCACCGGCTGTGGAGACGGCGCTCGACCTCGTAGTGCGCGGCCTCGACATGGGCGTGGCCTCGTTCAACATGACGGAGCGTGACATCGAGACGTTCATGCGTGACCCGTTCGTGATGACCAGCTCCGACGGGTCGTCCGGGCATCCGCGGCTGTACGGCACCTACCCGCGCAAGATCCGGCGCTATGTGCTCGACAAGCCCGTCATCAGCATGGCACGCATGATCGAGAGTTCATCGTCGCAGGTGGCGCGCACGTATGGGCTGGTTGATCGCGGCGTACTGCGCGCCGGGGCCTTTGCCGATGTGATTGCGTTCGACCCGCAGACCATCCGTGACGAAGCGACGTACACCGAGCCCACGAAGCTCGCCACCGGCATGCGCTGGGTGTTCGTGAATGGCGTGGCGGCCGTGCAGGAGGGGGGGCTCACGGGGGCGATGGCGGGGCGGGCGTTGCGGAGGCGCTGAGCAGGCGCTGAGCAGGCTCCTCCGTCGTGCCGACCCCGCGTCGGGAAGCGCGGGGAGTGGGGAGCGCTTCCCCGTAGCAGGAGGCCACGGATTGGTGCCGCGTGTCCCTACGGGAGTGGCGGTCACGTCGTCTCGCTGTATTGTTGGGGATCCCCACCCCTCCCGGAGGACTGATGGTTCCACGATTGGCCGCGGCACTCACGTTCGCGGCGCTGCTGGTAGGCGTTCCCCACGCCGCACCGGTGCTGGCACAGGGAGGCACTGTCGGTCGGTTGACCGGTGTCGTGTCGGACACGGCCACGGGCCAGCCCCTGCAGAGCGTCCAGCTGTTTCTTGCGCGCGGCACGACCCGTCTCGAGGCGCGCACGGCGGCCGACGGCCGCTACCTCTTTCCGAACGTCCCGGCGGGCACCTACGGGCTCGAGGTCATTCGTCTGGGCTATCGCCGCGTGGTGCGCTCGAACCTCGTCGTTGGCGCGGGGGCGACGCTCACCTACGATCTCCGGATGGAGGCCGCGGCGCTCAACCTGCAGGCGGTCGTCACCACCGGCGTTGTCGATCCGACCAGCGGGACGCGGGTGCCCTTCTCCGTCGGGCGCGTGACGGCCGAAGATGCGCCGGTGCCCGCGACCAACGCCCTCGAGACCATTCAGGGCAAGATCGCCGGCGTGAGCGTGGTGCCCACGGGCCAGGCGGGCAGTGGCACCAACATCCAGCTGCGGACGCCGACGTCCATCAGCAAGTCGAACTCGCCACTCGTGGTGGTTGATGGCGTCATCCAGACGCAGTCGTTCGACGCCGCCAGCGCCGACCTGCAGTCGATGGACATCGAGAGCGTCGAGGTGGTGAAGGGTGCCGCGGCTGCCTCGCTGTACGGCTCGCGCGCGTCGGCGGGTGTCATCCAGATTCGCACGCGCCGCGGCAACAACGTGGCGGAGGGCGCCACCCGGTTCACCGTGCGCTCGGAGTACGGCTCCAACTCGCTGCCGCGCACGGTGGACTGGTCCAACCAGCACTTCTTCCTTGCCGACGAGACCGGCGCCTACGTGAACGCGACCGGCCAGCGGGTGCCGCGCGAACAGCGGGTGCCGCGCCCGGCGTACGAACGGTTCCAGGACCGCCCCTACGCGCCCGGGACCTACTACAACCAGGTCGACGAGTTCTTCGACCCGGGCAACTTCGCGCGCAACTCACTCAACATCGCGCAGAATGGCGGCAAGACCAACTGGTTCTTCTCGTACGTCAACTCGCGCGAGGACGGCGTCGTCCTGAACAGCGGGCGCTACGACCAGAACGACTTCCGCCTCAACCTCGACCACCGGCCGCGCAGCGACCTGCAGTTCGGCGTGAGTTCGTACTACAGCCGGTCGAAGCGCCAGAACCTCTACGGCGACACGTTCTTCGACCTCATCAATCAGGCGCCGGACGTGAACCTGCGCCAGCCCGATCCGGACGGCACGCCGTACATCTTCCAGCCCGACTTCGAGGGGCGTGAGGAGAACCCGCTGTACGTGCTGTCCACCGAGCGGAACAACCGCAACCGCGCCCGCCTGCAGGGGAGTCTCGAGGCGCGCTACACGCCGCGCTCGTGGCTCACGGTGGACGGCAACCTGAGCTACGACCGGTCTGACCGGAACAACGACTTCTTCCTCGACCAGGGCGTGAAGACCGAGGGCTACGGCAATGGGGGGCCGGGTGAGATCTCGCGCTTCAACGGCACCACCAACGCGCTCAACGCCTCGCTGTCGGCCAACCTGCTCAAGAAGGTCGGTGACTTCACGCTGCGCAGCACGCTGCGTGGCCTCATGGAGAGCGAGACCAACAACACGACCAGCGCCAGCGGCCAGATCTTCGCCACCCCCGGCGTGAACAGCCTGAACAACGCCACGCAGCGCTTCATCTCGTCGATCAGCGAGACGATCAGGACCAACTCCTTCTTCCTGAGCGGCGCCGCCGACTACCAGGGCAAGCTCATCGTCGACGGCCTCGCCCGTCGCGACGGCAGTTCGCTCTTCGGCCCTGAAGAGCAGGAGAACTGGTTCTACCGCGTCAGCGGGGCCTACCGCCTCTCCGAGGAAGGCTGGTTCCCGCTCAAGTCGGTGTTCAGCGAGTTCAAGGTGCGTGCCTCGCAAGGCACCGCCGGTGGACGCCCCGACTTCAACGACCAGTACGAGACGTTCAACTTCGTGGAAGGCGGCGGCCTGGTGAAGCAGAACCTCGGCAACCGCTTCCTCAAGCCCGAGTTCTCGAAGGAAACCGAGATCGGCATCGATGCCATCATCAAGAACCGGTACTCGCTCCAGCTGTCACGCGCGAAGCAGACGACCACCGACCAGCTCATCCTGATCCCGCTGGCGGGGTACTTCGGCTACGCCAACCAGTGGCAGAACGCCGGCACGGTCACGGGCAACTCGTGGGAAGGCACGTTCGAGGCACAGCTCATCCGCAAGCCCAACTTCACGTGGCGCGCCGGCGTGGTGGCCGACCGCAATCGCAACCGGATCACCGAGTTCAACCGGTCGTGCTTCACCACCAATACCATCGCCTTCCGGTGCGCCGGTGAGACGCTGGGCAACATGTACGGCTTCGCCTTCATGCGCGATCCGAGCCAGCTGCCGGCCAGCGTCGGTGCGCGGGCCAACGAGTTCCAGGTGAACGACGAGGGGCTCCTGGTGTGGGTGGGTGCCGGCAATCAGTACACCGACGGCGAGACCAAGCGCCTCTGGGGCACCAGCGCCACCATCGGCAACGGCGTGTATCGCTGGGGGCAGCCCATCACGGCGGTGGACTCGTTGGGCAACGCGGCCGTGGTGCGCATTGGCGACGGCAACCCCAGGTTCCGCTACGGCATCTCCAACACCATCGGCTGGCGCAGCGTGCAGCTGTTCATGCTGTGGGATGCGCAGGTGGGTGGCGACGTGTACAACCAGACGCGCCAGCGCATGTACCAGTACGGCCGTCACACCGATGTCGACCAGGCCGGCAAGCCGCAGGAGCTCAAGAAGACCACCGACTATTACGTGGCCCTCTACGCGGCCAACAGTCCGACCGACTGGTTCGTCGAGGACGCCAGCTTCGTCAAACTGCGTGAGCTGTCGCTCAAGTACCGTCTGCCGCGCAGCTTCAACGCCGCCCTGGCGCGCCTCGGCGCCAACCAGGCGTCGCTGTCGCTCATCGGCCGCAACCTGCTCACCTTCACGAGCTACAAGGGCTACGACCCCGAGGTGGGCACCGTGCTCAATCGGTTTGACAGCTTCGACTACCCGCGCTACCGCACGGTGACGGGCAGTGTCGAGATCATCTTCTGACCGGCGAGCCACGATCCCATGACCAACCACATCATCAAGAAGTATGCGCTGCCGGTGGGGCTCGCCCTGGTGGCGGCCTCCTGCCAGGACCTGGACGTCGTCAATCCCAACCGGCCCGACGCGGCGCGTGCCACCGCGCAGCCGCTCACGACCGAGACGTTCGTGGCCACGTCGTTTCGCACCTGGTGGCCGGTGGCCGGACACGACGACTATCCCTCGTGGGCCTTCAGCACCATGGCCCGCGAAATCACGTCCGGCTTCGCCGACTTCGGCCAGCTCGAGCTGTCGGCCGAGCCGCGTCAGGGGTGGAACAACAGTCAGGTGAACGTCCGACGGTTCGTGAATGAGACGCCGTGGTACCAGCTCTACCGCACCATTTCGTCGGTGAACGACGTGGTGGCGGCGGTGAATCGTGGGCTGGTGATCGAAACGCCCGTCCGCACCGCCCGTGCCAAGGCCATGGGCAAGCTGATGCAGGGGCTCTCGTACGGCCATCTCGCGTTCTACTTCGACAAGGGCCCGATCATCGACGAGTCCACGCGCCTCGATACGGTGCGGACGCCGGTGTTCTCGGATTACAAGGAGCTCGGCGCCTACGCCATCCGCCAACTCGACTCCGCCATCGCCCTCGCCGGTGCGAACCCGTCGATGACGTTCCCGGTGGACGCGTGGCTCTTCCAGAGCATGACCCGCGACCAGTTCGTGCGCTTTGCCAACTCGTATGCCGCGCGCATCCTGGTCTACAACGCCCGCTCGCGCGCCGAGCGGGCAGCGGTCAACTGGCAGGACGTCATTCGCCGTGTCGATGCCGGTATCACGCAGGACTACGCGCCGACCGCGCAGCCCGACATCCTCTGGGATGACTGGAAGCGTCTGGTGGCCCGGCTGCGCACCGCCGGCCGGCCGTCCGACTTCGGGCGCCCGAGCTACTGGCTGATCGGCCCGGCCGACTCCACCAACGGCTGGGTGAACTGGGTCGCCACGCCCAACGACAATCGCCAGCCGTTCCAGATGCGTACACGCGACCGCCGTATCCAGGGCACCACCGGCCCTGCCTCAGTCGGCAAGTACGTGGGGTACAACCTGAACAACATCTTCGCCGCCGACCGCGGTACCTACCGCTGGTCGCACTACTTCTATCGGCGGAACGGCGTGGACCTCACGTGGCAGACGGGCCCGCAGACGGCCATGACGGTGGCGGAGATGGACCTGCTCAAGGCCGAAGCGCTCATTCGCCTGGGGCGTGCGGCCGAAGCGGTGCCGCTGATCAACAAGTCACGGGTGGCCAATGGCGAGCTGCCGCCGGTCACGCTCGACGGTCCGCCCAATGAGCCGGGGTGCGTGCCGCGAAAGGAGAACGGCGCTTGTGGCAGCCTGTGGGATGCCCTGCGGTACGAGAAGGGCATCGAAGGCCTCGGCACCAACGGCGTGATCGCGTTCCTCGATGCCCGTGGCTGGCAGACCCTGCCGGAGAACACGCCCATTCACTTCCCGATCCCGGGGCGTGAACTGGCCACCCTCCAGCTGCCGCTGTACACCTTTGGCGGACCGGGCGGGCAGGGCAGTGCGCCGGCGCGTGATCCGGAGCGGTGCCCGGTGACGGGGCTGGCGCGGTGCCCGTGACGCGGCGCTGAACTGGCCGCACAGAGAGTCAAGACAAGGGGAGGACAACCGGTTGCCGGCCTGTCCTCCCTTTCTCCTTTTCTCGGTGTTCTCTGCGCGGGCGGTTCAACAGTCCAACCGCCACCCCGAAGCCCGCGTCAGCGCACCAGCGCCGTCGCCGCCGCCGCGACCCGGTCCGCCGTGATGCCGTACTTCTCGTACAACGTCTGGTACGGCGCGCTGGCCCCGAACGTCTCGATGCCCACGACGGTGCCGTGATCGCCGACCCAGCGGTACCAGCTCACCGGATGCGCGGCCTCGACGGCCACGCGCGGTACGCCGGTCGGCAGGATGTGGTGGCGATACTCCACCGGCTGCGCGGCGAACAGCTCGAGGCTCGGGCAGCTCACCACCCGGGCGTGGATGCCGTGCCCCGACAGCTGCTCGCGGGCGGCGAGGGCGATTTCCACCTCCGACCCGCTCGCCATGAGCACCACATTGGGCACGTGGCCCGCGGCGTCGGCCACGATGTACGCACCCTGCTTCACCCCAGCGCGCGCGCGCGCCGGCTCGCCGTGGTACGACAGCTTCTGGCGCGTGAGCACAATGGCGCTGGGGCCCGAGCGGTGATGCAGCGCCACGCGCCATGCTTCGCTCACCTCGTCGGCGTCAGCAGGACGCAGCACGAGCAGGTTGGGGATGCAGCGGAGCGCCGCGAGGTGTTCCACGGGTTGATGCGTGGGACCATCCTCGCCCAAGCCGATGGAATCGTGCGTGAACACGTAGATAGCCTGCACTCCCATGAGGGCGGCAAGGCGGATGGCGGGGCGCATGTAATCGCTGAACACGAGAAACGTGCCGCCGTACGGAATGACGCCACCGTGCAGCCCCATGCCGTTCATGATCGCGCCCATGGCATGTTCACGAATGCCGAAATGGAAGTTGCGGCCGGCGGGCGTGGTCGCCGAGAAGACTTCGGCGCCCTTCACGACCGTGAGGTTGGAGCCGGAGAGGTCGGCACTGCCGCCGATGAGCTCCGGCACCACGGGCGCGATGCTGTTGATGACCACGCCGCTGGCTGCGCGGCTCGCCACGGTGCCGCTCTTGGCATCGAACGTGGGGAACGCGCTGTCGAGCGATGCCGGCAGTTCGCCGCGCATGCGCCGTTCGAACTCGGCGGCCAGCTCCGGGTGCGCCCACTGGTAGGCCTGCCAGCGCGTCTGCCAGTCGCCGTGCGCCTGCGCACGCTGCGCCGTGTGCTCACGCCAGTGCGCCAGCGCCTCGGAGGGGACATGGAACGGCTCGGTGCCCGGCCAGTTGTAGGCGGCCTTGGTGAGCGCGATCTCGGCGGCGCCCAGCGGTTCGCCATGCGCCTTGGCGGTGTCCTGCCGGTTGGGCGAGCCGAAGCCGATGTGCGTCTTCGTGATGATGAGCGTGGGGCGCTGCGTGTCGGCCTTGGCCTCGGCGATGGCGGCATCGACGGCCGCAAGGTCGTTCACGTCGTACACGTGCAGCACCTGCCAGCCGTAGGCCTCGAAGCGCTTGGCGGCATCGTCGCTGCAGGTGAGGGCCGTGCTGCCGTCGATCGTGATGCCGTTGTCGTCGAAAAAGCCGATCAGCTTGCCCAGCTTCATGTGACCCGCGTAGCTCGCCGCCTCGTGCGAGAGGCCTTCCATGAGACACCCGTCGCCGGCGATGAAGTACGTGAAGTGATCGACGATCGTGTGGCCCGGGCGATTGAATGTGGCCGCGAGATGTGCCTCGGCGACCGCGAAGCCGACGGCGTTTGCCACGCCCTGCCCAAGCGGGCCGGTGGTGGTCTCGACACCCTGCGTGTGGTGCACCTCGGGGTGCCCCGGCGTCAGGCTCTCCCACTGCCGGAAGTTCTTGATCTCCTCCAGCGGCAGGTCGTAGCCCGCGAGGTACAGCGAGCCATAGAGCAGCATCGAGGCGTGCCCCACCGACAGCACAAACCGGTCGCGGTCGGCCCAATGGGGTGCGACGGGGTCATGGCGCAGGTGCTTCGTGTACAGCGCGTACGCGAGCGGCGCGAGCGCCATGGGGGTGCCGGGGTGTCCCGACTCCGCGGCCTGCACCGCGTCCATGGCCAGGGTGCGAACGGTGTCGATGGCGAGACGCACGGTCTCGGGCGACGAAGCGGACGGCGAACCAGCAAGGGGTGACGCAGCGGACACGAAGCGCTCCGGGGACTCGGTCGAGGGGCCGCGCGCGCCAGTCGACGGCGCGCCGCAGGCCCGAATCTAGCCAATCCGTCCCATTTCCGGCGCTCGTTAGCTCGCGCTCGTCAGCTCGCGCCCCCTGGCTCGCGCCCCCTGGCTCGCGCCCCCTAGCTCGCGCCCCCTAGCTCGCGCCCCCTAGCCTGCATTTCTCACCAGCTCGGCCAATTCAGACCGAGTGACGCGTGGTGAGCGTGGTGGCGGTGGGGTGTTGATCGCGGGGCGTGTTCGGCGAGTGATTTGGCTTGCCGAGCGGGGCGATCGGCGGGTGACGGCCCC
>JAJTGR010000088.1 GCA_021299375.1 Gemmatimonadota bacterium
CCCCCCCCCCCCCCCCCAACGTTGCGGAAGGCGGGGCTCCGGTTTGCGCAAAGGTCGCTCCGCGACAGAGGCCGCTCGAGCGCACCTGGCGGGAGGAGCCCGCTGACGACGCACGTGCGGCACCACTTCGGTTCCAGAGGTGGTCGTGGTCTTCATGCGATTCCGGCAGTGCCCCGAGTGCGGCGCCGCTCCGCCGCGCATCGAACGTTCGCCATGCCGAAGGCCCGAAGGGTCATGTCGGGAAGTGTGTTGGGCTCCGCGGTTGCGCCCGGAAGTCAACCGCATCATTCCGCATCGGGGGAAGAAGCAATGACGAGAAGGTCGCTCAAGGGTCTCGCGTTCGCGATCGCTGGTGTTCTCACCGGAAGCGCAAACGTCGTGCTGGCCCAGCCAGGGTGTGCGAACAAGGCCGTGGTCTACAACACGGAAACGAAGAAGAACGAATGCTGTGGAACCGGCACCAGCTGCGTGGTCTGCCCGCGGTTGGAGGAGGCGAACTGAGGACCTTCCTCAGCAGCGCGCCGAGGGTCGGCGGCCGTGCCGCCGGTCCTCGGCTACTGCTGTGGCTTGTGCTCGCGTTCGGTTGCTCGTCGCCTGAGCGCCAGGAGCGGTTCTCCGTTCCGGCCGTTCCACCCGTGTCACCTGCGCGCGACATGGACGCGTCCACTCTGTTCCACGATGGTACGCCTCCAGGCAAGGTGCTGGTCAATGCAGCCGTGATTCTTGGCGTGAGTGAAGGCGGCACGGAGATCAGCATGCTCCGCCGCGACTCGCTGGATCGTTTCGCGCCGGTCCCCGTGGAGGTCGCTCGCCCCTTTCGTTCGATCGTTGATGCTGGCGTGAGCGTGGACGGATCCCGTCTTGTCGTGTCCGACCCGAACGCGGCCGTCGCTCTCCGCGCATGGGTGTGGGATGGACGCGGCTATCGCGAGTCCCCGCCGCCGACACTTGGCGGAGGGCGGCCAGCGGCAACGCGGGTGATCCCGGTCGGGAGTGACGCGCTGGCTGCGTACTTTGCCTCCCCCGTACAGGAAACTGGAGAGATGTTTCAAGCGGCGGTTGCAGGTCCGGGGGGGGTGCGGTTGTTCTGCGCCACGCCACCGATCCTGCGCGACGCATTGCGCAAGCGATCCATGTTGTCCGTCATGATGCGTGGCGCGCTATGGGTCACCGACAGTGTCGTCGGGTGCTCTCATGCGGCATCACTTGCCGCGTCAGTGATCGGCGCACGGCACGGTGAGCCACGCGAATCGCGACTGGCCGGCTTCGACGGTCACGTGTTGCCGCGCGATCGGCCGTTGCGCCTCAATCAGGCCGTCTTCGACCGCTTCATGACCGAATGGGCAGTGCTGGTCAACGTGTTCGCCGACGCCAGCGGGACAGTCGAGGCGTACGCATATGGCGATCCCGACGTGCCGACGCAACGGAGGTTTCTCGTCGTGTCGTGCTCGCATGGCGACACGAGCACCCGAGTCTGCGAGACGAAGTCGGCGAGCGGCCGACCGGTGGGGCTGCTTGCCCGTGACTCGCTTGTGCTGCTCGATGAGACGGCATTTCCCGTGAATCGAACGCTGCAGGTAGCCGCGCTGCGTCGTCCCCGATGACGCGGCGGTGTCTGCTGGCTGCAGTGGCAGTCGTGGT
Source organism: Gemmatimonadota bacterium (assembly GCA_021299375.1). GTDB lineage: Bacteria > Gemmatimonadota > Gemmatimonadetes > Gemmatimonadales > Gemmatimonadaceae > Gemmatimonas. The sequence continues at coordinate 1,642 of JAJTGR010000088.1, forward strand.
GTCGTCCAACTGCGATGCCTCGACTTCATCGGCACGATCCTCCACCTTCACTACTTATGCACACGGCGTGAAGACCGGGGATGTCGTGACTTTGGATGGCATCTGCGGCCGACGCGGTGAGCAGGAGCGCAGCGCGCGTGAACTGGTTACCTTCCTGAGTCCGGGTGACTGCAGTACGTGTGACGTGCATCTATCCGGACTGGGTCATGTGGCGGACTCGATCGTGAAGGACGGTGTACGGTGGGTGGTTGTCGGTTATGGCCCACCGAGTCGCGTCACTTCTCTCGTGCGCCGCACGTGGCCTCGCGCGCGGCCCTTGTTGTGTGTCGATTCCATCGGTGACGCCTGGGCAGATCTTGCCGTGGAGCACACGCCCGTGACGATGTTGCTCGCCAACCGTCGAGTCGCGGTACTGCACGATTGGCCGCTCGCCACCGAGGGCCAGCGGCGCAGTTTCGTGAGTGCGATTCGAGGCGCCTCAATGCGCAACCGGTACTGATGCCCCGCATGGCTTGGTTCCTCGGCGCAACGATTCCGGCGGCGTTGTTGCTTGCCACCGAATCGGGTGCCCAGGAGCGTCCGCGCGTGGATACGCTATCGGGAGTCGCACGGTCGGAACGCGGGATTGCACTGACGGGTGTTGATGTGCTCGTGACCCGAGGCCCGGACCGCGCCGTCTTCGCCGCGCGCACCGGCGCCGACGGGACGTGGCGCGTCGTGGTGGCGCCCGGCACCGGTGACTACCTCGTCTATGCGTCCGTGGCCGGCCGGAAGCCTTTCCGGCAACGAGTCGTGTTCGACGCGCCACAGCGGGCGGCCGCGCTGGCCGTTGCGCTGGACACGGTTGTTGCGCAGTTGGCGACGGTGGTCGTTCGTGCGGCGCAGCGCCAGCCTCCCCCGCGGACGCTCGATGGCTTCGAGGCCCGGCGTGGCAATGCGGAGGTCGAGCAGGACGGGCTGAATGGCGCCGTGCGATACGGCGCCGAAGGGGATCCGATCGCACGAGCGGGTGCGGTGCCGGGAGTGGTCGTCACGACCGGCGGCGTCTCTGTCCTCGGCAGCTCGCCTGACCAGACTCTCGTCACCCTCAACGGGCTGTCTGTGCCGCTGACCGAACTGCCCCGCGGCCTGGACGTCACCACGCGGGTCGCCACCACCGCGTGGGACGTGGCGCGCGGCGGCTTCAGCGGTGGCCAAGTGGATGTGACGGTCTCGCCCGGAGGATTTTTTCGCCGGCGGTCCGTCTCGGTGTTGGGATCGGACCCTCGGCTGGCTCCATTCGATCCGGTCGCTCGAAGCACTGGTGCGGGCCGTCAGTCCGTGGACGTGTCGGCCGTGGCGGACGGTCCGGTGGATGACGGCAACCGCTACGTCTTCAGCGCCGGGGCTCGATTGCGACGCACGGCCTCCCCGGTTGCATCCCTCGTCGATGCGCGGCCGGACGTTCTGGAGACGGCCGGGCTCACGTCGGCAGTGCGGGACTCGCTCGTGACGGCAGCGAGGAGCCGAGGCCTGGTCGGTGATCCTCGCGGGTTCCGTACGGGCTACGACGGGCAGGCCATCGTCCGCCTCGACCGCGACGTCATCGACCGAGCGACGGGCGCGCCGACCCCTGTCACGTTCGGTGTGCTGGGCGTGCTGTCGGCGCGGACCATTGACGGACAGGGCATCACACCGCTCGGCGGCCCCGCCGTGGGTACGTCCATCAACGACCGGACGTGGGTGATCCAGGCGTACCGATCCAGTCGGCGCTCGCTGTGGTTGCGGGAGCTCCGCGCATCACTCTCGGGGAGGTCCGAGCGCACCACGCCGCTGGCCGGATGGCCTCGCGCCGTCATCCGCCTTCCGGGAGAGGCGGGGAGCGGAGGCGTACCGTCGTTCGTCTCGCTGGGTGCCGACGGCAACGGGATCAACGGACGTGACCGCACCACCTTCGAGGTGACGCAGGATGCCCAGCGCACTTTCGGACGAGACGCCGGGGGCCGGTTGAAGCTGTTCGCACAACTTCGGGGCGATCGGATCTCGTCGGTCGGCCCGTCGCAGAGCGGAGGCATCCTGTCGTATGCATCGCTGTCGGATTTCGCCTCGTCGCAGCCATGGCGCCTGACGAGGCCCGTAGCCGACGGTCGCCTCACGACCGCCGTGTTCAATGGCGCGCTGGGGATCGGCTGGATTCGCCGCTGGTCGCCTCGGCTGACGACCCAAGCCGGCATCCGTGCGGACGCCTCCTCGTTCGAGATGCCGCGTGACGCCGAAGCCGCAGCCGAGGCCGTTACCGAACGTCGGGCTGTGGCGGCGCTGAGCCCGCGAGTCGGCTTCCGGTGGGCATACGGCAATGCCGCCCCGGCCACGCCGGCATCCGCCGGGCCGATCGGCCGCCTGATCCCCGAGACCCCAGGGGTATTCCGCGGCGGCGTCGGGCGTTTTCGTTCGTTCGTACCGGCTGGCCTCCCGCTGCTGCTGCGCCGCGGTGCGGCGATCGCGGCGGGGAACGAGTGTCTCGGCACCGATATCCTCGTGACGCCCGCGCTGGACGGGTCGCTCGAGGCGACCTGCCGGGTGCCATCCGGCGAGGTGCCCGCGGTGCGTACCGGGTCATGGCGCCTGGATGATCGTTGGCGGCCCTCGGATGCGTGGCGCGCGAATCTCGCGTGGAACACTCGGACTGCCGGTCTGGACATCGGGGTGGAGACGATCGGCAGCCTCTCGTTCGGGATCAGCACGACGCGGGACGCGAATTTCGCCGGGGTGCCGCTCGGGGTGCTGGCGCTCGATGGTGGTCGCCCGATCTTCGTCACGTCTGGCGCCGTGGACCCGGCAACGGGTGTTGTCGATCCAAGGTCGGCTCGTCGCGACTCCACACGCACGGTGGAGACGCGCGTCGGTAGCGTCGGTCGCTTGCGCGCCGGGCAAGTGCGCCTCTCCGTCACGCCGGCGTTATCCGGACGGACGTCGGTCCGCCTCGCCTACGCGTGGAGCATGTCGCAGGCGCTGCGCAACGGGTACGACGGCTCCACGGGCGGGGATCCCCGACGCACCGAATGGGCCCCGGCGGAGACGGACGCGCGGCATCAGGTGCAGGTGCAGGCTGGGCGCTACTGGCGCAATGCCTCGGCGAGCGTCGTGCTGAGCGGTCAGTCCGGCCTGCCCTTCACTCCTCTGGTGAGTGGCGACATCAACGGTGACGGGTTGTCGTTCAACGACCGTGCGTTCGTCTTGGCCGCGCCGCGTGGCGATGCCGCGGCGGCCGCGACGATGCGCGAGTTGCTGGGATCGCCGACCCCCCGCATCGCCAGCTGCCTTCGGCGCAACCTCGGGCGCATCGCCGCACCCGGGTCCTGCCGCGGCCCGTGGTCGTTCGATCTGAACGCCGTCTTCAGCCTCGACGGGTCATCGATCCGGGGCGGCGACGACTGGCGACTGACCGTGTCCTTCGAGAACGTGCTCGCCGGACTGGACTACCTCGTACATGACGGTCGTCCCCGCGGATGGGGGATCGGCGGGGTCCCTGATCCTGTCCTGCTCATGCCGGTGGGTTGGGACCGCCAGTCGAATGCGTTCACATATCGCGTCAACTCGCGGTTCGGGCAGTCCGCCCCGGAGCGGACCCTGTTGCGAATTCCCTACCGCGTGAGTCTGGACGTCCGGGTGCCATTCGGGGCGCCGTATCCGGAGCAACAATTGGTGCGGTTTCTCAGCCCTGGGCGCGGTGGGCGGGGCGGCGCGCGCCTGAGCGTAAGTGATCTCGAGCTCCGATATGCGCAGGCCGTACCTGATCTGTATGCCACGATCATGGTTGACGCGGACACTCTGCTGTTGTCGCCGGGGCAACTCGATTCGCTTCAGCAACGCCGGCAGTCCTACGTGCAAGAGGTGACGCCGATCCTCCGCGATCTGGCGAGGTATCTCGCCTCGCTGCCCGACCGATACGACGCCGCCGAAGCACTGGACCGGCAGGACACGTCGCTGCAAGCCGCGTGGCAGGTTGCGTGGCGACATGCCCAGGACCTGTCCGGTATCCTGACGCCGGGACAGTTGCAGGTCGTACCCTATCCCGCCAGCATGTTGCGCCGCGCGCGCAGCGGGGCGGGCATCCGGGTGTTCTGATCAGTCGCTACGGCGTAGGCCCACGCCGCACCCGCCAACCCGTGGGCACCGCTCGCACCTCGACCGTTACGCCGTTACGACTGGGGATTCGACGGACGTCCGGCGTTCAGCCGCCGGATTGCGCCGGTTGATTCGAAGCATCCGGTCCGCTACGCTTCTTGGCTGTCGTGGATACGACGGATACACACACGTGGTGTCTCACGTCGCAGCCAAGTCGTTGCAGGACAACGCAGGACAGGTGGCCGAGTGGCTGAAGGCACCGGTCTCGAAAACCGGCATACCGGCAACGGTATCGAGAGTTCGAATCTCTCCCTGTCCGTTCCTCGCGCCGGTGCG
>JAJTGR010000015.1 GCA_021299375.1 Gemmatimonadota bacterium
CACCTTATACCACCGGGGGCAGCCGTTATTCAATGCCGTGGTGAGAAATCCGGGCTAGCTCGCGCCCCCTAGCTCGCGCCCCCTGGCTCGCGCCCCCTGGCTCGCGCCCCCCTGGCTCGCGCCCCCTGGCTCGCGCCGTCCCGCCGTCACCTGCTCAAGTACCTCTCCCGCGTCAGCACCAGGTGATGCGCCATGTGTCCCGCCAGCATCCACACCAGCGCCCGCGCTGACACCGTCTGGCCGCTGGCCATGCCCACCTGGGCGAGCGCCTCCTCGTCGAGTGACCGCACGAGCGCGAGCGTCGACGCGCGCACCGCCTCGAGTTCACCGACGATGTCGTCGAGGGTGCGGCGGCCGGCCCGGCTCGCGGGCACCCAGTCGTCCTGTTCGAAGCCGGGCAGGGGTGTGCCGTCTCCACGGGCGATGCGCACCAGGCGATAGCTGAACACCCGCTCCGTGTCGTTCACATGCACCAGCGACTCGGCCAGCGTCCACTTGCCCGGGGCATAGGCGAAGCCGGCGGCCGATGGCGGGGCGTGCTGCAGCAGCGCCCGAAAGGCGGCCGGCTGCGCCGCCAGCAGTGCCACGATGTCATCGCCGCCGTCGGCGGTCAGCGCCGCGGCGGCGGCATCGATGTACGTGAGGTGGTAGGGCGCGTGTTCATCAGCGGTGGGACGGGTGATGCGCATGGGGGGTCTGCAGGGGCGGGAGAGTCAGAAGAAGAGGCTGCCCCCGAAGAGTGCCCCGGCGAGGCCCACGCCGGCAATTGCCCCCACGTCGGTCTTCCGACTGCCGGCGTACATCGGAGCAGCGGCGTTGCCGTGGTGGAACACCGACCACTTCACGGCGCGGCGTGGATGCGGCACACGATGGTTCGGTCAGAAGCGGAGCGCCTGCACCACGTCGGCGAGACGCTCACGGTCAGCGACTGCGCCCTGCGCCATACGTGGCGAGCCACCTCCACGACCACCGACCGCCTGCAATGCTGCGCGGAGTGTCTGCCCCGCATCGACGCCGGTATCAGCGCTGGTGGCCAGCAGGACGCCGCCCAGGTGCGTGTTCGTCACGCAGATCAGGCATGCGCCGAGCGCAACACACTGTTGGGCGAGTAGCTCGGCGTCCTTGACTGGCCCGTCCACCGTCAGGCGAATCCGCCGAATGCCCTTCGCGTCGGGCACCGCCTGCGCCCAACGCTCCCGCGCCTCGTGGCGCGCGAGCTCCTGCTGCAGACGCCGGTGCTCGCGCTCGAGCTCCGTGAGGCGCTGCCCCTGCTGCTCGACCAGCACCGGCAGGTCCTGCGGCGACGCTGACAGCGGCCGCGCCGCACGGGTCAGCAGATCGGCATCTGCCCGCGCCCGCTGCACGGCCCGGTGGCCGCACACGAACTCCACGCGCGTGTGGCCTTTGGTCTTCTCGGCACGCCGCAGCAGCATCGCGCCCACCGCTCCCGTACGCGCGACATGCGTACCGCCGCAGGCGCTGCGGTCGAGCCCCTCGATGGTGACGATGCGCAGGGTGCCCTCACGATCGCTGGCCTTGCGCAGATCGGTGGCGCTGGCCGCGTCCTCGTACGACACGCGCACGGTACGGTTTTCCAGCAGCAGCGCGTTCGCTTCGTGCTCGATCCGCACCAACCGGTCCGTGGACAGACCCTCCACGCCGGCAACATCGAGGCTGCTCGCGCTGTCACCGAAGTGCACGCTCACGGTGGGCCAGCCGTAGCGATCCGCCAGCAGCGCCGACAGCACGTGTTGCCCGGTGTGCTGCTGCATGTGGTCGACACGTCGTGTCATCTCCACCTGGCCGATCACCATCGCCCCGACCGGCAGTCCCAGGGGCTGCGCGAGGTGATGCGCAATGCGCGCCTCCTCATCGACCACGTCGACAATCGGCATGTCGGCGAGCACACCAAGGTCGTGCGGCTGTCCACCCGAGGTGGGATAGAACGCCGTCCGGTCGAGGTACACGATGCGGCCCTCGTCGGCGAGGGCGGTCACCGTCGCGCTGAAGCGGGCGAGCGTGGCATCGTCGTAGTAGAGGCGTTCGGTGGCCTGGACCTGGGACATGGGCTGGACATGGCAGGGTGGATCACGACGGAGGGCGGGTCTCCGCCTATCTTGTGCAATATGACGCGCCCGACCACCTCCCGACTCCTGGCTGGCTCGCTCGCCATCGGCCTTGCTGTGGTGGCAGGGTGTACCGGCGTGCGTGCCGGCGGCCCCCGCACTGTACTCGCCGGCGCCACGGTGGACGAAGCGCCACCGCCGCCGGTTCGGCTGTCGCTGCCCCCGGCCCCGGCTGATCCGGAGCCGGACGCGGCAGCCTCCGACTCGGCTGCGGTCACCCGCCTCATGCGCCTGTCGTACGTGTGGCACCTGCTCTCGCTGCACCACCCGGCGGCTGCCGTGCGCGGCGTGCCGCTCGACTCGGCGTTCATTCGTGCCGTGACGCTGGTACGTCGGGCCACCGACGCTCCCGCCCTTGAGGTAGCGTACAGGCGCTTCCTGGCCGTGCTCAACGATCCGCTCACGACGGTGGAGCGGGACACCGAGGACCCCGCCGTGGCGCCCGACGGTATGACGGCGAGCATCGCTGCCGAGCGCACCAGCGACAGCATCCTCGTGCTCACGATTCCCACGAGCAGCCGCTATCGCGACGGCAGTGAGGCCTCGTTGCGGGCGTCGCTGACGGACGTACCCGCCAAGGTGGTGCTCGATCTTCGCACCGCTGTGGCCGGTGCGGCGCTGGATAGTGTGGAGGCGTTCGTTGCCCGCAGCGAACTGGTGGAACGGTTGGCGTCGGTGCCGTTCATGCGGAGCAGCGTGCGCACGCGGCGCGTGGGCGGCGCCGTGGAGACCGCGCAGGGCTGGCGGTTCGATGATGCCTGGCGCGTGCGCGACGGTGCGCTGGTGATGCCGCAGCGGCCAGCCCCGCGGCGGCTCGTGGTGCTGGCCAATGCCCAGACCGTCTTTCCGCGCGCAGTACTCGGCCTCATGGCCAGCACGCGGGCCACCGTGATCGCCGATTCGGTGCCCAGTGGGGCGCCGCTGCGCGACGACGCCCTGGTGCCCCGCGTGACGCTCTTCCTCGAACAGGGGCTGCGCGTGACGCTGCGCGCCGGAGAACTCGTGCACGCCGATGGCAGCACCGGGCTCACCGCCGACACGCTGGTGGCGGCCGCGCCGGCCGTGGCGACCGACAGTGCGCCGGCGCTCCGCGCAGCGCTCGCCATGTTGCGCACCCAGCGCTTTGCGCGTGCCTCGCGCCTGCCCGTGGTGCGTGCGCCGGCGGCGCTGCCGGGCTACTACGACGGCGATCCGTACCCATTCATGGGCGCGCGGGTGCTCGCCGGTGCCCGCCTGTGGAGCGCCATGCGGGCGCGGCACGCCCATCGTGATCTGTACGACGACGATGCCGACGACGTGTTCGAGCGCGCCCTGCCGCGTCTGGAGTCGGCGCGCTACCCCGGTGAGTACGCGGCGGCCCTGCTGTCGTTCGTGAGTTCGTTCGACGATGCCCAGGTGGGGTTGCGCGGGGCCAGTCTCGATTCGCTGCTGGGCGTGGCCAGTGTGCCCTTTCGCGTGCGCTGGGCCGACGGCCGGGTGATCATCACCGATGTCGTGCGTGATTCGGTTACGCGGGCGCTCGGCATCGAGCCCGGGCAGGAGGTGGTGGCCGCCGATGGATACCCGATTCCTGCGTGGCTGCTCGAGCGGCGCCGGTTCGTGTCGGCGCCCAACGAATGGTCACGTCAGCAGCAGCTCATGACGCTGCTGCCTCGCGGTGCCGTCGGGACATCGCTGTTCCGCCTGCGCGATGTGACCGGCCGCGAACGACCGCTGGCCGTGCCGCGCCGTCCCGAGTATGTGCGGTTGCTGGCCACGGTCGAACGGCCGTGGCGCAGTGCGTCGCTGGCGTTGCCCAACGATATCGCGTACATCGATGTGAACCGGCTCACCGAGCAGACGGTGGACGACGCGCTGCAGCAGCACCGGATGGCGCGGGCGTGGATCCTCGACCTGCGCGGCGGGCTCGCCGACTCCAGCCGCGTGGGGGCGCGGGTGCTGCAGGCGGTACGGGAACGGCCGCTGGCGGTGGTGGCGCAGGAGCTGCACCGCTATCAGTCGCTCCCCTGTCTCGCGCCCACGCTGCGTGAGGCAGCTGCGCAGTGCCCGGATGAGCGCGAAACGCGCGCCCGGGTACTACAGGGTGACACCGCGGGCCATTACCGCGGGCGTCTGGTGGCGCTGGTCGACGAACGTACGGTGGGTGCCATGGAACGCCTCGCGCTCGCCCTCGAGGCGACGACGGGGGTCACGTTCATCGGGAGCGCCACCGCCGGCTCGCCAGCGGACGCGGTGACGGTGTCGCTCCCCGGTGGCCTCACGATCACGGTGCCGGCGATGGAGCTGCGCCGCACCGATGGTTCGCAGTGGCAGCGCATCGGGTTGACGCCGCTGCTCGAGGCGCGGCTCAGCGCGCGCAGCTACCGCACCGGTGGCGACGAGGTGCTGGAGCGTGCACAGGCGTGGCTGCAGCAGCAGCTGGATACCGGCACGCGTCGGCGGCGGTGAACTCGTGAAGGTGACCAGCGCTTGCGTCACGACGGTAGCCATACTGCGGCACCGATGACGGCGTCATGGGCGACGACGGTATCGCTGGGCGCGGCTTCCGGTGCCGTTTCGCCTACCGATCACGCGAGCTACCCTGACGTCGTCACGGTGCCGCTGATTTCGGTGCCGCCGTTCGCCGTTCCCCACGAGACACAGTGACGCTGCCTGCCCTCCCCATCGAGGAGGCTCTCCCCGCCCTCCGCGCCGCGCTCGCCGCGCGCAGCGTGGCCGTGCTCGAGGCGCCACCCGGTGCCGGCAAGACCACGCGGGTGCCGCTCGCCTTGATCGGCGAGCCGTGGCTGGGCGGCCAGCGCCTCGTGATGCTCGAGCCTCGCCGCCTCGCCGCACGCGCCGCCGCGCACTACATGGCGCGACTGCTTGGCGAGTCGGTCGGTGGCACGGTGGGCTACCGCGTGCGCGGCGAGACGCGGGTGTCGGTGCGCACACGCATCGAGGTGGTTACCGAGGGGGTCCTGGCGCGCCTACTGTCGGCGGACGCGACCCTCGACGGCTACGGCGCGGTCCTCTTCGACGAGTTTCACGAGCGCTCGCTGCAGGGGGATCTGGGCCTCGCGCTGGTGCTCGAAACGCAGCAGCAGCTGCGCGACGACCTGCGCGTGCTGGTCATGTCGGCCACGCTCGATGGCGACGCCGTCGCGGCCCTGCTCGCCGATGCGCAGGGCTCGGCGCCCGTCGTGCGCAGTGCCGGGCGGATGTATCCCATCACGACGCACTACCGCCCGCCGCGCAGCGATGAACGCCTCGACGCGGCCACGAGCCGGGTGGTGCGCGAGGCGCTCGCCGACAGCGAGGGCGATGTGCTGGTCTTTCTGCCGGGCATGGGCGAGCAGCGCCGCGTTGCCGAACGCCTTGAGGGAGACACCGCCATGGCGGCGGCTCGAGTGCGCGTCCACGTGCTGCACGGCAGCATGCCGCTGACCGAGCAGGATGCGGCCCTCGCACCAGCGCCGCCGGGCGCGCGCAAGGTGGTGCTCAGCACCAGTGTCGCCGAAACGAGTCTCACGGTGGAAGGGGTGCGCGTGGTGGTCGATGCCGGCCTGTCGCGCGTGCCGCGCTTCGACGCCACCGCGGGCCTCACCCGGCTGCACACCGTACGGGTGAGCCGCGCCTCGGCCGATCAGCGGCGCGGCCGCGCCGGGCGCGTGGCACCCGGCGTCTGCTACCGATTGTGGGACATCCACGAGGAGCATGGATTTCTGGCCAGTTCGCGCGCCGAAATCATCGATGCCGATCTGTCGTCGCTGGCGCTGGAGCTGGCAGACGCCGGCCTCGCCGATCCGTCGCTACTGCGGTGGCTCGACGCGCCACGTCCAGGCCCCTTCGTGCAGGCGCGGACGCTGCTCGCCCAGCTCGGCGCGCTCGACCCCGCCGGCCGGATCACGGCGCACGGCAAGCGCATGGCGGCGCTGCCGCTGCAGCCGCGACTCGCGCACCTCGTGCTCGTGGCGGCCGAGCGTGGGCAGCTGGCGCTGGGCGCTGCGATCGCGGCACTGCTCGAGGAGCGGGACATCGTGCGCGGTGAGGGATTCGGGGGGACGCCGGCCGATCTGCGGTTACGTACGGAGCTGCTGCAGCGCGGGGGCGATGGGGGCGCAATCGGGATGTATGGCGCGCGGGCGGAGCGGGATGCGGTGCGGCGGGTGCGGGCGGCGGCGGAGGAGCTGTCGCGGAGGCTGCGGGACGGCGCGAGCTTGAACGGCGCGAGCTTGAACAGCGCGAGCCGGAACAGCGCGAGCGGGAACTACGCGGGCCCGAACGACGCGGGCGCGACGGGATGGGACGACACCGACACGGGGTCGCTGCTCGCGCTCGCCTTTCCCGACCGCGTGGCCCAGCGTCGGCCGGGTGCGGAACCGCGCTATCTGCTGCGCAACGGCAGTGGCGCGGCACTCCCCAAACAGGACAGCCTGCACGACGCGCCCTATCTCGCGGTGGCCGAGCTCGAGGGGCAACCGCCGGAATATCGCATCGCCCGGGCGGCACCCCTGTCCCTCGAGGACATCCTCGCCGACTTCGGCGAGCAGGTCACCCGCGAGCAGCTCGTGTCATGGGATGAGGCCCGTCGCGCGGTGCAGGCGGTGGAGCGCAGCCGCCTCGGGGCGATCGTCCTGGCCGAAAAGCCGTGGCGGGACGCCGACCCGGCGGCGGTGACCGCGGCCGTCATCGTACACCTGCGGCGCATCGGCGTAGGCGCATGGCCGCTCGGCGACGGCGCTCGGCGCCTGCGGGAGCGGCTCGCGTTCCTGCGTCACTACGATACGACGTGGCCCGACGTGGCCGATGACGCGCACATGGCCACGCTCGACGACTGGCTGGCGCCGTTTCTCGATGGCGTGCGCACGTGGACGCAGCTCGAGGCGCTCGACTGGCACGCGGCGCTCGCCTCGCTGGTGCCGTGGGCGGAGCGCGCCGCGCTCGACCGGCTGGCGCCGACGCACCTCGAGGTGCCGAGCGGGTCGCGCCTTGCGCTCGATTACCGTGATCCCGCGACCCCCGTGCTGGCCGTCAAACTGCAGGAGGTGTTCGGCTGGACGAGCACCCCGCTGCTGCTCGACGGGCGCGTACCGGTCACGCTGCATCTGCTGTCACCGGCGCAGCGGCCGGTGCAGGTCACCCGGGATCTCGCGGGCTTCTGGAAGTCGAGCTACTTCGAGGTGCGCAAGGAGCTGCGCGGTCGCTACCCGCGGCATCCGTGGCCCGACGATCCCCTCACCGCCGAAGCCACGCGCCGCGCGAAGCCGCGCGGCACGTAGCCCTCGCCGTTACGCCAACGCCCCCGGCAGCGCCGCCACGAACTGCTTCATTTCCTCCGGCGTACCGATGCTCACGCGCACCCAGTCGGTGAACGGCGGGAAGGCGCGGCCAATGAGGAAGCCCTTGCCAAGGAAGTACTCCTGCACCTGCTGGACCGGGCGCCCGGCCTGAAAGAACACGAAGTTCGTCTGCGACGGCGCGGCCTTCTTGCCGAGTCTGGCCACCGCGTCGAGCAGCATGGTGCGCCCTTCGCGGTTCTTCTGCTTCACGAAACGCTGGTACTCCACATCGAGGAGTGAGGCGTTGGCCGTCTGCAGTCCGAACACGTTCGGGTCACCGGTCACGTACTGCGACAGCTTCTGGATGATGTCGGGGCGCGCCACCGCGAAGCCGCAGCGCAGCCCGGCGAGTCCGTGGATCTTGCTGGCCGTGCGCGACACGATCACGTTCTCGCCCTTGAGCACGAGGTCCACCATCGACCTGTGTCCCGGCCGGTCGACGAACTCGAAGTAGGCTTCGTCGACGATCACCGGCGCACGGCGCGCCGCATTCGAGACGAAGTCGCGCAGCGCCTGGTCGTCGGCCAGGTTGGATGTCGGGTTGTTCGGGTTGCAGACAAACACGAGCTTCGTGCTGCTCCCAATCTTCGCGTCCATCTGGTACAGGTCGTGATCGAAGTTGTGGTCGAGCGGCACCTTGTGGACCTTGGCCCGCAGCGTCTCGCCCCAACGCGGGAGGTCCTCGAATGTTGGCCAGGGGGCCACGATCTCGCCGCCCTCCATGCTGTAGGCCAGCGCCAGAATGGACAGCACTTCGCTCGAGCCCTGCGTGACCAGCACGTGATCCGCCGGGACGCCCACATACTTCGCAAACGTCTCACGCAGGGTCTCGCGCACCGGTGGCATGTACCAGGTGTGTTGCGCCCACCCCTCCATCAGCGCGTCCTTGGCCTTGGGGGACATGCCGAAGGGGTTCTCGTTGAAGCACAGTCGGATGGGGCCCGCAGCTCGACGCGCGGTGGTCACGTCGCGCTCCATCTGGGCCAGCAGGTCGGCGTAGGCCACACCGCCGCCGAGCACCCGCGACATCTCCGAGGCCGGGAGCAGGCCGGGGAGGGCGACGCTGGCGCCAAGGCCAAGTCCGGTGGTGCGAAGCCATTGGCGGCGGGACAGAGTGCTCACGGGCGACCTCGGGAGGTTGGGGACGGCGGCGAAACGGGACGGGAGTAATCGACGCACCGGACATGGGGAGCGCCAGCGGTCCCGGCTATCTTGCGCGCCATGTCCACGTCGCGCTGGCTGGTGACCTTCCTCTCCTTCGCCCTCATGATCGGCGCCTCGGCGTGGGTGGTCGTGCCGCATTGGCCGGACGGGGGCATGCCCTGGCTGTCGTGGCCCGTGCATGCGGTGGCGCTGGCCACGGTGACCGCCGAGATCCTGACCCGGGCGTTCAAGATCCAGGCGTCGGCGCGGGCCTGCGGCATTCCGCTGCGCTTCGGGACGGCGCTGCGGGTGTGTCTGGCCGGCGACTTCGCGGCCGCCATCACGCCGGCCCGCGCAGGAGCGGAGCCATCGCGGTTCCTGGTGCTGGCGGAGAGCGGAACGAGCGCCGCCGGACGTGTGTTGGTCCTGTTCCTCGAGCTGTTTCTCGAGATGTGGTCGCTGCTGCTGGTGTGCGCCGTGCTGGCGGTGGCCTTCCACGGCCGAGGGGCATCGGTGTCGGGGCTGCTGGCACTGGTGGGCGGCTACAGCACGGTGGTGCTGGGGGCCGGGGCGGTGGGGTGGGGGCTGTCCCGACGCACCGGAGACGGACCGGCGCCGGCGTGGGTAGGCCGGCTCGGGGTGAGCGAGGCCCGCTGGCAGGCCGTGGGGCGCGGGTTGCAGTCGTTGCAGGGCGCGGTGCAGTCGCTGCGCACGGCCAACCCGGTGCTCATGCTGCTGGCGTTCGTCGGCTCGGTGCTGCACGTGCTGTTCAAGGTGGCCACGCTGCCCATGCTGGTGTTGCTCGCCGACCCGTCATTCCCGCTCACCATGAACACGCTGGCGCCGCTGGTGCTCTGGCCGCTGGCCCTGTTCTACGGTGGGGTGGTGGTGCCGGCGCCCGGTGGCGGCGGCTTCATCGAGGGGGCCTTCGCGGCCACGCTGTCGAGCGCCATCCCCGAGGGGATCTTCGTGGCCTCGCTGCTCTGGTGGCGGTTCTACACGTTTTACCTCTACATCCTTGTCGGCGGCCTGGCCGCTGGTGACGCGGCGCTCCGAGCGCTGCGGCCGGCGCCTGCCACCCTGTCTCCCTCTGCCCCGTCGTGAGCCCAACGTCCCGCGCCTCCGAGTCTCCCGCTGCGACGCGCTGGCAGCTCATTGCCGGGTTCCTCATCATCTACGTGGTGTGGGGCTCCACGTATCTGGCCATCAAGTGGGGCGTGGCCACCATCCCGCCGTTCCTCATGGGGGCCGTGCGCTTCCTGGTGGCCGGCAGCGGCCTGTACGCCTTCACACGATGGCGGGGCGCCGCTCCGCCCACCCGGCGGGAGTGGCGCGACTCGGCCATCGTGGGCGCCCTGCTGCTGTTCGTGGGCAACGGCGCCGTGTCGTGGGCGAGTCAGCGGGTGAATTCGGGGCTGACGTCGGTGATCGTGGCCACGGTGCCGCTCTGGCTGGTGCTCTGCGAGGCCTGGCAGGGCAAGCGGCCGCGCGTGGCGCAGGTGGCGGGTGTCGTGATCGGGCTCATCGGCGTGGGGCTGCTCGTGCTCCCGGCTGGCGGCGCGCGTACCGGCGCGGTGGACCCCATCGGGGCCACCGTCCTGGCCCTGGGGTCCCTGTCGTGGACGGTGGGCTCGCTCTATTCGCGCACGTCGCACCAGGCCAAGCCGGCCGCGCTGGCGATTGCCATGCAGATGCTCACCGGCGGCGTGCTGCTCACCGGGCTGTCGCTCGCGCTGGGCGAGTGGCACCGGCTGGACGTCGCCCACGTGTCCATGGCGTCGGTGCTGTCGCTGCTGTACCTCATCACCTTCGGGTCGCTGATCGGCTTCAGCACCTACATGTGGCTGCTCAAGGTGGCCAGCCCGACCGCCGTGGGCACCTATGCCTACGTGAACCCGGTGGTCGCGGTGCTGCTGGGGGTGGCGCTGGGCGGCGAACGGCTGCCGAAGCTGGCGTGGATCGCCATGACCGTCATCGTGGGCGGCGTGGCCATGGTGAGCCTGGTGGACGCCCGGCGGCGGGCGACGGCCTGAGGCAAACGGACACGGCCGGCGGCTGCTGAATCCCGCCGCCGCCCGCCCCGTATGGTGTACTGTCCCCCTACTTCAAGGAGCCAGTCGGTGCGTACCCACATCAAGGTCGTCGGCCTCGTCAATCTGCTCTACAGCGCCATCGGCATGCTGGCCGCCGCCGGCGTGCTGTTCAGCGGCATCTTCGGGTCGCTGGCCACCTTCAACCCGCTGGTGATGATCGTGGGCACCGTCACCGGCGTCATCGCCGCCGCGGTCATCGGGGTGATCAGCCTCTTCGGCCTCATCGCCGGCTTCGCGCTGCTCAACCACCAGCAATGGGCGCGCTACGTCATTCTCGTGGTGTCGGCGTTTCGGCTGTTCAAGTGGCCGATGGGCACGCTGTTCGGCGGCTACTCCATCTGGGTGCTCACGCACACGGAAACGAAGCAGCTGTTCGACATGAACAGCTGAGACGGCGCGACGCTGAGACGGTGAGCCTGAGAGCGGAGCGTTGCGTGGGAGACCCGGGACGACGATAGCGCATTGAGACGCTGAGCCACGCAGGAATCGAGAGTCCCGAGCGCTGCATCCGCCCGGGGGCGGCGCCGACGGGTCAGCACCGGGTTCGGTCGACCACGGTGGCACGTGCACCCCCCCCGCGCGCCGAGGCGCCCCGCGGATACCCCCCCCGCGGATGCCCCCCGCGGACGCCAGCGCTCGGAACTCTCACCGTCTTTCGTCGCTCACCCTCTCACCCCTTCTATGAGAAAGGTTTTGTAGTCAAGGGCGACGTGGCGCCCTTCCGGCTGGTGTCTGCTGGTGCTGCTGGTGTGGCTGGTGCGGCTCCCGCCGTGTCCCCGTACCACTCGTCTATCCGCACTCATCGCCGACGCGAGGTGCCTGTTGGGGTCCGATGGGTGGGCGTGTAGATGCTGCCAACTCTCTCACGCTCTCGGGGAGCTGAGGGTTGAACGCCGCATCCAGTGACGCGGGCTGGGACAGCGGCAGCGATTAGGCGGCGCGGTGCTCCAGGCGATAGGCGGTGCCGGTGCGCCAGAGCGCGTGGAGCAGGACCGCGAGTTTGCGGGCCACCGCGATCACCGCGCGCTTCTTCGCATTGGGCCCGCCGCGCACCATCAGCGCGTCACCGAAGCGCCGGAGATCACACGGCGGGCCAACCGGACCGAGGATGTACTGCGCGGCGCCCACGAGATACCGCCGCCCCAGCGCATCGCCCCGCTCCGTGAGGCGCAGTTGCGGCGTGGACTGACTGCTCTCATCCAACTTGGGCACGAGGCCGAAATACGCCGCCGCCTGGCGACTGGTCGCGAAGCGCGAGGGATCCTCCACGAGCAGCACGAAGGCGAGCGCGGTCAAGGGCCCGACGCCGGGGATCTGCCGCAGGCGCTGCGTCTCCGGGTACGCGGTGGTCGCCAGGCGCTCGAGCTGCGTGTCGAAGCCCCGAATCTGCGTCGTCAGTGTCGCGATCAGCGTGAGCAACGGGGTGAGCGCGTCGGTGAGGGCCTCGGGGAGCGAGGCCGCCGCGCGGGTGGCAAACGCCTCGGCGCTCGTCGCGGGTAGCCGATGCCCGACGCGCTTCACCGCGCCGCGCCCATGATTGATCAGCGGCGTGCGCGCTTTCACGAGCTGATCCCGGGCGCGCAGCGGCGCGAGATGCGCCGGCGTCTGCTCGCCGCGATGCTGAATGGCGTGCCGCAACTGCACGTCGACCCGCCCGAGGCGCGCGAGGTACGCGGCGTCCATGCGGTCATTGCGCTTCGTCCGCCGCCGCGCGCCGTACATCGCGCTCGGATTGGCGACGTACACGTCGTGGCCGTACGAAGCCAACTGGCGACGGATCCATGGCGAGTGGCTACCGACCTCCCGCACGACCCGCGCCGGCGCGCGCTCGGCGAACGCGTGCCGCACGGCGTCCGGCGTCGTGGCCACCTTCCGCTCCTCGAGCACGGTGCCCGCGGCATCCACCACACACAGCTGGCTCTGGCGATCCCCGAGATCGAGGCCGATGGTTACGGACGGGAACAGGGCAGTAGCTCCAGACGAGTGAGACATGGCCGACCCCCGGTCATAGGGCCTCGCGGCCCGCGTAAGTGGTCAACTGTGGCGCGCCCCGAGAGGTACGACGCCGTGACCAGCCGGGGGAAGGCCTGTCTCATTTCAACTCCATCGTCGTCCCGGGTCTCCCACGCGACTCTGGCCTCTCTCACTCTCCACCGCACAGGCCGGGCCTGCCGTCATGCTGGCGTCTCTGTAGTCTCGGCGGTAGCCTCCGGGAGCATGGCCACGCTCGCCGCTCCGTCAACACGCCGACCGCAGGACGCGGCGCCCGCGCCCCACCTGAGCGCGCCGCAGCGCGACACGCTGGCCGCGCTGGCCGCCTGCCTCATCGAGGGCGCGCCGCCGGCCGACGAGACCATTTCCGAACTCGTCGCCCGGTGCGACCGTCGCCTCACCGCGTTGCCGCTGCACCGGCGGGCCGCCTTCGGGCAGGCGCTCGACGCGCTGGGCTCACGGGTCGCCGTGCTGCTGGCTGTTGGCCGGGCCCGGCCTTTCGCGGACCTCGCGCCGGCCGATCAGCTGCGCTGTCTGACCGCCTGGGGCGAGTCGGCGCTCGGGCCCATCCGGGCCGCCTACCAGTCGGTGCGGCGGCTCGTGCTGTCGGTGCACTACGCGCGCCCGGACGTGGCGGCGGCCATCGGCTATGCGGGGCCGCTGCACCGCCGTGCGCCGCAGGTACCGTGGGAGGGACCGCTGCCCCCGGTGGACGTGCGCGCCCAGGGTGAGCCGGTGGTCCGTGGCCGGGTCGTGCTGCCGGGCGTCATCGAGCGCGACCCGCTGCCACCGGGCGTCGTCCCCGCCGGCACCATCACCGGGGACACCCACCGCACGGCCGACGTGGTGGTGATCGGCACCGGCGCCGGCGGGGCGGTCACCGCGGCGCGGCTGGCCGAGGCCGGGCTGCAGGTGGTGATGCTCGAGTCGGGGCGCTGGCACGACCGCGCCGACTTCACCGAAGAGGAAGCCGAACTCACCGAGCGGCTGTATGCCGACGGTGCGCTCCGAACCACCGACGATGCGGCCGTGGCCCTCGTGCAGGAGCACACCGTGGGCGGGTCGACCACGGTGAACTGGATGATCATGCTGCGCACCCCCGACTACGTGCTCGAGCAGTGGGCGCGCGAGTCCGGCGTGGCGGGCATGTCCCCGGCGGAGATGGCGCCCGTGTTCGATCGCATCGAACAGGAGGTGCGCGCCGGCCTCGTACCGGAAGACGCCCACTCGGCCAACAACCGGCTCGTGCTCGACGGGGCCCGCGCCCTCGGCTGGCGCGTGCACAGCGGGATGATCAACGCCCAGGGGTGCATTCGCTGCGGTTACTGTGGCGTGGGGTGTCGCCACAACGCCAAGCAGTCCACGCTGCTCACGTTCGTGCCGCGCGCCCTCGCAGCCGGTGCCACGCTCTTCACCGAGGTGGCGGCCGAGCGCATCGAGGTGCGCGAGCGCGACCGGGGCCCGTCGCAGCAGGGTACTCCGTCACGCAAGCGCGTGTACGCCACCGTGCGTGGGCACCGTGGCCACCCCCACCGGCTCACCGTCGACGCCCCGATCGTCGTGGCCGCCGGTGGCGCCGTGGGTACCCCGGTGCTGCTGGAGCGCTCAGGGCTTGGCGGTGGGGGCGTAGGGTCGTGGCTTCGGCTGCACCCCACCACCGGGGTGTTCGGCGTGTACGACCGTGACATCGTGACCAGCGCCGGCATTCCGCTCACCACCATGTGTGACGAGTTCATCCGGTGGCAGGGCACCGACTACGGGTTCTGGATCGAGACGCCGCCGATGCTGCCCTCGTTCATGGCGGCGGCGATGCCGGGGGCGGGGCGTGCCCATGCCGCCCGCATGGCGCAGTACAATCGCCTCGGCGTGATCGTCGGCCTCACACGCGACGGCGCCGCCCGCCAGGTCTCGAGCGGCCGGGTGTCGGTGACCCGCCACGGCGATACGTCCATCACGTATCGTCTCACCGCGGAAGATCAGCGCCGCGTGCGCGCCTCGCTGTCGGCCATGGCCCGGTTGCACTTTGCGAATGGCGCGACCGAGGTGGGCACCATGCACACCACACCACGGGTCATCCGTCACGTCCGCGACGTCGATACCCTGCAGGCGGTCGCGATCGGTCCCAACCGGATGGCACTCGTTTCGGCCCACGTGAACGGTACCTGTCGCATGGGCACCGACCCGGCCACCTCGGGAGCGACGCCCGACGGCGAGCGGCACGGGGTCCGCGGCCTGTACATTACCGATGGGTCGTTGCTGCCGACGGCGCTCGGTGTGAACCCCCAGGAAACGATCATGGCCGTCGCGTCGGTACTGGCCGATCGCATGGCCTCGCGTCATGCCGGTGTGGCCGCCCATTGATGGCGGACACCTCGGTCCCGACCTCCGCACCCATTCCGACATGAGCAAGGGCGACAAGAAACGACGACGCGCACTCGAGGCCTACGGTGCGCTCCAGCGAGCGGCCGCGATGGCGGCCTCGCACGTCGATCACGCCGTGCACACCTTCGGCTTGTCGGCGTCGCAGTTCGGTGTGCTGGAGACGCTCCACGAACGCGGCCCGGTGCACCAGCAGGAGCTCGCCGAGGCGCTCGGGCGCAGCAAGGCCCAGATGACGGCGATCATCGATGCGCTCGAGGCGCGCACGCTCGTGCGACGCGAGCGCCATGCGGTCGACCGGCGCTACATCTCCGTCTACCTCACCGAGGCCGGGCGGGTGATGCTGGCCGAGGCCGCGCCGGTGCGCACCGAGGCCGTCGTGGCGCTCATGCGCGAGTTGAGTGGCGAGCAGCGTACGCGGCTCACCAGGCTGTGTCGGCGGTTGCTGCGGGTGGTCGATCCGACGGCGGAGAGCGGCGGCGATGCGGACTCGCACGATGCGGAACCCCAAAGCGCCAGGGAGGACGGGCCAGGTGATGCCGCCGCCGACGTGCGCTCGCACGCAGCTGCCGACGTCTCCCACGCCTGATCCGCCGGCATCGCACGGCATTCCTTCTCACCTTCCACCTGGACCATCATGGCCGGCCGTCACTTCCTGCAGATTCCGGGTCCGACCCCGGTTCCCGATCGCCTCCAGCGTGCGATGCACCGCCAGATGGAGGACCATCGCTCCTCCACCTTCCCGGCCTTCACGCGTTCGATTCTTTCGCGGCTGCCGCACGTGGTGCACCAGACGCGCGGTGAGGCGTTCGTCTTTCCGGCCACCGGCTCGGCCATGTGGGAAGCCGCCCTGGTGAACACGCTCAACCCCGGCGCGCGCCTCCTGGCGCCGCGCTTCGGCCAGTTCTCGCATCTGTTCATCCAGACCGCACGCAACCTCGGCTACACGGTGGACGTGCTCGAGGAGCCGTGGGGTGAAGTGGCCGATCCGGCGAAGATCGAGGCCGCGCTCGCCGCCGACACGGCCCATGAGATCCAGGGCGTGCTGCTGGTGCACAACGAAACCGCCACCGGTGTGACCACCGACGTGGGCGCGGTGCGCGCGGCGATCGATCGCGCGAAGCACCCGGCGCTGCTGTTCGTGGACGGGGTGAGCTCCATCGCCAGCCTCGACTTCCGCTTCGATGACTGGGGCGTGGATCTGGCCATCACCGGCTCGCAAAAGGGGTTCATGCTCCCGGCGGGACTTGGCATTCTGTATGCCAGCGAAAAGGCGCTGTCCCGCGTGGACGCCTGCACCACGAAGCGCGCGTACTTCGACCTGCGGGCCATGCGCGCCAACAATGTGCAGGGCTACTTCCCGAGTACGCCGGCGCTGTCGCTGCTCTTCGGCCTCGACGAGGCGCTCACCATGCTGCTCGAGGAGGGCATGGACAAGGTGGCGACGCGGCACCGTCGCCTCGCCACCGGCGTACGCGCCGCGGTGAAGGCGTGGGGGCTGCGTGAGTGCGCCACGCGTCCGGAGATCGCCTCCAACTCGCTCACCGCGGTGGTGGTGCCCGAGGGGCACGACGCCCGCAAGGTCATTGAGATCGCGTTCACCCGCTATGACATCGCGTTGGGCTCGGGGCTCAGCGAAGTGGCCGGCAAGGTGTTCCGCATCGGTCACCTGGGTGACATGAACGCGCTTACGCTGGCGGGCGCGCTGGCGGGCGTGGAGATGGCGCTCTGTGACGCGGGCATCGCGGTGACGCTCGGCAGCGGCGTGGGTGCGGCCCTGCAGCACTGGCGCGTGCCCTCGTGAGTGCGCCGAGTGCACGGGTGGTCGTCACCCGCAAGATGCCGGCGCCGGTCGAGGGGGCGGTGGCTGCGCGGTACGACGCGCTGCTCAACCGCACCGATGTGGCGCTGACGTCCGAACAGCTCGCGCAGGTGCTGCAACAGGCCGACGTGGTGGTCACCACGGTCACCGACAAGTGGCACCCGGGGATCTTCGACACCACGAGCATCCGCACGAAACTGCTGGCCAACGTAGGCGTCGGAGTCAATCATATCGCGCTCGAGGCCGCGCGTCGTGCCGGCATCACGGTGACCAACACTCCCGATGTGGTGACCGACGACACGGCCGACATTGCCATCGCGCTCATGCTCATGACCATGCGGCGGCTGGGCGAGGGCGAGCGCCATCTGCGCAGCGGCGCGTGGGGTGGCCTGCGCCCCACGTTCATGCTGGGGCGGACCCTGCGCGGCAAGACGCTGGGGATCGTGGGCTATGGGCGTATCGGCCGTGCGGTGGCGCGCATCGCCCATGACGCCTTCGGCATGCACATCCTGTGGCAGGCGCCGCGCGACCCGCGCATCGACGATCCGGCCACGGCGGGCCCGGCGAGCGCCGAGCGGGTGGCCACGCTCGAGGAGCTGCTGCAGCGCAGCGATGTCGTATCGCTGCACTGCCCGGCCACGCCGGAAACGCGGCACCTCATGAACGCGCGCACGATCGGCCTGATGCCGCCACACGCCTACCTGGTGAACACGGCGCGCGGTGATGTGGTCGATGAAGCGGCCCTCACGGCGGCGCTCAAGGAGCGACAGATTGCTGGCGCCGGTCTCGATGTCTACGAGTTCGAGCCCAGCGTGACGGCGGAGCTCAAGGACATGGAGCACGTGGTGCTGCTGCCGCACCTCGGCAGCGCCACCATCGAGACGCGCACCAACATGGGGATGCGGGCGCTGGCGAACGTCGACGCGTTCGTGAGCGGGCAGCCGGTGCCGGACCGCGTCGTCTAGCGCCGCGCCGTCAGCGATCGGCGAGCCGCGCTTCGGGCGTCAGCGATCGCCGCCGAACAGGTCACGGGTGTACACTTTCTCGCGCACGTCGGCGAGCGCCGGGCTCACGCGATTGGCCACGATGAGATCGCAGGCGCGCTTGAAGGTGTCGAGGCAGCGTTCGACGGGGCTGTTGAAGAAGGTCGGGGTGTCGATGACCGGCTCATACACGACCACGTCGATCCCCCGCGCCTTGATGCGCTTCATGATGCCCTGTACGCTCGACGTCCGCACGTTGTCGGAGCCGGATTTCATCACCAGCCGGTAGATGCCTACCCGCCGCGGATTGCGGCGGATGATCTCGCGGGCGATGAAGTCCTTGCGGGTGGTGTTCGACTCCACGATGGCCTTGATGAGCGTCTGCGGCACATCGAAGTAGTTGGCCAGCAGCTGCTGGGTATCTTTGGGCAGGCAGTAGCCGCCATAGCCAAATGACGGGTTGTTGTAGTGCATGCCGATGCGGGGGTCGAGCCCCACGCCTTCGATGATCGGCAGCGCATCGAGGGCGTGGTGCGCGGCGTAGCTGTCGAGCTCATTGAAGAACGCCACCCGCATGGCGAGGTAAGTGTTGGCGAACAGCTTCACCGCCTCGGCCTCCGTGGCGGTCATGAGGCGCACGGGAGGCGCGGCCGGCGGCATCACGGCAGTCCACAGTGCGGCCACCGCCTCGGCGTCCGCCGGCGGGCCGCCCACGATCACGCGCGAGGGATGCAGGCTGTCGTGCATCGCGCTGCCTTCGCGCAGGAACTCGGGCATGAACAGCGTGGGCGCATCGCCCAGCGACGTGGCCAGCGAGGCGGCGAGGCGGTCGGTGAACCCCACCGGCACCGTGGAGCGGATCACGAGTGGGACGCGCGGGTTGACGGCGCGCGCCGCGGCCGCCACCTGCTCCACGGAACTCGTGTCAAAGAAGTTCGACTCCGGGTCGTAGTCGGTGGGGGTGGCGATCACCACCAGCTCGGCGTCGCGATACGCCGCCGCCGCGTCGAGTGTGGCATGCAGCGCCAGCGCCGGGTCGTGCAGTCGCCGCTGCAGCTCGGCATCCTCGATGGGGGACTGGCGGCGGGTGATTGCGGCGACACGCTCGGGCACGATGTCCACGGCCGTGACCCGGTGCTGCGCCGCCAGCAGCACGGCGTTCGACAGGCCGACGTACCCGGTACCCACGACGGTGATGCGCATGTGATGCCGTGACCGTGACGAGGATGGGGCTACGCCGACAGCGCGAGCGTGCACGCCTCGTCGAGCACCACCTCGTACTCGGCGAACAGGGCATCCCAGATCACCGCCCAGCCGCGTTGCTGCGCCTCCCGCCGGCCGGCGTCGGCAATCGCCCGGCGCACCGGCACGTCGAGGAACACCGACGTGATCGCGCGGCGCAGCGCGTCCGGCTGCCGCACGTCGACAGGACAGGCGGTGCCCCGATGCGCGAACTCCGTGGTCGGCCCGCTGTTGTGCGAGACCACGCACAGCCCCGATGCCATGGCTTCGAGCACCACGTTGCCGAACGTTTCCGTGGTCGACGGAAACAGGAACACGTCGGCCGACGCGTAGTACTCGGCCAGCGCCTCCCCCTCCCGTCGTCCGGCAAACACGGTGCCCGCCGGGGCCGAGGCGCGCAGCCGCTCCTCCGCAGGACCATCACCCACGAGCACGAAGCGCAGACGATCGGGGTGCGCCGCCAGCAGGGGCGCCATCGCGGTCATTGCCACGTCGATGCCCTTTTCCGGGGCCAGCCGCCCCACGTACAGCACCACGCAGCAGTCGTCATCGGCGCCGAGGGTGGCGCGCAACGCTTGCGACCGGTGGGCGGGGGCAAAGCGGGCGGTGTCGATGCCACGCCCCCACACGCGGGTGCCCGCGAAGCCGTGGCTGGCCAGTTCGTCGGCCACGATGCGGGTGGGCGCGAAGGTGCGCGTGCCCCCGTTGTGGAACCAGCGCAGGAACGGCCACGAAATGGCATCAAGGCCCTGCAGGCCATAGTGACGCAGGTAGGCCGTGAAGTGCGTGTGATACGACGACACCAGCGGCAGCCCCAGGGCGCGCGCCGCCTGTCGCCCCGACAACCCCACGCCGAATGGCGTCGCGATGTGCACGAGGTCGGGCGCGAAGGCCTGCAGAATGCCGCGCGCCCGTTTCATGGAGGGCGTGGCCATGCGAAGCTGCGGATACGCCCAGAACGGTCGCGCGGGCCAGCGCGCTACCCCGTCGGCGCGGCGGCTGCCGTCTTCCGGGGTCAGCACCAGCGTCTCGATGCCGCGACGGTGACACTCGTGAATGAGCCGGTCGAGCGTCCGGGCGACGCCGTTGACTTGCGGCACCCACGTATCGGTGAATAGTACCAGCCGCTTGAGGGTCATGGGACACCAGAGACGTGGTCGGGGCGGAACCGCGGACGAGGTGAGGCTAGCCGCCGCGTTCCACGGCCTGGTGCCGGTCGTGTCGCCAGTCGGTCACGATTGCGGTTGTGCGCGATGGCGGTGGGTCCCGTTCGCGGCCGACGCCCCGTTCGCCGTCTCCGGCCCCCCGCTAGCTTCCGGCATGTTCGTCGCCGGCCTCTCTCCCGAACTGCACCCGGTTCCGCCCACGCCCATTCGGGCGGGGTCGCTGCTGCATTTCCCGGAGATCAAGTCGCGCTTCCTGCCACAGGCACACGATGTCATCGTGTGCCTGCCGCCGGACTACGACCGGCATCCCGACCGCCGCTATCCGGTGCTGTACCTGCACGACGGACAGAACGTGTTCGACGACCTGCCGATGTCGCCGTTCGGCGTGCAATGGGGCGTGGACACCACCGCCCGGGCGCTCATGCACGCGCGGGTCATCGAGCCGGTGATCCTGGTGGCCATCGGCAACGCCGGCCGCGACCGCATCGACGAATACACCCCCACCCGTGACAACATGCACGACGCGGGTGGGCTCGCCGACCGCTACGGGCAAATGCTGGTGTACGAGATCAAGCCGTGGGTCGACCACACCTGGCGCACGCGGCGCGGGCCCTTCGACACCGGGCTCGCCGGCAGTTCACTGGGCGGGCTGCTCACGCTGCATCTGGGGCTCGAGCACCCGGCCATCTTCGGGAAGCTCGGGTTGCTGAGTCCCAGCGTCTGGTGGGACGACCGCTGGATCGTGCGGCAGCTCAATGCCAACAACGATCACCGCCCCGACCTGCGCATCTGGCTCGACGTGGGCACGGGCGAGCGCCGCATGCTCAAGGGCACACGGCTGCTGTACCGCATGCTGCTGCGCAAAGGCTGGCGAGTGGGCGACGACCTGTGCTACCACGAAGCCGAAGGCGCGCTGCACGACGAACGGGCCTGGGGGGAACGCACGGGGCTGTTCCTGCGCTTTCTCTTTCCCGCCTTCTCGTCGCCGCAGGTGCTCGCCCGGGCCATGTCGAGCGGCATGACCTGATCCCCACTCCCGGCCATGGACAGCTTCACCCGGTTTTCTCCCAAGGCGTTCACTTTCCTGCGCGGGATCGCGAAGCACAACCGCAAGGAATGGTTCGAGGCCCATCGCGACACGTACGAGCAGGAGCTCAAGCGCCCGCTCTCCGCGCTGATCGAGGAAATGGACGTGCACCTGGCGACGATCGCCCCCGAGATCATCGGCTCGCCGAAGAAGTCGGTGTTCCGCATCCATCGGGACGTGCGCTTCAGCAAGGACAAGTCGCCCTACAAGACGAACGTGGCGTGCTGGTTCTTCCACCGGGACGTGGGCACGCGCATGCAGACCGAGGCCGTGCACGGTGGGGCCGGGTTCTACCTGCACATTCAGCCCGGCGCGTGTTTCTGCGGCGGCGGCATCTGGATGCCCCCGCGGCCGGCGCTGGCCAAGATCCGGCAGGCGCTGGTGGACGACCTCGAGGGGTGGGAGGCGATCGTGACCAACCGCGCCTTCCGCCGGCGCTTCGGCGATCTCGACACCGAGGGAATGCTCACCCGCCTGCCGCGGGGGTACGACGCCGACCACCCGGCCGGCGCGTGGCTCAGGTACCAGTCGTTCACGGCGGGGACGCCTCTCACCGAGGAGGAGGTCCTCAGCCCGAAGCTGCCGCACGTGCTGGCCCGGCACTACGCGGCCATGACGCCGTTCGTGCGCTGGCTCAACACCGCCCTCGGCCTTGCCCCCGCCGCAGTACGGTAAGCCGCCCCCGCTGCCGAGACTTCCGGGTACCGCCGGGCGGCATGCCCGGCGAGATTCCCCCGAGTCATGTCGAAGTCGCTGAAGCTCACGCTGGACATCCTGATCGGGGCCGTCGCCCCGGTGTTGATCCTCAAGTACGGTACGGCCTCGTTGGGTACGCTCCCCGCGTATCTCACCGCCGCGCTCGTGCCGGTGGCGTGGGTGCTGCTCGACCTGTTCGTCATCTCGCGGCGCTTCAACTTCATCACCACGTATGGCGGCGCGTCGGCGATCATGCGCGGGGCGCTCGCCTTCTGGTATGTCGACGGGGCCCTCTTTGCCTTCAAGGACAGCGCGAGCTACCTCCTCGCGTTTGTTGTCTTCGGGCTGACGGCCTTCCTGGGCAAGCCCGTCACGCGCTCGATCGCGTTGCAGGGGCTCGATCCGGACACTCCGGAACGGGCGCAGCAGATGGACCGGCTGCTGGGCGAGCCCACCGTGCGGCGGGCGATGACCCAGGCCGCCCTCCTCATCGGCGTCACGAACCTGGTGGCGGGCGCGATCAACTACGTCATCAACTACCGGATGGTCGTGGCGCCGTTCAACACGCCGGCCTTCAACGACCAGGTGGCGAACGTCAACGCCATCACGCGCCTCGTCCTGGTGCTGCCGGACATGGTGGCGCTGTTCTTCGCCTTCAGTCTGATGTACAAGGCCATGTACGCGCTGCTCCCGGCTGAGGACGGTGCCGACCCGGACGCCGGTGAGTTCTGGGCGCTGCTGGCGCGCCGGGAGGACGCGATGGCCTTGGTGCGCGCCGGTGCGTCCGGCGCGGCTGCGGCCGGGGGGGGGCTCGCCGATACCGAGGTGCAGGCTCGCGCCGCCCGCCAGGCGCGAGAAGAGTTCGGGCTGCGCTGATCCACGGGTGCGGCCGCGGGCATTTGAGCTTCGGCGTCCACCTGCCGATGCTCTCTGGCGGGGATGGTGGCGCTGCGGCTCCTTCCCCCTCACCTGCCACGATCGCCCGGACATGCCCGAGATGCCCATCGATATAGCGGTTCCCGCTCCGACCTACACCATCGAGGAGCGAGGTGACGTGCTCCGTGTGACCGGAATGGATGGCGGGCCCCTCGACCTGCGGGTGGACGAAGGGCTGGTGTTCGCCAAGTACCTGGGCCAGGAGCCGCGGCAGTGGGCGGAGGTGACGCTGCCGTCGGTCGTCGGGTTCTTTGCCGCCAATTCGCCCGTCGCGACCTTCCTGCGCCGTCAGGGCGCCTTCCCGCTCCGCCAGCTGCTGCTGGATGCGCTGTCGGGCGTGGGCGAGTCCGACCACGCAGCCTGACCGCCGCACCACCGACCGCCACGGGGCTCCTGCCCGGCGCTGGCTGTCGTTCCCGCGGCGTCGTAGAATGACGGAGGGCGCAGGAGCTCGCACCGTCAGGTAGGGAGTCGCGTGTGGCCATCGATACCTCGTCGGCCTTCTGGAGCCGCCCGATCGACGGCGTCTTGCAGGCCGTGGGGGCGACGCCGGCCGGCCTGGCTGCCGCCGAGGCCGCTGTCCGTCTCGCGCGCCATGGCGCCAACGCCCTGACCTCCCGGCGGCGTCGGTCGGGACTGGCCGTCCTGCTGGCTCAGGCGCGCAACCCGTTGCTGCTGCTGCTCGCCGTGGCGGCCGGCGTTTCGTTCGCCAACGGCGAGTGGGTCGATGCCCTCATCGTGCTGGCCATCGTGGGAGCCAGCGTCGGGACGGCCGTGGTCCGCGAATCGCGGGCCGAGGGCGCGTTGGCCGCGCTGCAGGACCGCGTGTGCATGCGGGCGCGCCTGTTGCGTGATGGTACGGTCGTGGAGGCGCCGGTCGAGGCGGTCGTGCCCGGCGATGTTGTCCTGCTCGGTGCGGGCAGTCTCGTGCCCGCCGATGGCGTCCTGCTGGAAGCGACGGACTGTTATGTGGCCGAGGCGGCGCTCACCGGCGAGGCCTTCCCGGTTGAGAAACGGGTGGGACCGGTGGCTGCCGAGGCCCCGCTGGCCCAGCGCTCGGGTGCGGTGTTTCTGGGCACCAACGTGCGCAGCGGTGCGGCCCGGATGCTGGTGGTCCACACGGGGCGCGACACGGTGTTCGCGGGTATCGCGCAGCGCCTCGAGGCACACCCGCCGGAAACGGAATTCGACCGCGGGCTGCGCCGCTTCAGTTACCTGCTCACCGCGTCGATGGTGGTCCTGGTGCTGTTCGTCTTCGCGGTGCACCTGTGGCGCGGGCGACCCGCGGTGGAGACGCTCCTGTTCGCCGTGGCCCTCGCGGTCGGGCTCACGCCGGAGCTGCTGCCCGCCATTCTCACCGTCAATCTCACCCGCGGGGCGGCCCTCATGGCGGGCCGCGGGGTGCTGGTGCGGCATCTGAGCGCCATCGAGAACCTCGGCAGCATGGATGTGCTCTGCACGGACAAGACGGGCACCCTCACCGAAGGCGTGGTGGAGTTGGCTGGTGCGTTCGACGGCCGCGGTGAGCCGTCGCCGGCGGTGCTCGCCCTCGCCGCCCGCAACGCGGCGCTGGCCACCGGGCTCGCCAGTCCGCTCGATACCGCCATCGTGAACGCCCATGGCCCCATTGGCG
Source organism: Gemmatimonadota bacterium (assembly GCA_021299375.1). GTDB lineage: Bacteria > Gemmatimonadota > Gemmatimonadetes > Gemmatimonadales > Gemmatimonadaceae > Gemmatimonas. The sequence goes on from JAJTGR010000015.1 coordinate 24,620, forward strand.
CCGCGGCGCACAAACTCGCCGAACTCCCCTTCGACTTCGAGCGGAAGTGCGTGAGCGTGCTGGTGGAGGAGAACGGGGCCGTGCGGCTGGTGACGAAGGGCGCCGCGCCGCCGCTGCTGGCGTTGTGTACCACCCTCGCCGACGGGACGGCGCTCGATGCCGCCACGCGGCACGCGATCGACGCGCGCATCGCGGCCTGGAGCACCGCGGGCATCCGTGTGCTCGCCGTGGCCGACGCCGACTGGCCTCGTGCCGTGCCGGCGTCGCTGCCGCGGACCGCCGAGCGCGACCTGCGCCTGCAGGGGTTTCTCACCTTCAGTGACCGGCCCAAGGCCGGGGCACGCGACGCCGTGGCCGACCTCGCCCGGCTTGGCGTGGCCGTGAAGCTGATTTCCGGCGACACCGCACTGGTCACGCAGCATGTGGCGGGCGAAGTCGGGCTGCGCGCTGACCGGGTCCTGACCGGGCGTGAGATCGCGGGACTCGCCGACGACGCGCTGCAGTTGCGCGTCGAACAGACGGATCTGTTCGCCGAAGTGGACCCGGCGCAGAAAGAGCGCATCATCGATGCGCTGCGCGCCCGCGGCCATGTGGTGGGGTTCCTTGGCGACGGCGTCAATGACGCCCCGGCGATGCGCGCCGCCGACACCAGCCTGTCGGTGGACACCGCGGTGGATGTGGCGCGCGAAGCGGCCGACTTCGTGCTGCTCGAGCGCGATCTCGACGTGATCCGCCGCGGCATCGAGGAGGGGCGGCGCACCTTCGCCAACATCATGAAGTACGTGCTCACCACCATGAGCGCCAATCTTGGCAACATGGTGAGCATGGCGGCGGCGTCGCTCCTCCTGCCGTTTCTTCCGCTGCTCGCGTCACAGATCCTGCTCAACAACTTCCTGTCGGACATCCCCGCCTTCGGGCTGGCCGACGACGCCGTCGACCCCGAACTCGTCGCCACGCCGCCTCGGTGGGACGTGTGGTTCATTGCCCGATTCATGCTCGTCTTCGGCATCGTAAGCAGCGCCTTCGACGCCCTCACGTTCAGTGTGCTGCTGCGCCGCTTTCATGCCTCGGCCCCGCAATTCCAGACCGGGTGGTTCATTGAATCGCTGCTCACCGAGCTGGTGATCGCGCTGGTGGTGCGCACGCGCCGGCCTTTCTTCCGCAGTCGGCCGGGGGCGCTGCTGCTCTGGTCTACCGCCGGGCTGGCCGCGCTCTGCTTCGTGGTGCCGTGGCTGCCATTCGCGGACCTCGTGGGGTTCGTGCCGCTGTCCCCGGCCCTGCTGCTGGCGCTCGCAGGGATCACGGCGGCCTATGTGCTGGTGACCGAGGGGGCGAAGCGGGCGTTCTACGGGCGCGTGTAGACGGCGTGGTACCGCCGCTGCCCTGGAAGCCGGGCCGGCGTCCACGCTCGCCCAGGTTGCCGATGCGCGGGTTCACGATCACGCTGCTGCTGGATGCGCTGTCGGGCGCGGGCGACACCGGGCACGCGGCGTGATGGGCCAGCGGGAAGGCAGAATGGTGACTCGGGAAGCTCCGGGGTGCGTGCCGCGTGATCAGGCGCCCCCGCAGCATCCGCGCTGAGGGTGTGCTGATCTGTAGCGACAGCCGATGGGCACGGCCCGAGCGCGAACTTGCCCGGTAATCCCCCCACTTGTAGAGGGCGCCAGAAGTGGAGCTATGCTGCAAGGGCCAGCTTCATCGCCGGCGTGATTCCACCCAAAGCCATTTTGGGCCGTTCGTTGTTGTACGTCCAGAGCCAGTGAGTCGCTGCTGCCTGGACCTGTTCGATGGAATCGATCAGGGTTTGCGCGAGCCAGTCGTAGCGCACGGTCCGATTGTAGCGTTCGATGTAGGCGTTCCGTTGCGGTTGCCCTGGCTGGATGAAGTCGAGCTGAATGCCGCGCCCCTTCGCCCACTGTGTCACGGTCTCGCTGAGGTACTCAGGCCCGTTGTCGCAGCGACTGACGGCGGGGACGCCACGCCATTCAATCAGCTGGTCGAGCGCTCGGACGACGCGCACCGCTGGCAATGACAGGTCCGCCTCGATGATCAGGCCTTCGCGATTGAAGTCGTCGAGGACGTTGAACAGCCGGAAGCTGCGACCGTCGGACAGCTGGTCGTGCATGAAGTCCATGGACCACACCCGGTTGGGTCCGTCGGGGACGGCCAACGGCTGTGGCGTCTCCCGCACGAGCCGCTGCCGCGGCTTGATCCGCAGGTTCAGCTCGAGCGCCCGATAGACGCGGTACACCCGTTTGTGATTCCAAGCGAACTGCTTCACGTTCCGCAGGTAGAGGAAGCACAATCCGAAGCCCCAGGTGCGATACGTCGTCGTGAGGCGCACCAGCCAGTCCGCGACCTCGGCATCCTCGTCGACGCGGCGGCCCTGGTGCCGGTAGCAGGTCTCACTGATGCCAAATGTTCGGCAGGCGTGCTGGATGGTGGTGCGCTTGGTCTCAACCGCGTTCCGGGCCAGCGCGTGACGCTGCGCTGGCCTCACCATTTTCTGGCGAGGGACTCCCGCAGCAGGTCCGCGCTCAGTTGCGCGTCGACATACAGCTTCTTGAGGCGCCGATTCTCCTCCTCGAGCTCCCTCATCCGCGTCATCAACGAGACATCCATGCCCCCGAACTTGGCGCGCCACTTGTAGAACGTGGCCGAGCTGATGCCGTGCGTCCGGCAGAGCTCCGGCACCGGGATGCCGCCCTCCGCCTCCTTCAGGACCGCGATGATCTGGCTATCGGTAAACCGTGATGTCTTCATGGGAACCTCCTCGGATCAGTGTACGAGAAAATTCCACTTTCGGCGACCGTGCTTTTCCGGGAGGATTACCGTCGCCCCCACGCGGTGGGACGAATGGAATGACGATTCGATGACGGTCCCGCCGATCATGGCTGGCCTGAAGCAGCAAGCCCATCTTGTGCGGAGCGGCAATCCAACGGTGCTACCAGAAAGGAATCGTTTGGCACTCGCCCGGCTGGCGCAGCTGCTGGCCAGGTCTCCGGTACGACAGCGAATTGTCGCCCTGTTGGTGGCCGGCAGGGCGCGGAAGGAAATTGCGCGAGATCTCGGGCGGTCCCCGCACACGATCGATGCCCACCTCAAGGCCATCTATCGACATGTCGGCGTTGGCGACCGCGGGCGACTGATGCTGCTGGCGAGCCAGCTACCGGACCTGACGCCCCCCCCCCCGAAAATGGGGACTGTCGTTCCTAGGCGTCTCGCCGAAGAATGTCTCCGTACAATTCGCACCCCAGTCGAACGTGTGACGATGTTGGCGGGTCACGTCACATCACTTTGCGAATCGAAAAGCCATGAACCGCGCCCACTCACATGCCCGCCACTCGCTTCTCATTCCAGGCGTCATCACGCTGTTCCTCGTTGGCTGTGCGAAGGACCCGGCGGGCCGGGAGCCGAACAAGCCTGTCGTGGATCGCGGAACGCGCCCGTTCGCGGTGGTGGAATCACTGCACTTCGGCAACCGCGAGCACGATCTCGTATTCGGAAGGTACGCTGACAACGGCGTCGCTTTCTTTGATCGACTGAGCGGACGACTGCTCGTGGCGTCTCGCGGTAGCGATACGTTGCGTACCATTGGACGCACTGGTAGCGGCCCAGGCGAGTACCGCTCCGTCGTCGACGGGCTGCGGCTCGCCGACGAAGTGCTGGTGCTGGACGCGCTGCGTCGCATCGTCATCACGTACGATACGGGTGGTGCGCTACGCGATACCCGGCGAGTGGAAGGCGGCGCCCGGAAACTCCTCGCACGAAGCGGTACCACGACGTTGGTGTCTGGACGATTCATGAGAACCGACAGGCCTGATACGGTAGACGCCGTTCTCCGTCTGGATCATGCTGGTGAAGCCACTCGCCATGTTCCGCTCCCCTTCCCGACAGACCCAAGCGGGAGACGGTTCTCGGACATCTACGTTGCAGCATGCGGGATCGGGCAGTTCGCCGCGGCGAGAGCGGACACCAACGTGGTATGGATCGTTGATGCCAGCACGCTGGCCGTAGTTCGTACCCTGAGCGTCTCGGTCGCATTCGCAGGCGTGAGTATGTCGCCGAGTCCCGAGAGCACGCCGGACCCGAAGCGCTTTCGCTTCACCGGTCTGCTGGGTGATGAGACTGGATGCGTGATCATCTCGCCGCAGGATGTGGACGGCGACGCTCCACGGCTTGATCTCTACAGGATCGGCGCGAGCCAGTCGGGAGTTGATCTGTTCACGGTTCCTCTGCGGTTACCCGTGGCGTTTCGTCGAGATACGCTGTTTGTGCTTGACGAGCACACCAACCCGCAGGTTGTCAGGATCCTTGCGGCGGAGCTGAAGTGATACGTCCCATTTCGCACGGACTCTCACGTGCGCGGCCCCCGCCGCGAAGAACAGCGACAAGCCAACAGCAATCCCAACTTTTTACGTTCGGAGAGAAGTGGCCATGCGAAATCGATGGTTTTCGGCGGCTGCCGTCACCCTCATGTTAGGAGCCGCTGCGGTAGCACACGCCAATGAACTTCCTGGCGACGGTGGTGGAGACAATCCCTTTGGACCGACGAACCAGCTGGCGGAGGCGGTGAAGAACCCATTCAACACGGTTATCTACTGGGAGTGCGCTGGTCCCTGCGCCAAGGGTGACAAGTGCTGCCGTCCTTACTACATCCATCCCTGAGCCATGCGCACATTACGACTTCTTGCGGCGGGCTTCCTCGTGGCCGCTGCCCTGCTGCCAGCGCCCACCGCGCTGGCGCACGTCAATGCCGAGCCTCCTGATGATCCGGTCGGGCCAGTCAATCCCAATCCACCGCAAGGGCTGAAGATGTACGACTATGATTGGAGGAATGGCACCGCCAAGTGCTGGAACACCAGCTGCGGATTCGGCTGGTGCTGCTGGGTGTACTAGGAGAGCCGTAGAGGGGTGGCGCACGTTCGGATCGTGCGCCACCCTTGCACTGCCACAGTCAACGTCGAGGAACAATACCGATGCAACGCAGCTGGGCGGCCCCTTTCCTGTCGGTTGGCTTTGCCGTACTCCTGGCCAGCTGCCGGGAGCAATCGGGCGCGACCGAGACATCGGCATCACGTGAACCCGTCGGGGTCGTGCTGGCCGATGTGCCTGGTGATCCGGTTGCCCGCATCTACGGATTCGGAACCCATCCAGACGGGTACTTTCTCCTCGATGGGCCAGCCGCGCGCGTGCTGCTGATTGGCAGAGACGGTAGGGTCTCCCGGTCACTGGGCCGTCATGGGGGCGCACCCGGTGAATTTCGTGACGCGTCACTCGCGATTGCTGCCGCGGATGGTCGATTGGCAGTGCTCGACCCACCATTTATCACGGTGTTCAAGAAGTCGGGTGAGGTGAGGGCGCGTTTCATGACACGACCGACTCTCGGTTCACTGGATTGGGCATGCAACGATAGCCTCCTGGTATTCGCTGGTCACGGTGATCTCGCGCCCGGTTCGAAGATTCCGGCCCTCGAGTTCTTCAGCGATGATGGCAGGCCGGTCGGTGGTACTCGCCCATGGCCGCGTTGGAGCCCCTCCATGAACAATTCCATTGCTGCACTTGCATTCAGCGAGCGGGACTGTGTCATCACGGCCATGGAGGCGGTCGGCCGACAGTATGCCGTGGTCGATCTGCGCGCGGACACACAGGCAATCGAACCGCGCGATGTACCGTGGCCCGAGAACCCCGCCGAAGTCATGACGGCTGCGGTCAACGCGGGGAGCGATCCGGTGGCAGCCGGTAAGCTGGTGTCCACAAATACGGGCATCTGGAGAGTGGCCGGCGATACGGTGCTGGTGAGACAGGACAGTACGTCGGCAGATCTGGCAGTGTCATTCCGGTATCGCCTGGTTGTGAACGGCGTCGGTTCGAGCTCCGATCGCACCGATCTCAAGATCTGGGAGGCGGACGCAGACAGCATCAGCTTCACCAGGGTGCGCGACGATGGAACCATCGAGGTCGGACGCGCTTCGATCCGGTGGCTTCTCGACCCGCTGCGAAAGGCGCTCCCCCGAGGCACACGGTGAGTGTCTTCAGATCGGGCGCGCTTGTCCGCCTACTGTCCGCCGTTGTGTACGGACTGGCGCTCGCGGGCTGTGGTCCATCCAGCGTTCGTACGTCGGAAGAGGCTCGCGCGACTGTCGCAGCGCGTCCCCCGATCCCGCTGATCGCCGGCACCGCTCTTCGCGACTATGCCACCAATACACCCGTCAGTCTCGGGACGGTGTTGGGCCCAGACGGCGACGTCGTGCTGGTGCTCGATCAGCAGGCCTGCGAAAGCTGCCTGGCGATCGATGTGGAGATCCGTGCACTGCGTGCGCGCAAGCCACGGCAGCCGGTTCTTGTGTTCACAGACTCGGTGAACGCCGGCTCGGTTTCGCAGTACCTCGCATCCATGCGGTCGCCTGGCCGATTGCTCGTCGTGCCAGCCACCGAGATGGCGATGCTGACCATGGGCGTTGACGGCGCGCTGACGACCCATCTGGTCGATGGCGCCGGTCGTGTCCTCTTCTCGCAGACCCGTGTACCCGGAGCGCGTCAGGAGCTCCTCGTGGAGGATCTCAGGGCGCTGGAGGGACTCGTGTCTGCTACACCATCCAGCTGACCGGGCGGCTGCCGGGGCGACGGTGCACCACGCCAGCGGACGGCCGTCTGCGTTCAGCCGGCACCGTCCGCCGCCGCTCGCTCAGCCCCCGCCCTGAAACCCGAACCGGCGCCCGAGCTCGCCGAGGTTGCCGAAGCGCTGGTTCACGATCGTGTTGTAGATGGAGCCGAACGTGTAGCCGATGCCGATGTTGGTGTTGTAGCGGAAGTTCGTCTGCAGCTGCTGGCGCTGCGTGAGGATGTCGCGCTCCGACTGCGCGTTGGCGGCGATGTAGATCTGGTCGCGCACGCGTGAAGCCGAGCCGCGGAAGTTGAGCGAGAACCCGCGGCCGAGTCGGAGCTCCACGAAACCCGACAGCGTCACGTGGTTGCGATTGGGGTCGTGGAGGCACTGCGCCCCTTCGAGCGTGAGGTTGGTATTGCCCCACTTCTGCCGCTGAGTCAGAGCCAACAGCAGCGTCTGGTTCACCCGCGTTTCTTCGTCCTGCCCGAACACCGTGGTGCTGCAATACTGATAGTAGTTCGGCCCCACGCAATACAGCGCCGTGAGCTGGCGCCGCGTGGCCTCGGTCCACGGGAAGTAGTTGTACTCGATGGCTGGCGAGACGCGCAGCGACAGCTTCTGGTTGAGCACTTCGCTGAAGCCGGCGGACACCGTACGAGCTGCTCGTCGTTCGCCGACAGGTTGCCGTCCACGCGATACAGCCAGAGGTTCCACCGGTCCTTCACCGCCTTCGCGTTGAGCGACGGGGCCACGACGCCGTTCACCAGCTCCACGCGCAGGCGTGACGCGATGGGGGTGCGGGCCACGTAGGGCGCGAGCCCCAGCTGGAAGGTGCGCAGCAGCTCGCGACGGACGCGGTCGTCGGCGTGGTTGGGGAGCGTGGTGATGGTGAGCGTGTCGACCTTGCCGGCGTACCCCTTCTGGGCAAGGAAGTTGACGGTGATCTGCCGACCGCCGTTGGCAGCGTTGAGGCCGGTGAGGAGCAGATGCACATCGGCGTCGAAGCGGTCGCGCACCCAGTTCAGCAAGCCCATTTCCTGCACGAAGAAGTTGCGGTCGCAGCCGCGCACGCCGCCTCGGGCGGCCGCGGACTCCACGACGGCGGCACCGAGAAGGGCGGCCCGCATCACCGGCATATGGAACAAACGCATCGCGTACGAGATCGAGGGGGGAAAGACGCAGGCGAACGGCGTCCGCCGGGGGCGATAGCCTTCCACGCCCGGGGGCATGCGCCTGAGGGGATCCGACCGTTCGGTCCTAGTCACACTTCCCCAAACGGGAATACTTGCCGTCTGCGAGTGGCAGCCGATCCGGATCGCCCGCACATTGGACGCGCCTCTATTCCCGGAGATCGGCCCCATGTCACCTCGCCCCTGGCGCACCCTGCGCCACGTCGCCGCCCTGCTGGTACTCACCCCGGCGATTGCCGCGGCGCAGTACCGGCAGCCGCCGGCGCCCATCGCCCAGATCCTCGACCAGCCGGCCACGCCGCTCGTCCAGCTGAGCCCAGACCGAACGCAGCTGCTGCTGCTCGAACGTCCGGGGCTTCCCCCCATCAATGAAGTGGCAGCCTTCGAGTACCGGCTCGCCGGGCTGCGCTTCGATCCGCGCACCAGCGGCCCGTCGCGCGGACAGAGCTACACCGGTCTGTCGCTGCAACCCGTGCAGGGAGGCGCCGCGCGCCCGATCGCGGTGAACCTGCCGGCGGGTGCGGGCATCGGGAACGTATCGTGGTCCACCGATGGCCAGCGGATCGCCTTTACCGTCACCACCGACAACGCCATCACGCTCTGGGTGGCCGACCTCGCCACCGCCAAGGCCGCCCCCGTCACGCCGCGCCGTCTCGCGGCAGTCCTCGGCACGCCCTGCACGTGGGTGGCCGCCACTCGGCTCGCCTGCACCTTCGTCCCCGAGACGCGCGGCGCCGCGCCCGCCCCGCCCACCACACCCGACGGCCCGGTGATCCAGGAGGCCCTCACTGGCAGTGCCGACCGGGCGGCCACCTACCAGGACCTGCTCAAGAGCCCCTTCGACGAAGCGGTGTTCGAGCACTTCGCCACCAGCCAGGTGGCGCTGGTGTCGCTCGACGGCACCATCACGCCGCTGGGCACCCCGGCCATGCGCGCCGATGTGAGCGCCTCCCCTGATGGCCGCTACCTGCTGGTGAGCACCGTGTCGCGCCCGTTCTCGTACACGGTCCCGCTCACCTACTTCCCCATGCGGACCGAGGTGTGGTCGCTGGACGGGCAGGTGGTGAAGGCGGTGATGAGCCGCGCCTTGACCGAGCGGGTGCCCTGGGGTGGTGACGGCGCGCTCCCGGGGCCGCGCAACATCCAGTGGCGGCGCGACGCCGACGCCACGCTGGCGTGGGTGGAGGCGCTCGACGGCGGCGACAGCCGCGTCGCGGCAGCAAAGCGCGACCGTCTCCTGCTGCTCGGGGCGCCGTTCACCGGCACGCCGACGACGCTCATGGAGACCGCGTGGCGCGCCGCCGGCATCACCTGGGGGCACGGCACGCTGGCGGTGGTACGGGAGAACGCCACGCGCGAACGGCGGACGCGGGCCTGGCTGGTGGATCCCTCCGGCGCCAGCGCGCCGCGCCAGCTCTGGGAGCGCAACAGCGAAGACCGCTACGCCGATCCTGGCGACTTCATCACCACCCGCGACGCCCGCGGCCAGACGGTGCTGTTCACGAGCCCCGATCGGAAGGTCGCCTTCCTCACCGGCGCCGGCGCCTCACCCGAGGGCGATCGGCCGTTCGTCGATCGCTTCGAGCTGGCCACCGGCAAGTCCACGCGCCTCTTCCAGAGTGCCGCCCCGTACTACGAGCAGCCCATCGGCATGCTCGATGCTCGCGGCACGGTCGCCCTCACGCGACGCGAATCGAAGACCGACGTGCCCAACTACTACGTGCGCGACCTCGTCCGCCGCATCGCGCCCCGCGCCCTCACGGCCTTCACCGATCCGGCGCCACAGTTCGCCGGTGTGACCAGCCAGCTCATTACCTACACACGCAAGGATGGCGTGAAGCTGTCGGCCACGGTGTACCTGCCGCCCGGCTACGACAAGGCCAAGGACGGTCCGCTGCCCTTCTTCCTCTGGGCGTACCCGCTCGAGTACCGCTCGCGCGAAGCGGCGTCGCAAGTGGTGGGGTCGCCGTATCGCTTCGTGCGCCCGACGGGCGCCTCGCACCTGTTCCTGCTCACGCAAGGCTACGGCGTGATGGACAACCCCACCATGCCCATCGTGGGTGCGGACGGGAAGGAGCCCAACGACAGCTACGTCGAGCAGCTCACCACCAGCGCGCAGGCCGCGGTGGACACGATCGTCGCCATGGGGATCGCCGATCGTGAGAAGATCGGCGTGGGGGGCCACTCCTATGGAGCCTTCATGACCGCCAACCTGCTCGCGCACACTCGCCTCTTCAAGGCGGGCATTGCCCGCAGCGGCGCCTACAACCGCACGCTCACGCCGTTCGGCTTCCAGGGCGAGGAGCGCTCCTACTGGGAGGCGCCGGAGCTGTACGAGACCATGTCGCCGTTCACGTACGCGAACCGGATCAAGGACCCGATCCTGCTCATTCACGGTATGGCCGACAACAACACCGGCACCTATCCCCTGCAGAGCGAGCGCATGTACCAGGCGCTCAAGGGCAACGGGGCCACGGTGCGCTACGTACAGCTGCCCGGCGAGTCACACGGCTACGCGGCGCGCGAAAGCGTGGGGCACACGCTGGCCGAGATGACCGCGTGGCTGGATCAGTTCGTGAAGGCGGGGAAGCGGGCGACGATGCAGTAGGCAGGCGTCGGCGTTGCCTCCGCATTGAACACAACAGGCCACGGATCACACGGAAACCGGGGGCTCTTGAATTCCAGCGGTTCGCCGTGGATTGGCCGTGGATCGGCTACGGAGGGGCTATCGCTTCGCTTTCGGTGCCTTCGTCGCCGGCGCTGC
>JAJTGR010000045.1 GCA_021299375.1 Gemmatimonadota bacterium
TAATCGCGCGAGCCAAGGGGCGCGAGCTATGGGGCGCGAGCCAAGGGGCGCGAGCCAAGGGGCGCGAGGGAGGCCACGCTCACAGCAGCAACGGAAACGCCGACCGTACATGTACGGTCGGCGTCTTCATTTACCCGGCGCGGGTTGGCTCGCGCAGCCAGGCTCGCGCCCTTTGGCTCGCGCCCTTCAGCTCGCGCCCTTCAGCTCGCGCCGTTCAGCTCGCGCAGTGCCGCCGTTACCCGGGTCACCGCATCCCGAACATCCCGCCTCCCCCAAACGGCAGCCTTGGCATCCCGCCGCCCTTGCCGCCCGCCCCGCCCATCTTCTTCATCATCTTCTGCATCTCGCGGAACTGCTCCAGCAGGCGGTTCACGTCGCTCACCGGCCGCCCGCACCCCTTTGCGATCCGCGCCCGGCGCGAACCATTGATGATCTCGGGCTTCTTGCGCTCCTGGGGCGTCATGGACAGCACGATCGCCTCGATGTGCTTCATGCGCTTGGGGTCCATCTTCACGTCCTTGAGCATCTTCGGGCTCACGCCCGGCAGCATCTTCAGAAGATTCTCGAAGGGCCCCAACTTCTGCATCTGCCGCATCGCCGAGAGGAAGTCCTCGAGATCCATGCCTTCCTTGCGGACCTTTTTCTCGAGCTTCTTCGCCTCGGTTTCGTCGAACGCTTCCTGGGCTTTCTCCACGAGCGACACGATGTCGCCCATCTGCAGGATACGACCGGCCATGCGCTCCGGGTGGAACTCCTCCAGCGCATCCGGCTTCTCGCCCACACCGATGTACTTGATGGGCTTCTTGAGCACGCCGTAGATCGACAGCGCGGCGCCACCACGGGCATCGCCGTCGAGCTTCGTGAGGATCACGCCGGTCACGTCGAGCGCCTCGTTGAAGCCCTGGGCGATCTTTACCGCCTCCTGACCGGTCATGCCATCGGCCACGAACAGGATCTCGTCCGGCTTGATCGCGGCCTTGAGCCGCTTGAGCTCGTCCATCATGTCGGCGTCGATCTGCAGGCGGCCGGCGGTATCGACGATCACGACCCGATCGCGGCCGCGCACCCCCTGCTCGATGCCAGCCTTGGCGATCTTCACCACATCCTGGGTGGTGCGATCGGCGTAGACGGGCACGTCGAGCGCCCTGCCGAGCGTCTCGAGCTGGTCGATGGCCGCCGGCCGGTACACGTCGGCCGCCACGAGCCGCGCACTCTTGTTCTCGAGCCTGAGCTTGCGGGCCAGTTTGCCGGCGGTGGTCGTCTTTCCCGATCCCTGCAACCCGACCATCATGATGATCGTGGGCGGTACGGAGCTCATCCTGAGCCCTTCGCGCCGTTCGCCGAGCATGGTGGTCAATTCGTCGTGGACGATCTTGACCAGCTGTTGAGCGGGCTGCACCGACTTGAGTTGCAGCACGCCTACGGCTTTCTTCTCGACCCGCTCCAGGAATTCGCGGGTGAGGGCGAAATTCACGTCGGCCTCGAGCAGGACGCGGCGGACCTCGCGCATCCCCTCCTTGATGTCGGACTCGGTGAGAACGCCACGGCCGCGCAGCTTCGCGAAGACGTTCCCGAGTTTGTCTGTGAGCTCGTCGAACATCCCTGCAAACTGTCATCCGGGGGGGGCGACAGCAACGCCCGTCGGGCGACTCCGCCGGCCATGGGGCGCTCGCGCTCGTTCCGGGGGGTGACGAAGTGGGCCACCCGCGGCACAACTTGTGGTGGAATCGCGCGTTGATCGCGTATCCGGCCATCGTAAGATTTATCAGGACCGGGTCCTGCCGTCACTCTCTTCAGCCCACTCCGTGTCCCGACCGAACTCCCCGTTTCCCGCCATCCCGATGCCTCGCGGCCAGCGCAAGGAGGAGATCCTCCGCGCCGAGCTGCCCCCGACCTTGCCGCTCATGGCGCTGCGGTCGACGATCGTGTTTCCGCTGGGGACGATCGCTGTCCAGATGGGCGCCCCCGAGAACCTCGCGCTCCTACGGGCCCACGAGGAATCCGGGCTGGTGGTGGCGCTCGTGGTGGCCTCGGGGGAAGGTGACGATGCCATCGACCCGAATCGGTTCGTCGGGAAGGTCGGGGTGGCAGCCCGGGTGCACGAGCGCATCAACCTCCCGGGCGACACGATCCAGATCACGCTTCAGGGGCTGCGACGCCTCACGATCGACGCCATCGATCAGGTGCAGCCCTACGCCATCGCTCAGGTGCAGGGTGCCAAGGAGACCCCGGCCGATCCGGCCGAGATCGACGCACTGGTCGCCCGCACGGTGACCGCCGCCGAAACGCTCGCGGAACTGGTCGATCGTATTCCCAACGAAGTGCCGCAGATTCTCAAGATGAACGTGTCCGACCCGGGACGCTTCGCCGATCTCGCGGCCACGAACATGAACCTCCGCATCGCTGACAAGGAGGAGGTGCTACAGCGCCTCGACATCGGCCAGCGCATCCGCTTCATTCTCTCCCGCCTCGAGCGCGAGGTCGCGCGCGCCCGCGTGATGGAGGACGTGAAGAAGCAGACGGAGATCAAGATCGAGCAGCATCAGCGCGAGTTCTACCTGCGCCAGCAGCTGCGCGCCATCCAGGCGGAGCTCGGCGAGGCCGACCCCAACGAGAAGGAATCGGTCGACCTGCTCCGGCGCATCGAGGACGCCCGGCTCCCCGCCAAGGTAGCGACTGAGGCGCGCCGCGAAACCGAACGGCTGCGCATGCTCTCGCCGGCGTCCAGTGAGTACCAGGTGCTCCGCACCTACCTGGATTGGGTTCTTGCGCTGCCGTGGCATGCCCGACGCGGCAACGATCAGGACATCGCCCTCGCCAAGGTCGAGGAGGCGCTCGGAGAGCGCCATTACGGTCTCGATGAGGCCAAGGAGCGCATCATCGAGTATCTCGCCGTGCGCAAGCTGCGTGGCGGCGATCCGACCGGCCCGATCCTCTGCTTCGTTGGTCCGCCGGGCACCGGCAAGACCTCACTCGGCGAGGCCATCGCCACCAGCATCGGTCGCGAGTTCTATCGCATCTCCGTGGGCGGGGTGCGCGACGAGGCCGAAATTCGCGGGCATCGCCGCACCTACGTGGGCGCCATGCCCGGCCTGCTCATCCAGGCGCTGCGGCGTGTGGAGGTTCGCGATCCCGTCATCATGATCGACGAGATCGACAAGATGTCGTCGGGGGGGCCATCGGGTGACCCCACCGCAGCCATGCTCGAGGTGCTCGACCCGTCGCAGAACACGACCTTCGTCGATCACTACCTGAACCTGCCGTTCGACCTGTCAGGTGTGCTGTTCATCTGCACAGCCAACAACCTGTTCGACATTCCCGGCCCGTTGCGCGACCGCATGGAGGTCATCCGCATCGCCGGCTACACGATCGAGGAAAAGGTCGAGATCGCGCAGCGCTATCTCATTCCCCGCCTGCTCGACGATCACGGCCTCTCGGCCGAGGACATTCACATTGCCGAGAGTGTGCTGGGGTTCATCACCAGTCGCTATTCGCGCGAGGCCGGGCTCCGCACCTTCGAGCGTTCCATCGCCTCCCTGTTCCGGAAGCGCGCGCGCGCCAAGGCGGACGGCGACGACAGCAGCTGGGAGATCAGCGTGGCCCGCGCCGAGGACCTGCTCGGCACCCCACGCTTCGCCGTCGAGGAAGCGGAGAAGGAACCCGAAATCGGTGCCGTGACGGGACTGGCGTGGACCAACACCGGGGGCGACCTGCTCACCATCGAGGCCCTCCGCATGCCCGGCACCGGCAAGCTCACCGTCACCGGGCAGCTCGGCGACGTCATGCGCGAATCGGTCGATGCCGCCTATTCATTCGTGCGCTCGCGCGCGAGCACACTCGGGATCGCCGATCTGGAGTTCCGTGAGGCCGATATGCATCTGCACTTCCCCGCCGGCTCCATTCCCAAGGATGGCCCATCGGCGGGTATCGCGGTGACGCTGGCGCTTGCCAGCGCGCTGTCGCGCCGGCCCGTGCGCCGCGATCTCGCGCTCACCGGCGAGGTCACCCTGCGTGGCAAGGTGCTGGAGATCGGTGGTGTGAAGGAAAAAGTGCTGGCCGCGTACCGCGCCGGACTACGCGAGGTCATTCTGCCGAAGGCCAACGAGAAGGACGTACGCGACGTGCCGCAGGAGGTGCGCGACAAGATGGCGTTCACCTTTGCCAGCTCCATGGACGAGGTGCTGCATCTCGCCCTGCTGCCGCATCCGGCGGTGCATCCGGCCGACGCGCCGCCGCCGAATGAGGAGCCGGCGCGCGCCTCGCTCGAACGGGCGGCGACCGCCGACCTCCGGTGAACGGACGCCTGCCCTTCTGAGGGCCGACGCCGCTACAGCAGCAGGCCGAACGAGTACAGCAGCAGCCCGACGAGCCCGCCGACCAGGGTGCCGTTGATGCGGATGAACTGCAGGTCACGCCCGATCTGCAGTTCGATCTTCCGCGATGTCGCATCGGCATCCCATGCCGCCACGGTGGTGGCAATCAGCGTGGCCACCTCTTCCCGCGCTTGTTCCACCGAATAGGTCACCAGCTCCACGATCCAGCCGTTCACCTTCTCGGCGAGCCCCGGATCCTCCAGCACCTTCTGCCCCAACCCGGCGAGCCAGCGTTCGAGCTGGTCAGGCTCGCGCTCGGCGTCGTCGGCGAGGCGCTCGGTGTAGTTCGCCAGTCGCAACTTGACGTCGCCCCACACCTCCCGGGAGAACTCGGCCACGCTGGGGTGATCGAGCACATCCAGCTTGATCTGCTCGGCCCGCGCGATGGTATCCGGGTTCTCGCGGAGATTGGCCATGAACCTGCCCACGGCCTCGTCATAGCGGTGCCGCAACGGATGATTCGGGTCGGCGGCCACCGCAATGAGCGTGTTCTCCACGCCGCTGACGATCTTGTCGCCCAGGCGATCCTCCACGGCGCCCGGCACCCACCACGGACTCTCCTGGCGAATGCGATCGCGGATCATCGCCTCGTTCTCGTCGAGAAACCTCGCGGCCAGCCGCAACGCGTCATCGAGGAGCGCCTGGTGCCGTCCCCCCGCCGTGAGCAACTCGAACGCCCTGGCCACCAACGGCGCTGCCTGCAGTTTGCGCAGCCGCGCGACAATGCCGCGATCGACCAGTTCCTGGACGTCCTCGTCGCGCATCACGTTCGCGGCGCCGGACAGGCCGTGTGCCGCTGCCCGGGCCAGCCGGCGGCTGTTCTCCGGGCGGCTCAGCCACTGGGCGGCCCGCTCGCCGAGCTTCATGGCGGCCAGCTTGCTCGCCACCACCTCGCGCGTGAGAAAGTTGCGCTGCACGAAGTTGCCGAGTGCCGTCCCGATCCGATCCTTGCGCGACGGTACGATGGCCGTGTGCGGAATGCGCAGGCCGAGCGGATGCCGGAACAGCGCGGTCACTGCGAACCAGTCGGCAATGCCGCCCACCATGGCGGCTTCGGCGAACGCACGCAGGTACCCCAGCCACGGATACCGTGGCTCGTAGACTCGGGCCAGCACGAACACCACGGCGACCACGACCAGCATGGCCGTGGCCACTCGCTTCATCTGCACCAGCCGAACCCGCCGGACCTCATCATCCGGCGTGATGCGCAACGCGGCGGGCAGCGCGGTCTGAGCCACCACCGGTAACGTCTTCGGCTCCGGAGGCACCGCCGGTTGCGTCATGCCGTCACCCGACGCTCAGCGCCCCGACGCGGGGCCATCCAGCGTGATGCGGGATTTGTCGACGGGGGCCGACAGGCCAGCGGGCAGGTCCATGTAGAGCACGACGGGCTTGCCGCGTACCTGTTCCAGGCTCAGGGTGACGGTGCGCGCACCGCCACGCTTGGGATTGGCGGGCACATCGTAACGCCGAACGGTCGCACCGGCCGGCGCATCCTGACGCCCGAGCTCGTAACGACGGCGCGCGGCATCACCCATCGCGTCGAGGAAGTCGGCGGCATCCACGGCGGAGTCCCACACCGACGCCCACACCAGCGCATCGCCGCCCAGGGTGCGGATGACGGCGAAGCGATCTCCGTCCACGCCACCGGCCGCGCGGCGAGCCACCTCGTCATTCTTGAGGTGCTGCACCAGCGTGAGGCGGGTCTCGAATTCACCAAGCGTGTTGGTGAAGAACACCGTGCCGGTTGTCGGCGCCGGCAGGGTGACCGTCACGGCGTTGTCGCGTTCCGCCGCCGTCGGCGTGAAGTATGCCGCATCGTTGAGGATCTGCTTGGTGCTGGTGGGCAGATCGGTGAGCAGCTCCTTCTCGGGACGCTGCTCGATGAAGCGGCGCACGAAGTCGGCCCCACCGAGATACGGAAACAGCAACCCCTCGCGCACGGTGCGCGGCGCCGAGGCGAACACCGGCATCCCCACCGAGCCGTCGCGGATCATGTCACGAATGCGGTCCCAGCCGCCCGGCATCTTGAGCATCGGCCCGGCGTTCGGGTCGATTCGCAGCTGCATGAGCACGGCCTGCCCCTCCAGCACCGCCTGCGCCGCCACCTGTCGGTCGCTGTCCTCGGTGCGGTTCTGGATGGAGTCGATGGCCACGTACTGGTCCTGCAGGGCATGCACCAGCTCGTGCGACACCGTCTGCTTGATGAGCGCCTCCGGCGCGCCATCCACCACGTACAGCACCTTGGTGGCCGGATCGTAGTATCCCACGATCTGCTCCTCCAGGAGCTTCTGGAGCAGCACCGTCAGTTGCAGCGTGTCGGGGATCTGCCCCAGAAGCCGGTAGACCGCCTCCTGACCGGCCACCTGCGCCCTGCCGCGCTCGCTCTCGAGCTGCTTGCGCACGAACTTCGCGACTTCGTCGCGCGTCCGCCGCTCCACCCTGGGGGGCGTCTTGTACGGCAGCCCCAACTCCTTCTCGATTTTCGGCACGAACTCGGCCACGAGGTCGGCGTACGGCCCCTCGCCCGCCTTCGGTTGGTCACCGCAGGCGGCCAGCGCGCATGCACCACCAAGAAACACCACCGCGGTCACGCCGTGACGCCACGACGGCCGGATCGAAAGGCTCATGGGAAGAACTCAGGCAGGGATCATGCGCTGCACATACCAGGTGATGAGCGCATCTCCCCAAAGCAAGACCAGCAGCGCAGCAGGCGCAAGGAACACCCCGAAGGGCACATCGGGAAACCCGAACTCCTCACCGCGGCGACGGGCGCGCACCCTGGCAATCGGCCCCACGATCAGCAGGAACACGACAGCGCCCACGAACGCCCCCGCGATGATCGTGAGCAGGGAGCGTTCGGGACCGACCGCCGCGCCCACCACCACCATGAGCGTCGTGTCCCCGAAGCCCATCGCCTCGCGCTTCATGATGACCTCGGCCAGCCAGCCAATGATCGTGATGGCGCCAGCGCCGACACAGGCGCCCAGCACGGCCTGCCACGGCGAGACGAAGTGCGAGGGCTCCCCCACGAAGAAGTTGGCTACCGAGAAGCCGAGTACCAGCACGAAGCCCGACACGGTGAACCCATCGGGAATGAGATAGTGCTTGGCATCGGTGACGGCGATGCCGAACAGCACCGTACCGAAGAGCGCGACCCGGGTCGCCTCGAGCGTGACGCCGAGCAACCCGAAAGACGCCACCCAGCCCAGAGCGACCAGCAGTTCCACCAATGGGTACTGCAGCGAAATCGGCAGGCTGCATCCGCGGCACTTGCCGCGCAGCAGCAACCAGCTGAGGAGCGGAATGTTCTCGTGCCACGCGATCGGTCGCTCGCAGCGCGGGCAGCGGGAGCGCGGCCTCACCACACTCAGCTCTGCCGGCCATCGGGCGATGCACACGTTCAGGAACGAGCCGAGCGAGGCCCCCAGGACAAAAACAGGGGCCAGCACGAACAGCAGGTCGGTCAGCGGCAGCGCCGAGAGCAGTCCCGCGGTGAGCGGACCGGTATACGAGACGTCAGCTTGCATGTCGACAGGACGATCCAGCGCGATCGGAGGCCACGAGTCAGCCTCCCGCCGGGGCTGCCCCCCTGAGCTGGAACAGGAGGATGCCGGTGGCGACCGCGACGTTGAGCGACTCGACCCCCGGCGCCATGGGAATCGTCACCCGGCGCTCCACCGCGGCGGCGAGATGCGGCGACAGCCCCGCCCCCTCGTTGCCGACAACGAGCGCCAGTCGGCGAGGCAGCCGGTCCCGGTCGAGGGTATCAAGGCGCTCGCCGTCCGTGTCCGCCGCCACCAGACTCACGCCGTGGCGTGCCGCGAACGACGCGAACGCCTCCCAGGAGCGCGACGATACCGGGTGGTGGAACAGGGCCCCCATGCTGCCCCGCACCACCTTGGCGTTCCAGAAATCCACCGTGCCCGGGAGGGCTATCGTGGCCGTCACCCCCAGGGCAGCCGCCGTGCGCACCACGGTCCCGACGTTGCCGGGATCCTGGAGGGCATCGAGCACCAGGTAGCGTGCGTCACCGGCCGGCGCCGCAAGATCCGCCGACGGGATGCTGGCCACCGCGAGTACACCCTGCGGGGTATCGGTGTCCGCCGCGCTGGCCAGTTCGGCGTCGGTCACCTCCACCACCGGGATCCGGCGCGCCTCCGCCATCTGGAGCACCGCCAGCCCACGGTCGTCGGCCCGCAGCGAGGCCGTCACCAGCACCCCGGTGACTGGCACGGCCGACGCCAGCAGTGTTTCCACGGTGCGTACGCCTTCGGCGACGAACCGGCCGTGTTTCTCGCGGGCCTTCCGGCGCTGCAGGTCTCTGGCCAGGGTGAGTAGCTTCACGGCGGTCCGGACAGGGAGGATGCGGGTACCACGCGTGGCGCATCCGGCCCCGTCGTGGGTATCAGCAGGCAACGCGGCCCCGGGCGGTCCGGCGGCGCGCGCTCAGCACGGCTCGATAGCGGAGAGAATATGATCGGATCCATCCAGCGGACCAGCACCGGGCGGCGGATCGCCCTGGCCGGGGCGGCGCTGCTGCTCGCGGCCTGTGTGCCCGGCACGTCGGAAGAAGTTGCCATGGGCAACGCCTACGCGCAGCAGATCGAGCGCGAGTTGCCGATGGTCCAGGATCCCGAGGTGCTCCGCTACATCAACGTGCTCGGGGATTCGATCGCCCGGGTCGTCGACGACCGGAGCCTGTCGTGGCGGTTCAACGTGGTCGACATGAACGAGATCAACGCCTTCGCGGTACCCGGGGGGCACATCTACGTGAACCGCGGGCTCATCGAGAAGACCACCAACATGTCCGAGCTGGCCGGCGTGCTGGGGCATGAGATCGCCCACGTGACCCAGCGCCACAGCATGAAGCAGATGGCGGCGGCCCAGCGCGCCAACCTCGGCATGACCGGACTGTGCATCTTCGCGCCCTCCATGTGTCAGGGGGTGGCGGGAACCGTGGTGCAAGCCGGGGCCTCGGCCGGCTTCGCGAAGTTCAGCCGCGACGACGAAACCGAGTCCGACCGCTACGGCGTCATGTACGTCACCCGTGCCGGCATCGATCCGCGCGGCATGCCAAGCATGTTCCGCATCCTGCTCCGCGAACGGGAGCGAAACCCGGGGGCGATGGAAGCCTGGTTCTCCTCGCACCCCATGGAGGAGAGCCGTGTGCGCACGACGGAAGAAGAGATCGCCAGGATCGACCCCGTCGTGCTCAACTCCCTCACGCGCGACACCCGGAGCTTCCAGGCCTTCAAGGCCCGGCTGGCAAGCCTGCCGCGCTCGGCGACGCCCGCGCGTCGCTGAGTGCCGGCGTTCGCACGGTGACGTTATGGCAACCGCCGCACGAACGCTGTCACGAGCTGTTCGAAGCGCATCGCCACCGCCTGGCCGGCTTCCATGACCTCGGCGTGATTGAGCTTCTCGGTCGACAGGCCGGCCGCCTTGTTGGTGATGCAGGATACCGCCACCACCTGCATCCCGAGCGCCCGCGCGACGATCACCTCGGGCACGGTAGACATGCCCACGGCGTCCACGCCGAGCCGCTCCAGCATGCGCACCTCGGCCGGTGTTTCGTAGGTCGGTCCAAGCAGACCGCAGTAGACGCCCTCCTGCAGCGGGACCCCCACCGTCACGGCGGCCTGCCGCATCACCTCGCGCAGGCCACGGTCGTACGGGTCTGACATATCGGGGAAGCGCTCGTCACCCGGCTCGCTCACCCCGATCAGCGGATTACGGAACATGAGGTTCACGTGGTCCGCGATCAGCATGAGGTCACCCGGAGCGAAGGTGCGCCGCACCCCACCGGCCGCGTTGGACGCGAGGTACACCGGTGCCCCCAGCGCATGCAGTACCCGCACCGGAAAGGCCGCCAACGCGGCCTCGTGCCCCTCGTACAGGTGGAACCGACCGGCCAGCGCAATGACCGGGCGCCCGCCCAGCATGCCCGCCAGCAGCTGTCCGGCGTGCCCCGCCACGGTGGCGTTCGGGAATCCCGGCACATGCGAGAACGGAATGCGGACCGCACCGTCGAGGCGCTCCGCCAGTCCGCCCAACCCCGACCCGAGCACGATGCCGGCGACCGGCGTCGGCCAGTCAGGGCCGACCCGCTGCCGGATGTACTCGGCCGCCTGCCGTGCCGCCGCCGCTCCCACCCGCGACGGGGAGCCACCGGAACTCACGCGTCCCCCCGCATGGCCGGCGCATTGGCGAGCAGCTGGGCGATCTCGCGCCCCGCCGCCTCACGCAGCGCCCGCTTCTGGCGGTACGGCAGGAAGGCGGCGTCGAACGACGCCAGTGCCAGCGAGGCCAGTTGCGGCAGCTCGTAGCCCAGATCCTGCGCGCACTGTACGTACTCGTCGGTCAGCGACACGCCGCTGACAAGCGTGTTGTCGGTGTTGATCGTGACCAGGGCCCCCAGCGACACATACCGCGCGAGTGGATGCTCCGCGATGCTGTTCGCCACCCGCGTCTGCACGTTGCTGGTCGGACACACTTCCAGCGGGATTTGCCGATCGACGACGTACGCCTCGAGCGACGGGTCTTCCTGAAGCCGGGTGCCATGTCCGATGCGATCGGCCCCACAACGATGCACCGCCTCGTGAATCGACCGCGCCCCATCACCCTCACCCGCATGCACCGTCACGGCGAGGTTGCCGTAGCGCGCGAAGTCGAAGGCGGCGGCATGCTCGTGCGCGGGGTTCCCCAGCTCGCCGCCAGCCAGATCGAACGCCACCACGCCCCGATCCTTGTACGCCACCGCCAGTTCGGCCATCTCCATGGCGTGCGGCCACGGGAAGCTGCGCAACGCACAGACAATCACGCGGGCCACCGTGCCCGTCTCCCGTTCGCCGCGGGCGAGGCCGCGCAGTACGGCGTCCATGACCGCATCCGGCGAGAGCCCCTCGCGCCCGTTGAGCGTGGGACAGAAGCGCGCCTCGATGTAGCGAATGCCCTCGAGCGCCGCATCGAGCACGAGTTCGTGCGCCACCCGCTCCAGCTCCGCTGCCGTCTGCATGACCGCGAGGGTGGTCTCGAACCTGGCCAGGTACTCGCCGAGATTGTGGGCATCATCCGCCCGCATCCAGCGCCGTAAAGCGTCGGGCGTGTCGTGCGGGAGCGTGATGCCGCGCGTCGTGGACAGCTCGAGCAGCGTACCGGGCCGAAGCGATCCATCGAGGTGGCAGTGCAACTCCGCCTTGGGCAGGCGCCGCACGATCTCCACGAACGCTGGAGACAGCGCACTCATGCGGTGGCCCCGTCAAGGCGTTCGCGCACCGCCACAACGCGGTAGATCGCCCCGTTCACGAGCGCTTCGTCTGTGGCCACCGGTAGTCCGCGGCTGTCGGTGAGGCGCAGCCGCCCCTCGTCGATGCCCGCCGCCTCGTCGGGAAAGAGGGCGCGCACCGCATCAAGAGCGCGCGAGCCCGCGGGCACGCTCACGCCCCGCTCATTCACGTAGACGCGTACGTCCGCGTTCACCATCAGTTGCTCCGGGAAGGAATGGCAAGCACCCGCGGTGCGTCGTCACCACGCACCGGCTGCGGTTGGCGCCGCAGATATTCGGCCAGCATGTCGCTGTCGCGGATGGGCAGGTACTCGGTGGAGATCGCCGCCCGCAGCGACTCGAGATACTCGTCCTCCACCATGAAATTGTTCTGCACCAGCGTGTAGATGCGGTCGGGGTCGACCGGCTGGCCGTCGCCGGTGGTCAGGCGCGTGATGCGCTGGCCACGCGGCTTCGTCGGGTCGAATTCGATGCGGACGCCGCTCACGTGCAGGTCGGCGCGTCCGCTGAACAATCCGCGCTCGAACACCGCCGCCAGGTCTCGGCCACGCACACGCACCCGAACCAGCGTGTTGCCGAACGGGGTCACCTCGTGCACGCCCCCGAAACGCAACGGGCCGGCATCGATGTCCGCACGCATGCCGCCGTTGTTCCACGCTGCCATGTCGGCGCTGCCCATGACGCGAGCCGCGTCGGCAATGAGGTTGCCGAGCGCATGCTGCTGCCCCGAGCGGCGGAGCGCCGTGGCGATCATGGCCACCGGCTCCTGCACCTTCGCCTCGACGCGCGCCATGGCGGCCTTCACCACCGAGTCGACCGCGGGGTCGGCGCCCGCCACCGCATCGCCGCGTATCGGGCGCAGCGCCATCTCGGCGCGGCCACCACCCACCGGCACATCCACCACGGCGATGGCGCGCCCGCTCGACGTGGGCTCGACGGTGGGCATGCCGTCCAGGTCCAGCGCGAGATTCACATGGGCGTGCCCCATGACGTAGACATCGGGGCGGTCGGCGCCAAGTGCCGCCAGTCGCTTGCCCACGGCGATGCCTTCGCCGGTGCAGACATCGGGCCGGTCCCGCTCGCAGCGGCCGCCATCGTGAATGACCGCGACCACCATCTGTGCGCCCGCGGCCCGCAGCGCCCGTATACGCTCGGCGAAGATCGGCACCGGATCGAGAAACCGCAGCCCCGCCACCTTGCGGATGCTGGTGGTATTCGGCGTGTGCGTCCCCGCCGCTCCCACGATGCCCACGCGCAGGCCGTTCCGCTCGACGATGGTGTCACTGCGCAGCCACGCGGGCCGTGCGCCATCGGCCCCGCGCACATTGGCGCCGAGCACCGCGTGGCGGAGGTCGGCGATCCGCATGCGCAGGGTGTCCTGCCCGAAGTCGAATTCGTGGTTGCCCAGGGCACCAGCCGCCACGTCGAACCGATTCACGGCGGCCACGGTGGGGCGGCCGGCGTCCCAGTCGGATGCGGGGGTGCCGGTGAACAGGTCCCCGGCATCGATGATCACACTCTCACAGGCCGGCGAGACACACTCACGCTGCGCTGTCCGCAATGCCGCCGAGAGCGCCACGGCGCCGCCCATCGGGGCGCCGCCATCGAAGCGCGGCAGCATGGCAGCATGGAAATCGCTCATCGCGATCACGCGCAGCCGCCGCTGCCCGGGGCGCGCCGCGGCGCCACCGGTCGCGGACGGCGCGCGTCCTTGCCCCTCGGCCACGCGCCCACGGCGCTGGGCCGCATACGCCGCGTCGCGCGCGGCGGCCGGTTCGAGCGTCCAGTTGCGCGTGGCGTAGCGCGCCGGATCGAGGGTGCCGGCCTTCTGGACCTCCTCGATGATCAGCTGGCGGATGTCGAGGTCCTTGTCCCAGACCACCGGGGCGCCGGCGAGCATGGCGTACCCGCCACCGCCGCCCTGCCGGTAGTTGTTGAGCGCGAGCGTGAAGCGGTCGGTCGGCGCCACCTCGCGCCCTCGTACCGTGAGCCGGGTGATGCGGCGCCCGATTGGCTGGCGCAGGTCAATCGTATAGTCCGCGCCCGCGACGACGTCGAAATTGAATCCTGGCACCGCCGGGTCGACGATGCCGTCCGCCGGCACACGGCCATCGGCGTCGAGCGACCGGTAGTAGCGCGCCGCATGCTCGAGGAATGCCTTGAGCTGCGCCCCCGAGACGCGCACCGCCCGCAGCGTGTTGTCGTAGGGATACAGGCGTGAGAGGGTGGCCTGCGTGATCGCCCCCGTATCGAGCCCCGCATCGAGGGAGAATGCCGCCGTGGCCGACAGGTCGGCGCCGGTGGTGCGGCGCATGACCTCGTTGACCAGATCGGTGACCGGCATGTCGGCCACCCGGGCGCTGTCGGCATGCCACGCCACCGAAGTCCGGCCGACCGGGGCGGTGACCCACGCGAGCGTGGCCCGATGCGACGCCGCCGAGGCGGCCAGCACCTCCGGGGACTCCCTGTGGCCGGCCACCCGCACCGCCTGCCCCTTCTTCCCGACTACCGCCCAGCGGCCCCCGCGCTTCTCGAGGGTCAGCGTCCCGAGCGCCACTGAGGCGGCCCAGTGACGCGGCTGCATGACGAGGGCACCGTTGATGGTCGAATCCACCACTTCGCGGTGCGAGTGCCCGAACACGACCACGTCGAGCCCATCGATCTCCCGCGGCAGGCGGGCGGCCACATTCTCCGATGGCAGCCCGGTCGCGACGGTGTCGTAACTGGCGGGGCCGTCAAGCCCGGAGTGCAGGAGCGCCACCACCACGTCCGCCTTCTGGCGGCGGGCCTCGGCCACGCCGGCCCGGACAGCGGGCACGATGTCGCTGACCATCAGGCCGGCGGCGCGCAGGTTGTCCCGGTCCCACACCATGGCGCCAGGGGTAGTGCCCCCGACAATCGCGATGCGCACCCCGCCCCGAACGACCATCGTGAGCGGAGCGACGAACGGACGCCCACGCGCATCGCGTACGTTGGCGGCGACGAACGGAAAACCAGCCTGGGCGACCGCCTGCCGGAGCAGCGGCACCCCATAATTGAACTCGTGATTCCCCAGGACTGCCGCGTCGTAGCGCATCACGTTCATGGACGCGATGACCGGATGCACCGGCGGAGGGGTCACGCGGGCCACCACGTAGGTAAGGGGGTTGCCCTGCAGAATGTCGCCCCCCTCCACCAGCACCACCCGCTCGGGATTGGCGGCCCGGACGGAGTCGACGATCGTGGCGGCGGCGGCCAGCGAATAGGTGGGATCGGCGCGATTCGTGTAGTAATCCCAGCCGCGGAGCCGGCCGTGCACATCGGTGGTGGCCGCAATGACGATCTCCACCCGTGCGGGCTGAGCCGGCAGCGGGGCGGCGAGGGGGGAGGTCATGACGGCCGCAGCCAGCATCCCCCGGAAAGCAAGTGCCGGACGTCCCATGGGCGAATGCTAGTCGCTGCCGGAGGGGCTTTGGAGGGGCGCCGTCACCTTCCGGCGGAGCGCCCAGCTTGCCGCCCCCGGCCCGCCCACGCGAACTTCACCCGTCCGCGCAGGCATCGGCTCCGGCTGCCGATACCCAATCGTTACTCCGTCGTGGCGAACCGGACACGACCCCCCGACAGCTTGGTCATCGTGCTGTGGACGAACCGGAACACCCCCTCGTGAAACCGCTGATCATCGGCATCGCAGGCGGAACCGGCTCGGGCAAGTCCACCGTCGCTCGGAAAGTGGCGGAAGCCCTGCCGGACGCCTCGGTCGCCTTTCTCGAAATGGATGCGTACTACCGGGACTTTCGCAGTCTCACGCTCGAGCAGTTGCACCGCGTCAACTGGGATCACCCGGAAGCGTTGGACGTGGAGCTGCTGACCGGGCATCTCACCGCCCTGTCGCGCGGGGAGGCGGTGGAGATGCCCCAGTACGAGTTCGCGACGCACTCACGCAGCGCCCGGACGCGTCGCATCGCTCCGGCGGACGTGGTGGTCATCGACGGGATCCTGCTGCTTGCCGACGCCGGCGTGCGGGCGTTGTGCGACGTGAAGGTGTTCGTGGACGCCGACCCCGACATCCGTCTCATTCGCCGGATCCGCCGGGATACCGCGATTCGCGGGCGGACACTGGAGTCGGTGCTGGAACAGTACCTCACCACGGTCCAGCCGATGCACCTGCAATTCGTGGAGCCCAGCAAACGGTACGCCGACGTCATCGTGACGCGCGGCGGCAGCAACACGGTGGCGATCGAGATGATCGTCGCCAAGATCCAACGACGACTGCACGCCCGTGCTGCGTCGCGTACACCGCTGGCATCGGTAGCGGTGCCAGCCGATGTCGGACCTTCCTGACCCCGTCGATGAACCCTGCCCCCCCAGTCGCTGATCGCATCCTCGTCGTCGACGATGAACCCGAAATCGTCGCCCTCGTCGCGTATCACCTCGCGAAGGCAGGCTATCGCGTGTCCACCGCCGCCTCGGGGCAGGATGCGCTCGACCTCGCGCGCCGCGAGCGCCCCTCGCTGGTGGTGCTCGACCTGATGCTCCCGGGCATGTCGGGCTTCGATGTCCTCGAGCAGCTGCGCGCCGACGACGGTACCCGCGACATCGCGGTCCTGATGCTCACGGCCCGCCGTGAGGAGCCCGACCGCATCCGTGGGCTCTCCCTCGGTGCCGACGATTACCTCACCAAGCCGTTCTCTCCCGCCGAACTGGTGTTGCGGGTGGCCGCCATCCTGCGACGGACGGGTACGCCCGTGACCACGAGTGCTGACGCCATCGTCATCGGGCCCATGCGAATCGACCGCGCCGCCATGACCGTGCAAGTGGATGGCAGCGCCGTTGAACTCACGCCAACCGAGTTCAAGCTGCTGCTCACGCTGGCCGAGCGCCGCGGCCGTGTGCAGGGCCGCGGACACCTGCTCGAGACCGTCTGGGAGGCCGCCCCCGACATCCAGACCCGCACGGTCGACATGCACGTGCAGCGGCTACGCACCAAGCTTGGCACCGCTGGTGACCTGATCGAAACGGTGCGGGGCTTCGGCTACCGCCTGCGGGCATCGGCCGCCCGCGGCGCCTGACGCCCACCCTCCGTGCGCCTCACCCAACGCCTCGTCGTCAACAGCGCCATCATCATCGCGCTGCTCATGACCATCGTCCTGGTGGTCGTGGAATGGCGGGTGCGGCACCATGTGAGCGCGGACGGTCCGGTGGCGACCGCCTCCGACGACATCCTGCTGTCGGAGATCCGCGGGGACATCGCCGTGGCCGGCGTCATCACCCTGGCCATCGGCATCGTGCTCGCCCGCATGCTGGCGTTGCCGGTGGCCCGCCCCATCGAGGAGCTGCGTGACATCGCCCTGAGTCTGGCGGCCGGCGACCTATCGCGCCGCCCGTCCCACGCCCTCGTCGGCGGTGAGGTCGGCGACCTCGCCGACGCGCTGCGCCGCATGAGCGAACAGCTCGAGACCCGCCTCTGGGAGCTGCAGTCAGAGGAGGCCCTCCTCGTGGCGCTCACCGAGTCCCTCAACGAAGGCGTCATCGCCGTCGACGCGCGCAAGCGGGTCGTGCGCATCAATGAGACGGGGCGGCAGTTGCTCAACCTACGCCAGCCGCTCCCCTTCCCGGCGAGCGAGCTGCCGCTACAGAGCGGCCTCCAGGAGTCGCTGCAGCTGGTGCTGTCCGGCTCCTCCACGATTGTCCGCGAGGTGCGGGTCGACGACCGGACGCTCGTGCTCACGGTACGGCCGCTCCGAGGCGGCGGCGCCGTCCTCGCGCTGCTCGACCTGACCACGATCCGCCGCCTGGAAACGGTGCGCAGCGACTTCGTCGCCAACGTCTCGCACGAGCTGCGCACGCCGCTCACGATCATCAGCGGATTCGTGGAGACGCTGCAAGATGAGGACCTGCCGCCGGATCTGCGTCGCCAGTTCCTGGGCATGGCCGAGGCCAATGTCCAGCGCATGCAGCGGATCGTGGACGATCTGCTCGATCTGTCGCGTATCGAGTCCGGGGGCTGGGTGCCAGCGCCGGAACTGCTCGACCTCGCCGACGTGGCCGCGGACGTGCTCGGGCCGCTGCAGGTCATCGCGGCTGGCAAGGGCGTGCAGTTGCGCACCGATCTCGGGCCTGACGCCCACCTCGTCTACTGTGACGAAACAGCCGCCCGCCAGATTCTCAGCAATCTGGCCGAGAATGCGCTGCGGCACACGGCGACCGGCAGGGTCGAACTGTTCTCACGCGCCGAAGCGGGCGGGGTGTGGATGGGCGTGCGGGATACCGGGTCGGGGATTGGCGCTGAGCACCTGCCGCGCATCTTCGAGCGGTTTTACCGGGCGGATCCGGGACGCTCACGGGAAGCGGGGGGCACCGGGCTTGGGCTCGCCATCGTCCGTCACCTGACGGAAGCGCACGGTGGTCGGGTGACCGCAGAGAGCACCGTGGGGGTCGGGACCACCATCGCCGCCTGGCTGCCGCGTCCTCAGTCGGACTGACGACGCGGGCGGCGTCCGGCGAACGCTTCAGCGATCAGCCGCGGCAGCATCACGCCAGCCGGCCCCTCGATGGGCAGGATGCTTGGCCCCTTGCGCTGCCCATCCATGGTCGGGTTGACCACAATGACCGTCGCCCCGTGGGTCGCGGCGATCCACGGCAGTGACGCCACCGGCTCGACGAGACCGGACGTGCCCACCGAAAGAAACACGTCGCACGCCACGGCCGCGTTTCGCGCTTCCTCGAACGGGCCCATGGGCGGCGACTCGCCGAGCCAAACCACGTCCGGTCGCAGGGCGGCCCCGCACGCCGGACACGTGGGCACCTCGCCATGCGGCGCGTCGGTGGGCATGACGGAGCCGGGGCACCCGGCGCTGCATCGGGCATGCATGAGCGAGCCCTCCAACCGTACCACCTGCTGGCTGCCGGCCCGCTCGTGCAGATCGTCGATGTTCTGCGTGACCAGCGTACAGTGCGCGACCCGGCCTGCCAGCGTGGCAAGGGCGGCATGGGCCGGATTGGGCTGGGCCCCTCGAACCATGGCCCGGCGGGCCGCATACCACTGCCAGACCCGGGTCGGGTGAGCAGCGAATGCCTCCGCCGAGGCCAGCTCCTGCGGGGAGAATTGCGCCCAGACCCCGGTCTGGGCCTCGCGGAAGGTCGGGATCCCGCTCTCGGCAAGAATCCCCGCGCCGGTGAGCACACAGACGTGCTCGGCAGACCGGAGCGCCCTGGCGGCGACGGTCAGCGCTTCGGCTCGCGTCTGCGGATCGGTTGGCGGCGGCGACGCGACGCGTCGCCGGTGCAGCGTCTGATCAGGTGGCACCATACTGTCGCGACTATACAACGACGACGCCGCTCGCACCAGACGGGGGCCGATCCGAATCGTTCAAACCGGTGGATCGGGGCACGGCCAGGCCGTGACACATTCGTTGCACGTTCGTGCGCTGTTCGAAACCTGGGTCACGGAGCTTTCGCGGCATCCGGAGCGCCTCCTGGCGGCTCCGTGACCGATCGACGCCCTTTCGACCCAGAGTTCCCATGCGGCTTTCCGCCCACGTGCTGTCCGGTGTCGCCCGCTACCTGCTGCGGGCGTTCGCTGTCGCCGTCGCGCCCCTGCTGCCTCTCACCGTGGTGTCCGCACAGGGCGCCGAGGTTCCCACCGGCAAGATCACCGGTCGTATCGTCGATGCCGCGACCGGTCAGGGAATCACCGCCGCCCAGATCCAGGTGGTCGGCACGCCCTTCGGCACCCAGTCCGGCGTCGATGGCCGCTACACCCTGCTCAAGGTGCCCGCCGGCACCACCACCCTGCAGGTCCGCCGCATCGGTTATGGCCCCAAGACGATCACGGGCATCGTGGTCCCGGCCAACGGCGCTGTCGAGCAGGACGTGACCCTCAAGACGGCCGAACTGCAGCTCGCCGCGGTGAGCGTGACCGCCACCAAGGAAAAGGGCACGGTCAATGAAGCGCTCAATCAGCAGAGAAACGCCACCAACGTGGTCAACGCCATCACCGCCGAGCAGATCGCCCGGAGCCCGGACAACGACGCGGCCGCCGCCGCCCAGCGCGTCAGCGGCGTGACGGTGCAGGACGGCAAGTACCTGCAGGTGCGCGGCCTCAGCGAGCGCTACACCACCGCCTCGCTGAACGGCGCCCGCATCCCGAGCCCGGAGCCCGAACGCAAGGTCGTGCCACTCGATCTGTTCCCGGCCGGACTGCTGCAGGATGTGACCACCAGCAAGACATTCACCCCCGACCAACCGGGTGACTTCGCCGGTGCCAACGTGAACATCCGCACCCGGGAGTTCCCGGCCCGCCGCCAGGTGAACTACTCCACGAGCTTCGGCTTCGGTGATCGCGTCCTTGGCCAGACGCTCCCCTTCGCCCCCCGAGCCGGCGGCGAGCTGTTCGGCAATGCCAGCGCGGCCCGCCGCATTCCCAACGCGATTGCCTCGGCCAACTTCCTGGGCAGCGTCCAGCAATCACAGTTCAACCAGATGGCGCGCCAGCAGCGCAACGTCTGGAACCCGACGCCCCGCAACGGGGGACTCAACGGTTCATTCGGCCTATCGACTGGCGGGAACACCATCCTCGGCAAGCGCATCGGCTACGTGCTGAGCGGCAACTACGGCTACTCCGAGGAAGTGCGCGCCGACGAGCGCTATGCCGTGGGCAACCAGGGCGCCAACAACACGGTCGTGCCGCTCACCCAGGTGGCCGGCCAGACCGGGCGCAGCAGTGCTCAGTGGGGCGGCATCGCCAATGTCTCGACGCTGGTGGGCAAGGGCTCGCGCCTCTCGCTCAACAGCACCATCACCCGCAGTGCGGACAACGAAGCGCGGCAGGACCGCGGCTTCGACGAAAACCTCGGCGACAGCATCGCCCGCACCACGCTTCGGTATGTGGAGCGCGGCGTGGCCACGCTGACGGGCCAGGGTGAACACCAGCTGAGTGAGCGCAACAAGACGGCGTGGTCGCTCTCCTACGGCAACACCAGCCGCCGCGAGCCCGACCGCTCGGACGTCGTGTACGTCCGCACGCCGGAAGGACCGTACCAGATCCTGTCGTCGCTCGACGGCGCGCGCCGGCTGTACTTCGACCTCGAGGAGAACAACCTCACCGGGCAGGTAGACCACACCATCAACCTCGGCGCGGTCGCCAGCCAGAACACGCTCAAGGTCGGCGCCTACCTGCGGAGCACCGATCGCCGATCCGATGCCCCCATCTTCGCCTTCATCACGCGGGCCAACGAAAGCATCGTGCGGCAGTCGCCCGACGTGATCTTCGGCGCCGCTCAGGCCTGCGAGACCTGCTCCGCCATCAATGTGCAGCCCATCGGGCAGGCCGGTTCGTATTCGGCGGACGACCGCACGGCGGCCGGGTACGTGATGACCGACGTGGGGCTGACCTCGCGGATCCGCATGATTGCCGGTGCCCGCCTCGAGCAAGCCCGCATCAATGTGAGGGCCTCGACGCAGGGCGGCTTCACCGCCGATGCCGCGCTCGACAACACCGACGTGCTGCCGTCGCTCCTCCTGAACACGCGCCTCACCGAAACGCAGAACCTCCGCTTCGGCATCACCCGCACGCTCGCCCGTCCCGAGTATCGTGAGCTGGCGCCGGTGACGTTCCGCGACGTGCTCGGTGGCGTGAGTGTCACCGGGAATGCGGCGCTCGTGCGCTCGCTGATCGACAACGTGGACCTGCGCTGGGAAGCCTTCCCGAACCCCGGTGAAGTGCTCAGCGTGGGTGTCTTTGCCAAGCGCTTCGATCGTCCGATCGAACGCGTGGAGCAGGCCACCTCCGGCGCCTATCAGGCGCGCTACCAGAACGCGCTCAGCGCGACGAACCTGGGCGTCGAGCTCGAAGTGCGGAAGCAGCTCGGCTTCCTCGGCGGGTGGGGCGAGTCGCTGACCGGCTTCAGCAACCTGACGCTCATGAACTCGTCGGTGAAGCTCGACCCGACGGGTGGGCTCACGGTCACCGACGCCACCCGTCGTCTGGTGGGTCAGGCGCCCTACGTGGTGAACGCGGGCCTCACCTACTCGTCACTCTCGGGCAGCACCAATGCCACGATCCTGTACAACGTGGTCGGCGAGCGCATCACCGCCGCCGGGGTGGTGCCACTGCCGAACATCGTGGAGCGGCCACGCCATCTCGTGGACCTGTCGCTGCGCTTCCCGGTGCGTGGCAGCCTCTCGGGGCGCGTCGATGCCCGCAACCTGCTCGACGCGCGCACCAGTTTCATGCAGGGTACGCTCGAGCGCGAAGGGTTCAACATGGGGCGCACGCTCTCCATGGGTCTCAGCTGGCGACAGTGAGCCACCGTGGCGGGCGCGTGGACGGCGCGCCCGCCCTCGCCCCCTGTGACCATGGCCCGGTACGGTGACACAACCGTGACCGGGCCATGACGTGTCCGGCACATGAGGTTGCCTTCTTCAAGCCGTGACGTATCGACGGCCCCTGCATTCTCCTCAACCTGGACTCCCGATGACGATGCCTGTGCGCCTCCGCGCCCTCGCTTTCTCGTTTGCCACACTTGCCCTGGCTGCCTGCAGCAGCAACGATGATGGCCCGACGACGCCGCCCGCTGTCGCCAATGGCTCACTCGCCATCACCATTTCCGGCCTGCCGACGGGTGTCAGCGGCGCGGTCACGGTTACCGGCCCGGGTAACTTCTCGCAGTCGGTGCAAAGCACCAGCACCATTTCGGTGGCGCCGGGCAGCTACACGCTGGCCGCCGCCCAGATCATCAACAACAACGTCCGCTACAACGCCACCATCACCGGCTCGCCGGCCACGGTGGCCTCGAACGCGACGGCCAACGTCACGGTGGCCTACGCGGTGACCGCCAACCCGACGGTCGTGCTCAGCGGCTCCATCGCGGCCAACCGCACCCTCACGCCGGACACAAGCTACGTGCTGCGCGGCTTCGTGTACGTGAACAGCGGGGCGACGCTCACCATCAACGCCGGCACCCGCATCGTGGGTGACACCACGGCGCTTGGATCGGCACTGTTCGTACTCCGCGGCGCCCGCATCGTAGCCAACGGCACGGCGACCGCGCCGGTCGTCTTCACGTCGCAGCGCGCGCCGGGCAACCGCTCGCCGGGTGACTGGGGCGGCCTCGTGATCGTGGGCAACGCGCGCGCCAACCGCACCGGCAACATCATCGTCGAAGGCTCGAACGGCTCGGTGGTGGGTGCCGATCCGAACGGCGTGATCTACACCGGCGGCACGAACGACGAGGACAACAGTGGGACCCTGCGCTACGTACGCGTGGAGTTCGCCGGCTACGCGACGCTCACCGACGCGGAGCTGAACTCGTTCACGATTGCGGCCGTCGGCCGCGGCACGACGATGGAGTACCTGCAGGCTCTCGCCGGCCTCGATGACCACTTCGAGTGGTTCGGCGGTACGGTCAATGGTCGCTACCTCGTTTCGTACGAGTCGGGTGACGATCACTTCGACGGCTCGGAAGGTTATCGTGGCCTCAACCAGTTCCTGATCGGCCTGCAGACCACGTACCTCACGCCGCGTCCCGGCGCGGGTGCCGTGTCGGCGGACCCGCAGGGCTTCGAGATCGACGGCTGCAACGGCGGCGGCTGCGTAGCGCCAAGCGGTGCGAACGCGCAGAGCGCGGGCCGTGACGACGGCCTCTGGAACATGAACGTGTTCGCGAACTTCACGCTGATCGGTACGCCGGCGGGTGTGACGGTGCCGGGCTCGGGTGGCGTCGGCGCAGTGCTGCGTCGCGGCACCGGCGGCTACTACCTCAACGGCGTGCTCGCGCGCTGGTCGCGTGGCGGCATCTCGCTCCGCGACTCGACGTCGAACAACCGCTTCCAGGTCGACTCGCTCATCGTGCGCAATCTGTACTTCGCTGAGAATGGTGGCACCGACGGCGGGTTCGATGCGCCCGGCAGCACCACCAACTTCGGTACGGCGGCCGCGTTCACGGCCCGCAATGCCAACATCACGGTCGGCGCGGCGGGCACCGCGGCGGCAAGCCTGTTCACCAGCCTGCCGACGGTCAGCGCCACCACCACCACCGCCAACTTCGACTGGTCGCCGGCGACGGGCTCGCCCATCGCGACGGGTGGCTTGGCGACCTTTGCCAGCGACCCGCGCATCGCGGCGCGCGTTGGCACCTTCATCACCCCGACGGCCTACCGCGGCGCCGCGGCGCCCGGCGGCACCAAGTGGTGGGAAGGCTGGACCAACTACGCCCGCAACTGACCCGGTCCGGCGTGACCCGGTAGCTTTCCCCAAAGCTGTCGGCGTCACGCCACCGTCGTGCTCATCCGGGAACGGCCGGCGTCGCGCGGTGCGACGCCGGCCGTCGGTTTTCCCGGCCTCCGATCTGCCTATGCATCGACATCGTCGCTTCTCCTTGCTGCTCACCTTCTCCCTGCTTGCTGCCTGCGGCGAGCGTGGTCCGCGTACCGCGGCGGATTCGCAGGCCGCGCACGTCGCCGAAGTCGTGGCAGCCGGTGGCGTGGTGGATTCGATCCTGCCCATCACCGAACAGCTGCGCCGCTTTCGCGAGGGCATGACCGCGCCCGACACCCTCCGGCATGCCGCGGCATCCCGCGAGGCGCTCGTCCGCCGATGGCTGAAGGCGGTGGCCGCCAGCGACACAGCCGCACTCAATCAACTGGTGCTCGACCGAGCGGAGTTCGCGTTTCTCTACTATCCCGCGTCGGCCATGAGTCAGCCCCCGTACGAGGCGCCACCGCAGCTGCTCTGGGGGCAGATCCTCGCGAGTTCCAACGAGGGGCTCCCCAAGGTCCTTGCGCGCTTTGCCGGCCAATCGGTGGCACTCGAGCAGCTCACGTGCCCTGATTCCGGCACCGCCGAAGGCGACAACCGGCTCTACGCCAATTGCACCGTCACCGTGCGGACGGGCTCAGCGGCGCCGGTCACGGGGCGGCTCTTCGGCAGCATCATCGAGCGTCAGGGGCGCTTCAAGTTCCTCGGCTACGCCAACGCCCTCTGACCATGCCCCTCCTGCGCCCCGTCGCCACCTGCGCGCTGACAACGCTGACGTTGTTCGCGGCCGCCGGATGCACGGCCGACCGCACATCGGTGGTCCGCCACGACTCGGGGCGCGCCGGTGTGCCGGACTCGACGCCGGCCACCACCCGGGTCGATCTCACGGGCGCCGGGGCCACCTTCCCGTATCCGCTGTATGCGCGCTGGTTCAATACATACGCCGACGACCGCGGCGTGCGCATCAACTACCGTTCCATCGGGTCGGTGGCGGGCATCGAGCAGCTCGAGGCGCGCACAGTGGACTTCGGGGCCACGGACGTGTTCCTCAGCGATGCGGAACTGAAGGCGGCGCCGTTTCCCATCCTGCACGTGCCCACGGCCATTGGCGCCGTGGCCCTCACCTACAACCTGCCGGGGTTGGTCCGGCCGCTGCGACTCAGCGGCGCTGTCATCGCCGACATCTTCCTCGGGCGTCTGACGCGATGGAATGATGCACGGATCGTCGCCCTCAATCCGACGGCCACCCTCCCCGGTGCGCCCATTCAGGTGGTGCACCGGGCCGACGCCAGCGGGACGTCGTACATCTTGAGCGACTACCTCGCCGCCATCAGCCCGGCGTGGGCGGCGGGGCCGGGCCGTGGCCGCAACGTGAGGTGGCCCGTCGGTGCTGCCGGCAACGGCAACGAAGGCGTGGCGGCCTCGGTGAAGGAAACCATCGGCGCCGTGGGATACGTCGAAGTGATGTATGCGCGGCAGAACCGCCTGCCCGTCGCGCACGTGCAGAACCGGACGGGCCGATTCGTCTCCCCCATGCCATACGAAGTTGCGTCCGCCGCCACCGCGGTGCTGGATGGGCTGCCCCTCGATCCCCCATCGGCCGCATCCGCCAGTGACCTGCGTGTTTCCCTCGTGAACGCCCCAGGCCCGCAGTCGTACCCGATCGCGTCGTTCACCTGGCTGTTGCTTGCACCTCAGGTGCTCGGGGCCGCCAAGACCGGGCAGCTGGTTGACTTCCTGCGCTGGGCGCTCCTCGACGCCGTTGACCTGACGTCGACCATGGGGTACGTGCCCCTGCCGACCGCCGCCGCCGAACGGGTCGTCGATCGCCTCGAACGGCTGGCCCCGTCTCGGGAGTAGCCGGCGCCGGCTGCTGCCTGCCCCTCCGCAGGCACGGACGGAGCCGTGTAGCTTGCAGCGGGCACCGTTCATCCGCCCTGTTGCCGACAAGCCCGGACCCCATGACCAACCCTGCCCTGCCCGCCACCGACGTCCGCATCGCCGCCATCGACATCGGCTCGAACTCGGTACGTCAGATCATCGCCGACGTGTCACCGGCGGGGCAGATCCGGGTGGTCGATGAAATGAAGGCGATGCCACGCCTCGGGGAGGGGCTCGAGAGTACCGGGGCCCTCTCGCCGGCGTCCATCGATGCGGCGGTGTTGGCGGTGCAGCGCATGGTGACGTTGGCGCGCCAGCTTGGAGCCGCGCGCATCGAGATCGTGGCCACCAGCGCCGTGCGTGATGCCTCCAACTCGGCCACGTTCACCGCGCAGATTCATGCGGCCACCGGAGAACCCGTGCGGGTGCTGAGTGGCGACGAGGAAGCGCTGCTCTGCTTCCGCAGTGCGCTCGCGCACTTCGAGCTGGGCGCCGGCCGGACGGTGGTCATGGACATCGGCGGCGGCTCCCTGGAGCTGGTGCTCGCCAAGGACGGGCTCATCGAACGCGTGGCCTCGCTCCCATTCGGCGCCGTGCGCCTCACCGAGCGGTTCCTCACCCCGATCGTGCGCCCGCGCCGGGTGCGCGCGCTGCGCGCCCATGTGCGCGAGGGCCTCAAGAAGGCCGTGCCGGTAAAGGACTGGCGCGGCGCGCAGGTGATTGGCTCTGGCGGCACCTTCACCAACCTTGCCGGCATGGTGCTCGCACGGCAGCACGTCTCCGTGCCGTCGCCGCATGGCACACGCATCACGCGCGTGGAGGTCGAGCACGTGCTCGACTGGCTGCAGCGTCTCGACAGCGAGGAGCGGCAGCTGGTCCCGGGACTCAATCCGGCCCGTGCCGACATCATCGTGGCCGGCCTCGCGGTCGCCGCCGAAGTGCTCGCGCGCTTCGACCCGCGCGACCTGCTCGCGTCCGGATACGGCATCCGCGAGGGGCTGCTGCTCGAGGCAGCCCGCGTGACGCCGGTGGTCGCCGATCCGGGCACGGCGCGCGAGCGCTCAGTGCGGGAATTCGCCGAACGGTGCCACTACGAGGAGCCGCACTCGCGGCAGGTGCAGGCGCTGTCGCTGCAGCTGTTCGACGCCCTCGCGTCGCGGCTCGACCTCACGCCCGAAGACCGGCGGGCCCTGGCGGACGCGGCGCTGTTGCACGATGTGGGCTATCACATCAACTATGAGAAGCATCACAAGCACTCGTTCCACCTGATCTCGCACGCCGAACTGCTCGGCATGACCCCTTCCGAGCAGATTGTCATCGCCCACGTGGCGCGCTACCATCGTGGCGCACCGCCCAAGGCCAAGCATCGTGGCTTCGGCCAACTCGACCGCGCCATGCGTGAGCGGATCGTCAAGCTGTCCGCCCTGCTCCGTTTTGCCGATGGCATGGACCGCGGCCATGTGGCTGCGGTAGGCTCGCTCTCGGTCAAGTGGACCAGCGACAGCCTGCGCGTGTTGGTGCAGGAGGCCGAGGGCGCCACCAGCGTCCGGCTCGAATGCTGGGGGGCAAGCCGGAAACGCCACCTGCTCGAGGCGGTCCTGGGCCGCCCCGTGGTGGTGGTGATGCCCGACGGCACCGAAGTCAGCGCCGACGACGACGGCGAAAGCGAGTAGCGCCGGGCCCGCGGTCCGGCGGCCGAGCGGCAGGCTCCTGCCCTGCCGCTGCCGTCAGGCCTTTCGCTTCCGCTTGGGGGCGCGGGTCTCCGAATCTCCCCAGGGTGCGCGCATCAGCGTGGCGTGGGTTCCCAATTCCGGGGCATCCACCCCGCTTCGCCGGCGATAGGTGCCATCTGCCCCGAGCTCCCACGCCTGACGGTTGTCGGCCAGACACGTGGCCAGCACGGCGTCAAGCCCCCGGTGCAGCGCGGGATCCTCGATGGGCACCATCGTCTCGACCCGCCGGTCGAAGTTGCGTGGCATCCAGTCGGCCGACCCGATGTAGTACTCCGGGTTGCCGCCGTTGGCGAAGTAGGCCACCCGCGAGTGCTCCAGGAACCGTCCGATGATGCTGACGACCCGGATCCGCTCACTCACTCCGGCGAGTCCGGGCACCAGACAGCAGATTCCTCGCACGACCAGATCGATCTCGACTCCCGCCTGCGACGCCCGATACAGCGCGCGGATGATTTCGGGATCGACCAGGGCATTCATCTTCGCGATGATCCGCCCTCCTCGCCCCGCCTTGGCGTGCGCCGTTTCGCGTTCGATGAGCTCGAGCACCCTGGCGCGCAGCGTCGCCGGCGCCACCGCGAGGCGTCGATAGAACTTCTGGCGCGAGACGCCCGTCAGCGAGTTGAACAGGTCCGACAGATCGGCGCCCAGCGTGGGATTGCAGGTGAACAGACCCATGTCGGTGTACAGGCGCGCCGTCTTCGCGTTGTAGTTGCCGGTGCCGATGTGCACGTAGCGCCGAATGCCGTCCGGGTCGCGTCGGACCACGAGGATGGTCTTGGCGTGCGTCTTGAGCCCGGGCAGGCCATAGGCGACATGGATGCCGTAGCTCTCCATCGTACGCGCGAAGGTGATGTTGTTGGCCTCATCGAAGCGTGCCTGCAGCTCGATGAGGACCGCCACCTGCTTCCCGGCTTCGGCCGCCTCGGTCAGCGCCCGCACGATCGCCAGATCCCCCGACGTGCGGTACAGCGTCATCTTGATGGCCAGGACCTGCGGATCGTTGGCCGCCGCTTCGAGGAATGCTTCGACGGACGAACTGAACGACTCGAAGGGATGATGCACCAGCACATCCCGTTCGCGGATCACGTCGAACAGGTTGCGCGCATCGCGAAACGCCGGCGGCACCTGCGGCGCATGCGGCGCATCGCGCAGCTCCGGCACATCGAGCATCGCCAGCGAGATCAGGTCGCCAAGTTCCAGGAGCTCGTCGATGTCGTGCACATCCTGTTCACTCAACGGGGCGACCAGCTGCGTTTCGCTCTCTCCAAGCTCCTCGAGCAGCAGTTGGCGAATGCCGGCAGGCATGTCCCGCTGCACCTCGAGGCGCACCACCTCGCCGAACCGGCGCTGGAAGACCTGCTGCTCGATGGTCTCCAACAAGTCTTCGGGCTGGTCCATCTGGCCGAGGTCGAGGTCGGAATAGCGCGTGATCCGGAAGACGAACCATCGACGCACTTCCATGCCGGGAAAGAGCGTGTCGAGATGCGCCCCGATCACCTCCTCGAGCGGCACGAAACGGTGCCCGCTTCCTACCGAGACCCACCGCGGCAGCGACCGCGGCACTTTCACGCGGGCAAAGTGCTCCTTGCCCGTCACCGGATCACGGATGTCGACCGCGAGGGACAACGACAGGTTGGAGATGTAGGGAAAGGGATGGCCCGGATCGACGGCCAGGGGCGTCAGCACCGGGAACACCTGCGCCTCGTAGAAGGCCTGAACGCGCGCCCGCTCGTCATCGCTCAGCGATGCCATGGAGACGAGCCGAATCCCGTGCGCCGCCAAGGTCGGCAGCAGGTCGTCGCGCAGCGCGCGTCGGCGCCGGCCCAACAGCTCGTTCACCCGATCCCGGATCGCCACCAGCTGCTCTGCCGGAGCCAGGGGATCGGGCGCGTACTGGGGGGCACCGGCCGACACCTTCCGTCGCAGGCCGGCCACCCGCACCATGTAGAACTCATCGAGGTTGGTGCTGAAGATGGCCAGGAACTTGAGCCGCTCCAGCAACGGTACGCGCTGGTCGAGCGCCTCCTCCAACACCCGCGCGTTGAAGTCGAGCCACGACAGCTCGCGATTGAGATAGGGGAACGCCAGCGACGTCATCGAGGACGGCCCCGGCGCGCCCGCCGCCGCGTGACGCGCGGAGGTATCCATCTCAGAGCGGATTGAACGCCGCCAGCGCCCAGTAGGTCAGGGCAGCCATCGACGCACTGGCCGGGATGGTGATGACCCACGCCCACACGATCCGGCTCGCGAGCCCCCATCGCACGGCGGACAGGCGGTTGGTCGCGCCCACCCCCACGATGGCGCCGGTGATGGTGTGCGTCGTGCTCACCGGGATGCCGAGCTTGGACGCCGCCAGAATGACCATCGCCCCGCCCGTCTCGGCGCAGAACCCGCCCACCGGACGCAGCTTGGTGATGCGGGTGCCCATGGTATGCACGATGCGCCACCCGCCGAACAGCGTACCGAGCGAGATCATGGTGTAGGCACTCAGCTCGACCCACACGGGGATGTGGTCCAGCGACGTCACGTGCAGGTGACGCAGGATGCCCGTCTCCCCGGCGAATGTCGCCTGGGATGCCACGAGCAGCCCCACGATGATACCCATCGTCTTCTGCGCGTCATTGCCGCCGTGGGCCAGCGACAGCAGCGCCGAGCTGGTGAGCTGCATGACCCGGAACACGCGCTCCGCCTTCGCGTTGGCGACGTTCCGGAAGAGGTTGAACACCAGCACCATGAGCACGAAGCCCATGAGCGCCCCGAGGGTGGGCGAGAGCACGATGGCCGAGAGCGTCTCGATCCACTTCTTGCCCCAGAGCAACGCCGAGAAGCCGACCTTGGCCACGGCCGCACCGGCATAGCCGCCGATGAGCGCGTGCGAGGAGCTCGAGGGAATGCCGAACCACCAGGTGATGAGGTTCCAGATGATCGCGCCCATGAGGCCACCCAGGATCACATTGGCGTCGACGATGCTGACGTCGATGAAACCTGCCGCCACCGACTTCGCGACCGCGGTGCCGACGAAGAAGAGCGCCGAGAAATTGAACACGGCCGCCCAGATCACGGCGGCCAGCGGACTCAGAACCCGCGTGCCGACGATGGTCGCGATCGAGTTGGCGGAGTCATGAAAGCCGTTGATGAAGTCGAACGCGAGGGCGACGACGACGATGAAGATGACGAAGGTGACCACGGAAGAAGGCCTGTTTCGTCAGCTGTTCTTGAGCGCGATACTCTCGAGGGTGTTGGACACATCCTCGCACTCGTCGATGGCGTCCTCGAGGGCATCGAAGATCTCCTTCCACTTCAGCACCTCGATGGCGGGTTCGTCCCGCTCGAACAGCGCGCCGACCGACTGGGCGTACAGCACGTCGCCTTCCTCCTCGAGGAGCTTCACCGCTCGGCCATGCTCCATCATCAGTTGGCGCTTCGAGATGTCACCGATCGATCCCAGGATCTCCTTGCTGGCCCGCACGAGCACGTCCGCCATCTGCACCCCCCCATCGCGGGGAGTCTTCACGCGAAACATCACCACGCGGCGCGACGCGCCGTTGATCAGGTCGATGACGTTGTCGAGACGCTTGGCGAGCAGGTGAATGTCTTCGCGGTCAAGCGGTGTCACGAAGCTGGTGTCGATGCGCTGGTTGATCTGGTGGACGATGGCATCGCCGTCCGTTTCCACCTTCTTGATCTGCACCGAGATCTGGGCCGAACTCGCCGGATTCTCGAACATCGTACGCAGCAGGGTGGCGGCGTCACCGATGTAGACGGCGAGCTGGCGAAAGTGATCGAAGAACGTTTCGTCTTTGGAGAAGAGCTTCACAAGCACCCAAGGCTGGAGGAGGTCCGACCCGACTCGGCGGCGAGACCGGACGCCGAAAAGCAAGCGCGACCGAATCACACCACCCCCGCGGACCGTGTAACGATTACGTCACCGACGCCGCCGCGCCACCGCCGGTGTTCCCGCGTGCGGGTTCGTGACAGAGGCGATACACGTGTCACGCGTGACGCCGGTCCCCGAACCGTTCATGACCAAACGGCTTTCGCGTCGGAAACGGTGCGCCGACGACGGACAAGATCCGGGTTTTCGAACAGCCGCGCCAGCACCACGCCGACCATGAAGCCGCCAATGTGCGCCCACACGGCCACGCCACCGGAGATCTCGCGCCGCAGAGGCAGCAGATCCGGCAGACCGGCCACGACCTGGCTGCCGAACCAGAGAACAAGCACCGCCCAGGCCGGAACATGGAGCAGGAAGAACGGCGGAATGAACGTCCGCACCCGCACCCGCGGGTACAGCATGAGATACGCCCCCATGATGCCCGAAATCGCCCCCGACGCCCCGACCGTGGGCACCGGCGAGCCCGGATCGACCAGCAGATGCGCCATGGCCGCGGCCACGCCCGTCAGCAGGTAGAAAAGCACGAACCGGCCACGCCCCATGCTGTCCTCGACGTTGTTCCCGAAGACCCACAGGTACAGGGAGTTCCCGATGAGATGCCCCCAGCCGCCGTGCAGGAAAACCGAAATGACGGGGGTCAGCCAGTTGATGGGCTGTTCATCGATCACACACGCCAGGTCCTGATTGCCGACCCGACCGAGCGGTACGCCAAACCCCACCGGAGCCTGCCGGCTGAACTCGCCCGGCACAAAGCCAAGGTCGCAGACGCTCACGGCCAACGGCAACGGACTCCCGCCGCCCTGCACCAGGAACCACACGGCCCAGGTCACGATCAGCAGGGCGATCGTCATGACCGGAGTCCGCAACGTCGGATTGTCGTCCGAAATCGGAAACACGGCGCCTCACAGTGGTCAAAATGGCAGACTGTCGTCTCGGCAGCCCCGACGACGGCTGTTTTCCGGAGAAATGCGCCGCTCCGGCAGCGGTTTTGCGGCCCGTGCCTTGCTCGTCTTCCCACGGAGCGACGGCGGATCCGCCGTTTCCTGTTGGACCTCCTCTACGAGATCCCCATGGCTGAGAAAGTTATCGGCATTGACCTCGGCACCACCAACTCCGTGGTGTCGGTGCTGGAAGGTGGCGATCCGGTGGTGATTCCGAACGCCGAAGGCGGCCGGACCACCCCCTCGGTGGTCGGCTTTACCAAGGACGGTGAGCGCCTCGTCGGGCAGATCGCCAAGCGGCAGGCGGTCACCAACCCGCAGAACACCATCTTCTCAATCAAGCGCTTCATGGGCCGCCGGGTGGCGGAGGCCCAGCAGGAGCAGTCGCGCGTGCCCTACCAGATCGTCGCCGGCCCGAATGACGTGGCGGCGGTCGAGGTGGCCGGCAAGCGCTACACGCCGCCCGAGATCTCGGCCATGGTGCTGCAGAAGATGAAGCAGACCGCCGAGGACTACCTGGGCCACCAGGTAACCAAGGCGGTCATCACCGTGCCGGCGTACTTCAACGATGCCCAGCGCCAGGCCACCAAGGACGCCGGCAAGATCGCTGGCCTGGACGTGCTGCGCATCATCAACGAGCCCACGGCGGCCGCCCTCGCCTACGGCCTCGACAAGAATAAGAAGAAGGACGAAAAGGTCGCCGTCTTCGACTTGGGCGGCGGTACGTATGACATCTCCGTCCTCGAGCTCTACGATGTCGACGGCACGCGCCAGTTCGAGGTGAAGTCCACCAACGGCGACACGCACCTCGGGGGTGACGACTTCGACCAGCGCGTCATCGACTGGCTCGTGGCCGAGTTCAAGCGCGACCAGGGCATCGACCTCTCCAAGGACCCGATGGCGCTCCAGCGCCTCAAGGAAGCCGGTGAGAAGGCCAAGATGGAGCTGTCGAGCGCCAGCACGACGGACATCAACCTGCCGTTCATCACCGCCGACCAGTCGGGCCCCAAGCACCTCAACTACACGCTCTCCCGCGCCAAGTTCGAGCAGCTGGTGGATGACCTCATCCAGCGTACGCTCGAGCCGATGAAGCAGGCGCTCAAGGACGCCGGCATGCAGCCGAGCGAGGTCGACGAGGTCATCCTCGTGGGCGGCTCGACGCGCATCCCGAAGATCCAGCAGGTCGTGAAGGAGTTCTTCGGTAAGGAGCCCAACAAGGGCGTCAACCCTGACGAAGTCGTGGCCGTCGGTGCCGCCATCCAGGGCGCGGTGCTCACCGGTGAGCAGAAGGACGTGCTGCTGCTCGACGTCACGCCGCTGTCCCTCGGCATCGAGACGCTCGGTGGCGTGATGACGGTGCTCATCCCGCGCAACACCACGATCCCGACCAAGAAGGCGGAAACATTCTCCACCGCCGACGACAACCAGACCACGGTCGAGATCCATGTCCTGCAAGGCGAGCGCGACCTGGCCGTGTATAACCGCACCATCGGCAAGTTCCAGCTCACGGGCATCCCGCCCGCTCCCCGCGGCATGCCGCAGGTCGAGGTGACGTTCGACATCGACGCGAACGGCATCCTGCATGTGACGGCGCGCGACAAGGCGTCGGGCAAGGAGCAGAAGATTCGCATCGAGGCGTCCAGCGGCCTCTCGGACAACGAGATCGACCGCATGGTCAAGGACGCCGAGAAGAATGCGGCCGAGGACAAGAAGCGTCGAGAGGAAATCGAGATCCGCAACCGCCTCGACTCGCAGAC
The DNA here is from genome assembly GCA_021299375.1 of Gemmatimonadota bacterium. Classification (GTDB taxonomy): domain Bacteria; phylum Gemmatimonadota; class Gemmatimonadetes; order Gemmatimonadales; family Gemmatimonadaceae; genus Gemmatimonas. The sequence goes on from JAJTGR010000045.1 coordinate 34,104, forward strand.
GTACGAAGTCGAGAAAAACGTGAAGGAGTGGGGCGACAAGGTGGCCGCGCCGCTCAAGGAGCGTATCGACGCGTCGATCGAACGAGCCCGCAAGGCGCTGCGCGGTGACGACCTGAACGAGATCCGGGCGGCTCAGGAAGAGCTGAGCAAGGCCTACAGCGAAGCGGGCCAGGCGTTCTACCAGCAGCAGGCCGCCGCCGGCGCGCCGGCGGCGGAAGGTGCCGCGCCTGGTGCCGACGCCGGCGCCCAGGCCAAGGCCGACGACGTTGTCGACGCTGACTACGAGATCGTCGACGACAAGAAGTAAGGCGGGGACACCGGGCGGGCCGTACCCCGTCCGGGTTGCCGAACACCGAGCCCCGCCGGAAACTCCCGGTGGGGCTTTGGTGTCTTATCCCCGGAGTCCGGTTGCACACCACTCACCCATTACGACCCATGGCTGCACGCACTTCACGCTTTCGCTTTGCCACGGCGGCAGCACTCAGCTTCGCCGGTGGCGTCTTCTTCGCGTCCGGAATGGACTGGACCAAGATCAGCTGGGCCCAGAGCACGTCGGGAAACCGTCCGGCGGCAGTCCGGGGCCCGGTCAGCCCCGAGGGTACGTCCACCTTTGCCGATATCGCCGAGCGGGTCACCCCAGGCGTCGTGGCGGTGAACACCACCCGCACCGCGCGGCCGCGCGCGCCGATGCGGGGCCGGCCGCCGCAGGGCATGGAGGATTTCCTCGAGCAGTTCGGCGGGCCTCAACCGCGGCAGCAGCGCGGCGAGGGCTCGGGATTCATCATGAGCAGCGACGGCTACATCGTGACCAACAATCACGTCGTCGCCGACGCCGATCAGGTGTCCATCACGCTCAGCGACGGCCGCACCTTCAAGGCCCGAGTCGTCGGCACCGATTCCACCACCGACGTGGCGGTGGTCAAGATCGACGCCAAGGGCCTGCCCACACTCACCATCGGTGATGATGAACGGACCCGGATCGGTGAGTGGGTGCTGGCCGTCGGGAACCCGCTCGGCCTCGATTTCACCGTCACGGCGGGCATCATCTCGGCCAAGGGGCGCGGCCAGGAAATCCAGCTGCCCAACTCCGGCAACTTCACGATCTCCGATTTCATCCAGACCGATGCCGCCATCAACCCGGGCAACTCGGGTGGTCCGCTCATCAACATGCGCGGGGAGGTCATCGGCCTGAACAGCGCGATCGCCAGTCAGACCGGCTTCTACTCCGGTTACGGCTTCGCCATCCCCATCACGCTGGTCAAGAACGTCACCGATGCGCTCATCAAGGACGGCCGCGTGCGGTTGCCCGTCATGGGCGTGTCGGTGGGTCGCATCGACCCGGAGGATGCCGGCATCAATGGACTGGCCCGCGTGGCGGGGGTGAAGGTTGCTGGCTTCAATCCGCCCGATGGTGGCCCGGCGAAGGCCGCCGGCATCGAGGTGGGTGACGTCATCGTCACCGTCGATGGCAAGCCGGTCGATCGCGTGAGCTCCCTCCAGCGCGTAGTGCGCTCGCGCCAGGTTGGCGAGGTGATTCCGGTGGAAGTGATGCGCTTCGGCAGCAAGAAGCTGTTCAAGGTGAAGCTCGTCGAGGCGGAGGCACTCGGTCGGCTGGCGGTGAACACGGAGGCGCCCGAGGCCGTGGCGAGTCCGGCAGCCGGCAAGCTGGGCCTGTCGGTGGAGCCGCTCCCCGAGGAGCTGGCGACACGACTCAAGACCAATGGGCGCGGCGTGCGGGTGCGGGAAGTGGCAGAGGACGGGCCAGCTCGTGACAAGATTGCGGCCGGCAGCGACGTGGTGCTCGAAGTGCTCTACCCGACGCCACGCCGAGCCATCAAGAGCGTCGGCGACCTGCAGGCCGCCGTCTCGGCGCTCAAGGACGGCGACTACATCAGCCTGCTCGTCCAGTCACTCGATCCGCGCCTTGGCGGACAGCGCGTGGTGAACATCCGCGTGGGCGGCTGACGCTCAGCGCGTAGCAACGCCGGTCACAGGGCGTGCGAAACGGGGGGACGGTCGGCCGCGGTGGCCACGGTCCCCCCGTTTGGCGTCTGCGGGTTGCCGGAGTCGGTGTCTGCGTCAGTCGGTGTTGATGAACCGGTACAGCACGCGAATGAGCCGGTAGGCATCCGGCATCGCGTCGCGCGTGAACTCCACCGACGTGGGCGTCACGAGCGTCACCTCGCGGAATGCGGCGGCCACCTCGGGGATGGTCGGATCACGGAACGCCATGCGGACCGTGTACTGGGCCAGCCGCACCGGCGGCGCCTTTTTCGCACTGGCTACGCTCTCCTTCGCCGCCAGCTCGATCTCACGGCGCGTGTCCACCAGGGGGCGCAATTCCACCGCGCGCGAGTTGATGGCCCGCTTCACCACCACCCCACGGACATTCGGTACCGTGGCCTTCTGTTCCTCGATGGCCACGTCATCCCCGGTGACCATCACCACCGGCACACCGTACCAGCGAGCGAGGAACGCGTTCATGCCGCCTTCGCCCACGGACTGGCCGTTGATCTGCAGGTCAGCCAGCACACCCGAGCCCGTGTGCGCGAAGACGCCGCGCGGCGAGCCCGCCTTGGCGTGGTAGCCCACGAAGATGATCGCGTCGTAGGTGGCGTCGAGGCCCTCCATCATGCCGTGGCGCTTGAAGCTGTGGCTGATGAGGCGGACACGTGGATCGAGGTCTTCCGGCAGCAGGTTGCGCTGGCTGCCGTGCGAGTCGTTGACCACGACGTCGGTAGCGCCACCGGCGAAGGCGCCGCGAATGGCGGCATTCGCATCCTCCACCATCAGCTTGCGGGCACGCCCATACTCGGCACCCGCCGCCGATGTCTGGTTGTCACTGTTGATGCCGCTGATGCCCTCCATGTCCACCGAGATGTAGACTTTTTTCGCCTGGGCCTTGGCGGAGGATGACAGGGTGACGAGGGCAAGGGCCAGGAGTACCGTCGGGGATCTGCGCATCGAAGGGGGGGAAGAAGGAGTTGGAACTGCGCGTGTGTTGTGCTACCGGCAGCCGGGGAGACGGAATGCGCCAATGCGCGTGGAGTACGCACTGTCGCCGGCCTTGAAGTAGTCGCCCACGTACCAGATGGTGCAGTCGTCGAGCGGATCGACGGCGGTCTGCGTGTAATCCTGCCAGCGGAGCGTGGTGGTCTGTGCGGCTTCGCCGTTCACGAGGGCCACTTCGCGCAGGCCGAGGGTGCCGGGGGGATCGCGCGGCGTGCGGGCGGCGAAACGCTGCCCCGGAAACTGTGACGCGCTGCCAAAGGAGTAGCCGATGCCGACGTTGCCGAAGCGGTCGATCGCGGGGCTCGGCATCCAGCGATAGCTGCTGTCGGGCGCGAAGGTCCCCTGTTGGGCGAGCGTCACGGGGTGGTCGACCGCTGCGTGCAGTTCGTACCAGCGCACACCACCGGCGCCGTTGGCGGTGTTCACGGAATGCGCGGCCACGATGGAGCCGCGGGCGCCGAACTGCCGATACACGACGCGCGCCATGAGCTTGTCCCCCTGTGCATCGAGCCGCCGCGCGACACCGGGCTGCGGCACACAGCTGGTCAGCTGGCCGCCACAGAGGTAGCGATAGGGCGCCACGGCCACGCGTTCAGGCCCGACGAGTGTCGTGCGCGCGGTGTCGGCCCAGTCCACGTGAAACCGCCAGAGCTGCAGTTCGCTGGCGTCAGTGACGCCTGCGAGCTGGGAACCACCAGCCGCCAGCACAAGGTTGGGCGCCCCGCGTGGTGGCCGTTGCCGCCCATCGAGGTCGGCGGTGTTGAGGAAGTTCACGCCGGGCACAAGGCGACACAATTCACGCGCCCGTTCGCCGCGCAGCATGCGCGTACGCTCGGCCACGCACACGTGTTTTTCGATCACGTCGTCGCCGGTGCTGGTGGGCACGTAGTAGCCGTCGGGCCACACGGCGGGGCGCGGATAGTCGGGAAAGAGCGGCCGGGTGAACTCGTAGCGATACCACGGGCCCATCGGGTCGTCCGTCGCGCTCACCGCATAGCACATGGCGTAGGTGCCGCCCGGCGGTTCGGGCCCCGGACGCGGTGGCGCCACACGCACCACCGTATCGCGCGTCGGCGCGGGGCGAGGCAACACGGCCCGGCGCGGCCCTGGCGGCGTGCGGCGCGGCACTGCGCGGCGGAAGGTGGGCAGCACCAGCAGCCAGCGGTCGGCCAGCTGGTCGTAGCGCACGACCGCATCCCCACTCAGGATCTCCTCGCAGGGCCCACCGAATCCGCGAAACACCGTGTTGGTAGGGAGCGGCCCGTACAGTGGCTTACCTGTGCGGCTGAAGATCGCCAGCTGCGCATTCACCGTCTGCACGACATGGCGGCGCCCCACGGCCAGCGCATTGTCCGATGGATTGCGCAGGGCCACGCGTCCATGCGGGCCTGTGAACCGGGCGCCCAGGCCGTCGAACGAGGCGACGAGACGGATGCCCTCGCGGGAGCCCCGCGTGCGCTGCTCGACGGCGTGGGCGCCAGCCGGCACGCCGGTTGCGGGGCCAACGGGGCTGTTGGCCTGGGCGGCCAGTTCGCAGGAGACCGTGCACGTGAGCAGGAGCGGGACGAAGCGCATGGGCAACGTTACCGCCGCCTCCCGGCCCCCGCTACATTCCACGCCGTGACGCCTCCCCTCCAGCTCTCCCGCGCCGACATGCAAGCCCTCGGCGAGCGCGCGCTCGCCATGGTCATCGACCACTTCGAGACCAACCGTGATGCGCCCACGGCGCGCACCCTCTCGCGCGAGGACACGGTGCGCCTGCTCCATACGCCGCCACCGGAGGAGGGTACGCCGATCGACGTGCTGCTCGACACCCTCGCGCAGCACGTGTTTCCCAACACGTTCAAGGCCGATCACCCGCGCTTCTACGCCTTCGTGCCAAGTCCCACGAACTTCGTGAGCGTCGTGGGCGATTTCCTCATGAGTGGCCACAACGTGTTCGCCGGGCACTGGCTGGCCTCGTCGGCGGCCTCGCAGATCGAGCTCACGGTCATTGACTGGCTGCGCCAGGCGTGCGGGCTCGGCGAGGGCGCGGGTGGCATTCTGGTGAGCGGCGGCTCCATGGCCAACCTGTCCGCGATCGTGGCCGCGCGTGAAGCCAAACTCGGCGGACATGACATGCGCGCCGTGGTGTACTGCTCCGACCAGACGCACTCCAGCATGTTCAAGGGGCTGCGCATTCTGGGATTCGGGCGCGAGCAGCGCCGCGCGGTGGCTACCGATGCGCAGTTCCGCCTGTCGGTACCGGCACTGGAAGCCGCCATGGCCGCCGACCGCGCCGCCGGGCGCCTGCCCTTCTGCGTGGTGGCCAACGCCGGTACCACCAACACGGGCACCGTCGATCCGCTCGAGGAATTGGCCGCCGTGTGCGCACGCGAGGGACTCTGGCTGCACGTGGATGGCGCATACGGCGCAGCGGCCGTGCTCACCGAGCGCGGCAAGGCGGCCATGCCGGGGCTGGCGCTAGCCGATTCGATCACGCTCGATCCGCACAAGTGGCTGTTCCAGCCGTACGAACTGGGGTGCCTGCTGGTGCGCGATGCGCGGCATCTGCAGCAGGCGTTCCGCATCGATGATGACGACCACGCCGACTATCTCGCCGACGTGTCGCGACACATCCAGCAGGATGTGAACTTCTACGACCGCGGCGTGCAGCTCACGCGGTCGTTCAAGGCGCTCAAGCTGTGGCTGTCCATGCGGGCGTTCGGTCTCGCCGAATTCCGACGGGCAATTGCGGTGGGCTTCGACATGGCGGAAGTCGCCGAAGCGATGTTGCGTGAAGATCCGCGCTGGGAGATCGTGACGCCGGCGCAGCTGGGGATCGTGACCTTTCGGTGGCGCGACGACGCCGAGGCGCCGGCGGTGCTCGACGCCCGGCTGCGGCGGGCGGTGGACCTCATGCGCGCCGACGGGTATGCGCTGGTGATGTCGACGATGCTCAAGGGACGGCCGGCGCTGCGGCTCTGCCCCATCCATCCGGGTGCGAACGCAGACGAGATCCGGGAGACGATCGCACGGTTGGCGCAGTGCTGCGCCATGGCGGCGGCGGAGTCCGCACGGGCGAGCATCGGGTCGTTATAATTCGGCGCGGCGGCGAGTGGCGGGTGGCGGGTGGCGGGTGGCGGGTGGCGGGTACGATGGGCGTCGCACACGCGGACGTGGCGAAATTGGTAGACGCGCCAGCCTTAGGAGCTGGTGGGGCAACCCGTCCCGGTTCGAGTCCGGGCGTTCGCATGCAGCGGGACTCAACACCGTCCGGCCCGCGCATCCCCCGGCAGGCAGGCGAAGCCGTCCACGGCCCATAGGCCGGCGCGCGCGGCTTTGGCCTGCTCGGCGGCTGCGCGGATGCGCGCCACGTGGCGCACGTTGGGTGGGTAGACCACCGGCACCGCAAAGCCGGCACGCACCAACGCCTCGTTGACGAACACGCCGTCGGCGGCGTAGAGGTACGCCAGGATGCGGCCGTACCGGTCGGTGCGCCGCACGTCGAATTCAAGCCGCACGGTACTTCCCACGGGGAGGAGCTGCGCCAGGGCCGCCGTGGCCTGGGCGCCCAATGGGGTCTGACGGCGCTCGGGGGAGTCGATGAGCAGCAGCCGGATGCGCTGCGCGTCGCAGTCCACGGTGTCACCGTCCACGATGCGCGTGATGCGGCAGGTCTGCTGGTTCTCGAGCAAGACCGCGGAATTGGCCGCGCACACCATCAACACCAGCACCCCGCGCCACACTGGGATTGTCATTCATCGCCCCTCGGGTAACTCGCCGCATCCTGGACCACCTATGACCGTTGCACCTCGATCCTATGGCGGGGGTCCGACAATCGCTGGGGACGCGCAGCGAGCAGGCGGGGCGCGTTGCCGCGCCCGACGGTCCGCCCCGCACACGGCAGCAGCCGGGCAGCAGCCGGGCAGCAGCCGGGCAGCAGCCGGGCAGCAGCCGCGACAATCGGTGCCTGACGACGGGACAGCCTCGTCGTGGAGATCAAGATGCCGAGCGCCTCCCCACGGCCCGCGAGCCCATGCCGTGGGCGCCGGGCCTGCCACCCATCAGCCGGCCGGGCGGGCGGGCGCGCTGCACCACCCTCGGCCCTGGCCTCAGCGCCGGAATCCCGTGAGCAACCGCGTCAGGAACTGCACATCGTCAAAGTTGTTGCGCTGCGCCGGCCCGTTGCGGATGACGGTGAGTTCGAGAGAGGGAATCACGTACACCTGCTGCCCGTAGGCACCTTTCGCCATCACGAAGTCGTCGGGGATCATGGCCTGATCGATGATCGGCTTGATCTCCCGCGAAAACTGGTTCTTGTTGTTGGCGTCGATCGTGGCCGCCA
>JAJTGR010000098.1 GCA_021299375.1 Gemmatimonadota bacterium
CATCAGGACCACCGCGCACTGATTGCCAGGGGACTGGAAACGACTCGGCGCCAGATTCTCGCTGGGGTAGATCTCCATGGCGGCGATTTCGTCCTTGGGCATCCGGGCGAGCATGCTGTCGAACGTGTTGGGCTCGCGCACGCCGTTCACCCAGAGAGTGGCGAGGCAGTCGCCGCGCCCGCGCAGCACGAAGTCGCCGGGCGCGCGTCCCACCTGGGTGCGCAGCCCCGGCGCCACGTCGAGCGCCTGCCTCGTTTCGAGATAGCCCCGGAAGTACGTGGAGTCGAGGAAGCGTCCCTTGTTGGCCAGCTTGCGTTCGTCGAGTTCGCGGGCGTCGCGCGAGAGCGGACGAGCGTCACGCGTGACGACGCGCTCGAGTGTGGTCGTTTTCTCGATGGCGATCACCAGATCGGTGACGCCCTGCGCGGTGAGGTCGAGTTGCCGCGCGTTGGACAGGTAGCCAAGCCGCCGCGCGTTCACCATGCGACTGCCGGTGGGCACGTTGGTGAGCGTGAACCGGCCGTTGGGTCCGGAGAGAATCTCGGCCGCGAACCCGCCGATGCTGACCGTGGCCGCGGGCACGTTCGCCCCCGTCTCGTCGATCACGCGCCCCTGGACCGTGGCAAAGGCGCCCGGTCCGGCGACCGGCCCCACGATGAGATCCACCCGGCGCAGCGACGAGGGATCAGCCGGTACCAGCACATTGTCGCTGCGCCACTGCGAACTGGAGGCCACGACAGCGGCGGGGCCGAAGTCCTGCACCCCGCAAAACACGTAGGTGCCGAGCGAGTCGCTGCGCGTGGTGACCGTCTCCAGCCGACGCGTCGTGTCGGCAAGGCCGCGTACGGATTCCCACTGCAGCACCAGCCCAAGCCCGCCCACCCGCGTGCTGCCGTCGGCGGCGGTGACGGTGCCGAAAACGATCCCCCCATTGACGTTGGCCGGCCGGCGCGCCGGCGCACACAGGCGATTCCACACGGTGCCGATGCTGGGCGTGGCCACCATGGGGCGAGCCCAGGGCGTACTGGTGTCAGGGCGTACGGCCACGAGGTCGCCGAGGCCCAGCCGATCGGCCTGTTCGTGGAAGGCCACCAGCCGCGTGATCCTCGCGGGGCTGTAGAAGTAGAACCGCCCCAGCGAATCGCTGATGGCGGTCAGCCCACCGGGCTCGGCAGTGATCAGCGCCCCGCGCAGAGGCTGCCATGACAGGCTGTCGTAGGCGAGGCCGCGAATGGTGTCGACGGCGGGTTGCGCTCTCAAGGCGGTCGGCGCGACGCCGAGGGCGGCCGCAGTGACCGCCGGCAGCATCGCACGGGCACAAGACTGGAGGATTCGGTGCATGCTGAAGCCTAGTGTCAGCCTCGCCCCGGGAGGAAGCGGCACGGTCGCGCCACCGCCCCCCGGATCGCCCCGAGCACCGCAACTCAGCGCAGCCGCGGATTCGTCTTTCGCGGGGCCTGCTGGCACGTTGGCCACGCGAACGCCCCTCCGCTTGCGCCTCCCCCCGGCCCCTGCGGACGGATCTGCTCGGCCGTCGCGCGCTCGCGCGTGATCTTGGTAGGATCCTCGCTCGCGAGATAGGCCAGCATCGCGGTGACGGTCGCGTTGTGCTTCACATCGTCAATGACGACCTTGTCGTACGTGTCACGGTTGGTATGCCAGGTGTACGAGCCGTAGTCCCAGCTCACGCCGCCCAGCCCGAAGGCCGGTGCACCATGACAGGCAAAGCTCGCGTCGTCGCTGCCGCCTCCACTCGGGGAGCCGGGAATGCGCGGGGTGAGCATCGACGACAGTTCGGTGGGCAGCTTCGCCAGCCAGTCGCGCAGATGCACGCCGGCGTTGGGTAGCCCCCCAGCGTTGATGCTGGTGGTGCGCCCCGTGCCGCCATCTTGATTGAACAGCGCCTGCAGCCCCTGCACCACCTCGGGGTGGTCCTCCGTGAACGCTCGTGACCCCACGAGGCCGTGTTCCTCGGCGGTCCAGTGCCCCACCAGAATGGTGCGCTTGGGTTTGGGGTAGGCCGTGGCCAGCAGGCGGAACGCTTCGAGCATGGTGAGCGAGCCGGTGCCGTTGTCGGTGGCGCCGCTGCCGCCGTCGAAGGAGTCGAAGTGCGCCGAGAGCACCACGTATTCGTCGGGCTTCTCGGTGCCCTTGATCATGCCGATGGTGTTGAACACCGGCTGTTCGCCCAGCAGCTCGGCGTCGAGGTTCAGCCGCAGCGTGGGGTTCTGGTTGTTCTCCGTGAGACGGAACACGAGGCCGTAGTCCTCACAGGAGAGGGCCACTGCGGGCGCCCGGGTGTTGTAGCTCTCGAAGACGTCGATGGTACCCCACGCATTCTTGGGGCGCGACGTGATGACGCCGGCCACGCCGCCCTGTTCGAGGCGCACGCCGAGGCTCCCGGTGCCGAGGGCGTTGGAGTAGCCGGTGCCGCGCACGTTGGTGCCCCCCCATTCACGGGCCACCTCGGCGCGGGCGCTGTCCATGCGCGCCTTGCTGGCCGGCGTGGCGTGGGTGGCCCAGTTGTCGCTGGGGCGGCAGGTGGGCTGCGGCGCCGACACCAGCACGAGCTTGCCCCGAGCCTGCGGCAGCCAGCGTACGAACTCCGTGCTGTCCGCGAAGCGCGGCAGGATGATGGTGGGCGCCGTGAGGTTCTTGCCCTGTGTCCCCGGGCTCCATGCCAGCATGGTGCCCTCGAGGGTACGCACCCGCGGCGTCATGAGGTCGATGTGCGAGTGGCCACGCCGCCAGCCACGCCAGGTGCCGATCTGCTCGTTGCGCCCCTCGACGCCCCACTGCTTGTACAGGGAAAGCAGCCAGTCGTTGGCCGCCTTCTGCCGGGCGGTGCCCGTGAGCCGCGGCCCGAGGGAATCGAGCAGCACCTGCCCAAGTCGCTGCACCTGCGAGCTGTCGTTGCCGAGCGTCCAGAGGCGCGTGAGCGTGGCGTCGGTGGTGGGGAAGGTCGCCGGTGTTTGTGCACCCAGGCCGAGGGGGAGCAGCAGCGCCGCGGCGAGCGCGCGCGGCAGAGCGGACGGAAACCGAGGAGATGCGTTCATCAGCAGGGATTCGCGGGAAGCCGGCGCCTCGCGCAGGCCGCCCCGGGTGGTGGGTTGTGATCAGAAGCCAGCGGGGCACCTTTGTACGGATGCCGTCATCGCAAACATCGACCCGACAGGGTACCCCCAAGCTACGCTCCCGGCACCTCGCCGCGCTGGCCACCCAGCTGGTGTTTCTGGCCTGCGGCCGTGGTGATGCAGGTGGCAACGGTTCGACCGCGCGATCGCCAACCACTGCCCTCGGCGAGATCGTCGAGATCGCGAGTCCGGCCCCCGGCGGCAGCAGTACGCCGCATCTGGCCCTCGACGCCAACGGCGATGTGCTGCTGTCGTGGACCCAGCGGCGCCCCGACTCGACGGTGGCCATTCTCATGGCCCGTTTCGACGGCACCTCGTGGGACTCCACCCGGACCATTGCCGACGGGCGGGCCTTCTTCGTGAACTGGGCGGACTTCCCGGCGATCACGGCACTCGCCAACGGCGATCTGGCCGCCCACTGGCTGGAGCGCGAGGCGGGCGGCCAGTACGCGTACGGCGTGCGCGTGGTGCGCTCGCGCGACGGAGGGCGCACCTGGGGCCTGCCGATCACCCCGCACACCGACGGGCTGGCCGCCGAGCACGGGTTCGTCTCGCTGTGGGACGATGGCAACAACCGCCTCGGCCTCGCGTGGCTTGACGGGCGCAAGAGCGCCATGCCCGATTCGGCCCGCGAGATGACCATCCGCACCGCTGCGATTGCGCCGGACGGTACGCTGGAGCGCGAGGCCCTGCTGGACGCTCGCAGCTGCGACTGCTGTCAGACCGGAACGGCTGCCACCGCCAGCGGGCGCGTGCTGGTGTATCGCGACCGAACGGCCGAGGAGATCCGTGACATTTCCATCGTACGCCGGGTGGCGGACGGCTGGAGCGCCCCCGCGCCCGTGCATCGGGACGGGTGGCACTACCCCGGCTGCCCGGTGAACGGGCCCCAGGTCGCGGCGACCGGCGACACCGTGCTCGTGGCCTGGTACACCGCGGCCGACGACACCGCCCGTGTGCTGCTGGCCCGGTCGACCGATGGCGGGGCGACCTTTGGTGAACCCGTGCGTATCGATGAGGGTAATCCGATCGGACGGGTGGACGTCGTGCTCGACGGCGGCAGCCATCCCGTGGTGTCGTGGCTCGAACAGCGCACACCGGAGATGTCCGAAGTGCTGCTCCGGCGGGTCACTGCCGGGGCACCCGGTGAAACCCAGGTCCTGGCCCGAACGTCGGGTGCACGGCCGAGCGGGTTCCCGCGGCTCGTCGTTCGCGGTACTGAAGTGATCGCCGCCTGGACGTCCGTCCAGCCGGTGCTGCAGGTGCATGTGGCCCGTATTTCCCTTTCTCCGACTCCGACTCCATGACGTTCGTGATTCCGCGCCAC
>JAJTGR010000070.1 GCA_021299375.1 Gemmatimonadota bacterium
CACCCCGCCGCGCCGGCGGCGATCTACCCGCCGCAGCCAACGCGACGCCTGCAACCGTGGCTCACCGATCCGTCAACACGAACGCCCGCAAGGGCGCCCCACCCACGTTGTTGTCCGCCGCCACGATGGTGCGCACCGTGTTCGCAGCGAGCGCGAGCGACGCCACGTTGATGGCCACCGCGCCGGCACGGGAGGCCGGCGCGGTGCCCGCGGGCACGACGCGCACCTGATACGTCCCCGCATTCACCGCGAGATACGACGACGCCGTGCGCACCGCCACGTTGGCCAGCGTCGGCGTGGCCGCCGCCAGGTCGGCCCCCGGCGTCGTGACGAAGATGTCCACGGCCCCTGCGGTGGGGCTGAGGTGCACCACGCGCACGCGCGCCTGCGTTGCCGACAGCGTGTTGTCGTCGGTCGTGAGGAAGCTGGTGACCGCCGATGCCGCGGTGCCGCCGGTGGCGTAGATGGTCTGGTCCTGCGACGCCGCCACCGTGAACGGAATCGTGGCCACCACCGTGTTGGTGTCGGCCGTGCGCTTCAGCACCAGGGTGCGATTGCCCACGTAGATCGGCGAGTAGTTCGCGTTGTTGGGCGCCGGAAGGCTGAACGGTGTGGTCTGCGTGTACGTCAGGTTCACGCCGAACGGCACACTCTCGAGAATCGCGTTCACGCGCCCACGGGTGGTATCGGTGATCACGTTCACGAACCGCACCCGGCCCGTGGGGCCCGTGGGCTCGAACGGGCTGCCTCCGTCGGTGGTGCCGCAGGCGGCCAGCACCACCGCGCTGGCAGCCACCAGCGCCGCACGCCGGCCACCACGCACCAGCCGGCGCGGCGACGTCTTGCTCGTAGTCATGGTCATGGGTCGGGGCCTCAGAGCTGACAGCCGGTGGGGAACGTCGCCGGCTCCGCCGGATCGGCGGGGACGTTGGGATTCGCATTCCGGTCGCCGATGGCGTACGGCAGCCAGCACCGCTGACCGTCGATCGGCACCCCGGGCGCGTTCACCGGACCGCGCACGGCGGTGCGGCGGCGGGCATCCTCCCAGCGCAGTCCGGTGCCCAGCAGTTCATAGCGGCGCTGCGTGTAGATCTCCTCGAGCAGCTGTGCCTGCGTCAGCGACCCCGCCAGAGCGCCCAGACAGGCTTTCGGGTCGTCGAGACCGCGGCCGCCGGTGCAGTCGGTACGCACCGAATCCACGGCCGCCTGCGCCGCCGCCAGCTGTCCCTGCTGCGCCAGCCCCTCGGCCTTGATCAACAGCGCCTCGTCGGGGAAGTACACCGGCAGCGGCGCCTGCGGGCTGGCATAGCGGCTCCACGGATCGAGCGCCGCCCCCACGCGTCCGGTGAGCGTGGCGGACGGCGTCACGAACCACACGAAGCGCTGGTCGCCCGCGGCCATGCTCGTACGCCACTGACGGCGCACGGCGATGCCATTCGTACCGCCGGTGACATTGGAGTAGAAGTTCACCGTCGGCGCCGGAAACTGGAACGCCGAGAACGCCGCCGGCCCCGTGCGCGGCACCAGATTCGCATACGCCACCGCATTCGCCTGATCGTTGGCCAACCGGGCATATCGAGCCCGGAACAGCTGGATCATGGCGTTGAGGTTCACGCCGGGGGTGAGGATACTGGTCGTGAAGAACGTGCTGGGCGGCGTGGTGGTGAGCTGCTGGGCCGCGGAGTCGAGCAGCGCCCGCACGTACGGCAGCGCTTCCGCGCGCGGCACGTACACCGGCGTCGTCTCACCGAAGGTGCGGATGGGCACCCGCTGGTACGACTGGAGCGCCTCGCCGATGGCCTCGGCCTTGAGCGCCTGCGCCAGCGCGATCAAGCCGCTGCGCGTGCCTGGCTCGAGCTGGCTGGCCTGCGCGTTCGCGCCGGCCAACAGGTCGTCGGCCGAGCGGACGGTGCGGTACACCGAATTGAAGACGGCGTCGGCGATCCCCGTACCGGGCGCCACGGCCCCCTGCTCGGCGTCGCTGATGGAGATGAGCGCGGCGCTGGTGGCCGCGAACTCGTCGGTCACCAGTCCGGCCATGTACGCGAAGTTGCCGTACGAGGTGGCAAAGCGCCCCTGCAGGCCCGTGGCGAGCGCGATCACGCCATCAGGGCTCGTGGTGACCTGCGTTTCGGTGGGGGCGTTCGGGTTCTGCAGGTCGAGGCTGCAGCCGCCGAGCGCGAGGGAAGCGAGCGCGGTGGAGAGCACCGCGCGCCGGGTCATGATGCGCATGAGGTGGTGTCTCCGGAGGTCAGTAGGTGAAGCGGGCGCTGAGCGACCACGTCCGCGGAATCGGGTAGCCGCCAAAGTCGAAGCCGCGATCGGCCGCCGTGGTCTGCCCCGAGCCGAGGCCGCCGGCGTTCGTGCCGAACAGGTTGATCTCCGGATCGTAGCCGCCGTACCTGGTCCACACCGCGAGGTTGCGCCCCGATACCGTCAGGTCGACCCCCTCCTTGAACACGCGGCGCAGCGGCGCCCAGTCCAGCGAGTAGGTGGCCGAGAGCTCGCGGAGCTTCACGAAGCTGCCGTCCTCCACCCAGTACTCGAAGATGCCCTGTGTACGGGCGTTGAAATTCGGTGCCGTCTTGCGCGGGTCGCCGTACGGCAGCAGTTCCCGCTCGAATGTGCGCGAGTTGCTGGCGATGCCGGCGTTCTGGGCACGCGTCGACAGGTTCATGATGTCGTTGCCGAACACGCCGTCGAGCAGCACGCGCACGCGCAGCTTGCGGCCGATCGTGAACTCGTTGAGCAGGGAGCCCATCCAGTCGGGGTTCGGGTCGCCGATCACGGCGTTCAGCGAGTCGTTGCAGGTGCCGCCGCTGATGGCCCGCCGCTGCTCGAGCGTGGCCCCCATGTCCACGGCCTGGTTGCTGCGGCGGTAGCGGCCCAGCGAGTCCGTGAGCAGCGCCCCGGTGCGGCAGTCGCGCGCCGCGTACGAGCCGTAGAACACGCCCGCCGGCTCGCCGACGCGGATGCGGTTCGGATAGCCGCCGGCCGACTGGAAGTCCTGGATGCCAAGCGATTCCACGAGGTTGCGGTTGCGCGTGTAGGTGATGGTCGACTCCCACTTGAGGCGGCGGGAATCCACGTTCACGGTGCGCACGAGGAGTTCGAGCCCCGTGTTCGACATCGAGCCGATCGGCGCGAACTGCCGCGAGAAGCCGGTGCTGGTGGCGAGCGGACGGAAGAACAGCAGGTCGTTCACGACGCGATCGTAGTACGTCGCTTCCACGCCCACCTTGCCGTTCAGCAGGCCGACTTCGGCGCCCACCTCGGCCTCACGGGCACGCTCGTTGCGCAACGTCGGGTTGCCGAACGTGACGTCATTGGCAAAGCCGGGCCGACCGGCAAACGGCAGCTGCGCGTAGGTGATGTACTGCGAGTACGCGTTGACGATGCCGGGCTGCGATCCCGCCCAGCCGAGGGCGGTGCGCAGGCGCAGGCTGTTGAGCGCGCCGGACCGGTTCTCGAGCGCCACGTACGACAGCGACAGCTTGGGGAACGCCTGCCAGCGCTCCGTCGGAGCAAAGGTGCTCGACGCGTCGTAGCGCACGGCGCCGGTGAAGAAGAGCCGGTTGTTCCAGTCCACTTCCTGCTGCGCGTAGAAGCCGAGCGTGCGCAGTTCCACGTCGGTCTGGCCGGCGGCAAACACCGAGCCGGCGCTCACGAGGTCACCCACCGGCGCCAGGCCATTGGCCACCGCGTTGGTGGTGCGGATGCGCTGCGACGTGTAGTTGAAGCCGCCCGTGGTGCGCATGCCGAAGGCATCACCGAGGCGCCACGAGTACGAGCCCACGCCGTCCTGGTTGATGACGCGCGTGTCCTGGAACACCGACTGCGCGCGGCCCGTGGCCAGCGGGCCGGTACCCAGCACCGCGTTGCGCGGCACGAACTGCCGCTGCTCGAAGCCGGTGTTGTCGATGCCCAGCGTGTAATCGAGCAGCAGGTTGGCCCGCGGCGTCCAGGTGAGCTTGGTGGAGCCGATGAAACGGTTGATCGTCTGCGGGTTGCGGATGCGATCGATGGCGAGCAGCGGGTTCGTACCAAGAGCCGGCGGCAGCGGATACACGCCGTTGTTGGGGCGGAAATCGACGCTCGTGGGGGCGAAGAACAGCGACCCCATGATGCCGTAGTCGTTCTGCTCGCCGAACGCCTGGAACTGGTTCTGCGTGGTGACGAAGTTGGATGTCACGTTGGCGACGAGGTTGCTGGCGAGCTGCTGCTGCAGGTTGAGCCGTGCCCCGGTACGCCGCGAACTGGTCGAGCGCAGGATGCCCTGATCGTCGAGGTGATTGGCGCTCACGAAGTACCGCGTCTGGTCGGTACCGCCCTCGACGGTCAGGTTCTGCTCACTGCTCGGTGCGCGCCGGAAGATGTCATCCTGATAGTTGAAGCGCGCGATCGGCAGGCCGTTGATGTCGAACGGATAGAGGTTGAACGGCTGCTGCTCGCGCAGTTCGCTGACGCCATACCGCGACGACAGCGAGAAGCGCGGCTTGCCGATGCTCCCGCGCTTCGTGAAGATCTGCACCACCCCGTTGTTGGCGCGCGAGCCGTAGAGCGCGGCAGCAGCGGCCCCGCGGATGACCTCCACGCGCTCGATGTCGGCGGGATTGAGGTCGGCGAGACGGTTCTGCGGGTTCGAGCGGCCGCCGAGGTCGGTCAGCTGGGCCGACCCGTTGTCCACGATCACGCCGTCGATGATGTACAGGGGATCGGAGCCGGAGATGAACGAGTTGGTGCCGCGCAGGCGCACGGAGATGCCGCCACCGCCCGGCCCGCCGGAGTTCTGGGAGATCTGGGCACCGGCCACCTTGCCCTGCAGCGCCTGATCGACCGTTACGGCCTGTGCACGGCCGATGAGCGTGGAATCGAGCGAGGCAATGCTCGTGCCGATCTTGCGCTTCTCGGTCGGTGCCGCGGAGCCGGTCACGACCACCTCACTGAGGTTCACGGCGCTCACGGTGAGGGCCACGTCGAGCGTGGCCGTGCCGCCATCCGTGACCGTCACGGTACGGGTGACGGGCTGGTATCCCAGGCGACGCACGGTGACACTTCGTGAGCCAACCGGCACGGCCAGCAGCGTGAAGTCGCCGGTGGCGCCGGTGGTGGTGCCCAGGCGGGTGCCGACCACCTGCAGCTGCACCTCGCCAAGCCCGGCGCCGGTACCCGCGTCGGTGATGCGGCCACGGATGGACCCGACCGCACCGGCCGCCTGCGCGCGGAGCATCAGCGGGGTGCTGATGAGGGACAGCGTCAGCAGGATCGCACGCAGCGTGAGGCTGCGGCAGGCCTGTCTCGGATTCATGTACGGACTCCTGCGGACGGAGAACTCGTCGGGTGGGAGGAAAGGGACAAGAAGCATCGGGATGGTAAGCGGGTCCCACCGCCGGAACAACTGCGGGCGTTACCTTGCCATGAGAATGAGCGAGGCCGGGCGACCGGTTTCCGGATGGACCGGCTCGATCATCCGCTCGAGGGTGAGCCCACTCTCGCCAAGAAGGGCGACCCATCCCGAGATCGTCCGGAAGTACCACGGCGCCGGATCGCGGAAATCCGCGGCGAACCCCGACCACGAGCCCTCACGCCAGCCGTCCTGATAGGGCGCATCGAGGCTCGACATCACGGGGTGCAGCGTCTGGATGACCACCCGTCCGCCGGGGGCAAGCAGCGCGGGCAGCGCCTGCAGCAGGCGAGCCACCGGCCGGTCGCCGATCAGGGCGAAGTTGCTCACGATGACATCGAACGGGGCGCTCCCGGCAGCGTGCAGGGCACCCGCGGCGATGGCGTCGTAGTCGTGCACGAGATACGTGGCGGGCGCCGCGCCTGCCGGATGGGCCGCCCGTGCCGCCTCCACAAGGTCGGGAATCATGTCGACGCCGACACAGGCCGTGCCCTCACGCGCGAGGCCATGGCACAGCCACCCCTCGCCGCACCCGACATCCAGCAGGCGCGCCGGCCCGAGCGCCCGCAGCACCGACAGGATCGCACCGTTCGTAACGGCCACGCGACTCCCGATCTCGCCTTCCCGCACCGCGCGGGTCCAGGGCGTTGCGTTCTGTTGCCAGCTGTCGACAATCCGGTCTTCCTGTTCGCGCTGCAAGGGACCTCCCTGGGCGGCGCCCGGGCGCCGGTCACGCAGAAAAAAGCGGGGCGAGCGGCATGGCCGCTCAC
Organism: Gemmatimonadota bacterium; assembly: GCA_021299375.1. Taxonomy (GTDB): domain Bacteria; phylum Gemmatimonadota; class Gemmatimonadetes; order Gemmatimonadales; family Gemmatimonadaceae; genus Gemmatimonas. Next base: position 6,175 of record JAJTGR010000070.1, read on the forward strand.
CCCGCACCGAAACCATGGGACGATCGCATCGGGCACGGGACACCCACCAGCAAGCCTCCCGCGCACGCACCGCCACCGCCAACACTCGGCCTCCAACCACCTTCGAGAGGCGCCGGTCGGAATCGAACCGACGGTGGGAGATTTGCAGTCTCCTGCCTTACCACTTGGCGACGGCGCCTGACCCGCATCACGCGGGAGAGGCAATGTATCCACCGTCGGCATGGATGGGTAGCGACCGGCGGCGGTGGTGTCCGAGGCCAATGAGTTGTGTTGACACAGGTTGTTGCAACAAATAAGGTGCGGCATGTCGCGAACTCCCGGCACCCCAGCGTCCGGTACCACCGTCCACGCCCTGCGGGCGGCGGCGGCGCACACCGAACGGATGCTCGCGCGCGCCCTCGATGGGTTCGACATCACTGCCGCGCAGTTCGAACTGCTGCAGGTGATCGGCCGCGACCACGGCACGGGCGCTGCCTGTTCGGCGTTGGCCCGTCAGCTGGCGGCACCGGGCCCCGACATTACGAGAATGCTCGATCGGCTTGAGACGGCCGGCTTGGTGACGCGTTCGCGCGATGTCAACGACCGCCGCGTCGTCCACACCACGCTCACGGAACAAGGGCGGGCGGTGCTGCGCGACGCGGCGCCGGCCATCGAGGCTGCCGAAGAGGCGGTGTTCGCCGGTCTCGCCGACCACGAGCGCGCGGCGCTGACGACGCTGCTGCACTGCGTTCGCCGAAACTGCCCGGGCTGACGGGCCGCCATGGTGCACAGCCACCTCCCGTCCCGCGCCCCCATCACCGCCCGCGTGGCCCTCGGCCACGGCGGCGACGATGGGTTCCGGGCGCACCGGCAGCCGGTGAGGTGCGTGGTCCGCTTCCGCTGAGCCGCGGCAGGCGTTTACTACACGGCATGGCCAGCGAAACGCTCCCGATCTTCCCCTTGGGCGTCGTGCTCTTTCCGGGCACGACGCTGCCGTTGCATCTGTTCGAGCCGCGCTACCGGCAATTGCTGGCCGACGTGCGCGCCGGCACCAGCCGCTTCGGCATCCTCACCGGCATGCCCGGGGTGGCCGAGCGCGATCTGCCGCCGGGACGGATCGGGTGCGTTGCCGAAGTCGCCGAGGTGGAGATGCTCCCGGACGGCCGTTCCAACATCCTCGTGGCAGGGCGCGAGCGGTTCGCCCTCGATGCCTTTGTGAAACACGACGCACCGTACCACGTGGCCGCCGTGACGTTCGTGCCGGATGTGGCGGTCGGCAGCCCGGTGGCGCTCGCCGTGGCCGCCAACGAAGTGGCCGCGAACTTCACGCGCGTGGTCACGGCGGTGCACACGCTGAACGACAACAACGGACCGCTCCCCTCGCTCCCCGATGATCCCGCGCAGCTGGCCTGGAGCATCGCGGCCATGATCGATCTCGACGTGGAGGAGAAGTACCAGTTGCTGGCCGACCCGCAGCCGACCACGCGGCTGGCGCGCGTGGACGCGGTGCTGCGCAAGGTGTTGCCGGACCTTGAACTGCGGGCCGCCATGCACCGGCGTTAGCCGGCCGCGACCGTCATTCCGTCTGCTGCCCCACGAGCGGCCCGGCGGCCCTGGCGTACCCCGTCAGGTTCCGACGCGGGCGATCCTCGGCCGATGCAGCCGGCGGCCACCGATGTAGACGGTGACGAGCACCAGCACCACGCTGGCGACCAGCGCGTACGGCGCCGATGGGCCAACGGCTGCGCCAACGGCGTCACCGGCGGCTTCCGTCAGCGAGTGCGCGACCGCCTGCATCCACGCCCGCACACTGAGAAAATGCAGCGCGGGAAACGTCGTGCTGAGCGTCCCTTCCCAGAACAGCACGTACACCAGGCCGCTCAGCAGCGCCCGGCGCGTCAGCAGCGCGAGCGCCGTGAACAGCGCGGCGTACGTGACGCCGCCGTAGAACACCGCCACCGTGTAGGCCGTCGTGATGCCCTCGGGGTCACTGGTGCCGGCCGCGATCACCCCCGTGCCCCACACCGCCAGTGCCGAGAGCACGCCGGTGAGCGCCGAGGCGAAGAGCACCCGCACGGCCACGATCCACCAGCGCGGGGTGGTGGTGGTCACGAGGTAGAGCAGCGTGCCGTCGTCGGTTTCGGCACTGAACGCGCTGGTGCCGAGCAAAAGGGCGATGAGGGGCGTGGCCAGTCCGCCAATGAGCTGATCGTAGCGGTTGGCCAGGAACGCCACCGGGTCGCCACTCAGGATACCGCGTGAGGCGAACACCAGGGCGAACAGCATCGGCACCAGCATGAGCGCCGCGATGCCGGCGATCAGCGCCGGGCTGCCGGTGCGCGCCCACGCCAGCCGCGTGAGCACGCGTGCGGTGGCGAGCGGCGCGATGGGACCGAACGCCGGCGGGCCGGGAGAGGCCGGCGGGGAAGCGGAGAGCGTCACCGTTCCACCAGATAGGCGAATACGTGTTCGAGCGACTCGTCGGTGGGCTGTACTTCGTACAGCGTGAGAGCCGGCGCGTGGGCACCGTGGCCCTGCGCCGCGCGCAGCACCAGGCGTGAGAACGCGGTGAAGTCGGTGGTACGCACCGTCAGGTCGTGCGCATCGACCTCCACGCCGATCACCACCGGGTGCGCCACCAGCCGCGCCGCCAGCGCACGATTGTCGCTGGCCCGCAGGCGCACGGTGTGCGGGCGGTCGGTCATGAGGCGACGCAGCGTACGGTGATCGCCACTCGCCGCCAGACGCCCCGCCAGCACCACCAGAATACGCGAGGCCACGCCCTCGATCTCCTCGAGGATGTGACTCGACAGCAGCACCGCCGTCCCCGCGGCCGCGCGCGCCTCGAGCAGGCGCATCATCTGCAGCCGCTGCCGCGGATCGAGGCCGTTGAACGGCTCGTCGAGCAGCACCAGCTGCGGCTCGTGCACGAGCGCCGCTGCCAACTTGGTGCGCTGCCGCATGCCCTTCGAGAAGCCCTGGACCTTGCGATCGGCCACGAGGTCGAGCTCCACCAGTGCCAGCGCGCGGGCCGCCGCGCCACGCACATCGCGCAGGCCCAGGAGGGTGGCGCGGGCCTCCACGAACGCGCGCGCACTGAGCATGCCCGGCAGGGCCTCGCGTTCCGGCACCAGGGCCACGCGACGGAAGATGGCCGGCCGCTCCACGGGCGACTCGCCGAACACGCGCACACCGCCACTGGACGGCGCGATGAGCCCCGCCGCCATCTGCAGCAGCGTGCTCTTGCCGGCACCGTTGGGCCCCAGCAGGCCGGTGATGCCCGGCTCCACCGTGGCCGATACGTCGTTCACGGCCACCACGTCGCCGTACCAGTGCGAGACGTGGTCGAACACCAGCGGCGGGGCGCCGACGGGCGGGGCGCCGACGGATGGGGCCTGGCCCGGCAACGGGCCCACCGCGGCGGCGCTCACAGGTCCACCCGGCGGAGCCGCCACACCAGCCCCGCGGCGCCGGCAGCGCCCAGCGCCACCAGCACCACGAGGAACAGCGGCAGCGGCGGCGGCGGCGTGAGCTCCATACCGCGGGTAGTCTCGCCGAAAAGCATGAGCGCCATGGTGCGCAGCGCCTGAATGGGGTCCAGCAGCGCCGTGACGCCGTCGGGCAGACCGGCAAGTTCGTTGAGCCCCGTCGTGATCGCCGCCACCACCAGGAACACACCGATCACGGCCGCCGTCGCGTACGCGCGGCGCGCGGTGAGGCTGGCCAGCGCCGCACTCACGCCGGCAATCACCCACGCCGTCATCGTCGCGTGCAGCAATACGGGGCCGATCTTGCCACCCATCCGCGCGAAGGCTGCGGTGGGTTGCTTGGCGATGCTGATCTCGCCGATGTAGAGGAGCAGCAGGGGCGCGAGGCAGACGACGAACATCGCCGTGAACATCGCCAGCAGGCGGGCGCTCGCGTACTGCCCCCGGGTGACATCGCGCGTGAGCATGAGTGGCAGCACACGATGCTGCTGGTCGCGGCTCAGCATCTCCGGCGCCTGGGCCGCCCCGTAGAGCACGAAGAGCAGCAGCTGCGGCGCGATGAGGATGCCGTACGGCACCGGCATCTGGCCGCCGGACGCCGACGCCGCGGTGAGCGTCGCCAGCGCCGGCAGCATGGTGACCACGATGACGAACACCGGCACCGACTTGGCCTTGAACGGCCGCCCGATCCCGAACATGGTGCGGATACCCTGCCAGACGAGGGCATCGAAGGCGCCTCGGGCCCCGTCCCTCGGCCCCTCGTATCGCCGGTAGCCGAGGTCGTGAATCGTAGCGGTGGGATCGCTCATGCGGCCGCACTGGCGAAGAGGTCTTCGAGATGCCCGCGGCGGCGTTCGAGGCGCAGCAGGCCGGCCTCGCAGGCCACGGCAGCATCACGCACGGCGTCGTGCACGTGGGCGACCTGAGCGGGGTCGGCGCCATCGGGAATGTCCACCAGCACCCGCTGGCGGTCGAGGCGCACCGCCAGGCCGCGGCTGGCCAGTCCCGTCACGAACGCGTCGAGCGTGGCCGCATCGGCGTCGAGCTCCACCACCAGTGTGCCCGTTTCCCCGGTGAGCACTCCCACCGGCGCGGCCCGCACCAGGCGTCCCGCCTCGATGAGCACGATGCGTTCCGCGATCCGTTCGAGCTCGCCAAGCAGGTGCGACGAGACGAGCACCGACATGCCGAACTCGCGACCGGTGCGCTCGATCAGGGCGAGCATGTCGTCGCGCCCCGCGGGATCGAGCCCATTGGTGGGCTCGTCGAGGATGAGCAGCCGCGGGTCGTGCACCAGCGCCTGCGCCAGCTTGACGCGCTGCCCCATGCCGGTGGAGTAGCCGCCCATGGGCCGATAGCGCTCCTCGAACAACCCCACATGCCGCAGCACCTCGGCTGCCCGCTCGCGCGCCGCGTTGGCGGGCAACCCGCTGCAGCGCGCCATGAACGTCACGAACTCCGCCGCACTCATTTCCGGTGGCAGACAGTCGTGCTCCGGCATGTAGCCCACCAGGGCCCGAATGGCGTCGCGCTCCGTGCACACGTCATGCCCGGCGAGTGCCGCCGTCCCGCTGGTGGGCTCCACGAGACCGAGCAGGATCTTGATGAAGGTGCTCTTGCCCGCCCCGTTGGCGCCCACCAGGCCGGTGATGCCGGCGTCGACGTCCACCGTGAGGGCGTCCAGTGCCGTCACGGCGCCGTAGCGGCGCGTGAGATCGCGCGCGACAAGCAACGGGGGGGTCATGCGGGCAGCGCGCTGGGCGAAAGGGGCACGCGGGAAATGTGGGGCTCGGCCGGCACCAACGTCAGCCCGCCGGCGCGACCTCGACCGGCGCGGCCTCGGCCAACGGCGCGCCGACCGGCGGCGCCACCAATCCCTCGGCACCCGGTCCCGGCACCACCACCGGCAGCGTCACCCCGGCCTTGGCCGCCCGGCGCTCCAGCGTGTCGCGGTCGGTCAGCGTGCGGAGCAGCGCGTCGGCCTCGCGGTTCTGGAGATACTTGCCCTTCTCCCACCCCTCCACGATCCCCTTCGGCGTGCCGTAAATCAGCTCGGCGAACTGCCCGACCGTCAGCCCCAGCGACTCGCGCAGTTGCCGGATCTGGCGAGGCGTCAACAGCGCATACGTGGCGCGAATCTGTTCGGTGGCCGACTTCTCCGCGGCATCCCGCTGGTCGATGGTGCGCTGTTCGTGGGCGCACTTCTCGCACCGGTAGAACTCACGGGTCACCTCGGCCGCCATGCCGCTCAGCCGCACGGTGACCGACTCGGATTGGAGCGCGTAGCGGCCCCCGCATCCGCGATGCAGGGAGCCGTCGAGGGTGGCAAGACTCATCGCCAAGGATTCAGGGACGATACCAACGGGAACGCGGAGGGACGCCGGGCCGGCCGGGCCGTGCCCCGCGGCCATCTGGATCGTCTCAAAGTCACCAGGTGCGTACCATCCGCGCCACCCCTTCGCATCACGATTTCGCCTGTCCCATGTCCGATTCCTGCCTCGTTCGTCAGCCCGTCTTCGGCGGCACCGGTTCCCTCATCGCCTACGAGATCCGGTTCCACAACGCGGAGGATGGGCGCGACGCGTTCGCCCAGAGCTTTCTGAGCGGCAACTTCGACCTCGTGCGTAATCGCATGCCGGCCTTCGTGACGGCGACCCGCGAACAATTGGTCGGCGACGCGTTCCTGGTGGCGGATCCGGGATCCGTGATCGCGATGGTGCCGCGCGATCTGGTCGCTGACGGGGAGCTCATCGAGGCGCTGGTCCGCTTCCGGGCGGCTGGCGGCGTGCTCGCCCTCGACGATGCCCGCGCGGAAGCCAGCCCCTCGGAGCAGCTGCTCCCGTACATGACCTGGGCCCGCGTCGACGCCCGCAGCGCCGACCCGGCCACCATCAATGCGATCTGCGACCGGCTCACGGCCCACCCGGAGGGCGCCGGGATCAAGCTCATCGCCACCAATGTCGAGGAGCTGGAGCATTACGAGGCCACGCTGCAGCGCGGCTTCGACGGCTTTCAGGGTTCCTTCTTCAGCCGCCCGGAGCCGCTGCCGGCGGCGGATATGCCGCAGAGCACCGTGGCCGCCATGCGTCTCATGGGACTCGCGCGTGATCCGAAGATCGATGACCAGCAGCTCGAGGAGGTGCTCAGCACGGACCCCGTGCTCACCTTCCAGCTCTTGCGCCTCGTGAACTCGGCGGCGCTCGGCGGGCGCGGGGTGAGCAGCATCGGGCAGGCGCTGCGCCTCATCGGGCGGACGGCCTTCCTGCGCTGGCTGGCGGTGGCGGTAGCGGCCGCCCGCAAGAGCAAGAACGGGGTCGATCAGGAGCTCGTGCGGCAGGCCGTCGAACGCGGACGGCTGCTCGAGCAGCTCGCCGGCCGGCAGCGCGATCCGGGCACCCTCTTCCTTGTGGGACTCTTCTCCCTGATGGACGCGGTGTTCCGCATGCCCCTCCACGAGATCCTCGAGCGGGTCGTGCTGAGCGCGGAGGCCAACGCGGCGCTGCTCGACCGCACCGGCCCGTACGCCGACGCCATCACGTTCGCCGAGTCGTACGAGCTGGGGCTGTTCGAGCATGCGACGGAGCTCGCGCGGGAGATGGGGGTGGACCCGGCGAACCTGGGCGGGTTCTACACCAACGCCATCACGTGGACCGCGGAGGCCCTGAGTGCGGTACTGGACAGCCAGGAGGCGATGGCGGTGAAGAAGGCCAGCTGACCGATACGCGCCTCCGCGTGATCCGTGGTGCTGGGCGGGCGCCCGCACCACGGAAAGCCGGTGACGCTAGGGCTGCTCCCGCCACGCCTCCCACATGCCCTTGGCCACGGCGCCGGCCAGCACGATGCCGATGCGGGAGGCCACGAAGAGCTGCCCCTTGCGGGCATCCGCCCGCTCCGGGCGCCACGCCAGACTGATCGCGCTGGCGCCCGCCACGGCACCGAGAAACGGCACGTTGGGGCGCGCCTCCCCGGCCGCGTTCTGCGCCACGAGGCGGTCGTGGACCGCGCACCGCGTGGCGGCCGCCACTCGCCGACCAAGGGGGTGCCCCCGCCGGGCCTGCGGGCAGGGCGAGCGCCCCCCGTGCCAAGGCACCAGCACCCCGATGCCGGCGCGCAGCGCCTCTTCGGCCACCGCAAAGCCGGCCTGATCGCCCAACCGCGCCCCGTACCCCCGCCACGTGCGAGGCCAGGCGTCGGGCAGGCCGACGGCCTGATTCCAGGTGGCCGCCGCCACGCTGCCCGCCGCGATGATGGCGTACCGCCCCGCCAAACCGGCGGAATCCGCGGGCAGCGGCGGTGCGGACACGCCCGAACTGGCGACCCCTGCAACGGCCACGCCCGGCGCCACCGCCCCCGGCGCCACCGCCCCCTGCGCCACCGCGGAGCGCGGGACACCCCCAGCACTCAGGCAGGCGAGGGCCGCCAGGCCCCAGCAGGGGCGCCTCATCGCGCCGTGGCCGGCGGCAGGATCTGCGCCGGCTTGGTGTACGGCTGTGGCGCCCCTGCTGTGAGCGCCAGCCGCACCCGCTCGGCCTGCGTGGCGTTCACCTGGAACAACACCGCCACGAGATTCGCGCTGCGAATGGTCTCCAGCGGCGGGCTCGGCCACGCGCCCAGCGTGTCGCCGCCGGGGGTGAGCCGCTGGGCATGCAGTCCGGCGGTCGCCGTCACCGCCGCCGCCGAATCGGCGAAGTAGAACGCCACCAGCCTCGCGGTCTTCCCCAACCGATAGCGCGTACCGGGCGCCGTGAAGTACGGCACGGTAATGGTGTCCATGACCGTGATGCTCATCCCCGCCTTGTTTATGCGGTCCTCCAGGTGACAGCTCCGCCAGCGCCCGTCGCGCGGACACAGGGAATCGCTGGGGGTGGGGGGCCGTGAGACCGGCGCCATGGCGACGTTCGTCCGGGGCGGGGCCGGCTGTGGCGTGTCGCACGCGGCGAACAGCGTGGCCACCACCCAGACGGGCAGGCAGAGGAAGATGCGACGCATGGGCCAAAGGTAGTACGTGCGGGCACCGGCCGCCGAAGAAACCTTGCCGGGGTGGCTGCCGTCCAACTGGATATGACGCCGCTCCGACCCTGCCGGCTGCCCTGTTGCCTGGTGACACTGCTGCTGCTCGCGGCCTGCCGTGGCGAGCCCTCCACCGCACCGACGGTGGAGATTGCCGCGAGTCCCGCGCTGGCGCAGCTGGTCACCGAAGACGTGGACCGCTTCTGGCGCGCCTATGAGAACGGGGGGCGCAGCGGCAGCGCCAGCGCCTTTCAGCAGCGCTATCTCGATAGCGCGTCGGCCGGGCTCCGGGACTTCATCGGACTGCGGCAGCTCAGCGCCGCGTCGCTTGCGCAGGTGGCCACCGCCTACCCGGCGTATCTCGACGCCCTGCACGCCTGGTGGCGCACCACGCCTGATCGCGCCACGGTGCTCAACACCATCCGGGCCAACTACGGGAAGATCCAGGCGCTTTATCCGGAGGCCGTCTTTCCGCCGGTCACCATTCTCGTGGGACGCTTCAGCACCGGGGGCACCGCCAATGACCGCGGGTTGCTCATCGGCCTCGAGTTCTTCGGGCGCGATGCGCAGGCTCCCCTCGGCGCGCTCCCGGCACCGGTTCGCGAGAACCAGAAAAGCTGGGTGCACGATCTGCCGCCCTTTGTCGCACACGAGTACGTCCACTTTCTCCAAATCCGGGCCAGGAACTTTTCGGGGCGCGACGGGGCCACCCTCCTCGCGCGGTCCCTCAACGAAGGCATCGCCGAGTTCATCGGCGCACTGGCCGCCGGCGAGCCGACCTACCGGGACTTCTTCCGGGTCTGGCAGGCGGATGAGGCCACGTACTTCGCCGAGTTCCTCCGCGAGAAGGACGGCACCGACATCAGCCGCTGGCTCTACAACCAGGGGCGTACCGC
>JAJTGR010000010.1 GCA_021299375.1 Gemmatimonadota bacterium
GTTGTTCACGTCCCACACGGTGCGCAGGGCCCGGGCGGCCGTATCGAACACCACCAGCACGTTGTGCTGCCGGCTCACCGCGTCGCGCTGGGCGGCCATGATGGCCAGATCGATCGCGCGCGCCGCCGTCTCCACCCGCGCATTGTCGAACCGCAGCTTGGGGACCGTGATGGCCGCAAGAATGCCGATCATGGCCATGACCAGCATCACCTCGATCAGGCTGAACGCACGACGCCGTGCTTGTCTTCGACGCACTGGACCAGTCTCCACCCGGGGTTCACGGCGGAGACGCCACATGCCCAACGACGTCACATTTGTCTCACCTGCGCCGCGACCCGCGTCAGCACGTGACAGGGGAGGGCATGGGTGGAACCGTGGGGAGAGGGGACGGCCAACTCAGGAATGCACGGCGGTCTGTCGGACGAGGTGACCGAAGACGCCGTAGACGCCACCGCCGTGCTTCGTCACGGCACCGGGATGGAGGGGCGCGGCGCGCGTACATCGCGGCTCGACGAGTGGCCGACACCGAATTGCGCGTCCGCCGCACCGTAGTGCGCCACGAGCATCGCATGCCCTTCCCCAATGACCAGTGCACGCATGGCGGCGGGCGCTTGAGCGGCGAGATTGACAACCGTGCGCACGATGGAGACGGAGACCATCGCCGAGGCGAGGCGCTGCGGCTCGGGCATGCGGGGATAGCGGAGCGCAAGGAACTGTCCGACGTGGCCGACCAGCGCCTGGTTCAGCGCGTCGTAGATCGCCGGACAGTGTCGCGCGACGGCCGCATGGACGGCCTCGAACGCCGGGGTCTCCTCGATGAACGCCATCTGCGCACAGAGCACTGCGTCGAAGAGGGCGTTCGGCTCGAGATGGGCGAGCGAGAGCGGCATCGCCTCTTCATTGCGTCGACGGATCCGATCGGCATACCGCGCACCGAGTGTCTCGAGGACGGCGTCCTTGTTTGGAAAGAAGTGGTACAGCGATCCCATGGACGCGCCGGCGCGCTCAGCGATGAGCTGCATCGTGGCCCCGCCCACGCCATGCTCGCGGAAGACCTCCGCCGCCGCCTCGAGGATCTGCGCGACACGCCGTTGCCCCCGCTCCTGCTGCGGGGCACGCGTCATGCGGTCAGCCGAGGCGTCAGCTTCCATGCTGCAAAATAGTAACCATTCTCTACTATTGACAACTAATACAGTTTCTCCATTTTACCATCATAAACTAGCCGTTGCTCTCTAGTACTAGTCGGGATGTCGCCCTGGCCAGTCGGCACGCGCCCCCCCGAGCCCGCGTCCACCTTTCACGTCCCTCGATCATGCAGACCACGTGCAGGCTGTCCCTCCTCCTTGCGGCCGCTGCCACTCTGGTGACGTCCGTGGCCGCGCAGGCGCAGAACGCGCCCGCACCCACCACACCCACCGGCCACAAGAACGGACTCGAGGTCGATGCGCTCTGGCCCATCTTCCCCGGTTCCCTCCGGGTGCACGTCACCAGACAGCTCTGGCAGCGCGGCCATCTGAGGGGCGATGCGTACGTGGGCGCCAATGTGGACTTCCCCCGGAACCGGGACACCGAAGGGCGGTTTGCCGACTACAGCGTGGCGAGTGGCTACCGCCAGTACTTCTGGCGCGGACTCCACGCCGAGTTCTCGCAAACCCTCGGGATGGGCGCACTGGACAATCACGTCACCACCGGGAAGGACTATCGGAGCTTCGACTGGCTGATCACCGGCTACGCCGGGTATCGGTTCAACCTCGGCCGCTCGCGCTACTACCTGATTCCGCAGGTCGGGGTGGCAAATGTCGCGTACAAGTCGAACCCCTGGCCGATCTTCGAGGATAAGACCCTGACCCGGGAAGTGGGGGAGCAACCCTTCGTGCTCGGCGCCTTGCGGTTCGGGTTCAGCTTCTAGGCGGCGCTGGGCGCACAAGGGCGGGGCGCGTGGTCCACGGCTTTCCGCCACCGAACCCGACGTCGAACGGGCCACCGTTCCGGTCGCAGCCCAACGCCATGCGCGCCAGAACCGGCGTGTGCGACGGGCGCCGTGCAATCATGGCCCCAGCACCGGACGGTGCGGGTCGTGGTTGGGGGAGCGCTACGCGCCGGCCTCGATCTCGGCCAACACCTGCTGCATCAGCCCACGGCGATCGGCGGCCTCCTGCTGCAGCGCCGCGCCGCGCGGCGTGGCCAGCAGGCGGGCCAGGTTCCGGTTCCGCGAGGAGAGCAGGCGGTCGTTCGTGACCCCGAGCCGCACCGCGTCGGTCAGGCAGTCCAGCGCCGCGTCGTCGAAGCCAGCCACCGCATAGCCCACGGCCATCATGTGCCGCCAGTCGAGGTCGTGCGCGATGGACTCGATGGCGCGCAGCCGGTCGAGCCCTTCCCGTGCGCGCGCCGCGTCGCCGTCGAGCGCGGCGAGGTACGCCCGCCGCAGCTGGGCCGCGAAGTCGTCGGCGGTCGGGTCGCCCCCCTCGAGCAGCGGGCGCGCCTTGGCCCACTCTCCGTCCATCCCCCAGGCCAGCATCGCCACCACCCCGCTGAACCCCTCCCCCAGTACCACCACCCGTTGCACGGTCGTGTCGCGGTCGGGGTCCCCATCGAGCACCGCCAGCATGGCCTGCTGGTAGGTCAGCCAGGCGTTCCAGGGATCGATGGCCTCCAGCCGCCGCACTCCGGCCCGGAACGCCTCGTCAAGCCCGGCCCACATGGTGATGAAGTTGAAGAGCGCCTGCGCGCCCACCGCGTTGGGATCGCTGCGCAGCGCGCGTACGCAGTCCCGCAGCCCGTCGGCCAGCCGCCCCTGCGCGCCATGCATCCACGCCCGGGTGAACAGGGCATCCGGCTGGCCGGGGTCGAGGGTCAGCGCCTCGTCGATGAGTGCGGCGCTGCGCGCCAGCCGCCGCGTGGCGGCGGCGGGATCGGTTTCGATGGCCAGGTTCACGTACTGGAACTCCGTCGCCGCGGCCATTCCCAACAGCTGGGCGTTGGGCCCCACGATCGCCTGCCCCTGGCGAATGAGATGTTCGGCCGTGGTGAGCCCCTCGGGGGTCATGCTTGTCAGCGCGTTCAGCGCCCGCCGCGCGCACTCCGCTGCGCGCGGATCACCGATGGGCCGTTCGGCCAGCCGCGCTTCGTCGGCGGCGGTCACCTGTACCTGCAGCGCCTCGGCGATACCGCGCGCCACGGTCTCCTGCAGGGCGAACGGGTCGTCCACGGTCCCGTCGAACTTCCCCGACCAGCTCGTCACGTCGCGGGTGGTGTCGGCCACCTCGCAGCTCACCCGCACCCGGGCCCCGCCCCGGCGCACACTCCCCGTGACCACGTAGCGCACGCGCGCCTCGGCCGCGATTTCGCGCGCCGTGGCCGCGCTCCCTCGGAAGCGCGCCACCGCCGAGCGCGAGATCACCCGCAGCGCCCGGATCTTGGCCAGGTCGCCGATGACCTCCTCGGTGAGCCCTTCGGCAATGTCCTGCACGTCAGCGTCCTCGCCGATGGGGTCGAATGGCTTCACGATGAGCGACACGTCATCGGCCGGCGGCGGGGGCGCCGTGGCGATCGCGTCCCGCAGCGCGTCGGCCAGCGCCGCCGCCCCGGGGGGGCGCAGCGCCGGGTCGGTCGCCATGGCCCGCGACAGCGTCTCGTCGAGCGCCGTGGGCACCTCCGGGCGCGCGGCCCGCACGCGCGGCGCTGCGGCCGTGAGCCGGCGCGCCAGCGTGGCCTGCGCATTGGCCCCCCGAAAGGGCGGGGTGCCGGCCAGCAGTTCGTACAGCACGCACCCCAGCGCGTAGATGTCGGCCGCCGGGCCCACCGGCGCGTCGCCGAAGATCTGCTCCGGGCTCACGTAGTCGGCGGTGCCCAGGAACATGCCAGTGCCGGTCAGCGGCGAGGGCTCGGCCTCGGCGGTGCGGGCAATGCCGAAGTCGGCCACCAGCGCATGCCCATGCGCCAGCATGATGTTCTCCGGCTTGATGTCCCGGTGGACGATCCCCTGCCGGTGCGCGTAGTCGAGCGCGTCGGCCACCTCGCGGGCAATGCGCACGGCGTCCGGCACCGGAAGCCGCCCCTCCCGATCGAGCCGCGCCCGCAGCGTCTCCCCCTCCACCAGCGGCATGACGAAATACAGCTGGTCGCCCGCGTGCCCCGAGTCGTACAGCGGCACGATATGGGGGTGCGACAATCGGGCCGAGACCCGCACCTCGCGCTCGAAGCGCTCCACGCTGCGCAGCGCCGATTCCTCCGCCGAGAGCACCTTGAGGGCCACGCGCCGCTGGTGGCGCCGGTCGTCGGCCGCGTACACCACGGCCATGCCGCCCCGGCCCAGCTCGTGGAGGAGCACGAAGCGGTCAGCCAGAGCCGTGGCAAGGCGCTCGGGAACAGTCACGGGCGGGGGCACTCGATGAGGAGACGGAACCGTCGGCGGAACCTCCGGTGGTCTGGGTCCGGTGTCAAGGCAGAGGCAGCGCGCTCGAGGAGCTCCGCGGCCACCCAGCTGTCGAATAGCGCCCCACGCAAGGGATGGACGCGCAACGGCTCCGGCTCACGATAGCGACGTCGGCGGCGAGCCAGAGGTGCGGCGGGATCGCGCGATCGAAGATGCGCGGACAGGCGCCGGTCCATCGGACCTCGCACAGCTCGCTGGGCGCTGAGGGGAACCGCTTCAGCTCCGCCCAACTGGGCGGGTACAGCTCGAGCAGTCCGGTGCATCGGGCCAGGGATTGGATGACCGACGCCATGAGCCCGCGCTGATGGGAGCCGGTGAGGATGAACCGCCCCGGCGCCGGGTTCTGGTCGACCTTCGTCTGCAGATTGCTGAAGAGGTCGGGGGCGCGCTGCACCTCGTCGATGAGCGCGCCGTTGGGGAGCGCGCCGAGGCATCCGAGTGGGTCGGCGGTCGCGAACTCGCGCACATCGAGCGGTTCCAGGCTGACGTACGGCAGGTCAGGAAATGTGGCCCGGCACAGCGTGGTCTTGCCCGACGGCCGCGGGCCGGTCATGGAGACGACGGGGTGGAGCCGCGCGAGGTGGGCGAGCTGGAGGGCGGCGTCGCGGGCGATCATACGCGAAGCCCAGAGCCCCGTCAACATGTTGTCAATTCAATTCCCAGAGTGGTGTTGCCCTCGTAAGTATATCGGAACCATACGCTTACGCTGTTCGTCCGCGGCTTCTGCGGAGCACCGCTGACGAGCGTCCTCTACTGCCGCACCGTGGCCAGCAGGTGGTCACCGAACGCGGGCGGCGGAGTTCACGACTCGCCGTGCGGCGCGTGGGAATGCCGCCCTATTTCCCGCGCATCCTCGCGCGCACCTCGGCGGCCCAGTTGAGCACCAGGACCCCCTGACCACTCCCCTGATTGGCGCGCAGCATCAGCAGCTGCCGCCCGTCGGGGGCCACGTCGTAGTTGGCGTGGGGCCCCGACAGGTCGTAGGGGCCGGTGAACAGCGTGCGGCGCTCCTGCACCGCAAACGCGGGCGCCAGCGTCACGCGGGCGGCCACCAGGGCCTCCCCCTCCCGGTAGTACAGCGTGCGCCCGTCGCGCGCCCACACCGGTTCGCTCCCCCCGTTGTTGGACACCTGCACGCGCCCTCCCGCGCCAGTGAAGGGGCGCACGTACACCTGCGCGGTGCCCGACTCGTCGGAGCTGTAGGCCACCCACTGCCCGTTGGGGGAGAAGCGCGGTGACCAATTGACCCCCTTGGTGAGCAGCGGCACGGGCGGGGCCGACTTGTCCATGGGGGCGGTGATGACCTGCTGGTCGCCGACCCCCTCGTCGGTGCGGTACATCAGCGTACGGCCATCGGGGGAGATGACCCCCTCGTTGGGGCCGCCCGGCACCTCCACCAGCAGCTCGGGGGTCCCGCTCCCGTCGGCGGGTTGCCACCAGATCCCCTTGCGCGGCCCCACCTGCCGGTAGAGCACGCGCGTGCCGTCGGGGCTCCACTCGGGGCGCACGTTGCTCCCCGTGGTGGTGAGGCGGGTGAGCGTGGCCGACGCCAGCTCGTAGATCCAGATGGCGCGCCCCTGCGCGCCGCCGATGTCGAAGGCCACGCGCCGTCCGTCGGGGGAGAAGCGGGGGTTGCCGAACTGGCGCGCCTCCGGCAGGAGCGGCACGGCCGCCCCGCGCTCGTCCACCAGCACGGCGGTGGTGGCGGGCTGCCCCGGCGAATACAGGAGCGATCCGGACGCCGAGAGCACCGGGGAGGACACCGCCTCCAGGAGCGCCACGGGGGGGCCGGTGAGGGCGCGCGCGCGCAGGTCGATGGGCGCCGCCATGATGGTGCCATCCGCGCGGAGGAAGATCAGGTGCTGGTCCACGAACCCCAGCGGACGCTCGGCCCCCACGTCGAGCTTGGTGATGCGCCCGTCAGGGTCGATGAGGCACAGGGGGGTGACGGATCCCGACCGGATGCGGGACGTGACCCAGATGCCCACGACCGCGCGGCCGTCGGGGGCCAGGATGGGGCTGGACACCTCCCCCAGATCACCGGGGTCGCGGCGCCCGAACACCCCGATGGTCCCGCCGGCCGCCGGCACCCGCAGCAGCGCCGCCCCCGTGAAGGCGGTGTCGTTGGTGCGGGAGAAGAGGATGTCACCGTCAGGTGTCCAGACCGCCCCGGAGTTGTCGGGAATCACGCTGCCGTCGGTGAGCTCCACCACCGGCCCGCCGTCCACGGGCACCTTGCGCAGCCGCCCGCGCGCCACGAAGCCGATCCACTTGCCGTCGGGGGAGAAGAACGGCGCGCGCGCGCCCTCGGTGCCGGGGAGCAGGCGCGCCGTGAGCTCGTCGAGGCGGCGCACATACAGCACGCCGTTGGTGGCGGTGGCCGCCACGAAGGCCACGGTGCCGCCGTCGGGGGTGATGGCCAGCTTTTCCCCCACTCCCAGCACGGTGCCGAACTGCGCGTCGGCAATGGGGAGCGTGAAGCGCACCACCGGCCGCTCCGCCGGCGGGCGCCGGCGGGCCAGCGCGGCCACCGCCCCCAGCGCCAGCAGGCACCCGACGGCCCACAGCGGTGAGGTGACCAGCCGGCGCAGGCGGTGCGGCGGGCGGCCGCCGTCGGAGGCGGCCAGAGGAGCGGCGGGCGGCCGTTCGAGCGCCTCGGCCAGCGCCCGCACCGACGCGAAGCGGTCGGCCGGCAGTTTCTCGAGCGCGCGACGGAGCGCCGCGTCCACATGGGCGGGCACGGCGGGGCGCCGTACGGTCGCCGGGCGTACCGCCTCGGTGAGCACCTTGGCCACGATGGCCTGCGGGTTGGTGCCGGTGTGCGGCGGCTCGCTGGTGAGCATCTCGTAGGTCACCGCGGCCAGCGCGTACTGGTCGGCGCGATGGTCCACGCCCTTGTCGCCCATGGCCTGCTCGGGGGCCATGTATTGCGGCGTGCCGAGGGACAGGCCGGTCTGCGTCATGCGGGCGCCGCCGGCGTGCTGCACGGCCAGCGCGATACCGAAGTCGGCCACCAGCGCGTGCTGGTTTCCCGCGCCCCCCTGCAGGAGGATGTTTTCCGGCTTGATGTCGCGGTGGATGATCCCCCGGCTGTGCGCCTCGTCGAGGGCATCGGCCACCTGGCGGGCGATGCGGAGCGCGTCGTCCAGCGGCAGCTGCGTCTCGCGCTCCAGGCGCGCCCGCAGCGTCTCGCCGCGCACGAAGGGCATGACGTAGTACAGCAGGCCGTCGGCGGCCCCGCTGTCCAGCAGCGGCAGGATGTGCGGATGCTGGAGGCGGGCGGTGGTCTTGATCTCGGTGAGGAACCGCTCGCCGCCGAGGGCCGCGCCCAGGTCGGGGTGCAGCACCTTCACGGCCACCTCGCGCTCATGGCGCAGGTCGTGGGCGAGGTACACGGTGGCCATGCCGCCGGCGCCGAGCTCACGCTCCACGCGGTAGCGGGTGGCCAGGGCGGCGGTGAGGCGGGCGGGCACGTCGTTCATGTCTCGCTCGGCGGCAGGAGCGCCTCATCGAGCGCGCGTCGATAGGTGTCCGGGTCCACGGCGGGATACCGGTACAGCCCCGGCGCCGCGCGGTCGAAGGCCTCGCGCAGCCCGGCGGGGGTGACGAGCCCCGCCGCCAGCATGGCCCGCACGTCGGCCAGGTCGCGCGTGTGCCCGCGTTCAATCTTGGCGAGGGCCTGGGCCGTCGGGTCGTAGTGGCGCACCGTGACCGGCCCCAGTTGTGCGACCACCGGGCTGCGCGCCTCCCACCCGGGAGCCACCGGGATGAACTGATCGGGCGCGGCCAGCTCGATGTTCAAACGCAGCTGCTCCTTCAGCGATGGAATGGCGCGCAGCATCGCGTCGTCCTCCGGTCGGATCACCAGGTCCACGTCGCGCGTGGCGTCACGCCAGCCGACGAGGACGGCGGTGGTACCACCCACCAGGTACACGGCGGCCCCTGGGCCGCGTTGGCGAGCGCGCGCAGCAGCGTCTCGATGCGCGCCCGGGTCGCTATCTCGCGCACAGCGCCGCGGCCCGGGCGAAGCTCACGATGCGCCGCACGAGCGCATTGAATCGGCCGTGCGCCGCGTCGCCATGGCGCGCGGCCAGCCGGTCGAACAAGTGCGCCTCGGGGTCATCGAAGGGTGCCGCCACCGGAATCCCCAGCAGCCGCAGGCGGGGTGCGGCCATCGAGACCAGCAGCGCCGCGTCACTCTCGCGACGTGCCTGGAGATCGGCCAACCCCTCGGCAACGAGTTCGGCGCCCGGGAGATCAGGGCAGCGCGCGAGGAGCGACACCTCGCCCGCCGCACGTCGTGCCGGCGCCTCGCTCACCGCGCCGCCTGGCGCTGGCGGTACAGCGCTTCCAGCTCGTGCACCAGCACGATCCGGCTGATCTCGCCGGCCTCGACGAACACGAAGCGGTTGCCGTCGGGGGCCACGTCGAAGTTCGTGTGTGGGGTGGCAGGGGAGTAGCGATCGATCGGAAAGCGCGTGGTCGCGGGGGTAATGCGAAGCGCCGCCCCGGGCTCGACCCGCGCGAAACCCATGCGCTCGCCGCGTCCGTCGATCATGCGGAAGTACAGCGTACGGCCGTCGCGCGACCAGAGCGGCTCGCTGCCACCAGTGGGGGTGACGGACACGGCGGGCTCGGCGCCATCGGCCGGGCGAATGTAGACGCGCGAGCGACCGCCCACGTCGGACGCGTAGGCCAGCCAGCGGCCGTCGGGGGAGATGGCGCCGGAGACCTCGTCCGCGGTGGCCTCACCGTACAGGGTGGAGACGGGGCCGCGCCCCGCCGCGCCGATCCGCAGCACGTCCATGTTGCTGCGCCCGGCAGGGACGGCCGACACCAGCAGGTCGCCGCTTCCCGGGTGCCAGCCGGTGGGCGCCCCGGCGAGTGGGCCGGTGTACAGCGACTCGGGGCGCGCGGCGGCGTCGAGGGTGCCGCGACGCAAGCCCAGCGGTCCCGACTCGTCGGACAGGAATACGAAGCTCCGGCCGTCGGGCGCCCAGATGGCGTCGTGGCCGTTGCGAGCGGTGGTGACGCGGGTGGGGACCCCGCTCGCCACGTCAATGGCCCACACATTTCGCCCATCCTCGCCGGAGAGGTCGGCGAGCAGGCGACGGCCGTCGGGGGAGAAGGCGGGGCGGTGCCATTCGCCGGAGCGCGAGGTCACTGGCGTGGCGACCCCGTCGTTGTCCACCAGTACCAGGCGGGTCAGGTTTCGGCCGCCGTACACCACCAGCGGATACCGCCGCGCCGCGGCCAGCTGGGTGGAGCCGTTGCCGCCCACCTGAAAGACCCCACGCGCCACGGTGACGGGCGCCCCGGTCACCGTGCCGCGCTCCTCGTCGAACGGCACCAGCTGCACGTCGCCGCCGGCCACCTGGAGGGCGAGAAACCCGGCGGTAATGCGCGCGGCCGCGACCTGCGCGTCGAGCAGCGTGGTCATGGCCCCGCTGGCCAGGTCGAGCACGGCCAACGTGCCGGTCTTGGCCGAGTTCCCGCCGCGCACGACCAGCGCGCGGCGCCCGCCGGCCAGCACCGCCTGCACCCAGACGCCGGGATCGGGGACCTTGACCAGCGTGGTGAGCGTGCGGGTGGCGGGGTCGAGCCGCTCGACGGTGAGGAAATCGCCGCGCGAGAGCACCAGCGTGCCGTCGTCGGACCAGGCCAGGAAGTTGAAGGTCCCGTCCACCAGGGGACGCAGGTCGGCGGCGCCGCCGCGCAACGGGATGACCACCAGCCGGCCGCTGGCATTGTTGGCCGCCAGCCACCGGCCATCGGGCGACGGGGTGGGCGCGGTCAGGTCTTCCGTGCCGGGGATGAGGGTCGCGCTGTCTTCGTCGATGCGCTGGATATAGAGGCGAGAGACGGGATCATCGCTGCCGGCACGGGCGCTGAAGATCACTTCCCGTCCATCATTGGTGACACCGAGGGCGCGGTCACCGAGCGAGCGGGCGAAGCTCAGGCGGGGTGGCACGAGCAGCGCCCCCTGCACTGGCACCCGCATGCCATCATCGCGGGGGCCGTGGCGCCCCATCCACCAGGCGCCGGCGGCCAGGAGGGCGGCGGCGGCGATGCCCGCGACCGGCCGCCCCCGGCTGCGAGCGCTCGCCGGTGCGGCAACCGCATCAGCCCGCGCGGTGTGGGCGTCGCCCAGCGCCCGCGCGAACTCGGCGCAGCTGGCAAACCGGTCGGCCGGGAGCTTCTCGAGCGCGCGGCCCACCGCCGCCGAGACGGCAGGCGGCACCGACGCCCGCTGCTCATGCACCGGTCTCGGTCGCTCGGTCATGAGCCGTGCCATTACTGCCGCCACCGACGGGCCGGTGAAGGGCGGCGCCCCGGCGAGCATCTCGTAGAACACCGCGGCCAGCGCGTATTGGTCGCTGCGCCCATCCAGCGCCTTCTCGGCCCCGGCCTGCTCGGGGCTCATGTAGGCGGGGGTGCCCAGCGACAGCCCTGTCTGCGTGATGCGCTGCCCGCCGGCCTGCTGCACGGCCAGCGCGATGCCGAAATCGGCCACCAGGGCGTGCCCATCCTGCAGCAGGATGTTCTCGGGCTTGATGTCGCGGTGCACGATGCCGAGGGCATGCGCCGCCTGCAGCGCCTCGGCCACCTGGGTGGCGATGCGCACCGCGTCGGCGATCGGCAGCTGGGTTTCGCGCTCGAGCCGCGCCCGCAGCGTCTCGCCGCGCACGTAGGGCATCACGTAGTACAGCAGCCCGTCGGCCGCGCCCGAGTCGAGCAGCGGCAGGATGTGCGGATGCTGCAGCTTCGCGGTGGTCTTGATTTCGGCAAGGAACCGATCCGCGCCGAGCGCCGCGCCCAGATCCGGATGCAGGACCTTGATGGCCACGTCACGATCGTGCTTCAGATCGTGCGCGAGGTACACGGTGGCCATGCCGCCGGCGCCGAGTTCGCGCTCGACGCGGTAGCGGTCGACCAGGGCGGCGGTGAGGCGGTCGAGCGTGGTCGTCATTACTTCGATCCGTTCGGCAACACGTGCTCCCGCCAGTTGAGATACAGGTCCAGCGTGGGGGGCGTGGGGCGCAGGGCACCGTCGGTCGTGATGACCACGAACTGCTGCCCGTCTCGCCGCACATCGTAATTGACACCGGCGCGGAGGTTGTTGCTCAGCACGCGGAGTGGGCGTCGGAAGAGCAGGCGTTCCGAGCCGATCTGCGGTGCCGTGGCAGCCAGCGTGACATCGACGGACATCAGGCGGGTCATCTTGCCGCCGGCATCGCGGCGCAGGAAAAACAGCTCCTTGCCATCCCCGCGCCACCGCGGGGCATCGCCACCGCCGTTGCTGACCAGCCATTTCTCATCGGTCACCGGCCACCGGCGCAGGAAGATCTCGAAGCGTTGATTCTGCTCATCGGATGCGTAGGCAATCCACTTCCCGTCCGGGGAGAAGACCGCCTGCATCTCCGACGCCTCGGTTGCGAGCACCTTGCGCAACGAGTCGCCGCGCGGCGTGGCCGCATACACATCGCCGCCGTTGCCACGGTCACCGAACAGGATGGTGCCCCCATCGGGACTCCAGTCGGAGGGGAAGCCCACCTCCATGCTGAGGGGCACACGACGGTCCACGGCGCCGTCCACATCGCGCACGAACAGATCGTTACCCTCCCTGGTGGACTCGAACACCAGCTGGCGACCATCAGCGGTCCACGCCACGAACGCATTGTGGTGCAACTCGTCCCGAGTCTGCCGGATGGGCCGCATGGTCGACAAGTCCATGCGCCACAGATCGCCGGCGTTGCGACCATTGTGCCACTCGTACGCCACCGAGCGACCATCAGGGGAATAGCGCGGGCCGTAGTACTCGCTCCGGATGCCGTCGAGCGTCGCGCCGACTTGCCCCACGTGCTGTCCGCGGCGGTCAAGGAGGACCATGCTGGTGGCCGAACCGGCGCGATTGGCGGTGAACACGAGGTCCCCCTGCGCACTCGCATCCCACCCCAGCACGTTCTCGTCCGTTACCAGGGGTCGGCGCTCACCGGTGAGCTCCATCGTCTCCGGGTCGTAGTCGTTCACCCAGAGGTCGTTTTCGTGCTGGAGGACGTAGCGCCCGTTCCGCGGCATGTAGCCGGTCGACAGGCCGTCGGCCATGCGCGTGAGCGTCTCCAACCGACGGATCCGCGTGCCTGGAATTGTCGTGGCATCGACCAGGTCGTAGCGGAACGGGGCGACGGTGTCGCTGGCAGAGAACAGCCGCACGATGGCCCGCCGTCCGTCTCCGACATGCCAGATGCGGTCGGCGATATCAACGTTGGACTCTCCCTTGTAGAACTCGCGGACACGCCGATCGGCAATGGAAACCGCCAGCAGGGATTCCGAGTCGATCACGGAGACGACAATGAGGTCGTCGGTGAGCCAATCGCCGCTGAAGCGGAACTCGCCGACATCGGCAATGCGCTCTGGTCGTCCGCCGACGTCGTTCACGCGATAGAGCGTGCGCCCCACGAAGAAGGCGATCCAGCGACTGTCGGGTGACCAGAGCGGTCCGACCGCGCCCTCCGTGCCTTCGATGGTGATGGCGGCGGCCGAGTCGAGACGCCGCACCCGCAGGAGGGTGCGCCCGCCGGTATCGGCCACGGCGTAGGCCACGGCATGGCCGTCGGGCGCGATGACGGGTCGGCCGTTGAGCTGCTCCTGCGGGTTGGGGGAGACCTCCATCGAGAGTCGGAGGCGAGGCCCGGCGCTCGCCAGGTCACGGCGCGATCCCCACAGCCACGCCGTGGCGACGAGGCACAGGCCGGTAATCGCCGCCATGATCACCATCGAAGCGCGGCGTTGCCCGGTGGGCGGTGCAACGCGAGCCGCCATGGCGCCCGTCGTGACGACCGGCGTGGTGCCGCCGAGCATGTCGGCGAAGTGCTTCGCGTTGTCCGGCCGATCGGCCGGCAGCTTGGCGAGCGCCTCAAGCACCGCCTGCTCCACATGCCTCGGAATGGTGTCGCGCACCGTACGCGGCGGCACCGGCTTCTCCGTGAGCACCTTGGCCACGATGGACTGGACCGACGCCCCGACAAAGGGCGCCTCGCCGGTCAACATCTCGTACAACACGGCACCGAGTGCGTAGACGTCGCTCCGCGCATCCATGGTCTTCTCGCCCATGGCCTGCTCGGGGCTCATGTACTGCGGCGTGCCGAGGCTGAGGCCGGTCTGGGTGAGGCGCTGGGTGCCCGCGCTCTGCACCGCCAGCGCGATGCCGAAATCCGCCACTACCGCCGCGCCATCCTGCAGCAGGATGTTCTCGGGCTTGATGTCGCGGTGGATGATGCCCTGCTTGTGGGCGTGATCGAGCGCGCCGGCCACTTCGCGCGCGATGCGCAGCGCGTCGGCAATGGACAGCTGACGGTCCCGCTCGAGCCGCGCGCGCAGCGTCTCCCCGCGCACGTAGGGCATGACGTAGAACAGCAGCCCGTCGGCCGCGCCCGAGTCCAGCAACGGCAGAATGTGCGGGTGCTGCAGCCTGGCGGTGGTCTTGATCTCGCTCAGGAAGCGCTCGGCGCCGAGCGCAGCGCCGAGGTCCGGATGCAGGACCTTGATGGCCACGTCGCGCTCGTGCTTCAGGTCATGCGCGAGGTACACGGTGGCCATGCCGCCGGCGCCGAGTTCGCGCTCGACGCGGTAGCGGTCGACCAGAGCGGCGGTGAGGCGCGACAGGGTCGTCATGCACACTCCGAGAGTTGCAGCACGCGCAATCCGTCCGGTGACGGTAGGCGCCGGTCATTCGTGACAAAGGCGGTGCACCCCGCGCCAATGGCCGCCGCCAGCTGAATGGCATCGGGGGTGCGAAGGGTGGGATGCTGCGCCCGGAGCCGTGCTGCGGTCCGCAACTGATCCCGCGACAGGTCCACCACCTTCACCCCGCGCGATCGGGTCAGCAGCGCCTCATACCTGGCCGCCAGCGCCCGGTCACCGGCGCGATACGGCACCTCCAGCACTTCAAGCAGGGTCAACGCCGACGTCACCATCTCGAGTTCGCCCGCATCCGCCCTGGCGAAGAGCGCACGGACCGGCGCCAGAAAATGCGGGTGCTCCTCAATGAGGTAGATGAAGAGCGCCGTATCGACGGCGATCGGGCCCGCCCCCGCCGCCTCGGTCAATCCCACGCGCGGCGCTCGGCGTCCACGTGTGCGACCGCATCGGTTCCGGCCCACGCCGACTTGCCAAGGCCCTGCAGGTCAAGAATGGAGAGCGGCTCGGCGCCCCCCAGCACCTGATCGAGGATGTGCGTGACCTCCTGCGCCACCGACCGATGCTGCTGCTCGGCGCGTGCCTTGAGTCGCTCGTACAGGGCGTCGGGAAGATTCTTGATGTTGAGAATAGCCATGGCAGCTTACCTCCTTTTTCCTCCAAAGTGGAGGCAGATTGACGCTCCGTCAAGCGCGCACAGACATGGGCACCCGACCGCCGTGGTTGCGCCGTTCACACCCGGAGACGTTGTCCATGGGATGGACGGATCACGCGTGAGACCGCGGTGCACGCCTCACTCATCGCGCCTTCCCCCCGCACCCGTGAAATGCCACGCGCCATGCCGCGGCTCACGGCGCCTTGAGCCGGTCCCGCACTTCGGCCGCCCAGTTGATGACCATGACGACCGGTGCGCGATCGTCCTTGGCCTTGAGCATGAGCAGGTGCCTGCCGTCGGGCGCCGCATCGTAGTTGGCGTGGGGACCCGAGGCTTCGTACGCGCCAGCGAAGAGCTGGCGACGCGACTGGACCGCGAAGGTCGGGGTGACCGATACAGCCGCGGCCATCAGGGCATCCCCCTGCCGGTAGTACAGCGCCCGCCCGTCGCGCGACCACACCGGCTCGCTGCCGCCGCCGTTCGAGACCTGAATGCGACCGCCCGCTCCGGGGAAGGGGCGTACGTAGATCTCCGCCGTTCCCGACTCGTCGGAGCTGTAGGCAATCCACTTGCCGTCGGGGGAGAACCGAGGGGCCCAGTTGACGGCCGCCGTCACCAGCGGTGTGGGCGGCGCCGACTTGTCCATCGGCATGGTGATGACGTGCTGGTCACCGGTCCCCTCGTCGGTGCGATACATGAGCGTGCGCCCGTCGGGGGAGAGGAGGCCTTCGTTCGGTCCGCCCGGCACTTCCACGAGCAGTTCCGCGGCGCCACTGCCATTGGCGGGCTGCCACCAGATCCCCTTGCGCGGCGTGACCTGCCGATAGAGCACGCGCTGACCGTCGGGACTCCATTCCGGCCGCACGTTGCTGCCGGCGGAGGTGAGCCGGGAGAGCGTGGCCGACGCGATCTCGAAGATCCAGATGTCGCGCCCCTGCGGGCCACCGATATCGAACGCCACCCGCTGGCCATCGGGGGAGTACCGCGGGTTACTGAACTGGCGCGACTCCTCGAGCAGCGGCTTGGCGGTGCCGGTCTCATCGACGAGTACCGCCGTGGTGGCTGGCTGTCCCGGCGAGTACATCAGGGTACCGGAGGCCGACATCACCGGACCGCTCACGGACTCGAGGAGCGCGATGGGGGGCCCGGTGAGTTTGCGGGCGTCCACGTCGATGGGCACCGCCATGATGGTGCCATCGTTACGCAGGTAGATCAGCCGGTCATCCACGAAGCCGAGCGGCCGCTCGGCGCCAAGCTCGAGGCGGGTGAGCGTCCCGTCGGGGCCCAGCAAGCAGAGCGGCGTGATCGACCCCGACCGGATGCGCGACTGGACCCAGATGGCGACGAGGGTCTTGCCGTCGGGCGCCAGGATCGGATTCGACACCTCGCCCAGGTTCGTGGTGTCACGGCGCCCGAAGGCGCTGATCGGGCCGCCGGTCGCCGGGACGCGCAGCAGGATGGCCCCCGAGAACTTGGTATCGTTGGTGCGCGAGAACAGGATGTCGCCGGCGGGGGTCCACACGGCGCCGCCGTTGTCGGGGAGCACGCTGCCATCGGTCAGTTCGGTGACCGGCCCCCCGTCCACCGACACCTTGCGCAGCTTGCCGCGCGCCACGAAGGCGACCCACGTGCCGTCGGGGGAGAAGAAGGGCGCGCGCGCGCCCTCGGTACCCGGCAGTGCCCGCGGGGTGAGCTCATCGAGCCGGCGCACGTAGAGGAGACCGTTGCTGGCCGTGGCGGCGATGTACGCGATGGTGCGGCCATCGGGGGCGATGGCAAGCATCTCGCCCACCCCGAGCACCGTGCCGGCCTGATTGTCGGCCAGCGGCAGCGAGAAGCGCACCACCGGGAGCGTGGCGCCCGGCGTCCGCTCTGACAGCCCAACCGCCGCCGCGACCGCCGCAACGGTGGCCACGGCCCACCACGGGGACGAAAGCATCCGCCGCCATCGCGCGCGCGGCCGCGCGGCCACGCCCGACCCGCTGCTGCCCACGAGCCCCGGCCGTTCGAGCGCATCGGCAAACGCCTTCGTGGACGCGAAGCGATCGGCCGGCAGCTTCTCGAGGGCGCGGCGGATGGTGGCATCCACATGCGCCGGCACCGACGGGCGGAGCACCGTGACCGGGCGCACCGTTTCGGTGAGCAGCTTGGCCACGATGGCCTGCGGGTTGGTGCCCGTATGCGGCGGTTCGCTGGTGAGCAGCTCGTAGGTCACCGCCGCCAGCGCGTACTGGTCGGCGCGATGATCGACGCCCTTGTCGCCCATGGCCTGCTCGGGGGCCATGTACTGCGGCGTACCGAGGGAGAGGCCGGTCTGGGTCATGCGCGCCCCACCAGCCTGCTGAACCGCCAGCGCGATGCCGAAGTCGGCCACCAGCGCGTGCCCACCCTGCAGGAGAATGTTCTCGGGCTTGATGTCGCGGTGCACGATCCCCTGTCCGTGCGCCTCACTGAGCGCGTCGGCCACTTCGCGGGCAATGAGCAGCGCGTCGGCCACCGGTAGCTGCGCTTCCCGGTTGAGTCGGCCGCGCAGGGTTTCGCCGCGCACGTACGGCATCACGTAGTACAGCAGCCCGTCGGCGGCGCCCGAGTCCAGCAGCGGCAGAATGTGCGGGTGCTGCAGACGGGCCGTGGTCTTGATTTCGGCCAGGAAGCGCTCGGCGCCGAGGGCGGCCCCGAGGTCGGGGTGCAGGACCTTGATGGCGACCTCGCGCTCGTGGCGCAGGTCGTGGGCCAGGTACACGGTGGCCATGCCGCCGGCGCCGAGCTCGCGCTCGACGCGGTAGCGATCGGCGAGGGCGGTGGTGAGGCGCTGGCCCACGTCGCTCATCGGCCGCCTCCCCCGGCCTGCGTGACGAGGCTGTCGACGAGGCGGGCGAAGTTGTGGACGTACACGAGTTGCTCGCGCGTGGTGGAGTTGAGCCAGTAAATGCGGCCGTCGCGCCCGACGTCCCACGCGGTGGTGGCGTTGGGCGGCGGCGAGGCCGCCACGCTCACGGGGCCGGCGCGGAAGGCGGGGCCGGGTTCGACGCGCACCTGCAGGATGGCGCCGGGGCGTGTGTCGTAGGCCAGACGCGGCTCGGTGTAGTAGAGCGTGCGGGAATCAGCCGCCCAGCGCGGCCGGTCACCCGCCCCAACCTCCCAGGTGCCGGCTGCCGGCGGGAGCGCCGACACCATCACCACGTACGCAACCGCCGGGTCGCTCGAGCGACGGGTCCAGGCCAGGAAGCGACCGTCGGGGGAGATGGACCACGGGGTGCCCGCGTCAGCGATCCGCACCGGCGGCGACCCATCGCGCGGCAGGTAGAGCAGTTCACGCGCGCTCCGCGCGACGGCGAAGGGCATGAGGGCCACCCCCCGGGGCCCGATGGCGACCGGATCGCCCGCAAAAACGGGCGCGAGCGGCGCCGGCCCGTTGTCGAGGCGACGCGGCGCCAGGGCGCCGTCGGCGGGCGCCACCTCCAGGGTGACGCCAGCCGAGTAGGTGCCCCTCGACCCGTCGCGCGTGAACACGACCCCCGACCCGTCGGGGAGGTACGAGGCGAGCGACGTGCTCCCCTGAAGCGGGAGGCGACGGACACGGCCGTCGCGGTCGCGAAACTCGAGACCGCGCTCCGTTTCCAGCGCCACGGTGCGCCCGTCGGGGGCCAACCGGAAGCTTCGCGGCGTCTCACCGCTGCCGCGAAGGAAGCGCTGCACGGTGGAGCCGGTGACCTGGTCGATTGCCCAGGTGCCGGTGGAGCGGAGGAAGTAGAGCGCATCGCCGCTCCGTGACGGCATCACGCCGTACACGCCGCCATTCCAACCCGCCCGCTGGGCGAGGGGCACGGCCGGCCCCACCAGCGCCATCGCGTCGAGGTCCACCCGTTGGGCCATGAGCGTCTGGTCCTGAGTGGCGTAGACCAGATACCGGCCACCGATGAGCGCATTGGGCACCCCTGCCCCGAGGCGGCGCACCTGCCGGGTAGCGGCGTCGTAGAGCCCGATGGTGATGGGGCGCCCATCCCGCGACCCGATGCTGAAGAACGCCCCCTTCCCGGCCGGGAGCAGCACGGGGAACCGGTGCGTGTCCTCACCGTGCGCGGTGTCGGGGCGCGTCAGGCGCTCGGTGGCGAGGCCGTCGGGGGCGACCCGCGTAAGGCCATCGAATGCATGGTGGCTCCCCCACACCCACCCGTCGGCGTCCACGGCGAGCCCGTAGCGCAGGGAATCGGTCCACGCGCGCGGCGGGTCACCGTTGAGCGGCAGCACCATGACCCGCGACAGCCCCGACGGCGTGAAGACGTAGTTGAGCAGCGCGCGCCCATCGGGGGTGGCGATCGTGCCCACCGACGCGTCGGGGAGCGGGAGGTAGCGCATGATGGTGTCGGCGAAGCGGCGCAGATACACCCCGTGCCCCGGTGGCCCGTCGCCGATGAACGCGAACCCCGACCCATCCACCAGCAGCGTGGCCCCGATGCTCGTGGCCCGGTACGGGGAGTCGACGCTGATGGGGAAGCGGAGAATGGGTGATGCCGCATCGGGTGGCGCAGCGGAGCCACCACGCGGCAGCGCATAGCCGGCCACGGCGGCCGCGCCCGCGAGCAGCATGGCGGCCACCGGGCGCACGGCGCGGCGGCGGACGGCAGACGCGACCGAGGCGCCCTCGGGTGCCGGCGTACCCCCGGGGGTCCGGAGGGCGTCGGCGAAGGCCGACGCCGACGCGAAGCGATCGGCGGGCAGCTTGGCCAGCGCGGTGAGCACCGCCGCTTCCACTCCCGCAGGCACCGTGTCGCGCACCGCGCGGATACCCCCCGGGCGCTCGGTGAGGACGCGGGCCACGATGGCCTGCACGCTGGCGCCAGTGAAGGGCGGGTCACCGGTGAGCATCTCGTAGGTCACCGCACCCAGCGCATAGATGTCGCTGCGCGCGTCGATGGTGCGCTCGCCCATGGCCTGCTCGGGGCTCATGTATTGCGGCGTGCCGAGCGAGAGCCCGGTCTGCGTCATGCGCTGCCCGCCGGCGGTCTGTACGGCCAACGCGATGCCGAAATCGGCCACCAGGGCATGCCCATCCTGCAGCAGGATGTTCTCGGGCTTGATGTCGCGGTGCACGATGCCAAGCGCATGCGCCGCCTGCAGCGCCTCGGCCACCTCGGTGGCGATGCGCACGGCGTCGGCGATCGGCAGCTGGGTTTCCCGCTCGAGCCGCGCCCGCAGCGTCTCGCCGCGCACGTAGGGCATGACGTAGTACAGCAGCCCGTCGGCGGCGCCCGAGTCGAGCAGCGGCAATATGTGCGGATGCTGCAGCCTGGCGGTGGTCTTGATCTCACTCAGGAACCGCTCGGCGCCCAGCGCGGCGCCCAGGTCCGGATGCAGGACCTTGATGGCCACGTCGCGCTCGTGCTTGAGATCGTGCGCGAGGTACACGGTGGCCATGCCGCCGGCGCCGAGTTCGCGGTCGACGCGGTAGCGGTCGGCGAGCGCGGCGGCAAGTCGAACGACGATCTGGCTCACGGGCACACCGAGGCAGAGGCGGGCCCAATCATGGCAGACCCACGCGCTGCCAAGGCGGCCTCTCCGCGATCACGGCGCGGTATCACGGCTCGGACGTCAACGGATCAACAACGTCGATGAATGGGAAGCGGGAAAACCCGGTATCGCGGGTACAGATGCGGCGGATGCCGTGTTCGCGCATGAGCACCGCGGTCTCGGCGTCATGCCACAGGTTGCCGGTGATCAGCGGTACCGCGGACATGACCTCCGCGAGCACGGCGGCATGGCGATCGGTCGGAGAGAGCATGGAGAGCCCCGGTGACTGCTGCACGGCCGTGAGAAACTCGCCGGCGGCAGGACCGCTCCAGGGTTTGCGCAGTACGCGGGGATGGGTGACCACTCTGAGGAACTCGTAGCAGTTGCCCCAGGTCAGATACCACGCACCGTGCTGCATGCGCCAGCGGTCGAGGAGGGCGCGGCACCGCGGGTGTTCCGGCGCGCTGACATCGGCCGCGTAGACCAACACGTTGGTGTCCACCACGAACACCTATTGCTCCTCCATGCCGCGATACAGGGCGTCACGATCGGCCACGTCCACCAGCGCGCCACCCGAATCGAACGAAGGCAA
>JAJTGR010000004.1 GCA_021299375.1 Gemmatimonadota bacterium
CACGGAGGAATCGTGATGGCTCCTCGGTGGCCTCACCGTCCTCGGTGCCCTCCGTGTGAGGCTGTTTCCGAGGAACCTCGCATGGCGGAACAGCTTCCCACGGCGGGTGCTGTGGATGGTAAGGACACGAGGTATCGTGATGGCTCCTCGGTGGCCTCACCGTCCTCGGTGCCCTCCGTGTGAGGCTGTTTCCGAGGAACCTCGCATGGCGGAACAGTTTCCCACGGCGGGTGCTGTGGATGGTAAGGACACGAGGTATCGTGATGGCTCCTCGGTGGCCTCACCGTCCTCGGCGCCCTCCGTGTGAGGCTGTTTCCGAGGAACCTCGCATGGCGGAACAGCTTCCCACGGCGGGTGCTGTGGATGGTGACGGCACGGAGGAATCGTGATGGCTCCTCGGTGGCCTCACCGTCCTCGGTGGCCTCCGTGTGAACTGTTCCGCCATGCTAGCTTCCCGGGCATGAGCTCGGCCGAGGACCCCACCCCGCGCCTGCACACGCGCCCCCCGCAGACCACGCCTGCGCACCGCAAGCAGCTGCGCCAGCTCGTGCGCGCCGGCGTCGAGAACCGCCCTGGGGTGTACCGCATGCTTGGCCCCACGGGCACGGTCATCTACGTGGGGCAGTCGCGGGTGCTGCGCACGCGGCTGCTGAGCTACTTCCGCGCCAAGGGGCGGCGCAACAAGGCCACGCGCATCCTGCGGCACGCGTTCCAGATCGAGTGGGAGTACACGCACACCGAGTTCGGGGCGCTGCTGCGCGAGTTGCGGCTCATCAAGCAGCACCGCCCGCACTTCAACACCATGATGGTCATGGACGAGTGGCCGCGCGCGTACGTGGCCCTTACCGGCGGTGCGGTGCCGGGGCTGCGTGTGGTGGCCCGCTCCGACGATCCTTCCGCCGTCGCCCTCTTCGGCCCCTTCCGTCGTGTGGCCCAGTTGCGCGATGCCGTACGGGCGCTGGCGGAGGCAACGGGGCTGCGTGACTGCACGCTGGAAGATGCGGTGCGCGGCGAGGGCGCCGCGCGCGGCAGTGCGCTCTGGTTCACCGCCGATCCCGCCACGCGTCCGCGCGGAGGCACGCCGCGTTCGCGCGCGCCGGGCTGCCTGCGGCACGACGTCGGCACCTGCGCCGGCCCGTGTATCGGCGCCGGTCAGCCGACAGCCTACCGCGAGGCGGCGCACGACGTGCGCGAGTTTCTCGAGGGGCGCAGCGAGGCGCCCGTGCGCACGCTCGAGCGGGCCATGGCACACGCCGCCGAGCAGTTGGCGTTCGAACGGGCCGGTGTGCTGCGCGACCGGTTGGCCCTCGTGCGCTGGCTGCACGAGCGGGTGCAGCACTTTCACGCCAATGTCGACCGGCTCACGTTCCGGTATCACGCCATCGGCCACGCTGACCGCGAGTGGGTGTATCTCGTGCGGCGTGGCACCGTGCGCGCCGAGGTGCCCGCACCACGCACCTCCGAGGAGCAGGCCGCATTCGATGCGCTGGTTGCCCGGGTGTACGAGGGCGCCGATCCCACCGGCGCCGACATCCCCACGCACGACCTCGACGAGTTCTATCTCGTGGCCAGCTGGTTCCGTCGGCGGCCCACGGAGAAGGCGCGGACGCGCGCGATTGAGCCGGTGAGGACACGCCTGCACGGAGGGCACCGAGGCAGGTGAGTCCACGGCGCAGTACATGAGGCTGGTGCGGATGCGCGCCACTCGTGGACGGCCGCGGAACCGGTCAGCATTCGGCCGTCCCGGTCCGTAGCTTTCCGAGTATGGCTGCGCCTCGCGTGCGGCCCCGACAGGTCCCTCCCCCGGAGAGTCGTCCATGCCCCGCTACTCCTTTGCCGGGCCCACCGCTGCCCTCGTCACGATGGCGGCGTTCGGCGTGCCCGCCGCTACGCTGACCGCCCAGGCGCGCAGCGCCGACTCCGTTGCCCTCACCGAGTGGGACGTACCGTGGGGCGCCGCCGGCCGCCCGCGCGATCCCAGCGTCGACCCGCAGGGGCGCGTGTGGTTCGTGGGGCAGGAGGGCAACTACGTCGCGCGCCTCGACCCCAGGACCGGCAACTTCGAGCGCTTCGAGATCGACCCCGGCACCAACCCGCACACCGTGAACGTCGATCCGCAGGGCGACGCGTGGTACGCCGGCAATCGCAACGGCATGATCGGCCGCATCGACGGCAAGACCGGCAAGATCACGCGCTATCCCATGCCCGAGGCCGCAGCGAAGGATCCGCACACCATCACCTTCGATGCCAGGGGCAACCTCTGGTTCACGCTGCAGAACAGCAACATGGTCGGCTTCCTCGATCGTGCGAGCGGGCAGGTGAAGCTGGCGAGCATGCCCACCCCGCGGTCGCGGCCGTACGGCATCGTGATGGACCGGACGGGACGCCCGTGGTTCGATCTCTTCGGCACCAACAAGATCGGCACCATCGACCCGCAGAGCATGCGCGTGCGCGAGTATCCGTTGCCCGATGAGCGCGCGCGGCCGCGTCGCATCGCCCTCACCAGCGACGGCGCCGTGTGGTACGGCGACTATTCGCGCGGCTACGTCGGGCGTCTCGACCCCGTGAGCGGCACCGTGAAGGAGTGGGCGCTCCCCGGCGGTGGCACGAGCATGCCGTACGCCATGACGGTGGATGACAACGACCGCCTCTGGCTCGTGGAGACGGGACGTCAGCCCAACCGGCTCGTCGGCTTCGATCCGCGCAGCAACGCCTTCTTCGCCCAGACGGATGTCGGCCCGGTGCAGCCCAACACCATCCGGCACATGGTGTTCGACAAGAAGACGCAGAGCATCTGGTTCGGCAGCGATCGCGGCACGATCGGGCGCGCGGTGGTGCCAGCGGCGGGGAAGAAGCCGATCGGGTGACTGAAGGTCCCGGTGCTGGCTACCAGGTCAGCAGCGGAAGTCCCGGGATCTCGCGAAAGTCGTCGCCGTTCCGCGTCACCACCGTTGCCCGATGGGCGAGCGCCTGGGCGGCGATCATGCGGTCCAGCAGCTTCCGGCGCGAGTACCCGAGCTGGGCGACGATCGAGGCGTAGTGATCGGCCGAGGTGACGTCGAACGCGAGTGTGGGAA
The DNA here is from genome assembly GCA_021299375.1 of Gemmatimonadota bacterium. GTDB lineage: Bacteria > Gemmatimonadota > Gemmatimonadetes > Gemmatimonadales > Gemmatimonadaceae > Gemmatimonas. The sequence continues at coordinate 3,078 of JAJTGR010000004.1, forward strand.
TGGCGGCGAGCATCGTGTCGAGGCGCGCCCTGCGTATGGTGGCGAAGGCCGGTTCCCGATAGACGCCCCCCTCGAGTTCGACGCGGGTGACGACCGACATCAGCACCGCCCCCTCGAGCGCGGCGACCCGATCGAGCACCGTCGGGTCGCCGTCGCGCAGGTGGATCATGACGTTCGTGTCGAGCAGCCAGGCCATGGCGGCTACAGCCCGTGGCGCTCGGGAATCTCCGTCTCGTCGCGCCGTTCCACCGTGGGCGGTACCGGCAAGTCGCGCAATCGGGCCACCATGTCCGGGATGGAGAGGCTCGTCGGGTACACGGTCAGCACGTCACCGGACCGCACAAGCACGAGCTCGACGTCCGGGCCGAAGGCGACGTCCTTGGGCAGGCGGATCGCCTCACTGTTGCCACTGCGAAAGGTGCGGCTTCTGGCGACGGACATTGGCGCTCCGATTGGGATATACGCGTATATACCAACTCATCTTCCACCCCGCAAGGTGGGGCGACGCGCCCCTTACGCTGCCCCGTGCGCCGGACCGGTCGGACGAATAGCGAGCAGGTCGTCGTCGGCCACCGGGCGGATATCGTCGCGATGCAGCACATGGAGTGCCTGCGTGCGTCCCGCCGCAGTGACGAACTCGACCTCGAATGCATCCGGGCTATACACCTGCACGACGGCGCCGAGGTCACCGGTGCGCAGACCAGCCTCTGGCACATCGCGTGTGAGCACGACCGTGTCGAGCTCTCGGATTGCGTTGCTCATGCGCGCGCTCCCGGCAGGGCTGTGACCAACCGGGGGACAACCTCCCCCCGCAGGATGATCCAGACGGATACGACCGCCGCTTTGCGGCCGCTCGGTCCCTCGATAATGCCCTCGACTTCGAACTTTCGTCCATACGGGCTCGGCACTTCCCGGGCTCGACCGAGGCGTCCATGCCGCTCGAGTGCGGTCCGAAGCCGGGGCCAGTCCGTCGGATGGAATCCCAGTGCCATGAAGAAACGCGCCTCGGCCTGACCCACGGGGTGTTCCGGCGAGAGCAGATAGCCTCGGAGCTTCATGGGGTCGATGGACGCCTGATCAGCATTCGGCAGTCGCATCAGGAGGTCTTTCGTGAGGTAAGCCGGACCATACTTCGTTCCGTTGCCTCCTCACGCTGTCGGCACCTGTCACCACCGCGTCAGCGCAGCGTTCTGTGTGACCCGACGCGAACACCCCGTCCCCGCGATCCACGATCTCCATTGCGAACGTCGGGCGCGGATCACCGCCGTACCGAGGCCGCAGGGCGGAAGCAACGAAAAAGCCTATCGGGTGCATGAGTCGGCGGATGACGGGTAGATCGTCTCCTGATGCTGCCCCCGTGCACGCTGCTTCACCACCCGGATCTCTCTGGCCAGCGCCATGCGCTGCGCCAGGGCGTCGATGATCACGGCGTCCACCGCCTCGATCTCGCGGCGCAGCGCCTCCAGCGCCACCGCATCGGCGGGGCTCATGCGGTCACCTCACGGCGCCATCCCCCAGCCGCGGCACCCACGGCGCACTCCCGCCCCACCGCCCGCGCCACCGCCTGCACCTGCCGCATCATCTCGGCGAACACGTCGAACGTCAGACTCTGCTCGCCGTCGCTCTTCGCACACGCGGGGTCGGGGTGCACCTCCACGATGAGTCCGTCCGCGCCCGCGGCCACCGCCGCCAAGGCCAGCGGCGTCACCAGATGCGCCCGCCCACCAGCGTGCGAAGGATCGACAATCACCGGCAGGTGCGTCTCCCGCTTCAGCACGGGAATCGCCGCCACGTCCATCGTATTGCGCGTGGCCGTCTCGTAGGTGCGAATGCCACGCTCGCACAGCATCACATCAGCATTGCCCTGTGCCATGATGTACTCGGCGGCCATCAGCAATTCCGTGATGGTCCCCGAGAGCCCGCGCTTGAGCAGCACAGGTCGTTGTACGCGCCCGACCTCCGACAGCAGCGCGAAGTTCTGCATGTTGCGCGCCCCGATCTGCATCACGTCGGCATAGCGCGCCACCAGCTCCACCTGCCGCGGGTCCATCACTTCCGTCACCACCGGCATGCCCGTCTCGGCGCGCACATCGGCCAGAATCTTCAGGCCATCCTCGCCCATCCCCTGAAACGCGTACGGCGAACTCCGGGGCTTGAACGCCCCGCCGCGCAGCAGGCGCGCGCCGGCTCTTTGCACGGCGAGCGCCGTGTCTCGCATCATGCCGGCGCCTTCAACCGAACACGGCCCGGCCATCACCACCACCTCGCGCCCGCCCACCACGGTGTCGGCGGGATCGCCGAGGCGGATGGCCGTGTCCCCCACCGAAAACTCGCGCGACGCCAGCTTGTAGGGCTTGAGCACGGGCATCACGCACTCGACGCCCTCGAGCTGCGTGAGGCCATGTTCGCTCAGCAGCCCGTCGTCGCCGATGCACCCGACGATGGTGCGATGTTCGCCGCGCGAGACGTGCGCGCGCAGACCGGCGGCCTCGACATGTTGAATGAGGCGGTCGAGCGCGTCGGGGGAGATGCCGGCGGTGGTGACGATGATCATGGGGTCCTCGCGGGTGAGCGGATCGCGAGGCTCCGGCAGCGACAGGCCCCGAAACAACCGAGGCCCGTGCGATGCACGGGCCTCTCGGTGGTCGGGAGCGTCAGTGAGTCGGTGGACTCGTCAGCTGCGCATGCCAATCGTGCCGGGGCCCATGCGGGTCGGCACGTAATAGAACCGGCAGGCGAGCGGTGCGGCAGCGTGTTGCGTCATGCGGCGCAGGCTATGCCACACCGCGCGATCCGTCAATAGCTTGCGGTCATGGCCGCGCTTCCGGACCTCCTTCCCCGCGTGTCGTTCCAAGGCGAACTGGGCGCCTTCAGCGAGCAGGCCATCTGCCAGCAGTGGCCATTGGGGGCCACGCCGCTCCCCTGCCCCAGCTTCGACGCCGCGGTGCAGGCCGTCGACGACGGCGTCGCCGATTTTGCCGTGATCCCGGTCGAGAACGCGATCGTGGGGCCGGTGCACGCCGGGCTCGCGGCCCTTGCGCAGGCCGAGACCCGGCTCGACAGGCGCGCCGAGGTGCGGCTGCCCATTCACCTGTGCCTGATGGCGCCCGCGGGGGCCACGCTCGCCGGCCTGCGCCAGGTGCAGAGCCACGGCGTGGCCCTCGCGCAATGCCGCGCATTTTTCTTGCGCCACGGCTGGCTCAAGCCGGTGGTGCACGCCGATACCGCCGGCGCCGCGCGCGAAGTGGCCGCTGCCCGGGATCGCTCGCGTGGCGCGGTGGCGAGCAGCGTGGCCGCCGAGCGCTATGGCCTCGAGATCATCGCCCGCAGCATCGAGGACGTGCCGGCCAACTGGACCCGCTTCGTAGTGATCAGCCGCGCCGGCGACTGAGCGGCCGCACAGCAGCCTCAGGCCGGCGGCTGCCCCGCTTTCTTGATACGGAACGCCTTGTGACTGTCGCGCTGCTGGTCCTTCATGGCGTCGATGATCGCCAGGGCCTCGGTGTTCTTCCCCGCCTTCACCGCAGCCCGCAGCTTCTCCACGGTCACGAGGAACTCCTTCATGCCCGCCTGGTAGTCGGCCACGAACTTCGCCTGCTCCGCTGCCGGCACCTTGGCCTTCTTCTCGGGCTCCAGCGTGAGCGCCGCCTTGGCATTCGTCTCGATGATGTCGAGTTGCGCCAGCGTACTCGCGTTCTTCGACGGGTCCTCGATCTGACGCCCGATCGCCTTGAAGGCGGTATTCATGGCACTCATCTTCTTGCCGAGTGGGGTCTTTTCCTCGCGCTCCTGGGCGTGAGCGACCTGCGTGAAGGCAACGATGAGCGCGACGGTGGCACCGAACTGGCGAACGAAGTGGGACATGGCTGGCGTGCGTACGAGGTGAGAGTGATGGCCACCGACCGGCAACCCTCCGGTGACGAACTGCCACGAAAGAACGCATGACGCGCCCCAATCGCTGAGGCCGGACATCCGGCCCGGTCGTTCCGGACCATCCCCCCCCGGCCGGCTCCAGCGCCCGGCGCCCGCGCCCGGCTCCTGCGCCTCACCGACAGCGAACTCCCGGCACGCGCCGTACTATCAGCGCATGCTCGATGATTCCTCCCCCGCCGGCCCTGACCGTCGCAACTTCGTCAGCAAGGCCGCCTCGATCGTGCTGGGTGGCCTCGCGGTGATCGTCGCGCCCGTCGCCGGCCTCCTCACGGTGTTCGATCCGCTCCGCCGGAAGGGTGACACGCGCGGCCTCGTGCGCGTCACCTCGCTCGCCGCGCTCCCCGAAGGCGGCGAACCACGCAAGTTCCCCGTGCTCGACACGCTGGTCGACGCGTGGAACCGTACCGACAACGTGCCTGTGGGGTCCGTGTACGTGCAGCGCACGGGGCCGGACACCGTGCGCGTCCTCAATTCCGTGTGTCCACACCTCGGCTGTTCGGTGGGCTTCAACGCGGCCACGCGCGGCTACTTCTGCCCGTGCCACAAGAGCCGCTTCGCGCTCGATGGGGCCATTGCCGATCCCAACAGCCCGAGTCCGCGCGCCATGGATGCACTCGACGCGATGGTGAAGGACGGCGAAGTCTGGGTGAAGTTCCAGAACTTCCGCAAAGGCTCCCCCGACAAGATTCCCGTTTGATGGCCGACTTGCGTACGTGGCTCGACCAGCGCACCGGCTATCGCGGGCTGGTCAGGGAAGCCCTGTTCGAGAACGTCCCCGGCGGCGCTCGCTGGCGCTACGTCTGGGGGAGCACCCTCACGTTCTGCTTCGCGGTGCAGGTCATCACCGGGCTGTTCCTGTGGATGTCCTACAGCCCGAGTTCGCAGACGGCGTGGGAGAGCGTGTACTACATCCAGCACCAGATGTGGGGCGGCTGGTTCTTGCGCGGATTGCATCATTTCACCGCGCAAGCCATGACGGTGCTGCTGGTGCTCCACCTCATGCAGGTGGTCATCGACGGCGCCTACAAGGCCCCGCGCGAGGTGAACTTCTGGTTCGGCGTTGTGCTGCTGCTGTTTACGCTCGTCCTCTCGCTCACCGGCTACCTGCTGCCGTGGGACCAGAACGGCTACTGGTCCACCGCGGTCTCCACGAACATCGTGGGCATGAGCCCCATCGTCGGACCGGCGCTGCAGACGCTGCTGGTGGGCGGCGCCAGCTACGGGCATCACACACTCACCCGTTTCTTCGCGTTGCACGCCGGACTCGTGCCGGCGCTCATCGTGGTGTTCATCGTGGGCCACGTGGCGCTGTTCCGTCGCCATGGCCTCACTCCGAAGCTGCCGCGCAAGGGGCCGGACGAGGGCTTCTGGCCCGAGCAGATCCTGCGCGACGCGGTGGCCTGCCTCGCCGTACTGGCCGCGGTCGTGTTCCTGGTGGTGCGCGAGCATGGCGCACCGCTGGGCGCTCCGGCCGACCCCGCCGAACAGTTCGCGGCCGCGCGCCCCGAGTGGTACTTCCTGTTTCTCTTCGAATTCCTCAAGTACTTCCCGGGCAAGCTCGAGATCATCGGCGCCATCGTGGTGCCCACGCTGCTTCTGCTGCTGCTCGTGGCCATGCCGCTGCTGGGCGGCTGGCGACTGGGGCATCGCTTCAACCTGGGCTTCCTTGGCGTCATGCTGCTCGGCGCGGGCCTTCTCACGTGGAAGGCCGTGGCGGCCGACCGTGGCGACGAGAGCTACCAGGTCGCGCGGGCCACCTCGCGGCGCGACGCGGCGAGGGCGGTCGAACTGGCAAGTGCGGGGGTGCCCATCACCGGGGCCCTCACCCTCGTGCGCGATGATGCCTACACGCAGGGCCCGCGCATCTTCTCGCGCAACTGCGCCTCCTGCCACCGCTTCGACGGACACGACGGCCTCGGGAATGTGCTCCCCCAGGACTCGATCTCGGCGTCCGACCTCAAGGGGTTCGCTTCCCGGGCCTGGGTGCGCGGGTTCCTGCATCCCGACTCCATACTCACGCATCGGTATTGGGGCGGCACGGCCCACACGGAAGGCGACATGGCACTCTGGCTCGCCGATCACATCCCCGAGAGCGACGAGGAACGGGTGACGCGCGGCCACGTGGTGCTGGCGCTGTCGTCGCAGGCGCGGCTTGCCTCGCAGGCCGCGCTCGACCAGCGCGACAGCGCGCAGATTGCCGCCGGCATCGCCTTCATGCGCAACACCAGCACTGGGTGCGCCGAATGCCACGTCTTTCAGGACGTCGGCACGGACAGTCCCGAACTCACCGGCTGGGGCTCGCGGCAATGGATGATCGACTTCGTGCACGACCCGTCGCACCCGCGCTTCTTCGGCCGGGACAACGACCGCATGCCGAGCTACGGCAAGGAGAAGAGCCTCAGCGACCGCGAAATCGAGATGGTCGTGGACTGGATCCGGGAGGAATGGATGACGCCCAAGGGCGTGGCCCGGAGGCCGCGATGAGCGGACGTCCGCGGCATCCGTGGCGGCGTGTACTGGGTGCTGCCCTGCTGACGGCACCTGGTGCCCTTGCCGCGCAGGACCGTACGCCGCCCGCTTTCGTTCCGGTCACCCAAGCCGTCCACCGCGACATCGACGGCCAGCGCGCGTTTCGGATGGTGGAGTACGTGCAGCGCTTCTTCCGCCTGCCCGGCAACCACGGCTTCGACGCCGCCATCGACTCCGTGGCCAGCCTGTTGCGCGCCGCCGGCTATGTGCGCGAGGACAGCGCCCCGCCCTCGGCCCGCCTCGTGTACCGCATCGAGTCGCGCCCCATGCGCGACCCGGCATGGACGCCGCTCGACGCCGCCATCACCCTGGCCGGCCACACCACGCCGCTGCAGCAGTTCGCGACCAACATGAACATGATCGCGATCAACTCGGTCTCCACGCCGGAGGGCGGCGTCACCGCGCCCATCGTGGATGTGGGCGCCGGCACTGAAGCCGACTTCGCGCGCCAGTCGGTGCGCGGCCGGATCGTGCTCACCAACGGCAATGTGCGGGTGGTGCAGCAGCGCGCCATGCAGCAGGGAGCCGCCGGGGTACTCGCCACCCAACAGCTGCCCGCGTATCTGCAGCAGGACAAGAACCGCCGCGCCATCCAGTTCACCGGCATCGCGCGCGACTCCATCAATCCCGGGTGGCTGCTGTTCGTGTCGCGCGCCTCGCACGACTCGCTCGCTGCGGCCATGCGCGCGGGGCCGGTCACGGCCACCGTGCGCATCAGCACCCTGCTCGAACGCCGTCCCGAGCGCACCCTCATCGCCGAAATTCGCGGCGCCGCACGCCCCACCGAACGGTTCGTCTACTCGGCGCATGTGCAGGAGCCCGGCGCCAACGACAACGCGTCAGGCGTGGGTGCCCTGGCCGAGATGGCCCGCGTCGCCGCCAATCTGGTGCAGCGCGGCATTGCCGCCCCCCAGCGCTCCCTCACGTTCCTCTGGGGCGACGAGATCCGCAGCACCGACCGCTACATCAAGGAAGACAGCGTCCGCCGCACCGGCATCAGGTGGGGCATGTCGCTGGACATGGTGGGCGAGAACACCGCCACCACCGGCGGCACGTTTCTCATCGAAAAGATGCCCGATCCCTCCGCCGTCTGGGTGCGCGGCGAGGACCAGCACACCGAGTGGGGCGGCCGCCCGCTCGCCGAAAAGGACATCCGCGCCCACTGGTTCAACGACTTCGTCCGCCAGCGCTGCCTCGACCGCGCGCGGGCCACCGGGTGGGTGGTGAAGGCCAATCCGTTCGAGGGCGGCAGCGACCACACGCCGTTCCTCAATGCGAACATCCCCGCCGTCCTGCTCTGGCACTTCACCGACCAGTTCTACCACACCGACCTCGATCGCATCGAGCAGGTGAGCGCCACGACCCTCGGCAATGTGGGCGCCTGCGCCCTCACCACGGGCCTTCTGCTCGCCGACGGCTCCCGCGCCGTGACGCTCGCCGCCCTCGACGAACTCACCCGCGTGGCCGAGCAGACCCTGCGCACCCAGGCTGCCCTCAGCCGCGATACGCTCGCACGCGGCGGCAGCGCAGCGCACGAGCAGCACATCCTCGACACCTGGCGCGACTACTACCTCGCCGCCCTCGACCGCATCCCCGACATCGCCTCAGCCCCCTTCGACATCACCCAGCCGCTCAACGCCGCCAAGCGTCGCCTCCGCGAGGCATCCCAGCGGTTATCCAAGTGATCGCGCCGGCGAACGCCGGCGCCCACTGTCTCAAATCTCATGTACCGCACCTGCCTCTTCTGCAGTTCCGCGCTCGGCGCCAACCAGCAGTTCGAGGCGTTTCCCGTCGGCCGGCGCCTCGCGTTCGACGGGGCCAAGGGCCGCTTGTGGGTCATCTGCCCGCGGTGTGTGCGCTGGAACCTCTCACCGCTCGACATTCGGTGGGAGGCCATCGAGGCCATGGAGCGCGCCTATCGCGACACGAGGCTCCGCGCCGCCACCGACCAGATTGGACTCGCCAAGCTCAAGGACGGTACGGAGCTCGTGCGCATCGGCAAACCGCTGCTGCCGGAGTTCGCGGCGTGGCGGTATGGGCGGTTGCTGAGTCAGCGCTTCACTCGCGAGTCCCGATGGATGTGGGGTCTGAATGGTCTGGCGATCACGGCGTTGGGTTTGGACTTCGCCGGCGTTCAGGTGCCTCAGCTCTTGGGTATCATGTCGATGTATTCGGTCGTACAGATGGTCAGCGTCACACGGCTCCTCAATCAGCGCCACCGTCCGCGACTGCCGCTGCGTCTCGACAATGGTCAACGACTTCGCCTGACGGCCTACAACGCTGGCCTCTCGCGACTGCGACGAGACGAACAGGGTGACTGGTACCTGCGGCTGCACCACGCGGACCAGGTGCCGACAGGGCGCATGTTGCGTGCCGTCGGCCTCACGCATCGGCGGAGCGCCGAGTCGACGTACACCAACCTGTACGGGCCGCGCGTTCTGTCCGATGTCGGACGGCTCCTCCCGCTGGTGAACGTCGCGGGTGCCAACACGAAGGGGGTCGCGGAGGCGGTCGAGCGGCTCGTCACAGTGCGCACGGCCGAGGGCCTGCTGGACCAGGCGAGTCAGTCGCGCCTCGCGCGCGACGGACAACCCATGATCTTCAGCGAGATGGACCCCGGCCTCCGCCTCGCTCTCGAAATGGCCCTCCACGAGGCCGACGAACGCCGCGCCCTCGACGGGGAACTCGCCGACCTCGAAGCCCGCTGGCGCGAAGCCGAGGAGATCGCCGGCATCGCCGACAACCTGCTCCTGCCAGCGGACATCGACATGCGATTGGCCGAACTCAAGCAGCCCCCGTCCGCGAATCCCTGACCAGGCCCCGGGCAGATCACCGACTGAACCATTCCCCCCCCGAGCGCACCCTGTGGAGGTCATGTCCACATCCTCAACGGGAGATCCGATGCGCCTCGTGTTCGTGCAGCCCAATTATCATGCCGGCGGCGCCGAGATCGCCGGCAACTGGCCGCCGGGCTGGGTCGCCTACATCGGGGGCGCCCTGAAGCACGCCGGGTTCACGGACATCACCTTCGTGGACGCGATGACCAACCACATCGACGACGAGTCGCTGCGGCAACGGCTCACGGAGCTCAAGCCCGACGCGGTGCTGGCCACGGCCATCACCCCCATGATCTACCAGGCGCAGCGCACCCTCCAGATCGCGCGCGAGGTGAATCCGGCCGCCCACACCATTCTCGGCGGCATTCACCCCACCTTCATGTACCAGCAAGTGTTCAATGAGGCGCCGTGGATTGATTACATCGTCCGCGGTGAAGGCGAGGAGATCATCGTCGAACTGATGAACCACCTGCGTGATGGCACCGCCCTCGCCACGCGGCGCGACATTCGCGGCATCGCGTTCGTGGAAGATGGCCAGGTGGTGGCCACACCGGCCCGCCCACCCATCGCCAACCTCGACGACCTCACCCCCGACTGGTCGCTGCTCGAGTGGGACAAGTACATCTACATCCCGCTCAACTGCCGCGTGGCCGTGCCCAACTTCGCCCGCGGGTGTCCGTTCACCTGCCGCTTCTGCTCGCAGTGGAAGTTCTGGCGCAAGTACCGCACCCGCGACCCGAAGAAGTTCGTCGACGAGATCGAAGTGCTGGTGAGGGAGCACAAGGTCGGCTTCTTCATCCTCGCCGACGAAGAGCCCACGATCAACAAGAAGAAGTTCATCGCGCTGTGCAATGAACTCATCGAGCGCAACCTGCCGGTGCACTGGGGCATCAACACCCGCGTCACCGACATCCTGCGCGACGAGAAGGAGCTGCCGCTCTACCGCAAGGCAGGGCTCGTGCACGTGTCGCTCGGCACCGAGGCCGCCGCCCAGCTCAAGCTGGACCGCTTCCGCAAGCAGACGACGCTCGAGCAGAACAAGCGCGCCATCACGATGCTGAAGGACGCCGGCATGATCGCCGAGGCGCAGTTCATCATCGGGCTCGAAAACGAGACGCCGGAGACCATCGAGGAGACATACAAGTACTCGCAGGACTGGCAGCCCGACATGGCCAACTGGAACATGTACACGCCGTGGCCCTTTGCGGAGCTGTTCCAGGAGCTGGGGGAGCGCGTGGAAGTGCGCGACTACGCCAAGTACAACTTCGTCACGCCCATCATCCAGCCCGATGCGATGACGCGCGACCAGGTGCTCAAGGGCGTGCTGCGCAACTACGCGCGCTTCTACGCCAAGAAGGCATTCCTCTCGTACCCGTGGCAGAAGGACCCGTTCAAGCGGAAGTACCTGCGTGGCTGCCTGCGCGCCTTCGCCAGGACCACCATCAACAAGAAGTTCTACGACCTCGAGCGCCTCAAGTTCAACGGCACCGGTATCGACGCGGACTTCGGCTTCGACGAGGACAAGGTGTTCACGCGCGAGGAGCTGCGCACCATGAGCGAGGCGCGCCCCGAGTTCGCCGCCGACGTGGACTTCTCCGGCAGCGTGCCGGTGCTGGGTCACGCCCCGTCGCGGCCACAGGAGGAGGAAGCCGTCCGTGCCTGCTAGCCTGCACGTCCCCAATGTGACGCCCGCGCTGCTCGCCAAGTACGACATCCCGGGGCCGCGCTACACCAGCTATCCTGCCGTGCCCGACTGGCACGGCGCCTTCGACGCCGACGCCTGGGCCAGTCACCTCGCGGTGCTTGGCGCCACCGACGCGCCGCTGGCGCTGTACGTGCACCTCCCCTTTTGCGCCTCCAAGTGCCTGTACTGCGGTTGCAACGCCACCGTCACCACGCGCACCGGGATCGTCGAGCGGTATCTTTCGCGGCTTGGCACCGAGCTGCAGCTCCTCGCCCGGGCCATGGGCGAGCGGCCGCGCGTCGTGGAGATGCACTGGGGCGGTGGCACGCCCAACTTCCTGCTCGACGGCCAGATCGAACGGCTGCACGACCTCCTGCTGGGCACCTTCGACATCGACGGCCGCACGGAGCTGTCGGTGGAGGCCGACCCCCGCCTCGTGACGCGGTCGCAGCTGCGCACGCTGCGCCAGCTCGGGTTCACGCGCATCAGCTACGGCGTGCAGGATCTCGATCCGCTGGTGCAGGAGGCCATCGGGCGTATCCAGCCGGTGTCGCTTGTGCGCGATGCGGTCACGCTGGCGCGCGAGGAGGGATTCTCGGGGCTCAACCTCGACCTCATCTACGGCCTGCCGCACCAGACCCCCGATCGCTTCGCCCGTACGGTGGAGGGCGCGCTTTCGTACAGCCCAGACCGGGTCGCCTGCTTCGGGTACGCCCACGTGCCGTGGATGCGTGCCCATCAGAAGCGCATCGACGAATCGGTGCTGCCCATCGCGTGGGAGCGGTTCGCCCTGTTCCGTGATGCCGTGACGCGCTTCGTCGATGCGGGATACCGGTGGATCGGCATCGATCACTTTGCCCGTCCGGAGGACCCGCTGGCCCTCGCCGCCGACGCGGGACGGCTGCACCGCAACTTCATGGGCTACACCACGCGCAGCGGTGAGCACCTGCTGGGCGTGGGCACGAGCTCCATCTCCGAAGTGGGCGGCTGGTTCGCGCAGAACGCCCCCGAACTCGGTGACTGGCAGCGGGCCATCGACGCCGGGCACCTGCCGGTCGCGCGTGGCCACGTGCTGAGCGACGACGACACGGCGCGCCGCACCGCCATCGCGCACCTCATGTGCAACGCCGAGCTCCCTTTCGACCTGTTCGTGGGCGATGTAGACGCGCTGGTGGACCGCTACGAGCAGTTTGCCGCCGACGGGTTGATCGAGTTCGAACCTGATCGCATCACGGTCACACCGCTCGGCCGCTTCTTCCTCCGTAACCTGGCTTTCCCGCTCGATGCGTATCGTAGCGCCACCGACGGTCCCCGGCGCTTCTCCCGCGCCGTCTAGCCCGGCCGCGCAGGCCGATACCGGCGGGCCGATCGCCCGCATCGGCCCCAACGCCATCATCCAGTCCGTGTACGTGCTGCGAGACCGGCTGGGAGCAGGCGAAGCCGATCGGCTGCTGCGCCGCGCCACCGGCTACGACCTGGCCCACCTGCCGCACGAGATGGTGGACGAACGGGAGCCACTGGCGCTGGTGCGCACCGTCATGGATGCCCTGGGCGAGCCGCAGGCCACCCGCGTACTGCGTGAGGCAGGGCGACACACCGCCGACTACCTGCTCGCCCACCGCATCCCCCGCCCTGCCCAGTGGATCATGCGCGCCGCGCCGCGCCGCGTCGGGCTGGCGCTGCTGCTGCGGGCCATGGCGGCCAACGCCTGGACCTTTGCCGGAAGCGCCACCTTCACCGTGGTCCGTGCCCGCGCGGTCACGACACTCAGCTTTCACGACTGCGCCATGTGCCGCGGCATCGAGTCCGCCGGCCCCATGTGCGACTTCTATGCCGGCACTTTCGAGCACCTCACTCGTGCACTCGTGACGCCCCGCGCCGAGGTGGTGGAGGTGGAGTGCCAGGCCCACGGGGGCCGTGACTGCCGCTTCGAGGTGCGCGGCATACATTAGGCCGCATGGCCGACACCTACCTGTGGATCAAGGCGTTTCACGTCATTGCTGTCATCGCGTGGTACGCCGGGCTGTTCTACATCTTCCGCCTGTTCGTCTATCACGTGCAGAAGCGCGACGAACCCGCCGTGGTGGCCACCCTCGAAGTCATGGAGCGGCGGCTCATGCGCGGGATCATGATGCCCGCCATGGTCGTGTCCCTTGGGCTGGGCACCTGGATGCTGACGCTCAACCCGTCGCTACTGCGCATGCCGTGGATGCACATGAAGCTGGGGGCCATCGTGTTCCTGCTCGGCTATCACGGCTTTTCGTCGTACACCCGCAAGCGGTTCCTGAACGGGGATTACTTTCTCAGTGAGACCGCCTGCCGCTGGATCAACGAGGCGCCCACGGTGCTGCTCTTCTTCATCGTGATCGGCGTGATCGTGCGGACGCCGTGAATCGGGCGAGCCGCCTCCCCGTTGACAGTCGCGGCCGGCCCCGTCTACTTTTCCCGCGCTTGGTTGGGGAGTAGCCGTTCGCCGCGGTTGCGGCGAAGCACACGATCGTCAGTCCGAGGCGCTGCCTCCGGTCGTGTCCCTGCAGAGTCCACCCGCACGTCGGGGGTCTGCAGTGCGCGAGACCACCGCACGTTCATTCGTGCCGTGGCTCGTCGCGTCTCCCCAGGTGACGTCCATGGTGCAGTCGTCCACGCCCATATCGACGTCCCATGCCGCTCTGGCTCCTGCTCCATCGTCTGCTGCGCCGTTCGGTGCAGCGCATCCTGCGCCCCGGTGCGCGCCGCTCCCTCGCGCTGTGGCTGGCGCCCGTGTCGTGGTGTGCCTCCGGTTCACTTGCGTGGGGGCTTCTGGCCGCTCCCGCCATGCTCGGGGCCCAGCAGACCGTCATCAATGCGCCCTCGGTGGACCAGACGGCCAAGGGACGGGTCTTTGCACTCCACGAGTCGCAGGTGCGCTCCTGGGGCGACACGAGCTTCTGGCAGACCACGCAGTTCGTGACGTACGGCGTGACGAAGCACGTGGAGCTCGCCATCACCGCGTACAACCTCGGCACACCGCTCAAGCGCGTCGCCACGCTCGGCGTGGGGTGGAAGGGTGCCGCGGACATCCCGGGCCTTGCCACACAGGCACCAGCGTGGGAACCCAAGGTGGGGGCTGGGCAGATGGTCGCCATCCCGCTGCGTGGGGAGCGGCTCGGGGTGTGGAGCTATCTGCAGACGAGCGTCCGGTTGCCCGTGCTGCGCACACGGCTCATGGCCGGTGTCAGCGACGGTCCGCCCGCCATGTTCGGCAAAGCCACCACCCACTTCATGGGCAGCTTCGAGCAACCGCTCGCCGCACTCCCCGGCGCGCTCGGCCACGCGTTGCACGACATCACCCTGCTCGGGGAATGGTGGGCCGGTCAACACGAGTTCGCAGACTTCGTGCCTGGTTTCAACTGGCACCGCGGCAAGACCGTCGTCATCGTAGGCTACAAGCTCGCCAATACGCCGGGCACCCGCGGCGATGGGCTTGTGTTCGAGATTGGGCGAACGTTCTGACGCGTGGCGCGATGGGGACGCGCGAGCGCCGGTTCGCTAGGCGCCGCCGGAGGGGCGGCCACCGGGAGGCGGCGGCGCGCGGTGGCTGCCACCGTCCGCGCCGCGCGCCCGCCGCCGGTAGGTCACGAAGTGGTACGCCCAGCCGGCGTCGCTCACCTGACTGACGCGGGACAGCTCCTCGAACGCCGAACGGTCCCAGTCGGGAAAGAAGGTGTCGCCGTCGAAGTCGGCGTCGATTTCCGTGAGCACGAGCAGGTCGGCCATGGGTAGCGCCTCGGCGTACAGCTCACCCCCTCCAATCACGAACACCTGGCCGGTGTCACGCAGCAGGTCGAGGGCCGCCTCGAGCGAGCGGACCACGTCGGCACCTGGCGCGTCCCACGCCGCGTTACGCGTGACGACCACATTGCGGCGTCCCGGCAACGGCCGGAACGCTGCCGGCAGCGACTCCCACGTCTTGCGCCCCATCACCACCGGCGCGCCGGCCGTGGTGCGCCTGAAGTGCTGGAGGTCGGCGGGCAGTCGCCAGAGCAAGGCGTTGTCCTTGCCAATGGCGCCATTGCGCGCCACGGCCGCAATCAGCGCCAGCGTCATGCGCCAACGCCCGCATTCATACGGCCACCGGTGCCTTGATCGCCGGATGCGGGTCGTACCCCTCGAACACGAAGTCCTCCCGCTCGTACTCGAAGATGGACGCCGGCCGCCGCGTGATGACGAGCCGTGGATACGGACGCGGCTCGCGCGAGAGTTGCAGCTCCACCTGTTCCGCGTGGTTGCTGTACAGGTGACAGTCGCCGCCGGTCCAGATGAACTCACCGACCTCGAGGTCGCACTGCTGCGCCAGCATGTGCGTGAGCAACGCGTAGCTCGCGATGTTGAACGGTACCCCCAGAAAGATGTCGGCGCTGCGCTGATAGAGCTGGCAGCTCAGGCGCCCCTGGGCCACGTAGAACTGGAAGAGGGCGTGACAGGGCATCAATGCCATGCGCGACAGATCGGCCACGTTCCACGCGCTTACGACCATGCGGCGCGAATCCGGATTGGTACGCAGCTGCTCCACCACCTGGGCGATCTGGTCGATATGGCCGCCATCGGGCGTCGGCCAGCTCCGCCACTGCACCCCGTACACCGGCCCCAACTCGCCGTCTGGCGCCGCCCACTCATTCCAGATCGTCACCCCGCGCTCCTGCAGCCAGCGCACGTTCGAATCGCCGCGAAGAAACCACAGCAGTTCGAGAATGACGCTGGTGATATGGACTTTCTTGGTCGTGATGAGCGGGAAGCCGGCCTGCAGGTCGAAGCGCAGCTGATGACCGAAGACGCTCGTGGTACCAGTGCCGGTGCGATCGGCCTTGAAGACCCCGTGGTCGCGCACGTGGCGCATCAGGTCTTCGTACGGGGTGGGAATGACAGTCACGGCGTGCATGGATCGAAAGGAGGGGCGCCGGAAAGAGCACGGGATCACCGCACAACCTAATGGCCGCCGCGGGGCAGTCGAAGCCTACCGCACCCGCACCTGCCGCAACAGCGCCGTTGGCCCCAGCATGGTCTCCATCTGCAGCAGGTCATGGGACTGCTTGCCGATCCACACCACCGACTCGCGCCCCTTGCCGAGCGTGAACAGCACCACGTACGCCTCCTCACCCTGCACCGTGGTGCTCCCGGTCACGGCAACGTGGTACTCGCGCAGGCCGGCATCGGGGTCGTACACCGGGAAGCGCGCCGTGAAGCCCTTCTCGAGCGGAAGCGCACGCACCAGCAGGTCCCAGTTGCCGGAGTCGAACACCGGTACCGGCAGCGTGGTGTCGATCGGCACCGGCGGGACATCGTTGGGCCCGACCGAACCCTTCACGCGGCGCCCGCCGAATTCGAGCACGGCACGCCGCGTGGCCTGCAGCGACCGATGCCAGCGCGGCGCCAGAGTGGCGAAGTCAGTGCGCGTCGAATCGATCAGCTCCATCGTGCCGCGCTGCAGGCGCTGCACACGTCGCAGCAGCACGGCGCCCGGCACCGTGTCAATGCGGATCTCGTCGGCGAGTCGCCCCACCGGGATCTCATCGGCGTCACGGTAGGCGGTCAGGGCGTAGCGCACCGTGCCCGCCGCAATTCTGCTGCCGCGCACGGTGCTGTCCCCTGGCAACACGAGCGGCGCCGGCGCGGATGCTGCCGGGGGGGATGCCGGCGGCGCGACCTGCGCGTGGCCGCCAACCACCGGCGCACACCACGTCGCGATCGCGAGGAGCGAGGCGGGCCCGCGCCATGCGCGGCCCGCGCGCACCGAGGACATCCGGAACCTATGCATGGCGAATGCATGCTCCACCGGCCGTCAGCCGTCAATGCGTCGCTCTGCCACGCACCGTGCCCCATGCAACCATTTGCCCGCCGGACACGTCGTATGCGACATGCCCCTTCACCCCTTGCCTTCCCGGTGGCTGGCCCTGGCCCTGACCGTCGCCATGCCGCTCGGCGCCCAGAATGCCGAGGTCGTCCGTGGCCGTGTTCTCGACGACTCGGCCCGCGCCCTCGTGGGCGTCGTGGTCAGCATCACCCGCGGCCCCGACCGCCTCGTGCAGCAGACCACCACCGACTCGGCCGGCCGCTACAGCAGCCGCTTCGATCCCGGCACCGGCGACTACCTCGTGAGCGTCTCGGCACTCGGCTTTCGCTCGGCCCGCCGCCGCGTGGAACGCGTGGGCACCGAGCGGGAGCTCGTGGCCGACTTCACCATGGCACGCGACATGGCGGCCGTACTGGCCGCGGTGAACATCCGGGCCAATCGCGCCGTGCGCGCCGAGGCCCAGGTGGCGAGCGCGTTTCAGCGCGAGGTGGGCGCCTCCGAGACGTACGATCAGGGCGTGCAGGGGCGCGTGAGCCCCAATGCGGCGGGCAACCTGAACGCCATAGCCGGCACCATGCCCGGGGTGACCATGACGCCCAGCGGGCCGAGCATCCTCGGCGCGCCGGCGTCGTCCAATCTCACCACACTCAATGGCATGGCGCTGCCCGGTGGCTCGCTGCCGCGTGCCGCCCGCGCCGACGTGCGTGTGAGCGGTGCCACCTTCGATGCCACGCGTGGTGGTTTTGCCGGCGCCAACATCGATGTCCGCCTCGGCGCCGGCGATCGCAACTATCAGAATCGCAACAGCTACCTCACGCTCAACGCGCCGCAGCTGCAGGCCACCGATGCCGTCGGACGCTCCCTGGGACTCACCACCGGCGGCTTCCGAGCCAGCGTTGGCGCCGACGGCGAGGCCATTCGGCGGGCCCTCACCTACAACGTGGCGCTCGATGCCGGCCGCACGGTGAGTGATCCGGCCACACTGCTCAGCAGCAACGCCGGTGCACTCCGGCGCGCCGGCCTCTCCCCCGACTCCGCACAACGCGCCCAGACCGTGGCCGCCGGCATCGGCCTGCCGCTCGCGGGTGGCGGCATTCCCACCCAACGCGTGCAGCAGAACATCACCTGGCTCGGCCGCCTCGACGACGTGCGCGACACGCTGCGCACGCTCACCCTCACCAGCTACGTCGCCAACAGTAACGAGGGCGCACTCGGCTTCGGCCCGCTCACCTCACCCAGCGCCGGCGGCCGGCAGTCACAGCAGACCATGGGTGTGCAGTTCGTGCACAGTCAGTATGTGGGCGCCGGCTACACCACGCTCATGGAGAACCGTCTTGCCGCCAGCCGGGTGCGCGAGCAGGTCACGCCGTATCGGTTGCTCCCCGGCGCCACGGTGCTGGCGCGCTCGTCGTCGGACGCGGCCACCAGCGACGTGGTACCGCTGCAGCTCGGCGGCAATCCGTTCCTCGACACCGACGACACCCGTTGGACCCTCGAAGGCGCCAACGAGATGGTGTGGAACGCACGCGGCCGCACCCATCGCTTCAAGACCTCGGTGTGGGGCCGCGCCGACGGGCTCACGCAGCAGGGGCAGCCCAATGCGCTGGGCGCGTACACGTTCATGTCGATCGCCGACCTCCAGGCCAACCGCCCCGCCGCCTACACGCGCACCATCACCCAGCCGGTGCGCCAGGCCACCAGCTTCAACGGCGCGCTGGCCTTCTCGCACCAGTGGAATCCGTCGCGCTGGCTGAGTGTGATCTCGGGCGCTCGCCTCGAGGGCAACGCCTTCGGCGACGCGCCACCGGCGAACGCCACCCTCGAGCAGGCGCTCGGGGTGCGATCCGGCGTGTCTCCACGCGCGCTGCATGTGTCTCCGCGGGTGGGCTTCTCGTACACCTACTCGCGCTCACGCGAGAACGACAACGGGCAGATGGTCACCAACACCGGCTCGTGGTACCGCAACACCATGGGCATCATCCGTGGCGGCATCGGGGAGTTCCGCGACCTGTATCGCCCCGGGACGCTGGCCGACGCCATGGTGAATGCCGGGCTCCCCGGTGGCACCCTCGCCCTGGCATGCGTGGGGAGCGCCGTGCCGGTGCCCGACTGGACCGCGTATGCCAATGGCGCCGCCGTCATACCCGCCGCCTGCGCCGACGGTTCGGGCGCGCTCGCTGAACGTGCGCCCAGCGTGACCCTCGTCGATCCCTCGTTCGACGTGCCGCGCAGCTGGCGCGCGTCGCTCGGATGGGCCACATCCACCAAGGGGTGGATGCTCAAGGTGGACGGCCTCGCCTCGTACGACCTGTCGCAGCCCAGTACCCTCGACGCGAACTTCAGCGGCGCCTCGCGATTCGTCCTCGCCGGCGAGGGCAACCGGCCCATGTTCGTGAGCCCTGCCTCCATCGATGTCGCCTCGGGTGCGGTGACGGCGCGTGACTCGCGCCGCCGCGCTGACTTCGGCCGCGTGGCGTTGCGCACGAGCGACCTGCGCGGCTATGGCACCCAGCTCACCACCACGCTGCAGCCCGATCTCTTTCGCGGCCGCCGCGGTCCGCCGCCGCTGATGTTCTCGCTGGGCTACACCATCCAGCAGGTACGCCAGCAGTTCCGCGGCGCCGACGGCGGCAACTTCGGCGACCCGTTCACCAAGGAGTGGGCCTCCGGGATGAACGACGCGCGGCATGCGCTCGTGGCCCAGGCCGGCATCGGCATTCCCAAGGTGGGCACGCTCACGCTGTTCACGCGCCTGCAGTCGGGCACCCCCTTCACGCCACTCGTGCGCGGGGACCTCGATGGCGATGGACGCCCCAACGATCGGGCATTCGTGCCCAGTGCGGCCACGGAGCCCGACGCGGCGCTGCGCACACAGATGCAGGCCCTGCTCGCGTCGGCGCCGGGCAACGTGCGGCGCTGCCTCGAAGCACAAGGCGGCATAGTGGCGGGACGCATGAGCTGCCGCGGCCCGTGGACGCAGCAGATGAACCTCATGCTGCAGCCGAACGTGGGGCGTATTCGCGGCCGCCGTACGCAGCTCAACGTGGTGTTCGAGAATCCGCTCGCCGGCCTCGACCAGCTGCTGCATGGCGAAAGTGGCCTGCGCGGTTGGGGCTCGCAGGCCATGCCTGACCCGGTGCTGCTGCTGCCCCGCGGCTTCGACGCCGCCGCGCAGCGCTTCCGCTACGACGTGAACCCCCGCTTCGGCGACACGCGCGCCTTCCGCACCCTCTCGCGCATCCCGTTCCGCGTGGTCGTCGACGTGCAGATGGACCTGTCGGTGCCCTACGACCTGCAGACGTTGCGCCGCGCCCTCGAGCCGGTGAAGCAGCGTGACAAGGACACGAAGCGCGTCACCTGGACGCGGCGCGGCGCCGACAGCATTGCCGCGCTGTACCTGAGCCGCACCTCCAACCTGCACCGGCTGCTGCTGGCCGAGAGCGACTCGCTGTTCCTCACGAAGGAGCAGATCGGCGCCCTGCTCAAGGCCGACAGCGTATACTCGGCCAGGGTGCGCGACCTGTACCTGCCGCTGGCACGCTTCCTCGCCGAGCAGAAGGACGGGGTGGCCGGCAAGGCCGCGCTCGACAGTGTGCAGGCCACCACGAAACGGTACTGGCCGCTGTTCTGGGAGCAGGTGGACATCGTACAACCGATCGTTCAGCCACAACAGCGCGAGCTGCTGCCGCTGCTGGCCAACATCAGCGCCACCACCACGGAGCAGCGCAAGAACAGCCAGTGGCAGTTCGGGTACCCCGTGCCGCTCACGCACAACCGCCCCCGCGTGGGCGGCGATCCCGGAGGACCGGGTCAGACGTCGATCTCGCGGGATTCGCCGTGAGCGGGTGACGGCGGCCGTCTCGGCACGACGGCCGCCGCCGCGACGTGCGGGCACCACGGGGGCACGCGGTCCGCACAGGCAGGCGCGCTGCGGTCGCTGTACGCCCTGTGCGCGCATCGCGTGTGCACGGACGCGCGCCGCGATGGTCAGTGGGTGGTGACGTGAATGGGTGCACCTGACAGGCGCATGCCCACCGACGCTGGCGCATGACGACACGCGGCCGTGTTGGCCAGGACTGCTGCAGGGAGTGCAAGGCACCGGTGGGACACGGACGTGGCGGGTGATGTGCGAGGGCGGCCCATTGTCGTTCGCGCCGCAATGCCGGAGGGCGCGTCAGAATCCGGCGCGTCCTCGATACCATCGGTGAGCGCGTTCATCGCTGGCGCTGTACGTGGGCGCGCTGATTGTGGGCAAGGCGTTGGCCTCGGCCCATCAGCGGGCTGCCCCTCGCGGTGACCGCTCTGCGTGAACAGTGACACGAACTTCGTGTTCCACGAGATTCATGTCATGAAGAACGTGACCGTCACCCTCGACAGTGTGCAGATGCTGCAGGAGTTCTACGTGACCGGCGCGCGCAAACTGCGCCCCGGACTGTCGGCAACCGAGGCGCAGCGGGAAGTCCGAGCGCTCCTGCCGTGGTCACCCATCGAGAGCTCCCCCACCATCCTCGAGCGTGCCTGGTTTGTCGAGCCCCGCCATCAGCTCTCGTGGTGGGACGCGCGCATCGTGGCCAGTGTACAGCCCCTCGGCTGTCGCACGCTGCTCACCGAAGATCGGCAGCACGGACAGGACTTCGATGGACTCGTGGTGGTCAGCCCATTGCGCGTGAGCCCCAGCCAACGCTTCGACCGGCGCTGAGCGCCGTACCCGTCCGTCTTGCGGACCCAGCCATCGGACCTCCGACGTCGGACGGTGCTTCACAGTGCGCGCGCAATTCTTCCAGTGTACCTGCGCGTCGAGTCCCCGCCAATCACAGGAACGCGCGATGGTCGTTGGCCGCCCACCCCTCCCATCCGGACTCCGACCTCGATAGCTGCCTCACAGCGAGGCCGGAGTCCTGACAAGCGGCAGGCGCCTGCTCAGTACTTGTAGTGCCCCGCCTTGTACGGCCCGTGCACATCCACGCCGATGTACGCCGCCTGATCGGGCGTGAGCTGCGTGAGCTTCACCCCCAGCTTGTCGAGGTGCAGCCGCGCCACCTTCTCGTCGAGATGCTTCGGCAGCGTGTAGACCTTGCGCTCGTAGCGCTCGGCGTTCGCGTGCAGCTCGAGCTGCGCCAGCACCTGATTACTGAAGCTCGCACTCATCACGAAGCTCGGGTGGCCCGTGGCGCAGCCGAGGTTCATGAGGCGACCCTCGGCCAGAATGAGAATGGAGCGCCCGTTCGGCAGCACGAACTCGTCGTACTGCGGCTTGATGTTGATGCGCTTCATCCCCTCGACCTTCTTGAGACCAGCCATGTCGATCTCGTTGTCGAAGTGGCCGATGTTGCTCACGATGGCCTTGTCCTTCATGCGGCTCATGTGCTCGACGGTGATGACGTTCTTGTTGCCCGTCGCACTCACGAAGATGTCCGCCTGCTCGACGATGTCCTCGAGCGTCGTGACCTGGTAGCCCTCGAGCGCCGCCTGCAGCGCGCAGATGGGATCGATCTCGGTCACCACCACACGCGCGCCCTGCCCCTTGAGCGCCTGCGCGCACCCCTTGCCCACGTCGCCGTAGCCAAGCACCACCACGATCTTGCCGGCCAGCATCACGTCGGTGGCGCGATTGAGGCCGTCCACCACCGAGTGCCGGCAGCCGTACAGGTTGTCGAACTTCGACTTGGTCACGGCGTCGTTCACGTTGATGGCCGGGAAGCCCAGCGTACCGGCGCGCTCCATCTCGTAGAGGCGATGCACACCCGTGGTGGTCTCCTCCGACACACCGCGGATGCCCGCCAGCACCTTCGTCCAGCGGCCGGGGTGCTTGGCCTGCTCGGCGCGCAGCAAATCGAGAATCACCCCCCACTCCTCGGGCTCGTTGTCGCTGTCGAAGCCCGGCACCGCCCCCGTCTGCTCGTATTCGGCACCGCGGTGCACGAGCAGCGTGGCGTCACCACCGTCGTCCAGCAGCAGGTTCGGGCCCGTGCCGTCGGGCCACCTGAGCGCTTGCTCGGTGCACCACCAGTACTCCTCGAGCGTCTCGCCCTTCCAGGCGAACACCGGCGTGCCGCGCGGGTTCTCCGGCGTGCCGTTGGGGCCCACCGCCACCGCCGCAGCGGCGTGATCCTGCGTGGAGAAGATATTGCACGACACCCAGCGCACGTCGGCGCCCAGCGCCACGAGCGTCTCGATGAGCACGGCCGTCTGCACGGTCATGTGCAGCGAGCCCATGATCTTCGCGCCCGTGAGCGGCGCCTTGCCCGCGTACTCCGCGCGCAGCGCCATCAGCCCCGGCATCTCCTGCTCGGCCAGGCGGATTTCCTTGCGCCCCCACTCGGCGAGCGCGAGGTCGCGCACGGCAAAGGCGGGGCGGTCGAGCGTCGCCAGGTTGGCGACACCATGTTCGGTCATGACAGCAGTGGCCATAGCCAGAGAGTCCGGGATGAAGTGAGAAGACGAAACGGAAAACAGCGACGGCTAGGCGACGACCAACGCCGGCATCGGCACCATCGTCGCGGTACAGCTGAACAACGCGGGCCCGGTCGCCGCCGGGTCCACGGGGAGCGGCACGTAATGCATGCCCTCGAACCC
The DNA here is from genome assembly GCA_021299375.1 of Gemmatimonadota bacterium. Classification (GTDB taxonomy): domain Bacteria; phylum Gemmatimonadota; class Gemmatimonadetes; order Gemmatimonadales; family Gemmatimonadaceae; genus Gemmatimonas. The sequence continues at coordinate 26,467 of JAJTGR010000004.1, forward strand.
GGCCTCGCGCAGCCACGTGCCGAGCGCCTCGGGCGCAAAGCCGAGCCAGACATGACCCATGGTTTCGCGATAGCGTTCGTGGGTGTGCGGCCGCATGTCGGTGACGAGCAGGCGACCGGCCGGGCGCAGCACGCGGTGCACCTCGCGCAGCGCCCGCACCGGGTCGGCCACGTGGTGCAGCACCAGCATGAGCACGGCCACGTCGAGGGAGGCGTCGGGGAGCGGCAGCGCCTCGAGCGCGCCTTCGGTGACCGTGACGTTGCCGAACGCCGCCAGACGACCCGACGCCGCTGCCAGCATGGCCGACGACGCATCCACGGCGTGCACCTGTGCCACATGCGGCGCGAGAGCGGCGGAGAGCACCCCCGTGCCACACCCCAGGTCGCCCACCACCAGGGCGGGGTCGAGCAGCGCCAGCGCCGCCGCAAGGTCGGCCCGCGCGCCGAACATCTCCGTGCGCAGCGCATCCCACGCCGCACTGGCGGTGGCGAAGAACGCCTGCGTCCCCGTTCGCCGCGCCGCCACCACCGCATCGATGCGCGCGGCGTCCTGCAGCACACCAGGGCTCGTGGCCATGGCCGACCGCACCAACTCCCAGAGGCCCAGCATGTCGGTGTCGAGCAGCGGGTGGCGGCGATACCACCGGCTGGCCCCCTCCGCCCGCGACGAGATCCACGCCTGGTCGGCGAGGATCCGCAGGTGCCGGCTCACGGTACTCTGGGGAAGCTGCAGGGCCGACGCGAGTTCGCCCACGGTGAGCTCCTGCCGCTCCAACGCCGCGAGCAGCCGGCACCGGGTGGTGTCGGCGAGCTCGACCATATGATCGTGGATGGCAAGACGGGGCGCGGTCATCGCCGTAATATATTCATGCATCCGGATGAAAGGATAGCCATGTGGCGCGCACAGGCCGACGTGAGGTTTTCCCCCTCGCGTATCCCGTCGCGGACGCTAGGATGGAGCCGTGATGCTCGACCTTGTCCTCGCCTCCGATCTGCTGGTCGCCGCCCTGGTCGGGTTGGCGGTCGGCGTCGAGCGTGAATGGTCGGGCCACTGCGAGGGTCCCGACGGCCGATTCGCCGGTGCCCGCACCTTCGCGCTGCTGGGTGCCATCGGCGGGTTCGCCGGGTGGTTTTTCCGGCTCGACCAGCCCGTGCTCGCCACCGTACTGGTGGCGGGCGGGGTCCTGTTCCCGATCGTGGCGTTCTTCACCGCCATGCAGCGCCCCGGCACCACCGCGGACAGCACCACCGAGGTCGTCGCCATTCTCGTGGTCGCCCTCGGCGCCACCGCGGGCCTCGGCAACCGCACCATCGCCAGCGCGGCGGCGGCCGTGGTGCTCGTGCTGCTGGCCGAGAAGTCCAAGCTGCAGCGCGCCTTGCAGAGAGTGGATGCCACCGAGATGCGTGCCGCGCTGCAGTTTGCGGTGCTGGCGCTGGTCATCCTGCCGTTACTCCCCGATCGCGCCATCGGCCCCTACGAGGCCTTCCGGCCGCGGTCGTTGTGGATCGTGGTGCTGCTCTTCTCGGGGCTCAACTTCGCAGGCTACATCGCCCGGCGCGCCATCGGCGAGACGCGCGGCCTCGGCGTGACCGGCCTGCTGGGCGGTGTGGTCTCCTCCACCGCCGTCACCCTCACCTTCAGCCGCCGCAGCCGCGATGACGTCGCGCAGGCCGAACCGCTCGCCGAATCGCTCGCGCTGGGCGTGGTGGCGGCGTGCACGGTGCTCGTGCCGCGTGTGCTCATCGTGTCCACCGTGCTGCAGCCTGCCGTTGGCCTTGCCGCGCTCCCGGTGCTGGCGCCGGCGTTCGTAGCGGGGGCGTCCGTCATCGCCGGGGTGCTCTGGCGCGAGCGGCGTCGGCAGGCCGGCGTCGCCCGCTCCGATGGAGTTTCCGGCGCGCTCGGCCAGAGCCCGCTCGGACTGCGGGCCTCGCTCCAGATGGCGGTTGCCTTTCAGCTCGTGCTGTTCATCATTGCGTGGGTGCAGAGCAATGCCGGAAACACGGGCGTGCTGGTCTCGGCCACGCTGCTGGGCCTGACCGACGTGGATGCGCTGACGGTCTCGATGACGCGCTACGGTGCCGATGCGACGCGCGTCGCGGTGGCTGCCGCCGCCATGGGCATCGGCGTGCTCTCGAATACCTTGCTCAAGCTCGTGCTCGTGCTCACCATCGGGGCGCCGCGCTACCGCCGGCACGCGGCCTCCGGCCTGCTGATCCTCACGGCCGGCAGCGTCATCGGCCTCTGGATCGGCTGGCCATGAGCGAGCCGACCACGACCTCACCGCCGGGCATCGCCCAGGTCAGCGCTATCGGCCGCCGCGCACGGCGCGCCATCGAGCCGGTGGGTACGGGGGCACGCTTCGTGGCCGACGTCGCGCGCGCCATGCGCGCCACCGGGGAGTGGGTTCCCGAGTTCTCCACTCACGCGCGCATCCTTGGCGTGGAGTCGCTGCCCATCGGCATCTTCATCGCGCTCTTCACCGGCATCGTGCTCGCGCTGCTGGCGAGCTACAGCGTGGGCGATCTCGTGCCGCCGTATTTCGTGGGAACGCTGGTGCAGAAAACGGTGACCCTCGAACTTGCGCCCGTGCTCACGGGCCTCGCCTTGGCAGGACGCGTGGGCGCCAACATCGCCGCCGAGCTGGGCACGATGCGCGTCACCGAGCAGATCGACGCCCTGGAGACGCTCACTTTCGACCCGATGAGCCACCTGGTGGTGCCGCGGGTACTTGCGTCGGCGCTCATGTTCCCGGTGGTGGTGGGAGTGGCGATGCTGGTGGGGCTGCTCTCGGGGTGGCTCGCATCGCTGGCGCTGCTGGACATCTCCACGCCACAATTTCTCAAGGGGGTGCGGATGTTCTTCCAGGCGTTCGACGTGCGCTACGGGCTCGTGAAGTCGGCCAGCTTCGGCGCGGCCGTCGCGCTCATCGGCTGCCGCGCCGGGCTCACCACCATGGGCGGTGCGCAGGGCGTGGGGCGGAGTGCCACACGGGCCGTGGTCATCTCGGCAGTGATGATCCTCGTGCTCGATGCCTTCTGGGCGCTGGTCTGGCTCACCAACCGCACCATCCGCTAGCCTCCACAATGGCTGCACTCGCCATGGGACCCGCTCGATGACCACCTCCAAACGCCGCAGTGACTTCGTCGTCGGGCTCACCGTGCTGGTGGTGACGGTGGTCCTCGTGGGCAGTGTGCTGTGGCTGAAGCAGGCCGATCTCGCCGGGCGCACACGGCGCCTCGTGGCGCGCACCCGCGATGTGGGCGGGGTGGCGCTCGGCAACCCCGTGGTCATCCGCGGTGTGCGCTCGGGGCGCGTGGAGTCGATCGCGCTGGGCGAGCCGGGGTGGGTGGTGCTGACGCTGGGGCTCGAGAAGGACGCGCTGCTGCCCCGCGATCCGGTGGTGCTGCTCACGGCCTCGAGCCTCTTTGGTGAATGGCAGGTGACGATCACCGACCCCGAGGGCGTTCCCCCCGACCGGCAGATCCGGGCCGCGATCGCCGAGGCGCGCACCACAGGGGATACCGTGGCCGGTGCCATGCTCCCCGACATCGCCCAGCTCACCACGGTGGCCGGACGTCTGGCCAACGATGTCGCCACCGTGGCCGACCGCTTCCAGACCGCGTTCGACGATGCCGCCGCGAAAGAGCTGCGCGCGTCCATCCGCAACGTGGCCGATCTGTCGACCGAGCTGGCGCGCACGGTGAGAGTGCAGTCGAAGAACCTCGACAACATCAGCGCCGACGTGCGTACCGGCATCGCCACGATCAACAGCACCGCCGAGCGCCTCAATGGATTTGCCGGTCGCGTGGACTCGGCCACCAGCCGCGGTGAGCTGCAGACGATCGTGAGCAACTCGCAGACCGCCGCCCGCGAACTCGTTACCGCCGCCACCCACCTGCGGGAGATCACCGAGCGACTCGACCGCACCGAGACCAACCTCTCGCGCGCGGTCGCGCGCGCCGACTCGGTGTTCGCCAAGGCCAACGGCCGCGAGGGCTCGGTGGGGCTGCTGATCAACGATCCCGCGCTCTACCAGCAGAGCGACACGCTGGTGCGGGAGCTCCGGGCGCTGGTGGCGGATCTGCGGAAGAATCCGCGGCGGTATATCAGCCTTCGCCTTTTCTGACGGCAACGGCGAACGGCGGCACCAATAACGGCGGCACCAACAACAGCGTCATGGAAACGACGTAATCGGTCATCGGAACCCCGCAGGCCCCCGCCCATCGATCACGTCGTTTTCATGACGCCGTTCTCGGTATCGCCGTTAGTGATTCCGCCGTTAGTGACTCCGCCGGTAGCGATTCCGCCGTTGGCGATTCCGCCGGTAGCGATTCCGCCGGTAGCGATTCCGCCGTTGGCGATTGCGCCGTTGGCAATTCCGCCGGTAGCGTTGCCGCGGTCAGCTCGCCCCCACCTCTCCCGGCACCGCCAGCACCCCCACCCGCGCCGTGCGCAGCACCCGCGTGGCCACCGAGCCCACCACCAGCCGCTCCACGAAACGGTGGCGCTGGGTGCCGACGGCTATGAGATCCGCGTTGGCCTGCTGCGCATACGACAGCAGCGTCGGCGCCGGGTCGCCGCGAACGGTGACGGTCTCGATGATGATCCCCTTGTCCGACTGGAGATCCGCCCGCAGCTGCTCGAAGAGCGGAGGCAGCGTCCTGCTGTAGTCGGCATCCCAGGCCTGCCAGTCGGTGGACGGGTGCTCGAAGCGCGGTCGCACGTGCACCAGCGTGAGCCGTCCACCGGGGCCCAGCAGCTGGAGGGCCAGGTGCGCGGCCTTCACGCTGGCGGCACTGAAGTCGAGCCCCACCACGGCGTGCATCGGCAGGGCCGGGAAACCGGAGCCGACCGCCAGCACCGGCACCCGCGATTCCCGCAGCGTGGCGAGCGTGGTCTCGGTGCCGAACAGGCGGTCGAGCGGATTGTGCCGGCCGATGCCCATGACCAGCAGTGACGCCTGACGGCGCTGGGCCTCGCGCGCCAGCGTACGCGGTGGGGATCCGAGCACGACCGTGATGGGCCACGACGGATCACCGGCAGCGGCGATCTGCACCGCGCGCCGGAGGTCGTCGAGCATGGTGGCCCGGCGTGATTCGTCGAGATCCGCCGGGACGGGAAGCACATCCATGCCGGCCGATACGCCAGGCATCGGCTCACAGACGCCAATCACCTCGAGAGCGCCACCGAGGGCGGCCGACGCCAGCCGCGCGGCGTTGAAGAGGGCGTCGCACGACCCCGCCGAGCCATCGCAGGCCATGAGCACGGGCCCGCCTGAAGGCACTGGTGATGGAATCGAGGTGGGCTCGGGTATGATGATGGTGGCGTTCATGGAACAGGCTCCGGGCGACGAGTGCCGGTCTCCGGCCGCGACGGTACGCCGGTTCCGAGATCAGGAACAGGGCTCGCGCACCTCGCGACACAGGAGAAAGGGTCGCATCGGAACTGCCTCCGCTCCATCGGGGACTCCTGCCCCTCCCGTCAGGGAATCCCGCACATCGAGGTGCGGTACCGGCCGACAAGGAGACGGCGGCCGTGCGTGACCGCCGGCCTACAAGGCCCAGCGCATGGCGCGGGCAACGATGTCCCCCACGCGATGCCCCACCGGGCGCTGCCGCCACCGGTCGCGCGTGATCTCGGTACTCGCCGCCAGATCGGCCACGAAACTGGCTTCGAGCTCGGCCCCGAAGCGGTCATCGAACACCAGCAGGTTACACTCCGCGTTCAGCCAGAACGACCGGAAATCGAGGTTCGAGGAGCCGATCACGCTGGCGAAGCCATCCACCACCAGTGTCTTGGCGTGCAGCATGGCCCGCTGGTACTCGTAGATGCGTACGCCCTGCGCCAGCAGCGTGGCATAGGCCCCATGAGCCGCGTGTCGCGCGATCGGCACGTCGGTGCGTTCCCCGGGCAGCAGCAACCGCACGTCGATGCCGCGCTGCGCGGCCGCAGTGAGCAGCCCGAGCGCTCGGGACGGTGGCGCGAAGTACGGCGTGGTGACCCAGAGCCGCTCGCGGGCACCGCCCACCAGCGCGGCAAGCACGGTGAGCATCTCGCGCTGCCCACGCCCGGGACGCGGGTCCATCACCAGCACCGCCGGCACGTCATCGCCGGCGAGCTCCGCCTGCCGCCGCACCCGCCGCCCGCGGCGACGATCCTCGCGGCGGGCACGCCGAGCCTGGAGTTGCCACTGCAGACGCTCCTGCAACGCCCGCGCGCGGGGCGGGCGCGCCACGTCGGGTGCCGGGGCGACACGCTCGTTCCAGCTCACGTACGCCAGCCCCGGCAACGCGGCGCCACCGGCGCGATCCCACCCCTCGGCGAACACGGCCGCCAGTTCCCGCGCCACCGAGCCGGCGGTTTCCACGAACGAATCGCGCCACGCCTCCGCCTGCACCGTCGGATTCGACCCGTACTCATTGCCGATGTTCATGCCGCCGGTGAACGCGATCGCCCGGTCGATCACCAGCAGCTTGCGGTGGTCGCGCCGCACGGCGTCGAAGGGATGGTACCAGAACCGGTGGAAGTGCCGGACCTGCACGCCGGCCGCCTCCAGCGTGACCCAGAAGCGGTCGGCGGTACGAAACGACCCGAGCGCATCGGCCAGCACCGACACCCGTACCCCACGCCGCGCCGCCTCCATGAGCGTTGTCTGCATCGTGTGCCCGAGCCGGTCGTCGCGCAGGATGTATGTCTCCAGCAGGACCTCGTCGCGCGCCCCGGCGATGGCCGCCCGCATGCGCGTGAAGGCCGCCTCCCCATCGGGCAACAGCAGAGGCGACGGACCGGCGTGCAGCGGTCCGCCATCCACCTGCTGCACAAGCGCCCGGAATGCGGGCTCACGTACGCCGCCCGCCAGCCGGCGGGCCACTCCCCACGCCCGCCACCCGCGCAACGCGCGGGGAGTGGGGACGTCAGCCATCGCCCAACGCGTCGAGCAACGCCAAGACGCGCGCGCGCACCGCCTCCGGCGAGACGATCACGGCGTCGGGACCGTACTGCAGCACGTGCCGCACCGCCCATCCTTCGTCAGCCAGCGGATACGCCACCTCGAGGCCCCCATCGGCGTCGCAGGCCACGCCCTCCCGTTCGGCGATCCAGCGGGCCACCCGCGGCGAATACCGAATGTGCAACGTCGGCACCAGGTCCTCGTCCTGCTGGAAAACCCGGCCCTGCTGCAGCACCTGCTCCACCCGGAAATCCGCCGGCACGAGGAACGTGTCGTCGGTGAGGGTGGCCTCGGTGACCCGGTCAAGCCGGAACACGCGCAGCGCGCCGGCCCGCTCGCAGTGCCCCACGATGTACACGTTGGCGTGGGCCCGGACCAGGGCATAGGGACGCACACGCCGAGGGCTGGAGGTCGGTTCCTCGGGACGCTGGTAGTCGAGCGTCACCACCACCCCCCGCTCCAGCGCGCGGTGCAGGGTGGCGAGCGCGCTGAGGTCACGAGGCGGGGCCGGTTCGACGTGCACGGGTGTGCCGGTACCCGCTGCCCCCGGTCCGCGTCGCGGGTCGGCCACGGTGGTCACGATCGGCACGGTCACCCGCTGCAACCGGCGACGCGCCTCCTGCACCGCCGCCCGCTCGTCGACCGGCACCTCCTGTTCCAGCATCCCGAGTCCGAGCTCGAGCGCCACCAGTTCGGGGCGCGTGAGCCGCTGCGGGCGTTTGAAGTGCGCCGACCGCATGGTGGTACCAGCGGTGCCGATCTCCAGCTGGACGGCCTCGATGAACCCGGCCGGCACGTCATCGCGCTCGAGCGACAGCAGATCGGCGCGCAGGGTTCGGGCGTCGGTCCCGATGCGCGCGGCCAGCGCCTCCATGGTGAGCTGCGGCTCGTCGGCCATCAGGGGAAAGGCGTGCAGCAATCGCTGCAGCCGAGCATCGGCGCGCGTCATGCGGTGGCCTCCGGGGTTGCCGCGGCCCGATGGGCGGCCCGCGTCTCCGCGAGCAGGCGCTGCCACGCGTCCACCACGGGCGGCGGGGCCACCGGGCGCGCCTCGCCGGCAAAGCTCAGCACCCAGCGCAGGAAGGGGTCCGCGCGCCGCACGCGGAAGCGCCGCGGCGTGGCCGGCGGGTGTCCAACAGCAGCGGCCGTCTCCGCCGCGTGGTCCGCGTTGGCACCGGTGTCGACCGGTTCCCCGAGCGCGAGCCCCTGCGTGACCGTCCCGCTCGTGCCCGTGAACACGACGATCACCTCGAGCAGGTCGCCGTCACCCAGCTCCCACGCCTGGCGGGAGGTGGCATGCCGCGACAGGTCGAAGTCGGCGGGGATGTCGTAGTCCGGGTGCTGGCGCTTCGTGTTTGTCATTGCCGCCTCGCGGATGCGGCTGACGCGAAACTGACGCAGCGCGTCGGCTTCGACATCGCGAGCCACGAGGTACCAGTGCCCGGTCAGGAACACGAGGCCGTACGGTGCGACAGTGCGCAGCCCCACCTGGTCGCGCCCCATGCTGTGATATGCGAAGCGGACCAGCTTGCGCAGGGCAAGGGCGTCGCCGAGCACGTCGAAGGCCCCACCATCGACCGTGGACGTCCCGCCGGCAGACGTCCCACCGGGGGGCGTCGCGGCGGCCGGGAGGTCGCCCGAGAAGTCCGCGAGATCGAACTGCAGCTTGCGTAACGCGCTCGCCGCATCGGACGCCAGCACCGGATGCCCGAGCCCGCGCACACGCGCGGCCGCGCGGCGCAACGCCAGACATTCATCGGGGGTCAGCGACAGCACCGGCAGCTCCTGAAACCCGATGCCCGTCGGGCGGCGTGGTGCATCGCGGGGCACCTGGCGCAGCTCCGCCTGCAGCGGCCACGCCGTTTCGCACACCGACAGCAACGGCAGGTAGAAGTCGCCCGGCTTGAGGCGGTAGGCGACCACGCCCTCCGGATCGGGCGGCATCGTCTCGATGGCCACGCCCAACTCGCGCAGCTCGTCCTTGTCCCGCTCGAACATGCGGAGGATGCTCTCTTCCTTCACGCCGTCGAGGTCATACCCCGGCACATCACGGCGCAGGTCGGAAAACCTGGCGGGATAGCGGCGGCGCAGGAGGGCCGCGAGCAGGTCGAGCCAGCGATGCAGTTTGTCGGTAGCAGCCATGCGGAGAAGCTACGGGTCGGGCTGACAAACGCAGGAGGGGGACGGCGGCCGGGCGAACCACCCGATGTCGGGTGGGCGTGGCGGGTTATCGCGCGAAGAACCCGATGAACAGCTGGCAGAACACGGCCGCCACCAGCGCCATGGCGAAGCCCCAGAGCAGCAGCTGGCGAAACAGCCGCTTCATGTCCACCCCCGCCGGCACGGCCGCAATGCACAGGCTGCCCAGCGTGGACAGCGGCGACACGTCGACCATCGCCGCGCCCACATTGATGCTGAGCGCAATCTCCAGCGGGTTCCCCCCGCCGAGCTTCTCCACCAGCCCCGCCACGGCGGGGAGGAACGCCGGATACACCACTCCCGACGTCGAACTGTACGTCGACAGCAGCCCGGTCACGCCGGCGATCACGCCGTTCACCGTGGCCGGTGTGGCCAGCTTCGCGAGCAAGGTGGTGAAGAGGTCCATGCCGCCGGTCTTCTCGAGTACGCCCACCAGTACGCTCACGCCGCACACCATCACGATCACCGGCCACGGCACCTGCTTGAGCATCGCGCTGTCGTCGCCCAGCCCCGCCAGCACCAGCACGGCCGCGCCGACGAAGGCGGTGAGCCCGGGGTTGGCCTTGAACACCAGCACCCCGAGCATCCAGCACACGCCCACGGCGAGTGTCCAGGCATGCCGGCGCGTGAACGTCGCCCCGTCGATGCCCAACTCGGCGCGCGGCGCCTTCCGCAGCGCCGGCCCGCCGAAGAGCGCCCACGCCGCCAGCGCCACCAGCGCGTGCGCGGCGAAGTTGGCGCTCCATACCGCGAACGCATGCCCGGGGAGCCCCGCCTTGTCCATGAGCGACAGGACCAGCGCGCCGATGGCGCTGATGGGCGACAGATTGCCGGCGTTGGCGCCGTTGCCCACCATGAGCGCCGTCAGGAACATCGGCATGCCGGCCCGATGCGCGAGCCCCATCGCGAGCGGCGCGAGCAGCGCCACCGTGGCAATCGACCCCGGCCCGCTGGTACTGATCGTGAAGGCCAGCAGGAAGAGCAGCAGCGGCAGCCGCGCCGTCTGTCCGCGCAGCCGCCGTACACCCGCCTGAGTGATGGCGGCCATGGTGCCGTTGGCCTGCGCCACCCCGAAGAGCAGCGTGACCCCCACCAGCGTGAGGAACAGCGACGACGGGAAGGCGGCCATCACCTGCTCCACCTTCCACCCCGCCGCGAACACGCCCACCGCCCACGCCAGCGCCACCGACAGCACACCCACGTTGAGGCGCGTGGTGAGGCTCGTGGCCACCACCACGAGCAACGCCAGCAGCGACAGCGCCGCGGGGCTCAGCACGGCGCGGTTCCCGCGTCACGCTGAGGCGTCATGCGTCCGTCGCGGCCGACGACAGCGTCCACGGCGGCAGCAGGTGCCGCTGCACTTTGCCCAGCGCCGTGCGCGGCAGCCCGTCCACGCGCACGAAGGCGCGCGGCACCTTGAACGACGCGATCTGCGCCCGCAGCGTGCTGGCAAGGCGGTCGACTGCCACGGTGTCGTCGCACACGAGATACGCCACCGGCACCTCGCCGCGCACCGCGTCCTTCACGCCGACCACGGCCGCTTCACGCACCCCCGGCAGCTCGGTCAGCAGCTCCTCGATCTCGCGCGGATAGATGTTGAAGCCGCCCGAAATGATGAGGTCACTGCGCCGCCCTTCGAGCGTGATGTAGCCGTCGGCCGCGCGTACCCCCACATCACCGGTGCGGAACCAGCCGCCCTGAAACGCCGCCGCCGTGGCCTCGGGACGGCGCCAGTAGCCGGCGCACACGTGGGGGCCGCGCACCAGCAACTCGCCGCTCGTGCCGTCGGGCACGTCCTCGCCCGCCTCGTTCACGAGGCGCACCGCCGTCATGGGCAGCGGGAACCCCACCGTGCCTGCCCGCCGCTCGCCGTGATACGGGTTGCTCACGTTCATGAGCGTCTCCGTCATGCCGTACCGCTCCAGAATCACCTGACCGTAGCGAGCCCGGAACGCCTCCAGCACCGGCGCCGGCAGCGGCGCCGAACCGGACACGAACAGGCGCATGTGCGCTCCGATCTCGCGCGCCGTGTCCTCGGGCAGCGCCAGCAGCCGCACGAACATGGTGGGCACGCCGAAGAACAGCGTGGGCCGATGCGTGAGGAACCAGTCGGCCGCGCGCTCCTGCGCGAAGCGCTCCACGAGGGTCATGTGACAGCCGCTGAGCAGCCAGAGATGCACGCCATTGGCCAGGCCGTGCACATGAAAGAGCGGCAGCACCGCCAGGTAGCGGTCGTCGGCGGTGACCTCCCAGGCCTGCACCAGCGCCAGCGCATTGGCGGCGAAGTTGCCGTGCGTGAGGATCGCGCCCTTCGAGGCACCCGTGGTGCCCGACGTGTACACGAGCGCGGCCGGAGTCTCGCTGTCGGCGTGCACGGCCGGGCGCGCGTCCGACGCAGACTCCGCCTCCTGCCCCAGCGTGCCCACATCCCAGGGCACGGTGTCGGCGGGCAGCAGCGCCGCCTGCTCGGCGGTCGTCACCACCGCCACCGGCGCCGCATCGTGCACGATGTGCGCGATCTCCCGCTCGCGATACAGCACGTTGATGGGCACCACGATCACGCCCAGCTTCACGCACGCCAGCCACAGGTCGATGAACGCCGGCTGGTTCACCAGATACAGTGCCAGCCGGTCCCCGGCACGCAATCCGCGCGCCCGCAACACCGCCGCCACACGATTGCTGCGCGCCTCCAGCTCGCCGAACGTCCACGAGGTGGTCACCCCCGCCGCATCCTCGTAGGTCAGCGCCGCCTGCGACGCGCGGCCGATCAGCGACCGGTCGTACAATCCGAGAAGCGCCATGCGTCAGCGCAGCCCCAGCTCCTGCACGATCGCCCGCACCCCCTGCAGCGACAGCCCGTCCTCCTCGAACACGATCACGCCCATCAGCGCCCGGCTCACGTCGTCGGGAAGCCAATCGGCGCGAAAGGCCTGAATCACCGGCCCCATCGCCATCGCCTCCCCCAGCCGAGGATGCGACCACCCGGCCGCCAACGTGGGCTCGCTGTCATGGCCGTCGGCGAGAATGGCCGGCAACCGGGTGGCCGCCGTGCCCCGATACGCCAGCGGTGGCACCGCCCCGCCGAAGCTGCGCTCGAACAGCACCTGCCAGGCCATGGGACGGGCCCCACCCGTCCGCGTACCCGAGGCCACCACGATACGCGGCGAACGCGCGAGCACGTGCATGCGTTCTACCGCATCGCGGAGATCGTCGAGGATGCGCGTGTCCCGGTCCGCCGGCGTACCGGGGCCCGAACTGCCGGATTGCTGGGTCATCCCCCAATCTTCGCGTCCGATTGCGTCCCCAGCCACCCCGCGCGCCGTGTTCACGCTGTTCGTCATCGTCTTTCTCGACCTGATCGGCTTCGGCATGATCATCCCGGTCTTCCCGTTCTACGCCGAACGGGTCGGGGTCGCGCCGTCCACCGTCATCTTCTTCCTCGGCCTCTACTCGGCAGGTCAACTCGTCGGCGCCCCTCTGTGGGGCAGCCTCTCCGACCGCATTGGCCGCCGCCCGGTTCTCCTCGCCACCCTGCTCGCCAACGCCGCCTCGGCCTTCATGCTGGCGGAAAGTGACACCGGGCTGACGCTGGCCCTCTCGCGCATCATTGCCGGCCTGGCCGCCGGCAACATCTCCACGGCCTATGCCTACACCACCGACATCACCACCGACGCCACGCGTCCCAAGGCGCTCGGCCTGCTGGGCTCCGCCTTCGGCATGGGGTTCATCCTCGGCCCGGCCTTGGGGGGGCTGCTCGCCGGCGGCAACGCCGACGACGGCTCCTCACTCGGGCGGGTGGCGATGGGGGCCGCGGCGCTGTCGCTGGTGGCGTTCGTGCTGACGTTCGTTCGCCTCCCCGAGTCCCTGCCGCCGGAGAAGCGCCGCCAGAAGCACACCAAGCGCGCCGGGTTCGGCGTCTACCTGGCCCGGCCCACACTGCGCGGGCTGCTGCTGGCCACGGTGATCGTGGTGGCCGCGGTCGCCCTCTTTCAGAGCACCATGGCGCTGTTCGGCGCCGAGCGGCTGGGGATCGGCCCACGCACGTTGGGGTGGATTTACGGGTTCGTCGGCGTGATCTCGGTGGCGGTGCAGGCGGGCATCATCGGCAAGCTCACCACCCGGTTCGGCCCGCAGCGCCTCACGCGCGCCGGCGCCGTGCTCATTGCCATCGGCATGGCCGGCATTCCGCTGGCCCAGCAGTTGCCGTGGCTGCTCGCCACGCTCGCCGTGTTCGGGGTGGGCTCGGCGCTCTTCAACCCCAGCATGAGCGGCCTGGTGGCCGGCTCCGCCGCGCCGCACGAACGCGGCGGCGTGCTCGGCGCCTATCAGGCCGCCGCGTCGCTGGGGCGCGTGATCGGCCCCATGGCGGCGAGCGGCGTGGCCCAGGTGGCTGGACTGGCGTGGCCGTTCGTGGTGGGGGCGGCGGTGTCGGTGCTCGGATTGCTGTTCATCACCAGCACGCCACGCATGGCGCCACCGGGTCAGTAGTCGGCGTTGGGTAGCCCCGTTGTTTCCGACGCGGACTCTGTTGTCCCCGACGCGGAGTACCTTACCCGATGACGCAGAGGCAATGAGCCCAGGAGGCAACGACATCGCAGTGTTGGCGTTGTTCATTTCCTGCATGGAAATAGCACCAAACGCGTGATGTCCGTGCCTCCTCACCTCCAGACCTCTGCGCGATCAGGTCCGTCTCAACTCTCCCATCTCCAGGCCGTGCGTGATCAGCGACGTCCCGATCGCGCCACTCACCGACCAACGCCCCCCACCACGCGCTTGAGCAACGTGCCGCGCGGCACCACCGTCGTCGCCTCGATGCCGTTGATGATGTACACCTGCTCGGCGGGGATGCTGCTCGGATAGCGCTGCACGAACTGCGCGCCGCTGAGCGGCTCGGGGAGCGAGACGAGCTCCACCCGCGCTGGTTGCACGTTGAGCGCCGCCGCGTCGGTGAGCGCCCGGAATGAGCGAATCGCCGCTTCGAGTTCGGGGCCGCGCGGCGACGCCACCGGTGGCGCCATCAGCCCGAGCAGCACGTACGTCGCGTTCTGGTACGACAGCGACGCCACGATGCCGGTGAGCGTGCCCTGCTGCGCCTGCGCGTCGAACGTCGCCATCACCGCGGGAATGCCGTTGATCGTGGTCTGGCCGGACTGCCGCGTGGTGATGCCCTGCCGCTGCAGGAACGCCTGCAGCGCCTGCGCCGGCGTGCCCTGCCCGAAAGCCAGCTGCAGCTGCGCGCCCTGGTCGGGGCTCAGCGCCAGAACCGCATCGGGTTGGTTCGCCACCTGCCACCCGCGCGGGAAGTCGAGCTGGAAGCGCAGGTCGGGATGCAGAAAACGCGTACCCTGAAAGAACCCGTTCCGCGGATTCTCGCCGAACACCATGCCCTGCAGCAGTCGCAGGTATTCGTCGCGGTTGACCCGCGTGCCCGTCAGTGCACTCGCCGGCGTCTGCGCCACGCGCTGCTCGGCCCGCTGAATGCGATTGCCCGGATCGGGGTGCGTACTCTGCCACTCGGGCACACGCCCCGTGCCGGCCCCGAGGCGCCCCAGCGTGGCGAACACCTTCGGCGCCTCGCGCACGTCGTAGCCCTGCGCCAGCGCGTACTTGAAGCCCAGCGCGTCCGACTGCAGCTCGTCGTCGCGCCCGAACTTGAGGAACAGCAGCGACGCGCTGGTGCCGAGCACGTCGCCGTACTTCGCGACCGTGGGCGAGAAGATGCTCGCACCCACCAACCCGATCTGCGCCACCTGCTGCTGGCTCATCGCCGCCACGGTGTGCTTGGCCGTGACGTGGCCGATCTCGTGCCCCACCACCTCGGCCAGTTCCGCCTCGCTGTTCAGGTGCGTCAGCAGCCCGCGCGTGACGAAGATGAAGCCGCCCGGATAGGCGAAGGCATTCACCGCCGCATCGTCGAGTACATGAAACTCCCATGGCAGACTCGGCCGCTCGGACTTCGCCGCCATCTGGGCCCCCATGCGGCGCACCAGCGCCTGCACGGCGGGATGGTCCAGCGCGCCCACGCGCTGCAGGTCGCCACGTGACGCCTCCCGGCCCATCTGGATCTCCTGCGATTCCGGGATGAGCGACAGCTCGCGTCGTCCGGTCACCGGATTCGTGGCACAGCTCGCCGTCAGCGCGAGGCCGGCCAACCGCAGGTATCGGACGGGATATCGCATGATGCCTCCCCGAGGCTGCCCAGGATTCCGGTCATCCGTGACACTGCGCACAGACGACGTGACGATCGGAGCACCATCGCTTGATTCTACCACATCCGCGCCCCACATTCGCGGACGCATGACCATCCGCTCGTGCCTCCCCGACTGTCCCTCACCATGCTGCCAATGATCGTGCGCCTTCTGCGCATGCCCCCGCGCGCGTCCCGCGCCTGGTGCGCCCCTGTCCTGCCGGCCCTCACGGCGCTGCTCGCCGCGTGCGGCGGTCCCGGACCGACGCCTTCGCCCACCCCCATGGCCGGCGCTGACGCGCGCGCCATGGCCAGTGAGCAGAGCCGAGGCCTTGGCCCGCGCGGGACCGTCGGTGTGCCGCCGTTCGCGACCAGCGCCCAGGACACCACGCTGTCGCCGCTGTCGTTCGCGCTCGCCGATCTCGTCGCCACCGACCTCTCGCGCAGCAAGGCGGTGCGCATCGTCGAGCGGGCCCGGTTCGCCGAGGTGCTGCGCGAACTCGACCTCGCCGCGTCGGGACGCGTCGACTCGGCCACGGCGCCGCGTGTCGGCCGCCTGGTGAGCGCCGAACGCCTCGTCTTCGGCTCGGTGTCGGCGCTCCCCGACGGTCGCACCCTGCGCCTCGGTGCCCGCATCGGCGACGTCGAGCGCGGCGCCGTCACGCAGGCCGTCGACGCGCAGGCGCCGCTGGCCGAGATCCTGGCCGCCGAGAAGGCGCTCGTGCTGCGCCTCTTCGAGTCGCTCGGCGTGGTGCTCACGCCGGCCGAAAAGGCGGAGGTCGAGCAGCAGCCCACAAAGAACATCGCGGCGCTGCTGGCCTACGGCCGTGGTGTGCAGCGCACGTACGAGGGCGACTACCGCGGCGCGGCGGCAGCGTTCCGCGACGCGCAGCGCCTCGACCCCGCCTTCGGTCAGGCGCGCACCCGCGAACTGCAGGTCCGCTCCGTCGGCGCCATGGGCACCGGCTCACCGGTCTCCATTCCCGGCCTGCGCCCGCTCGACGGCGCGATCTCGAGTACGGTCGATCGGCTGAACCGCCCGCTCGACCTCATCACCAACGTGTCACGCGCCGTGAGTACGGCCCTCGACCCCGCGTTCCCCGCCTCGCAGGCGACCGTCATCATCACGATCACCCGCCCATGACCTTCTCGCGTACCGTTCTCCACCGCGCGCGGTCGATGCGGCGCTCCGTCGCCCTGTTCCCCGCCGTGGCCCTCACGCCGGCGCTGCTGTCGGCCCAGGATCGCCTCATCGGCACCGGCGCCCTCGGCGTCGGCGCCACCGTCGATGCCATCTCGTTCGGCGGCGTGGGCTTCCAGCAGCCCGGCGCCGCCGGGCGTGACTCCATCCGCCTGCGCAGCATCCAGCAGTTCTCGGTGCCCGTCTCGGTGGCGTTACCCATCGGTACCGCCTGGACCGTCGACCTGCAGTCGGCGTTTGCGTACCAGCGCCTGACCTTCGACCCCAAGTTGGGCACCGCCGGTCCCCGCCAGACGTCCACGCTCTATGGCCCCACCGATGTGCGCGTGCGCGCCACCGGCCGGCTCTGGAACGACGCGCTCACGCTGACCGCTGGCTTCAACGCCCCCACCGGCAAGACCGAGCTCACCAGCAGCAATCTCACTGTGCTGCGCGCCGCCGCCGCCCCCGCCCTCGGACTCGGCACACCGCCGGTCGGGGCGGGCCCCAGCGGCACCATGGGCGCCGTCGTGGCCACGCAGGTGCTGGGCTGGGCCGTCGCCCTCGGTGGGTCGTACGAGTATCGCGGCACCTATCAGCCCATCGCCGCCCTCGCCGCCGGCTCGCCATCGCTCGACTTCCAGCCCGGTGCGGTGGTGCGCGGCTCGCTGGGCCTCGATCGCCTGGTCGGCAACCACCGCCTCAGCGTCACCGGCGCCGTCGACGTCTACTCCGACGACGAACTGCGCGGGCCGCTGGGCGCCTCGGCGGCGCCGATCTCCACGGTCCGCCTTGGCCCCATCTACACCACCGACGTGCAACTGCAGCTCGCCGCTCCGCGCCTGCGCGAGTTCGTGCTCTGGGGCTCGAACCGCTTCCGCACGCGCTACCAGCTCGACGGCGTCGAGCGGGCCGGCACAAGCGGGAACTACCTCGACGGCGGGGTGCGTACCCGCATCCCGTTGTCCGGCGGCACCGACCTGCTGCTCACCGGTGACGGCCGGTGGCACACCGGTCTCGCCATCAACCAGGGGCTCGCCACCTCCGGCGTCATCAGCGGCGGCGGCACCATCGGCCTCATCACGCAAGCCGGCGCCTTCTCCATTCAGCCGTACATCCGGGGCCAGGGCGGCCAGCTGCGCCCCCGCGTCTCCGGCACCGCCCCCCGCACCTCCTTCGTCGGTGGCTCCGCGGGTCTCGTCATCGTGACCCGGTTCTAATCGCCCATGCCCACCATGCTCATGTCCACTCGTCGGGCGCGACCCGCGACGTTCGCCCTGCTCGCCGGCCTCACGGCAGCCCTTGGCGCCTGCGCCGACGGCGCCGGGGTCGCCGATTCGGTCGCACCCGGCATGCCCGGCGGCGACCGACCGGCCCGCGTCGCCGTCGCCGCCGCCGTCTCCTACAGCGCCGCCGCCGTCGCCGAGGTCCGCGTCACGGCCCGCTACCGCCTCCAGGGCGGCGCGTTGGCCCCGCTCAGCACCCAGAGCATCACGCTCACTGACGTGCCGAGTCAGCAGGTCCCCATCAGCCTCGACCTCGCCAACTGCCTGCGCGACGCCACGCGGGCCGGCCTCGGCAGCGCCGCTGCGGCAGCCGACGAGTGCGTCGTGCAGCTCGAGCTGCAGCTGTTCCTCGATGGCGTGTCGGTCGACCGCCAGCTGGTCGGCCCGCTGTCGCTGCGCCCCGGCCAGACCAGCACCATCACCGAGCCCGTGCCGCTCAGCGACATCGCCGAGGTCCGCCTGACCGCCCCGCCGGCGAATGTGGTGACCCCGGGCCAGCCGTTGCGCGTCGAAGTCGCGCGCACCATGGCGCTCACCGCGCAGGTACTCGACCGGACCGGTCGCACGCTTACCGGCCGCACGCCGGTGTGGAACAGCTCGGCGCCCAGCGTCGCCACCGTCAGCGCCACCGGCGTGGTGACAGCCATCGCGCCGGGTGCTGCCCGCATCACCGCCGAGGTCGGCAACCGGCAGGCCAGCGTCGATGTGCGCGTGGTGCCGCCCCCGCAGGTGCTCACCGTGGTCGCGGCCGGTATCAGCGGCGGCGGGCGGGTCACGTCGGCACCGGCCGGTGTCGATTGTGTCGTGAACGGGACCCAGACCACCGGCGTCTGCACGTTCACGTTCCCGGGCGACATCCAGGCCGTGCTCACGGCTACGCCGGCCTCCGGCAGCGAGCTGGTGGGCTGGTCGGGTGACTGCGCCGGCACACAGGGCGCGGCCTGCACCCTCTCCATGGCCCAGCCGCGTACCGCCGGCATCGTGTTCCGCGCCCGACGCAGCCTGAACGTGACGGCGCTCGGCGGCGGCATCGGCTCGGTGGCCTCCGACTTGGGCGGCATCGTCTGCGTCATGCAGGCCGGCACCACCAGCGGCCCGTGCAGCGCCACGTATCTCGACGGCACGGTCGTGACGCTCTCGGCCACCGCCGCTGGCTCGAGTGTCTTCCGTGGCTGGTCGGGCGACTGCGCCGGCGTGAGCGGCCCGGTCTGCCAGCTGACGATGAACGCCAACCGCACGGCGACCGCTCGCTTCGAGGCGCCGGTGAGCGTCTCCATCAGCGGGACCGGTCTCGGCAACGGGCTGATCACCTCGTCGCCGACCGGTCTGTCCTGCTCGCTGCAGGGCAGCAACGGCAGCGGCGCCTGCACGGCACTGTTCATCGACGGCACCAGCATTACGCTCACCGCCAACGCGTCCAGCGGCAGCACCTTCCGCGGCTGGGGCGGCGACTGCGCCACGGCCAGTGGCACCACCTGCACGCTGCTGGTCACAGGCGGCAGCAAGGCGGTCACCGCCCGCTTCGATCCGCCGGCCACGCTCAGCGTGATCCCCAGCGGCACCGGTGACGGCCAGGTGTTCGCCGGCAACGTCATCAGCTGTCTGCGCGCCAACACCGCCAACAGCGGCACCTGCAGTGCGACCGTGGCCAACGGCACCATTCTCACCCTCACGGCACTCCCGGACGGCGAGAGCCAGTTCACGGGCTGGACCGGTGCCTGCAGTGGCACGAGTCTCTGCCAGGTCACCATGGACCAGGCGCGCACGGTCGGCGCCGTGTTCACCCGCCGTCAGGTGCAGCTCACCCTCACGCTGACCGGCCCCGGCTTCGGCAATGTCCGGCTCAACAACGGGTTCACCTGCACACTCGCCGAGGGTGAGTCGAGCAAGGAGTGTGTCACCTTCGTCGACGTGAGCCGCCAGCTCACGCTCACCGCAACCCCCGCACAGGGGCAGGTGTTCTCGTCGTACAGCGGCCTGTGCACGTCGAGCAGTGCCGTGTGCACGTTCATCGTGACCGGCCCGTCGTCGATCACCGCCACGTTCGGGCTGGCCACGGGGACGGTGTTCGTCGCTCCGGCCTCCACGTCCACCGGCAACGGGGTGGTGTACACCTCCACCGAGTCGATCAGCTGCTCCATGACCGGCACGTCGGTCACTACCCAGAGCACCTGCAGCCTCACCGTGCCCTCCGGCACCCAGATCACGCTGTTCGCCGCGGCATCCTCGGGGTCGAGCTTCACCGAGTGGGGCGGCGGCTGCGCGTCGGCCGGCAGCAACTCCACGTGCACGATCACGGCGACGGGCAATGTCTCGGTCACGGCGCGCTTCGCGCTCGTTCCGACGGTGACCGTCGCGGTGTCGCTCACGGGGGCAGGGGGAATCATGCAGGCCAGCGGGAGCGGATTCTCGGAAACCTGCACACGCCCGACCGGCTCCATCGCCCCCACCACCGCCTGCAGCTGGTCCATTCCGCAGGGGCAGTCGTTCGGGGTGACGCTGCTGGGCCTGAGTGGCTCGGTCGGCACCTTCAACTCGTCCTCGTTGCAGCTCTGCTACATGGTCAGCAGTCCGTGCACGGTGGGCGGACTCACGAACGGCAACAGTATCGCCGCCGTGTTCACCGTACCGTAGGCGACGGTGTGGGAGAAACCACGCGGGGCGTGATCCTGGTGATCACGCCCCGCGCTGTCTTTCCGGCGTGGCTCCGCACACGCGGTGCTGACGGACTGCCCCGCGGTCTGCGCCTTACTGCGACCCCTTCTCTAGAGTTGCCAGCAGCGTCTTGGCCCGCGTGTTGTCCGGGTTGGCCTGCAGCGACTCCTTGTACAAGGCCACCGCCTGCGCCGTGTTCTTGCGGTCCTGCTGCTCGAGCGCCCGGCTCAGCAGCATCATGGACTTGAGCTGGTTGGGCCCCTTGGCCCCCACCGCCGACCCTTCCTGGAACCCGCTCGGCACCGCCGGCAGCTTGAGGCCCGTGTTGAGCTTGCTGCCGAGTTGGACCAGCAGCTCAAGCATGGTGTCGGCCTTCCCCGACACCGACGCCGCGTACTCGAGCTCTGAGGTTTCGGTGTTGATGGCCCGGATGTCCATGCGCATCCGCTCCTTGGAATCGATCACGAAGCTGCCCATGAGCATGTGCAGCGCGCCGAGCGTCTTCCCGATCCTGGCCGCGGTTTCCTTCTCCACGCGCCCGCTGCCGCCGAGGTTCTGCTCCTCGAGCAGCGCCTGCAGCCGGTCGCGCTCCACTACCCGGATGTTGGTGTTGGCCGCCAGCTCGGTGATGAGCATCTCGGCCAGCCCCTTGCTGAGCGGGGCATAGTCGGCGTTGTTGCCGAGGGCGCCGTTGGTGAAGTACATCACGGCGACGGTGGGCTTTCCGCCGGCCGCCGCCTGCGCGGTCGCGTCGGTGGCCAGGAACGGCGCGGTCACCAGCGGCAGACCAAGCGCGACAGCCCAGGTCCGGCGGGTGCGGCGGGGGAGCAAAGTGAACGGCACGGGGATATTCTCCATGGCGGGGGGTTCCCGGAACATACCTCGGCACCCGGATTTCGTTCAGCCCGGCGCGCCCCGGCCCCCCGGCGCCGTCCCTCTCTGCACCGCCCTTCCGACCTGCATGCCCAAAGTCTGTCCCGTCTGCGGCGTCAGCTACCCCGATTCGAACGCCTTCTGCCCCGCCGACGGCACCACGCTGCGCGCCGCTGACGCCGATGGGGATCTGATCGGGTCGGTCGTCGCCGATCGCTACCTCGTCACCGATCTGCTGGGTGAAGGCGGCATGGGCAAGGTCTACCTCGCGCGGCATGTGCGCCTGCCGCTGCAGGCGGCCATCAAGGTGCTGCGCCCGGAGCTGCTCCAGGACCCGGCGGCTGTCGCCCGCTTCAACCGCGAGGCGGCCAACGCCAGCCGCATCGAACATGAGCGCGTGGCGCGCGTCTTCGACTTCGGCGAGACGAGCGACGGCCTCGTGTACCTCGCCATGGAGTACGTGGCGGGACAGACGCTCAAGGGGCTGCTCGCCACGTCCGGCCCACTGCCGCTGCCGCGCACTGCCGCGATCATCCGCCAGGTTGCTGACGGGCTCGATGCCGCCCACCGCATGGGCATCGTGCACCGCGACCTCAAACCGGACAACATCCTCGTCACGCAGGACGAAGATGGCTCCGATCGCTGCAAGGTGGTGGACTTCGGCATCGCCAAGGCCATCGGCAGCAACGAGAAGGAATCGGGCCTCACCCGCACCGGCTTCGTGGTCGGCACGCCGGAGTTCATGAGCCCCGAGCAGCTGCTCGGGGGCGACATCGATCACCGCAGCGACATCTACGCGCTGGCGCTGGTGGCGTACGAGTGCCTCACGCTCGATATGCCGTTCGACACCAACACCCCCGACCGCGGCATGACCGCGCGTCTGGTGTCGACGCCGCGCCCGCTGCAGGCGGTCAAGAGCGACGTCGCGTGGCCGCCCGCCCTGCAACGGGTACTCGACCAGGCCCTGGACAAGGATCCGGCCAACCGCACGGTGTCCGCCGGGGCCTTCGCCAAGGCGTTCGACGGTGCGCTCGCCATCTCGGCGGGCGCGCGCGCGCCCGCCAGCCCGGCAGACGCCGACGAGCCGGTGAACACCCCCGGCGCCGCCCGCGTCATTGCCGCCGTGCCCAAGGACGAGGTGAAGAAGGAGGTCGTCAACAGCCGCGACGTGATCAAGCGGGGCAAGCCGGCCGCACCGACTCCCCAGGCGGCAGCGACGCCGGTGGCCGCACCGCGCGTCGACGTGCAGCCGTCACGCCGTGGCTTCAGCTGGCCCCGGCTGCCACTCCCAAGCCTGTCCATGGTCATCGTGGCCGCGGCTGGGTGGTGGTGGTATACCAAGCAGCGGCCGCCACGCCCGTCGGACATCGACAAGCTGGTGGGCGGAGCCGCCAGCACCGCCGGCAAGCTGGTGACCGGCGCGCAGGAAGCCGCCAAGACGGTGACGCAGGAGGTCGGCTCGGCGGCCGCAGCGGCCAAGGAGGTCGTTGGGAGCCGCCCCACCGCCGCACCGGCCGCACCCGCTGCACCGGCCGCGTCCGGGGGGCCGTCGGGCGCTCCCAAGCCCAAGCCGGACACGCCCACTCCCGCCAGGGTCATCTCCCCCGGCGGCGCCGCAGCCCGTGAAACGCTCGACAGCATCACCAAGGCGCTCGAGAGTACCGACGACGCGGGCGCCCAGGCGGCGGTCGCGACGTTGCGCACCATTCTTCTCCGCCTGCCCACGGCGCAGGACAGCACGTGGGCCTACATCCGCATGGCCGAGGCGCACATCGCGCTCGACGAGGTCAAGAACGCCTGTACCGCGCTGCGCGCGGCGCGCGGCAGCGCCGGCTCGATGATCCAGGCCGACGTGATCAAGCAGTACAGCGGCCAGCTGGGGTGCGCGCAGTAGGCGGCACCCCCGAGGTCGTTCACACGGTCACTTCGTCACCTGCGCCACGCAGCTCATCTGCCCCAGCCAGCCGCGCGTGAGCACGTTGGCCGCTTCGCGCCGCAGCGCCTCGAACTTCACCACCACCGGCTCGGCGTCCTTGCCGGTAGCGTTCCACGTCACGCTCTGCCCCTCGAACACATCGGCCGACGCCACGAGGCGGAAAATCGCCCAGTCGCCGACGGCCGTGCGCACCGTGACCGGCTTGTTCTTCTTGAACGTGGCCTGCAGCTGCGCCTCGCGGCCGTTGGTGGCCGGCCACACCACTTCGTTCTTGAACGACTTCTTGTCGAAGCGCGCTTCCTTGCCGTTGTTCTTGAGCGTGAGCAGCGGTGTGCGCTCGGTGATCACGCCGCTTGCCAGCCACCGCACCATCGGCGTCGACGGGTCTTCGGCGAACAGCGCCGCCGACACCTCGGACGCCCGGTTGAAGAAGTCGACGAAGCTTTTCGACAGTTCGACCTTGCCGCCCGTCTTGGCCACCCACGCGTTCCCCTGCTTTTCGAGGTAGGGCGCCAGCGCCTCCTGCTGGAATACGAACAGCTCGCCCTCGCCGGGCACGAGAATGGCCTTCACGTCAGCAAGGCTGGCGTCGGCGGTCGCCGTCGGGTTGAACGGAAAGCGGGCCGTGAGCTGCTCCACGCGCGCGCACACCGCGCGCCCTCGTTCGTTGAGGCGTGCCGCTTCGGCGGCGGCGGCGGCACCACCGCCGCCACCGCCGGCGGCCGGTGCTGCAGCCACCACCTTGCGAGGAGCCTGCACCTTCAAGTTCATCGCATCGCGCAGCACCCCCTCCGCCGCTGCAATCGGCTCCTGCAGCAGCTTGTCCACCGCGCTCACCACCGGCGACGACGCCGCGGTGAGCGAGAAGGTGGCGACGAGCTTCTGCTCCGCCTGCCGCGCCATCCCGGCATTCGACAGCGTCATCTGCGCCGTGCGGCGATAGTCCTCGATCGCCTGCGTATCCGTCAGCGCTGGCCGATCGGGCACACTGGCCAGCGCCGTGCGCAGGAAACCCAGTCCGCCGATGTACTCCTGGTTCTTTTCCGATACGAACTTGTCGGTGACCGGCGGCGGCGTGACGGCGTGCACCGGCTGGAACGTCGCCCGTACGACCGAGTCGACATCGGTGTTGGTGGCGACCATGCGGAGCACCTGGAGAATGGGCGACTGCACACCGCTGAGCTGCTCGAGCTTGGCCGCCGCATCCTTGACATTTGACGGACGTGCCAGCGCCGCTGTCTGCACCACCTGCGCCCACGTGCGCACGTAATCGGCGCGATAGCGCTCGCGCAGCGCCGTGGCGATGGCGGCATTGTCGGTCGCGCGCGACGCCTCGGCCGTGCCCACCACCCACGTCTCGCGCTTGGTGTACTCGTCGATGTTGGCGAGCGCCCGCTGCATGAACGCGTACCCCGCGCTGCTGTAGGCCCCCGCCACCTCGGGAATCGCCGTGAGCACACCGGGCGCCTGCGGGACCTTCACCGCCTCGGCGCCCTTGTTCGCCGCCGCGATCATGTTCAGGTAGATCTGCTCGACGCCGGCGAACGTGAGCACGAACTCCCGCGTGTGCTGCAGCGTGTACGCATCCACCCGCTGCGGCAGGGGATTCACCGTCGGCAGCAGGTCGGCGTAGTACGCGAACTGCTTCCGCGCGAGCGCCACCACCGCCGAGTCGTTGATCGTCCCGCGCCGCCACGTGGACTCGAGCACCGGCGCCAGCACGGCGGCCGAACTGCTGTCGTTCACACTGGTGATGATCACGTAGCTCTTGAGCCACCCGTACGTGCTCATGTAGTCGCTGCTCGCCGTGGGCGCATCGGGCAGCGCCTTGAGCGAATCGTTGAGCGTGCTCCACGTCTCGGCGAACAGCTGGCGGCGGAACCCTTCCACCCACACCGGACGCGCCGCGTCCAGCAACGCCGCCCCGCGCCAGAGGCCGAAGCGCAGCCGCAGCGGCGGGCCGGCCGAATCCTGCTGGTGCATCGTGTCGAGCAGCGCCCGCAAGTGCTCGAGCTGCGCGAGCCCGCCTTCGCTGGGCATCGTGATGGCTCCCGGCGCCGACTGCACAACCGGCAATGCCGCCACCGCGCGCGCCGCCTCGCTCACGCGGGACTGCAGGCCACGGTTGCCGAGCCACGACACGGTCACCGCGAGCAGCAGCAGCGCCGCCGCACCCATGGCGCCGCCGAGCATGGCACGCCGCGTCCGCTGCACACGCACCCCGCCGCGCGCCACCGACGCGGCGCCGGTGTCGGCAAGGACGACCTCGCGCAGGAACCGATCGAGAAACACCCACTCCGGCACCTTGCGCGACACCGGCGTGGGCGCGGTGGTTGCCGCTACCGGCGCCGCGCCCAGCGTGAACAGCTGCGTCGCGTCGGAGCGCCCTGGGGCGGCCGGCGCCGACGCAGCGGACGCCGCAGCCACATCGCTCACCACCACCGGCCGCGCGCCGGTGAAGTAGAACCCGCGCAGCAGCGGGCTGGCGCCAAGCTGCGTGGGCCGGCACAGCTCCACCAGAAACTGTGACACCGACGCCTGCAGTTTGCGCAATTCGCGCGGCAGTTCGTACGCGGCATACCGGCGGTCGAGCTGCGCGTCGCGCCCCAGCAGGTCCACCCGGCGCGCCCCCACCCTGTCGGCGATCTCGGCGAACGCCGCGTCGATGCGCGGCGCGAGGCGTTCGGCGTAGTTGCCCGTGTTCGACGCCGCATCGAACGCGAACGACGCGCCGAGCGGCGCCCGCAGTTCGTCCTTCATGAACACGCTGATCCACGGCTCGAAGTGCGGCACGCGATCGAGCTTGGTGAACATCACGTACACCGGCAGCGCCAGCCCCAGCTCACGGGCCGCCTCGGCGAGGCGCTGCCGCAGCGCTTGCGCCAGCTTCGGCAGCTGTTCGCCGTTCCCGCCGGCATAAAACAGATCGCACGGCACGCACACCACAGCGGCGCGCGGTGCGATCTCGCCCTGGCCCATGGCGGCGGCCACGCGCGGCGCCCGCAGCGCCTTCACGACCTTGGTGAAGCGCGCGGCGTCCGAGAGGAGACCGCTCGCCAGTTCGGCGACCACCGCCTGCTGCATCACCCAGACGTTGGCAGTCTTTGTCGAAGGCGGGACCTCGTTCGCGCCGCGGGGGGCCTCGCCGGCCAGCAGTTCGGGGTCGCCGCCGGAGCGCGACACCAGCGTGGTCTTGGCGCTCCCCTCGGGGCCCAGCACCAGCACGAGCGGACGTGACCCGAAGCTGCTCCGCGGCAGGCGCGCACGCGCGGACCCGATGACGAGCAGCACGTCGTCGCCGGGATCGAGCACCGGCTCCTGCTCCTGAGGCCGCAGGTACCACAGAATGGCCCCGGCGGCCACGAGCCCCAGCAGGATCAGGCCGAGGCGCAGCGCCCAGGTGGACGTCGCATCGAGGGTCAGCGTGCGCTCGAGTACCACGAGCACGACGAGGAACAGGAGGAGCACGGCGGCGGCGATGAGCCACCGCGTGGCAGGCTTGCGATCCGTCATTGGCACGTGTCCGGTTCGCGGTTAGCGGGAAGCCGCGGTGCTGGCCGGCGCCAGCGCGCGCACGGCGTCGGTACCGCTGCGCAGGGTGAAGGCATAGGTGCCCCACAGCACGAACAGCACGATCACGGTGCCGAGGGCGCCAAGGGCCAGCGGTTTGAGCCATGGGTCACGCGCATCGACCCGGTCGGCGGGAGGCTGCCAATGCGGGGCCAGATCGCCGCCTGCACGAGGCAATCGGCCAAGGCGCTCGGCCACTCGCATGGTGTAGCCGTGGAGCTGGCCCTGGTCCCCGGTGCCGAATTTGCCCCGGAAGCCCAGCAGCAGGCACAGCTGGTACACCTCGAGCAGCTCAGTGAGCTCCGGGCTGTCGGGGCGGGCGAGCAACTGGTCGACATGCTGAAAGAACCATTCGCCGCCCATGTGGCCGCCGAAGAGCTCGTCCTGCAACGGGCGCCGTGCCCAGTCGGCCAGGGCGGGCACGCGCGTGTTGAGCACCGATTCGTCGAGAAACGCCACCACCGCGAAGATCGCCAGACGGGCGTCCTGCGTCGTGAGCCCCATCGCCAGGGCATCCTGTTCGGCGCGCGCGAGCAGTTGCAGGATCTGGGCGCGGAACGCGGCCGCGTCGGGCACCGCCTGCCGGTCGGCGCGCAGGCGCACCACCGCAGTCAGCGATTCCTGCAGGGCGCCGGCAAGGCGACCCGCGGCGACGGTCGACGAAACGGTCACGGCAAACCTCGGGGCGTATGGAGGGGACGGCGCGAAGGCCGCCGGTTACGTGTGCGGCAGAAGGATGGCCAGCTCGACATAGGCGCCCGGCAGCGCCTCGGGGACATACACGCCCACCTCGCGGCTTTCCTGCAGCGAGAGCGCGCACGGCCCGGCCAGCGTCAGCTCGAAATACGCCAGGTCGGGCTTGGGGGCGAGTCCGGCGGGTGGCATGGGCAGATGTTCCGTCGTCAGGCCGTTGAAGGCGCGCCGCACCAGTTCGAGCACGAACTTGGCGGCGCAGGTCTTCGTGAGCCGCTGTACGCGGTCGATCAGGTCCGCCGCCCCCACGTCGGCTCGCATGGCCAGGAACCAACGGGCGCCCGGTTCGAAGACCCGCGGATCGGTGAGCACCCCCGTGTGCAGCACGTCGCTCACCCGCTGCAGCGGCAGCACCAGCGCCCGCGAGGAGATCACGACGTCCAGCGAGAGGCGGAGCATGCGCTCGAGCGCATCGAACGTCTCGGTGGGCGTGTCGTGTTCGTACAGCGGCACGTCGCGCGGGTGACTCGTCATGGAGAAGGTGCACAGCGCCCCCGCCAGCCGGGCCAGCTCGGCGTACAGCCGCTCGGGGTGGGCGCGCCGCGTCAGCAGCAGGTGCCGCAGCGGGGCGTCGGCCGAGCGCACGGCGTGC
Organism: Gemmatimonadota bacterium; assembly: GCA_021299375.1. GTDB lineage: Bacteria > Gemmatimonadota > Gemmatimonadetes > Gemmatimonadales > Gemmatimonadaceae > Gemmatimonas. Next base: position 54,647 of record JAJTGR010000004.1, read on the forward strand.
AGCAGCCAGCGGGTGGCCAGCTCGTTGCCCACGTACGCCGCCGCACCGCCGGTGGCGCCGGAGGGGGCCTGCGAAAGCGTGGCCACGAGGGCCGTGCCCTTCGCCTCCAGCAGGCTGACGATCTGGCGCGTGAGTTCGAGCAGACGTTCGCTGGCGCCGATCTGCAGGGTCGGCGGCACGAAGTCGCGATCGAGCTGGAACTGGCCGCGCCCGTCGCGGCGGATGCGCGCCAACGGTAGCGCGATGAGATCGTCGGTGAGTTCGTCGTCGAAGAGCAGGCGCAGGTCGCGCGCGGCGAAACGTACCGCCACCGGATCGCCGCCGGTCGATTCATCGGTGAGCACTTCCTCGCGCACCCGAAACCGGGTCGGCGCGCTGAACGCATCCTGCGGCACGTTGGCCGCGTCGGGACGCCATGGGGCGAGCGCGAGATACACCACATGCGTATCCCGCGTCGGGGAGAAGCGCTCGGCCACGGCCACCGGCGCCGGGGCCTCGTCGGCATCGGGGCAATGAAACACCGTGCCATCGGGAAGCACACCGCGGGCCTGGACGAGCGCGACGGTGCCGTTGCGCAGGGCCTCCTCGTCCACGGCAATCGACGACAGGCCATGGGCGAACGGCGCCAGCACCGTGATCGTACGCGCCGTCTGTTCGTCATGGTAGCGGCGCTGCGCCTGGAAGTGCTGGGGCGTCAGGTGCATGCCGTCCTCCCAGACAACCCGGCGCGACGGTGGCGTGGTCAGGCGCACAGGCAGGACTCCGAGCGACACGGCGAGTGGCGAGGACGACGCAGGCGCATGGGGACGGGCGTGGCGGGAACAGCGCGATTGCGCGCGGCAGGCGGCACGTGAACAATTGAAGAATACATCCGCGTATCGGTTGTCGCGCCGTTTCCGGCGGCGCCGCGCGCCTCACCCACGGCTTCCTCCCATATGAGCGACGATTTCAACGCGCGGTACCGCCTGCTCAAGTGCGTCGCGGTGGACGATGGCATCCGCACCCACAACGCCCAGGAGCTGGCCACCGGCCGCGTGGTGATGGTGCACCTGGCCGATGCCGCGGGACCCGACGAGGTCGATCGGTTGCGCGGAATGCTGGGACGCTTGGGTGGCGCCGACAAGAATCGGGTGCTGGAGACGGCGACCCTGCCCTCAGGCTTTGCCATCGTCACCGAATTCCTGGCTGGCATGGCGTCGTTTCCGGCGTGGCTGGGGCAGCGGGCCTCGCCGTCGACAGCGGCTGATGCGGCTGGTCCCGTGGTGCTGGGGATGCCGGAAGAGACGATCTCACCCCCGATGCCGACGCGGAGCCAGAGCGAGTCGGCGGCGCCGGTGAGTGCGCCGGTTACGGCGGCGGTTACGGCGGCGGTTACCGCGCCGACTCCACCGCCGCCGCCGGCGTCCGGAGCGTCGGAGTCTGGGGCCTTCACCTTGATGTTCGGGGCACCCGCGGTGCCGGAAGCCGCGGTGCCGGAAGCCGCGGTGCCGGAAGCCGCGGTGCCGGCACCCGTCGTAGCAGCACCCAGCGTCCCGGCACCCACCGTAGCAGCACCCAGCGTCCCGGCACCCGCAGTGCCGGACGCCGCGTGGCGCCTCGGGGAGGTTCCGGGTGTGTCGGCGGCGTCGCTGGCCCCGGCTGCGCCACCCGTGCCTGCCCCTGGCGCCTTCACCCAGATGTTCGGGGCGCCGGCGGTGCCGACCGCGCCACCCGCCATGACGCCACCCGCCATGACGCCACCCCCCATGACGCCGGCGCCGGCAAGCGTGGCCCCGTCCGTTCCGGTCACCCCGACCGCGCCGCCGCCGGTGGCTGCGCCGGGGGCGTTCACCCAGATGTTCGGCGCCCCCAGCGTCTCGGCCGCGCCTCCAGCCGTGCCGTACGTGGCACCGGCAGCGGTCCCACCGGCGTTGCCTGCCGCCCCCGTGCTGCCGTCACCCGAGCCGCCGCGCCCCGCCGTAGGGGAGTTCACTCGCATGTTTTCGGCGCCGAGCACCGCCGCTCCGCTGCCGCAGTCGGTGCCTCCGTCGCCGGTGGTGCCGGCGGCGCCGGCCTCCCCGCCGTTCGGGGCGTCCCCCATGGGAGGGCTCTCCATGGGAGGCCTCCCCGCGAGCGGTCTCCCCACGCCGGTGACCCCCCCTTCGTGGCCGGCATCGTCACCGCCCCCGATCGGTGCGCCATTGAGTGCCGCGGGAGCTGCCCCGTCGCCACTGTTCGGTGGCGCACCAGTGGCTGGCAGCGCGCCGGCGCCTCTCGCGGTGCCGCCGATGGCGCCCGCCCCCGCCACGCCGCCGCTTGCCCCACCGATCACGGCTGCGGCACCTGGCATGCCCGGCGGGCCGGCCATCGTGCCGCCGCCAATCTTCGCGCGCGACGCGGGCACCACGCCGCTGTCACCGATGGGCGGCGCCATGGCGCCATCCGCCTCGGCCGGCCCAAGCGACTTCACCCGCATGATCAGCAAGGCCCCAGCCCCCGTCGTGCCCGAGCCCAAGGCCCCGGAGCCGGTGGCCTCCAGCCTCTCCCCCGCGGCCGCCAAGCGGACCATCCCCCTGGGCCTGATCCTCGTGATCAACGCCGTCCTGATCGCGGCCGTGCTGCTCATCGTACTCGTCCTGCGTCGCCCCACCCCGACCGTACCCGCCGCGCCCGCCGTGCCCACCGCGCCCGCCACATCCCCCGCCCCCTAGCTCGCGCCGTCTAGCTCGCGCCGTTTAGCCCGCGCCGTCCAGCTCGCGCCGTTTAGCTCGCGCCGTCTAGCTCGCGCCGTTTAGCCCGCGCCGTCCAGCCCGCGCCGTCCAGCTCGCGCCCTACCGCAACACAATCACCAGTTCAAACCGCGCGTCCACCAGTTCTGCCGGCACGTACACGGCGAGATTCCGGGCTCGGGCGATCGCGTCCCACGCCGCGCCGGCCTTCCGGACCGCGAAGTACTGAAAGTCGAGCTTCACCGGTACCGCCGGCGGCGGCGCCGACACGTGGGCCAGTTCGATCCCCGGCAGCGCCTGACGGATGAGCGTGTCCACCACGTCCGCCGAGCCCACCTTGCACCCCTGCAGCACCTTCGGGATGAGCTCCTGCTGACGCAGCGGGGCACTCACCGCGAGGAACCACTGCGGGGCATCCAGCCACCCCGCCTGCTCCACGGCGGCCGCGTGCAGCGTGGGCCGCACCGCCTTGAGCGGCACCGACACCGCGGCGTCCACCACCGCGCCGTCGAGCAATTCGAACAGCCGTCGCTCCAACTCGGTGAAGCAGGGGCCGAGGCGCAGATGGTCATACGCCGGCAGGGTGCGCGCATCGGCGCCCGTGGAAAACGCCGACAACGCGCCGACCAGCGCCAGCATCGCTTCCCAGAGCGCCGAGGGATGTCCGCAGCGGACGTCCTGGAGGTGCCGCAGCGCCGGCAGATGGGTGTTGACGGTGTAGAGGAGCCAGAAGCTCCCGACATCGGCCACCGAGAAGTCTGCCAGGTCCTGATTGCGCTGGCGCCGGCTGCCGGCCAGCGATGCGCTGCGGGCCGACAGGCGCTCCACGAGGCGTCGCATGAGCCCGGACAGCGCCTCACTGGCCGTCAGGTCGAGCAGCGGTGGTACGAACGTATGGTCGAGCGAGAGTTCACCGCTGGCACTGCGCTCCACGCGGGCGATCGGCATGGCCGTATACCCCTCGAGACTCTCGCCCTCGAGCACCAGGCGCAGCGTCGGCGGGGCCACCTGAATGGGGCGCTCCGTCATCCCGGTGGTTTCGTCGCGGGCCAGCTGCTCATCGGCCTGCCAGCGGGTCAGCACCGCATCGCCGGCCCGAGCCACGTTGCGGGCACCGGGGCGATACTCAGGGACGACCAGATAGACGAGCAGCGTCCGCTGATCGGGGCCGAATGCGGTCGTGACGTCCTTGGGCGGCGGGGTCGGCCCGCCCAGTGGGGCATCGAAGAGCAACCCGTCGGGAAACCGTCCGGCGACGGCATGCACGACCAGGGTGCCACCCCCGAGGGCGTCGCGATCGATGGCCAGCTGCGAGAACCCCCAGGCACAGAACGCGAGCGTCCCCACCTGAAAGGCCAGCGCTTCCTCGTGATGGCGATCCTGCGCCTGCAGGTGCTGCGGGGTGAGCAGCACCCCTTTCGACCAGAGTACCGGGGGCAAGTGACGCATACCCAAACGTATGCGCGAGTCGGGAGGATGGTCAGAGGTTACGGCTCTGTCCGCTTTCCCAGCCTCGGAAGATGGAGCGTGTGTCGGGACCGTAACGCGTCAGCCCCGTGTCATCACGCCATCGTGAAGTTGTCTTGACATGCACGATGCCCGACGATCACTTGGATCCTTCTCACGTGCAGTCTCACCGTCAGGCTCATCCGCGCCGGAGTGAAGTATGGCCGACAGTACCCAAAAGAAACTGGAGCGCGTCCGTCCGCCCCGTATCCAGATCTCGTACGAGGTGGAGACCGGCGGCGCCATCGAAATGAAGGAGCTCCCGTTCCTCATGGGCGTTCTCGGCGATTTCAGCGGCAACCCCGCCGAACCGCTCCCGCGGCTCAAGGACCGCAAGTTCGTCGAGATCACCCCCGACAACTTCGACGACACGCTGGCCAGCATGAAGCCGCGCCTGCAGTTCTCGGTCGAGAACAAGCTGAGCGAAGATCCGGATGCCCCGAAGCTCGGCATCGAACTCAACTTCCGCAGCATGGACGACTTCTCGCCCGACGCGGTCGCCCAGCAGGTCAAGCCGCTGCGCGAACTGCTCGAGCTGCGCACCGAGCTCGCCAACCTGCGGGCCAATCTGCAGACCAACGAGAAGCTCGACGAAGTGCTGCAGGACACCCTTGGCGACGCCGACAAGATGGCCAAGCTGAAGGCCGAACTCGGACTGGAGAGCTGACCCATGGCCGATCCGACCAAGGCCGCCGCGCAGGCCGTCACCACCGACGCCGAACTCTCGCTGCTCGACCAGATCGTCGAGCAGGGCAAGCTCGGCAAGGATGCCGAGGCGAAGTCGAAGGGCAAGGACCTCGTCAAGCGCTTCGTGAGCGAGGTGCTCGAGGGCGCCATCACGATCAACCGTGATACCGAGACGATGATCAACGCGCGCATCGCGCAGATCGATCATCTCCTGTCGCTCCAGCTCAACGAGATCCTGCACCACCCCGAGTTCCAGAAGCTCGAGGGCTCGTGGCGCGGCCTGCAGTACCTGCTCAAGCAGAGCGAGACGGGCACCATGCTCAAGATCAAGGTGCTCAACGTCTCCAAGAAGGACCTGCTCCGCGACCTGCAGCGCGCCCCGGAGTTCGACCAGAGCGCGCTCTTCAAGAAGGTGTACGAGGAGGAGTACGGCGTCTTCGGCGGCACGCCCTTCGGCGCGCTGGTGGGCGACTACTATTTCGACAAGAGCGGACAGGACATCGAGCTGCTCGAGAAGGTCTCGCAGGTGGCGGCGGCGGCGCACGCCCCGTTCATCAGCGCCGCCTCGCACGAGATGCTCAACCTCGAGACGTGGGCCGACCTCGACACGCCGCGCGACCTCGCCAAGATCTTCGACAGCACCGAGTACGCCAAGTGGAAGGGCTTCCGCAACAGCGAGGACTCCCGCTACGTGGCCCTCACCGCGCCGCGCGTGCTGGCCCGTGAGCCGTACGGCAGCGCCACCGTGCCCATCGAGGCCTTCAACTACGAAGAGCGCGTCGACGGCACCAACCACGACCACTACTGCTGGACGAACGCCGCCTACTCCATGGCGGCCAACATCAACAAGGCGTTCGCGCTGTATGGCTGGTGCGCGTCCATCCGCGGCGTGGAGAGCGGCGGCCTGGTCGAGGGGCTGCCGGTGCACAACTTCCGCACCGAGTCGGGCGAGATCGCCATGAAGTGCCCGACCGAGGTGCAGATCACCGACCGGCGCGAAAAGGAACTCGCCGATCTCGGCTTCGCCCCGCTCGTGCACCAGAAGGGCACCGACAACGCCGCGTTCTTCTCGGTGCAGTCGGCGCAGAAGGCCAAGGTGTACGACGACCCCAAGGCGTCGGCCAGCGCGCGCATGTCGGCGCAGCTGCCGTACATCTTCGCGACGTCCCGCTTCGCGCATTACCTCAAGGTCATGATGCGCGACAAGATCGGCGGCTACACGTCACGCAGCCAGATCGACGCGTTCCTCAACAAGTGGATCCAGAATTACGTGGCGCCGACGGACGCGCCGGGCATGGTCAAGGCCAAGCGCCCGCTCTCCGAAGCGCGCATCGATGTCGTCGAGGTGGCAGGAAAGCCGGGCGTGTTCCGCGCCGTGGCGTTCCTCAAGCCGCACTATCAGCTCGACGAACTGGCGGTGTCCATGCGCCTGGTGGCGGAGCTGCCGCCGCCGGCCGCGTGACCCCGCTCCTGCCTCACCGGTAGTCGCCACCGTTCCGCATCAGTCCACGCAGTCCACCCCTTTCCATTCGGAGCACTTGTACCATGGCCTTTAACGCGTACCTCAAGATCGAAGGCATCGACGGCGAAGCCACCCAGAAGGGCATGGAGAAGGCGATCGAGATCCACTCGTTCAGCTGGGGCGCCTCCAACCCCTCGAGCATGGGCCCCGGCAGCTCCGGGCATGGCTCGGGCCGCGTCAGCATCTCCGATTTCAGTGCCATGAAGAAGTCCGAGGTCTCCTCCGCCAAGCTGTTCAATTACTGTTGCGAAGGCACCGCGATCCCCACGATCACGATGCACCTCCTCAAGGCCGGCGGCAAGGACACGACCGTGGAGTTCCTGAAGTACACGTTCTCGGACTGCGTCATCACATCGATCCAGTGGAGCGGCGCGGCGGGCGGTGACGACCAGCCCACCGAGAGCCTCTCCATCGCCTTCAGGAAAATCGAGATCGACTACATGCAGCAGACCACCAAGGACCAGAAGGGCAAGAAGGCCGGCCTGGCCGCGTGGGACATCGCCCTGAACTCCGCCAACTGAGGCCACGGTCGCGCCATGGCATCCGCGCAGCAGTTGTACGCCGCCGGCCAGCTTGGCGCGGCCATCGAGGCGTTGGGCATCGAGTTGCGGGGCAACCCCACCGATGCCCAGCGTCGCGCGTTTCTCTTCGAGCTGCTCACGTTCTCGGGTGACTGGGCCCGGGCTGAGAAGCAGCTCGACGTGCTCGCCAAGGCCGGCAACATGGCCGAGGCGGGCGCGATGCAGTTCAAGGCCGCCATCACCGCCGAGCGCGTGCGCGAGCACATGTTCGACACCGGCGACTTTCCGGCGGAACCGGCGCCCGCGCCGGTCGCCGGTACCCTCAACGGCACCCCGTTCTCCAGCATTGAGGACGCCGATCCTCGCCTCGGCGCCCGCCTCGAGGTCATCGCTGGCGGCCGCTATCTCTGGATCCCGTTCGCGCACCTGGCCTCGGTGACCATGGCGGCACCGAGCAAGCTGCGCGACCTGCACTGGGGCACCGCGCAGCTACGCACCGGTCCCTCGGTTCGCGATCTCGAATTGGGCGAAGTCCTGCTGCCGGCCATCACGCCGGCCGCTTGGCGTGCCACCGACGACGAGCTCCGCCTCGGCCGGGCGACCGACTGGGAGGAAACTCCCGACGGTGACTTCATTCCAGTCGGGCAGAAGCTGCTGCGCGTGGACGATCGCCTGGTGCCCCTGCTCGACGTGCGCGAACTGCACATCACGTCGTGATCCTGTCGGGCGCGCGGTGATGCGCCGCGTCCGGCCCGGTCCTGCTTTCCATCGGTCGTTCCCCAGGCATGCCCGTCAACGCTGAACTGCTCGCTTCCCTGCTCGCTCCCGTCGCTGGCGATCAGCCGGCCGGCCGGGACCTCCGGTACGACGCCAAGTACGAGGCGTTTCGCGAGGCCCGCCGCGAGGACCTCGCCATCCCTGGCGAAGACGACCCCAATCGCAAGGTCGCCGACTGGAACCAGGCGTTCGCGCTTGGCACCGACCTGTTCGGCCAGACCAAGGACCTGCAGCTCGCGGCGTGGATGGTCGAAGTCCTCCTGCGCAAGCAGGGGGTCGCCGGGCTGACCACCGGGCTCGCTGTCCTGCAGGGGATCCTCGAGCAGTACTGGGACGGCTGCTTCCCGGAAATCGAGGACGACGATCTCGAATTGCGTGCCGGGCCACTGGAGTGGGTCGGGGCCAAGCTGGGCGTGCCGGTACGGCAGGTGGCGGTCGCGTCCGGTGGCGTCTCGCTGCTCGACGTGAACACCGCGCAGGAGATTCCCACGGAAGCGGCCATCGCCGACGCCGACTACGACGACGCCAAGGCGCTGCGCGAACGGCGCGGCGAGGCGGAGCAGTTCGGGAAGACGATGCCCGAGGCGGTCGACACCGCCGTCGAGTCGACCGGCAAGCCGTTCTACAAGGCGCTGCTGGCCGAGGTGGACGGGGCGCTCGCCGCGGTCGCCGCGCTCGAGAAAGTGTCCGACGAGCGCTTCGGACGCGATGCGCCGGCGTTCACGGGGCTGCGCGGCGTACTCGACGAACTCCGGCGGTTCACCGCGTCGACGCTCGCGCGCAAGCTGGAGCTCGACCCCGATCCCGTCGATGTCACCGCGTCCGAAGACGGCACGGCAGCCGTTGTGGTGGACGACAGCGGCCCCCTCACCCCGGAGCCGGCGAACAGGCAGGACGCCGCCAACCGCCTCGGGGTCGTGGCCCGCTGGATGCGCCAGCAGGACGCCACCAACCCGGCGCCGTACGCGTTGCTGCGCGCCTTCCGATGGGGCGAACTGCGCCCGTCGCTCCCCGACGGTGACCTGAAGCTGCTGGAGGCGCCGCCCACCCTCGTGCGCACCCGCCTCAAGACGCTGCTGCTCGACGGCAAGTGGGCCGACCTGCTCGAACAGAGCGAACAGGTCATGGCCACGCCGGCGGGCCGCGGCTGGCTCGACCTCCAGCGCTATGCCCTCACGGCCTGCAGCAACCTCGGCGCCTCGCATGACGCCGTGGCCGCGGTCATCCGCGGTGAACTGCGGTCGTTGCTCGCTGCCTGGCCCACGCTTCCCCGCCTGACGCTCATGGACGATACGCCCACCGCCAACGACGACACCCGGGAATGGCTCGCCCAGGTCGCGGACGCGGACACCCCCGCGGCCGATGAGCCGGAAGCGGCGTCCACCGCCGAGGAAGACGTCACCCCCGACGACGGCGCCGACGACCTCGGTGACGCCGTGGCCAGTGATCCCGGCGCCGTGCCGCAGGGCGGCCTCACGCGCACGGTGCGCCGGACCACGGTCCGTGCCCGCGATGCGTTCGAACTCGCCCGCGCCGAACTGGCGCAGGGGCGGCCGCATCGCGCCATCGAACTCCTGGGAGCCGAACTGGCCAAGGATCAGTCGCCGCGCGCCCGCTTCGTGCGACAGACCCAGATGGCCTACATCATGGTCGAAGCCGGCCTCGATGCCGTGGCCACGCCGATCCTGCGGCGGTTGCTGGACGTGATCGACGAGCGCACACTCGAGGACTGGGAAAGCGGCGCCCTCGTGGCCCAACCCATGGCCCTCATGTGCCGCGTGCTCGATCGCACCGGGGAAGACGACGACCAGCGCGCCGAGCTCTATCGGCGCATCTGCCGTCTCGACGCCATGCAGGCGCTTGCCCTGCAGGCCCGCTGATCCGGGGCCCGGCACCGCCTCATGGCCCGCACCGAACTCGATCGCACCGTCCAACCGTCGCTGCTCGACCGACTCACGGACGAGGACCCGCAGCAGCCGGCGGACGCCCCGGTCAGCCGCGAGGAGTCAGTGCGCCAGTTCCGGCGCACCGTGCAACGGGATGTCGAGCTGCTGCTCAACACGCGGCGCGGCATCCTGCCGCTCGACGCGCGGCATCCCCAGCTGCGGCGATCGGTGCACGAGTTCGGTCTTCCCGACACGACGGGGCTGGCGATGGCCACCATGGCCGCCCGCCAGCGCCTCACCGACGACATCCGCGACACCCTCGACCGATTCGAACCGCGGCTCACCAACATCGTCGTGCGTCTCACCGACAGCGACCAGGTGCGCACGCCACAGGTCCGCTTCAGCATCCAGGCCACATTGCGCATGGACCCGACCCCCGAACAGGTCGTGTTCGACACCGTCCTCGAGATGGCCAGCGGCGAGTACGACGTGCGCGGCTCGGCGTGACGGGATCCCCCTGATGCAGGACGACCTGCTGCTCTACTACGAGCGCGAACTCACCTATCTGCGCCGGCTCGGCGCCGAGTTCGCGCAGCAGTATCCCAAGGTGGCCGCCCGGCTGCAGCTCGAGGCCGGCCGCTGCGAGGACCCGCACGTCGAGCGGCTGCTCGAGGGCTTTGCCTTCCTCGCGGCGCGTGTGCACCGGCGCCTCGACGACGACTTCCCCGAGATCTCGCAGGCACTGCTCGAGATGCTCCACCCGCAGCTCGTGCGCCCGCTGCCGGCCATGAGCATCGTGGAGATGGCGCTCGATCCGGCCCAGGGCCGCCTCCCCGACGGCTTCCGCGTGCCGCGCGGCAGCGTGCTGAACACGCGGCCGGTGCAGGGTGTACCCTGTGTCTTCCGCACCGCCTACGACACGACGCTCTGGCCCCTCACCATGCAGGCGGCGGAATGGACGAGTCCCGATCGCGTGGGGGCGGGGGCCCACGGACGGGACGCCGTGGCCGCCATTCGGCTCGAGCTGCACGCCTTCGACGGGGTGGCCCTCAGCACACTCACGCTCGATGCACTGCGGCTGCACCTCGCCGGCGACGCCAACGTCGTCGACACGCTGTACGAGCTGTTCGCCAACCACGCCGTGCAGGTGGTGGTGCGCAATCCGGATCGCCCCTCGGTGTCGCCGGTGCTCCTGGGCTCGCGGGCCGTGGTGCCCATCGGCTTCGGGGAGCACGAGGCCATGCTGCCGTACCCGTCGCGCACGTTCGCCGGCTTCTCGCTCCTGCAGGAGCTGTTCGCCTTCCCCGAGAAGTTCCACTTCCTCGAATTGCAGGGATTCGGCGCCGCGCTGCGCACGCTGCAGGCGAGCAGTCGCGTCGAAGTCGGCATTCTCTTCAGCAGCTTCGAGCGCGCCGAGCGCCGGCAGGCGGTCGAACTGGGATTGTCGGCCCGCACGTTCCGCCTCGGCTGCACCCCGGTGGTGAACCTGTTCCAGCAGACCGCCGAACCGATCCTGCTCACCGAACGCACGTACGAGTACATCGTCGTCCCCGACGCGCGGCGCCGCCTCGAGCTCGAGGTATGGGCGGTCGACGACATCACGATCATCGAACACGAGCAGCAGAGCGCGCGGTCGATCCCGCCGCTCTACTCCCAGCGCCACGATGTGTCGGGACGCGGCGACGACCTGTTCTGGCATACGGCGCGTCGCCCCGCCACCTGGCGCTTCGACAAGGGCACCGACGTCTTCCTCGCCTTCACCGACCTGTCGGCGACCGTACGCACGCCCGATGCCGACGTGGTGTCGGCGACGGTCACCTGCTTCAACGGCGACCTGCCGAGCCGCCTGCCCTTCGGTGCCGATGACAAGAGCGACTTCGAACTGCTCGCCGGTGGGCCGGTGCAGCGCATCATGGCGGTCACCATGCCCACCAGGACGGTGCAGCCGGCCCTCGGGAATTCGCTGCTCTGGCGCATGATCTCGTCGCTGTCGCTGAACCATCTCTCACTCGTCGACGGGACCGCCGAAGCGCTGCAGGAACTGTTGCGCCTGCACAACGTCAGCGACGCGCTCAGCGCCGAGCGGCAGATCGACGGGTTGGTGGGTGTGCGCAGCACGCCGTCGTTCGCGCGCGTCGCGGCCGAACACGGGATTGCGTTTGCACGCGGCCGGCGGATCGAGCTGGAGTTCGACGAGGAGCAGTTTCCGGGCGGCGGCATGTTCCTGTTCGCGAGCGTGCTCGAGCGCTTCCTCGCGCTGTACGCCACCATGAACAGCTTCACGCAGGTGGCGGTCCGGTCACGCCAGCGTCGCCGCGCGGTGGTGGAATGGCCGGCCCGCGCTGGGTGGCGGACGCTGTTGTGAGGGCCGCGTGAGCGTCAGTGCGGACGTCCTGTCACGGGCCCGCGCCCTTCGCCAGCTGGAGAAGGAAGGCGGCGGCTACGAGTTCGTGCAGGCGGTTCGTCTGCTGGCGCGAATCTACCCCGAGCGCGAGATGATCGGCGGCTGGGCCATCCCGGCGCAGGAAACGGTGCGCCTGGCGGTGCCGCCCACGCTGGCGTTCCCGCCGGCCGAGATCGCCAGCGTGACGCTCCCCGCGGCGCCCGACCGTCCGGTGCGCATGGCCGTGCGCTTTCTGGGGCTGACCGGTCCCCAGGGCGTGCTGCCGCACCTCTATACGGAGCACGCCGCCGCCCGCGCCCGCGTCCGCGACACGGCGTTCCGCGACTTTCTCGATCTCTTTCATCATCGCGCGCTCTCGCTGTTCTACCGGGCGTGGGAGCGCCACCGGCCCACGGTGGCCGCCGAGCGCGGTGACGACGACCGGCTGCGGGCCCACCTGCTCGACTTCGTGGGCGTCGGCACGACGGCCGTGCAGCAGGCGAGCACGGTCGAGCCCACGCGGCTCGCCTATTACGCCGGGCTGCTGTCGCTGCGTACCCGGCCCGCGGTGGCGCTGGCCCAGCTGGTCAGCGACTACTTCGGCGTGCCCGCCACCATCGAGCAGTTCGTCGGCGAATGGCGGACCCTCGAGCACGGCGGCCAGCTTGCGCTGGGGGACGATGGCCTGGATGGTCGCCTCGGCTCGGCGGTGGTCGGCAATGCCGTGTATGATCCACAGGCACGTGTTCGGCTGCGACTCGGGCCGCTCACGCGGGCGCAGTTCGATGCCTTCCTGCCCAGCGGCGCGTCCCACGCGCGCCTCGCCGATCTCGCCCGCCTCTTCGCGGACGATCAGGTGGGCGTCGAGGCGCAACTGGTGCTGCGGCGCGACGAGACCCCGCGCGCCGCGCTCGGGGGTGACGACGCGCCCGCGCTGGGCTTCGGCTCGTGGTTGCGCACACGCCCGCCGGCGACCGATCCCGACGACGTGCGCCTGACCTTGTGTTGATGCCCTGCAGGTGACCCTTCCGTTCCGTAGTTTCCGCCTCTCCCCGACCTGATCCTGGAGCCCCCATGGCTGTGAATCTCCGAGGCCTGATCGCCAAACTGAACGCGACGGTTCGCAGTGCCGTCGAAGGCGCCGCGGGACTCTGCCTGTCGCGCACCAACTACGATGTCGAAGTCGAGCACCTCTTCGTCAAGCTGCTCGACGCCAGCGATAGCGACATCGCGGTCATCCTGAAGCACTTCGGGGTGAACCGCACACGCCTCGCCGACGACATCGCCCGGGCCCTCGACAAGCTCAAGACGGGCAATGGCCGCACGCCGTCGCTCAGCACGTCGCTGGTCAACGCGCTCCGCGAGGCGTGGGTGATCGGCTCGGTGGAGTACGGGGCGCCGCGCGTGCGCAGCGGGCATGTGCTGCTGGCCATCCTGACGGTGACCGAGCTCTCGCGCATGGCGGCGGACATCAGCAAGGAGTTCGAGAAGATCCCGGCTGATGTCCTCAAGAAGGATTTCGTGACCATCACGGCGTCCGCCGCCGAGGCGAACGCCGAGATCGGCAGCATCGATTCGGTGGCAGCCGGGGCCAGCGCCTCGGGCAGCGGCGCCCCCGCAGCCAAGGCCGGCGGCCGCACCCCGAACCTCGACCAGTACTGTGTGGACCTCACCGCCAACGCCAGGAGCGGCAAGATCGACCAGGTGCTCGGGCGTGACTTCGAGGTGCGGCAGGTGGTCGACATCCTCACCCGGCGGCGCCAGAACAATCCCATCCTCGTCGGCGAGGCCGGCGTCGGGAAGACGGCCGTAGTGGAGGGCTTTGCCCGCCGCATCGTCGATGGTGACGTGCCGCCGCCGCTGCGCAACGTGCGGCTGCTGTCGCTCGACCTGGCCATGCTGCAGGCTGGGGCTGGCGTGAAGGGCGAGTTCGAGAACCGCCTCAAGGGGCTGATCGAGGAGGTCAAGAACTCCCCCACGCCCATCATCCTGTTCATCGACGAAGCGCACACCATGATCGGCGCCGGCGGGCAGGCGGGGCAGAACGATGCCGCCAACCTGCTCAAGCCCGCACTCGCGCGCGGAGAGTTGCGCACCATCGCCGCCACCACGTGGAGCGAATACAAGAAGTTCTTCGAGAAGGATCCCGCGCTCTCGCGGCGCTTCCAGCTCGTGAAGGTGGAGGAGCCCACCGAAGACGTGTGCTGCGTGATGATGCGCGCCGTCGTGCCGTCGCTCGAGAAGCATCACGCCGTGCACATTCTCGACAGCGGCATGGAAGCGGCGGTGCGGTTGTCGCATCGCTACCTCGCCGACCGCCAACTGCCGGACAAGGCGGTGAGTGTGCTCGACACCGCCTGCGCGCGTCTCGCGCTCGGCCAGAGCGCCACTCCGGGCCCCATCGAAGACTGCAAGCGCATCCTCGATGACCTCGCCCTGCAGGACCGGGTGCTCACGCGTGAGCAGACGGCCGGTGCCGACCATCGCGAGCGGCTGGCGTCCATCGCCGCGCGCCGCACGCAGGTGGAAGCGCAGCTCGCCGAGCTCGAAGGGCGCTGGCTCAAGGAAAAGGACCTGGTGGCGAAGATCCTCGACATCCGCGGCCAGCTCGTCGCCGAAGCCGGCAACGCCGACCAGACGGCCGCCGATGCGTTGCGCACCGAATACACGCAGACGGTCGCCGACCTCGAGGCGCTGCAGGGCGACACCCCGCTGGTCCGACCGTTCGTGGATGCGTCGATCGTCGGCGAAGTGATCTCCGGTTGGACGGGCATCCCGGTGGGCAAGATGCTCAGCGACGAGCTGGGCACGATGCTCGAGCTGGAGAAGCACCTCGGGGCCCGCGTCATCGGCCAGGATCACGCGCTCATCGACATCTCGCGGCGCGTGCGCACCTCGAAGGCGGGCATCGAGGACCCGAACAAGCCCAAGGGCGTGTTCATGCTCGTGGGCCCGAGCGGCGTCGGCAAGACGGAGACGGCGCTGGCCCTCTCCGACCTGCTCTACGGCGGCGAACGGAACATCATCACCATCAACATGTCGGAGTTCCAGGAGGCGCACACCGTCTCCACGCTCAAGGGCTCACCGCCAGGCTACGTGGGCTACGGCGAGGGTGGCGTGCTCACCGAGGCCGTGCGGCGCCGCCCGTACAGCGTGGTGCTGCTCGACGAGGTCGAGAAGGCGCACCCCGACGTGCTGGAGCTCTTCTTCCAGGTATTCGACAAGGGCGTGATGGAGGATGGCGAAGGACGCCAGATCGACTTCAAGAACACCATCATCATCCTCACCACGAACGCCGGCACCGACACCATCATGAAGCTCACCGCCGATCCGGACACGATGCCGTTCCCGGACGCGATGGCGAAGGCGCTCAAGCCCGAACTGGACGCGGTGTTCAAGCCGGCCTTCCTCGGCCGCATGGTCATCGTGCCCTACTATCCGGTACGCGACGAGAACCTCAAGCAGATCGTGCGTCTCAAGATCGGCAAGATCGCCCGCCGGCTGCGCGACACGCACCGGCTGGAGATGCAGCACGACGACACGCTCATCGCCCAGGTGGCGGCCCGCTGCACCGAAGTGGAGAGCGGCGCCCGCAACGTGGACAACATCCTGAGCAACACGCTGCTGCCGGAGATCTCGCGGCTGCTGCTGTCGGCGATGGCGGAAGGCTTGCGGCCGACCGCCCTGCGGGTGGGCGTGAGCGACACCGGCGATTTCACGTACGAGCCCGTCGTCGCCGCGTGAGCGCGCGACGCCGGGCCTCACTGCTGCGCCACGACGCAGGAGGCGCGTCATGACCACCTGGTCCGAAGCCAAACGTCCGTATCGCCTCAAGACGCCGCTGGGCCCCGACGCCCTGCTGGTGGCGGAGTGGGAGGGGGAGGAGCAGGTCGCCTCCTTCTTCCGGTTCACCGTGCGGGCGTGGAGTGCCAACGCCGCCATTGCGGCCACGGATCTGCTGCTCAAGGCCGTGACATTGCTGCTGCGATTGCCCGACGGCAGCGACCGCAGCATCCATGGCGTGGTGAGCCGGTTCTCGCAGGGCGGCGTGGCACCGGACGGGTACACGGCCTACGAGCTCGAAATCGTCCCGCCGCACTGGGCGCTCGCGCTCGACACCGGCTTCGACATCTTCCAGAACAAGAGCGCCCGCGATGTCTGCGACGTCCTGCTCACAGGCACGCCGTTCGAGTGGAAGCTGGTGCGCACGCTGGAGCCGCGACCATACTGCATGCGCTATCGCGAAAGCCGGTGGGCCTGCGTCTCTCGGCTGCTCGAACAGGAGGGGATCTGGTACCGGTTCGACCATGAGAGTGGCTCGGCCAAGCTGGTCCTGGCCGATTCCGTGGCCTCGGCCCAGCCGGCGTGGGGGGTCGCGTCCCTGCAGTACCACGCGACGGGCGTGGCGGAGTCGCGCCTCGAGGCGCTGCGGGTGGAGAACCTGCCCTTCGTGGCCGAAACGCGCGTCCGCACCGCCAGTGAATTCCTGCCCACCAGCAACGTCGGCAACGTCGTGAAGAGCAGCGGCACGTTCAAGCCGCCCGCGGATCTCAAGGCCTACGCCTTCGAGCAGCAGCTTGCCGCACATCGCAGCGGGATCTCCCACAGCGGCGGGGATACGGCCAGCGACGCGGGCAAGCTGCCGGACGACACCAAGGTCTATGCGCGCATCCGGCAGGAAGCGGCCGAGGCGCG
Organism: Gemmatimonadota bacterium; assembly: GCA_021299375.1. Lineage (GTDB taxonomy): Bacteria > Gemmatimonadota > Gemmatimonadetes > Gemmatimonadales > Gemmatimonadaceae > Gemmatimonas. The sequence goes on from JAJTGR010000004.1 coordinate 71,332, forward strand.
GGCCACCGTCTATTGGGGCCAAAGCACCTATGCCGGCCTGCAGTCGGGGGCCAAGACGACGGTGCAGAACCACCCCACGGCAGCCCTGAACAAGGAGCTCTTCGTCCTGGCCGTGCGGCACCACGGGGCCAACGGCTCGTTTTTCGGCGGTGACGAGGCGGCGCCGACGTATGCGAACCACTTCGAGGCGATTCCCGCGGCCACGCTGTACCGGCCGCCGCGCCGCACCCCCTGGCCGCGCGTCGGCGGGTCGCACACGGGCACCGTGGTCGGCCCCAACGGCGAGGAGATCTACACCGACAAGCACGGCCGGGTGCAGGTCGTCCTCAAGTGGGACATGGACGACTCGAAGAAGCTCGACCGCTCCTGCTGGATTCGCGTCGCCCAGCCGTTCGCCGGCCAGAACTTCGGGGTGGTGTTCCTGCCGCGTGTCGGCCACGAGGTGCTCGTCGAGTTCCTCGACGGCAACCCGGACAATCCCATCATCGTCGGCAGCCTGTACAACGGCGCCAACCTCCCGCCCTGGAAGCTCCCCGACAACAAGACGCAGAGCGGCGTGCGCACCAAGAGTTCGCTCAAGGGGGGCGCCAACGACTTCAACGAGCTGCGCTTCGAGGACAAGAAGAGCGAAGAGCAGATCTACGTCCAGGCGCAGAAGAATCTCGACACCTGGGTCAAGAACGACGAAACCCGCACGGTCGATCACGACCGGACCACCACCATCAAGAACAATGAGCTGCGCACGGTGAAGGAGGGGTTCGACCACCACTTCATCGAGAAGGGCGAGCAGCTCATCGAGGTCAAGGACAACAACCGCACCCTGAAGGTCAAGAAGAACCACACCGTGGTCGTGGAGGGCGAGGAGTCCATTACCGTCACCAAGAAGCGCGCCGTGGTGGTGAAGGACGAGCAATCGCACGAGATCACCAAGGACAACACGCTGACGGTGAAGGGCAAGCAGACCAGCACGATCACCGGCAACGACACCACGAAGATCCAGCAGGGCAACTCCGTGCTCGAGGTGAGCATGGGCAACATCACCGAGCAGGCCAAGCTGGGGAACATCACCGTCAAGGCCGATCTTGGAAGCATCACCATCGAGGCGATGCAGAAGATCGAGCTCAAGGTCGGCGGCAGCTCCATCACGATCGACATGTCCGGCGTGACCATCAAAGGCCCGATGATCAAGGCCGAGGGCCAGGCCTTGGTCCAGCTCAAGGCGCCCATGGCGCAGGTGAACGGCGACGGCATGGTCATGATCAAGGGCGGCATCACCATGATCAATTGAGGTGACAGCCATGACGACGCCTCCGGTCATCGCCGCCGATCCGCTCGCCGCCTGCCCGCCGCTGATGCGCTGGCTGCTTGAACGCATCGCTCCCGAAGATGACGCCCTGACCCTCCTCGATCCACGGCAACCGATCGAGGCGCTCTATGCGAACTGGATCGCCAATGGCCAGCTCTCGGCGGCGCTGCGCCTCATCGCCGGGGTGCTGCCCACCCGCGAGAGCGTCTGGTGGGCGTGGGTCTCGGCGCGCTATGCGTCACAACTCGCAGGGGCGGCGGCCCCGAGCGCCGCCGTGCACGCTGCGCTATCCGCCATCGAGCAGTGGATCGTGCGTCCCGACGACGATGCGCGCCGGGCGGCGTGGGACGCCGGCAATGCGGCCGGCCTGGACACGCCCGTGGGCATGGTCGCCGCCGCCGTCTTCCTCAGCGGCACCACCGTGGCGCCACCCACTGTGCCGCCAGTGCCGCCGCCGCCCGGGGCCGCCCTCCCGCTCATCTCCGGTGCCATCCTGCTGTCGGCGGCCGCGAACAGCAAGCCGGAGCAGATCGCGCCGACCATGAGCGCGTTTGCAGCCCAGGGTCTTGAGATCGTCAAGCGGCTCGGCGGCTGGGGCGCCGCGCTCCAGCTTGCCTACGACACCCATCAACGGCTGGCGCAGGACTATGCGCGCGCCACCGCGCCACCATCGGCTCCCGCCGCGAGGTAATCGCCCATGTCCAAGCCGGCATCCCGCATCACGGATATGCACGTCTGCCCCATGGTGACGCCCGGCGTGCCACCCATCCCGCACGTCGGTGGACCCATCGTCTCGCCGGGGGCGCCCACCGTGCTCATCGCTGCCATGCCCGCCGCCACGCTCGGCAGCATGTGCGTCTGCGTTGGGCCGCCCGACTCCGTCATCCTCGGGTCGTTCACCGTGCTGCTCTCCAACAAACCCGCCGCCCGCCTCGGCGACAGCACGGCGCACGGTGGAGCCATCGTGCTTGGCGCGCCCACGGTACTCATCGGCGGCTGACCTCACCGCGCAGAGCCATCGACCACACGGCCCCCGCGTGATCGCGGGGGCCGTGTGCGTTCAAGGCGGCATCGGCACGCGCCGATGCCAAGGGGGTGCGTCAGTTCGCAATCGTGAACGCGAACGTCAGGTCGATGTCCGTCTCGCCGGTGCACGACGTGGCAGCCGCGGTCTTCGGTGCGGCGTCATAGTGACAGAGCACGACGCGCGTGGTGCCCGCGGCCGCGTTCTGTGCCACCGCCTTGGTGAACCGCACCCCCAGGGGCCGCCCCTGGCTGTCCGTGTCGGTCGTCGTGATCGTCACGCCCGTCCCGGTGACCGTGTAGAACACCCGGTGCTCGTTCGCCTCGGCCTGCACCTCGGCGGTGATGTCCTCGGCCGGTGTCTTGAGGCGATTCTCGAACTTCACCGTGCCCGTGTACGTCACGCCACGCGCGAGGGCGAGGGTGCCCACCTGGGCGGCTGGCGCCTGCGCCCCGTTGCCATCCGGATCATCAATGTAGGCCGTGAGCGCGGTGCCGCCGGTGGACGGCGTGAGCGTGAGCGTGACACGCGAGATCACTTCCGACTCGCCACCGGGGGCCGTGGACGAGTCGCCGCAGGCGGCAAGAGTCAACAACAGCGCGCTGCCGAGCGCCAGCGGGCGGCGCGACGGAATCAGGAACATCGTTGGCACTCCATCAGGTTGAAGAGGGATGCAGCGATCGGCGGCGCACGTCCCTCGGCGGCGCGCCCCCGGCCCGCGAACCCGCGGGCGATCAGAAAGGCAAGGTGACCCGCACCACCACGTCGCGGCCGGCGTCATTCACGAACAGGCGATAGCGGCTCAGGTAATCGCGATAGCGCGTGTCGAGCGCGTTGTTCACCGACACCGAGACGTCGGCGCGACGCCCCAGAAGCGACAGGCCCTGCGTTCCTGCCTCCAGCTGCAGCAGCGCGTACCCTGCCGTGGGCAGCGTGTAGATGGTGCCGTTGGGCACGCCATCCTGCTGCCGCACCAGCAGCGTGCCGGCGCCCACGAACCACGCACCGAGGCCGGCGCGCTCCCCCGTGGTGCGCGCACTCAGCGTGACGCGGTCGGCCGGCATGTCGAACAACGGCTCGCCATTCTCGCGGTTGGTGCCGCGCACCAGGGTGCCGTTGGCGAGCAGTTGCAGCCGCCGGATGGGCATCCACGAGGTCGCCAGCTCCAGGCCACGCAAGCGTGCGTCAGCCTGCGCATAGCGGAACCCCGGGAACGCCCCGCGGATGGTGAGCACCGGCTGCGTCGGCTGCAGGTAGATGAAGCTGGCGACGGTATTGGAATACGTGGCCGCGTCGACCTGCCAGGTGGCCGAGCGATAGCGCAACGAACCTTCGAGCCCCAGCGAGACTTCACTGTTCAGCGTGGCGTCCCCGAGCTCGTACTGCGCCGAGCCATGATGCACGCCCTGCGCGTAGCGCTCGTTCACCGTGGGCGGCCGCCAGGCACGCGCCACGCGCACCGACACATCGAGCCCGTCGCGCAGCAGGTACGCGGCGCCCAGCGAGCCCGACAGGTTGCGCCACGCACGGGTGCCGGCGGGGCTGCGAATGCCGAGGTCGGCGTACGCGAGGGTCGTCTGCGAAATCGCGTCGCCACGCAGACCCGTCATGATGGAGAACCGCCCGAGCGCCAGCTCCTCCTGCGCATACACGGCACCCTGCCACAGGTCGTAGCCGGGAATCAGGAACGCCTTGCCCAGCGTCTGGTTGCCTTGCGCCAACGCGCTCGTGCCCACCGTACCGCGCCAGCCGCGCCAGCGCGGATGCGTCCAGCGCACGTCGAGCGAATTGCTGAACAGCTTGAGGTTGAACGCCGGCTCGTTGCGGAAACGCAGCGGCCCGTGATTGTCGTACTCGCGGCGGTGGTTGTACTGGAAGCCGTACACCACCTCCAGCTCCTGCGCATCCCGCAGCCGGAACACCGAGCGCGCGCGCAGCGTGGTGTGTTCCACGCGCTGATTCGGGCGCCCGATGGCATACGAGAACGCCGAGTCGCGCGGCTCGGTGGTCATCGACCGCTGCAGGTCGTCGGCGTTGCCCACGTGCGCTTGACGCAAGACGCCCAGCTCGGTGCCGAAGCGGCTCAGCACGACATCGGCGTGCCCCCACGCACGCTGCACTCCAAGGGCGAGGCTGCCGTTGAGTTCACGGAAGCCGGTGTTGGACAGGTAGTAATCCGGCGCGGCCCCGTTCCCGGCCACGCGTGACGTGAGGCGCAAACGGTAGCCGGTGGTGCCGATCCCCGGCAGCGACAGGTCGGCGCCCTGCACGCCCAGCGACAGCGCACCCTGGCGGCTGTTGGAGAACGCATTGAGGGCCACGTCGCCCCGCGCGCTCCCCGTATCAGGTACGGCAGCACGATCCACGCGCACCACGCCGCCCAGTGCGTCGGGACCGTACAGCACCGTGGCCGCGCCACGCACCACCGTCACGGCGTCGGCGTCGAAGCTGTCGATGTTGGGCGCGTGCTCCGTGCCCCACTGCTGGTCTTCCTGACGCAACCCGGCGTTCATCACCAGGACCCGCTGCGAATTGAGCCCGCGAATGACCGGCTTGGCGATGCTCGGCCCGAACTGGATGATGGACACACCCGGCAGATTCTTGATCGTCTCGCCCAGCGTCTGCCCACGCGTGCTGGCCAGGGCCGCCGCATCGAGCGTGTTGGTGGCCATCACGCGACCCAATCGCTCGGCCAGCGTGTCGGCGCGCACCGCCACCTCCTGCAGCACCGTGGTGGCGGTCACGAGATGCACGGTGAGCAGCCGATCGGCGCGCGCGAGGTCGATGACCTGCGTGGACGGCGCGTAGCCCAGCACGCGCACGCGGACCCGCACGACGGCGGCGGGCAGGTCGTGGAAGTCGAAGCGGCCGTTGCCGTCGGTGTGCGTCTCGCTCGACCGGGCCACGGGACCGACGGTCCAGTCCACCCGGACCTCCGCGTCGCGCAGCGGGCGCCCGGTGACCGAGTCCTCGACAATGCCGTGCAGGTGCCGCAGCTCGCCGTGGGGCGCCGCCTGCGCGCCACTGACTACCGGAGTGGCCACGACACCCAACACGCTGCCCAACACACCGCTCCCCGCCGACAACAGCAGCAGGGGGAGGCCGGCAAGGCCGGGCAGGCGACGCGAGCAGCGGGGAGTGGTCATGACCATGTATGCGTAATGAGAACGCGTCATCAATCAAGCCCCGGCTTGGTTCCGTCCATCGGGGCTGTTACCTCATTCCCCGACCCTTATGCCGTCGGCCCCCGGTACTCGCACCCCGCCGTGCAGGTCTCACGCACCATGACCGCGCTCAGCAGCGGCAGCTGCGGCCTGAGCCGCTCCCAGATCCACACCGCCAGCCGTTCGCTGGTCGGGTTTTCGAGGCCCGGGATGTCGTTGAGATAGTGGTGATCGAGCTGGTCGTAGATCGGCCGGAAGGCGGCCGTGAGGTCGGCAAAGTCCATGACCCAGCCGAGCGTCGGGTCCAGCGGACCGGACACGCGCAGCTCGATGAGAAATGAATGCCCGTGCAGTCGCGCGCACTTGTGCCCCGGCGGCACGTGCGGCAGCCGGTGCGCGGCTTCGACGGTGAACTGCTTGAAGATCTCGACAGGAGCGGCCACTTGGACAAGCTAACGCGCCCGGTGGCGGTGTGTGTCCCGCCGCGCCGTCCCGACACGCTGGTGATGGCGTGGTCGGGCGTCATGGCCGACATTCCGACGATGACGCTGCTGCTCGATGACTTCACCGATGCCCCCACCGACATCGCCGCCCGCTGGTCGGTGTTCTCCGATCGGGTCATGGGTGGCGTCTCCGTGGCGCGCGCGATGCTCGGCGAGGTGGATGGCCGCCTGGCGTTGCGCCTCACCGGCGAGGTGTCGCTGGAGCGGAACGGAGGCTTCGTGCAGATGGCGCGCGCACTCGGGCCACCGTCCGGTACGCCGCTGGACGCGAGCGAATATGCCGGAGTGAGCCTCACCGTGAGGGGCACACCGGGGTCGTACGTCGTGCATCTGCGCACCACCGATTGCCGCGCCCCGTGGCAGTACTATACGGCGCCGCTGCCGGTGTCGGGTGAGTGGCATACCTGCGTAGTGCCGTGGCACGTGTTCGAACCGGTGGCGCTCCGCGAACCGCTCGACCCGTCGCGACTCATCCGCCTGGGCATCGTGGCTGCGAAGGTCGCCTTCACCGCCGACGTCGCGGTGTCACGCGTGCTGCTGGTGCCGTGAGCGCGCGCGTGGGAAGACGCGTCGGGGGACGCGTCAGCCGATGCGTGGCACCCGCAGCGCCGCCTCGCGTGGCAGCGCACCGCTGAGCCGTGGATCGGGCGCGACTTCCACCGCGCGCGCATACGCGGTGAACCCCGAGCGCTCGTAGAACGGCACCGCCGCCGGATGATCGAGCGTGCAGGTGTGCACATGCAGGCGGGTGATCGGCTGCGCCCACGCGAGCGTGAGCGCCTGCTCCATCAGCCAGCGTCCGAGCCCGGTGCCCACATGGGCGTCCGTCACCCCGAAGAACGCCAGCTCCGCTTCGCCGGCGGTGCGAAAGTCCAGCTCCAGCAGCCCGACGGCGGTATCCCCCGCATGCACGGCATACGCCTGCACCGCGGGGTCGGCGAGAATGGACTGCAGCTCGGCGGCGGGCATTACCAGCCGCGAAAACCACAACCAGCGTTCCCCCACCTCGCGGTAGAGCGCCCGATAGCGATCGAGGTCGGCCGCCCCGAGGCGATGCAGCGTGGGCGCGCCCGCGGGCACCGGTACAGCGCGCTGCGGCGGGCGCGCGCGCATCTCGAGATAGGTGACGACGCTGGCCAGATGGCCGGCCGGCACGGGCGTGTAGCCGGGGGACAAGACAGACGGGTCGCGGGGCATGGCCGGCATCACCATGGCGAGGTGCGGCAACGCGAGGCGAGCAATCCGGTGGCGCGCGACAGATCGAGGTCGGCCACCAGCAGCCCCTCCAGACCGTAGGGCTGATGGCAGCGTACTGTTCCCTCAGGGTCCGCGACGGCGGTGGTGGTGGGTGCGCCATCGCTGGCGCAGTTCACCGAGGCCACGTACACCGTGTTCTCAGCGGCGCGGCATCGCACGGCGGCCTCGTGAAAGCTGTTGCCGGGATCGGCATACGACGTGGGGCGGAAGCTCCCCGCGTCGGCCACCCCGAAGTGCGGGTGGAACACCACCTGCGCGCCCCGCCGAGCCGCCCATCGCACCGTTTCCGGATAACGCCACCCTTCGTGGCAGATCACCACGCCGAAGGTGAGCGGGCCCACCGTGAACAGACGGCGGTCGGCACCGAACGCCGGGTACACCGCCTCCTCGCCGGGATCGAGCTGCCCCTTGTCCTGCCATCCCAGCAGCGTGCCGTCGGTATCGAACACGGCAACACTGATCTGCAGGCCGGCCGGCGTGAGCCGTTCGGTGCCGAGGATGACCGCCACTCTGGCGTCGCGCGCCGCCGCCGCGACCGTGCGCCATGCCTCCTCGAGAAATGCCGCATCCGGGGGCGGCAGCGGCACCCCCGGCCAGCGGTACCCGGGCACGAAACACTCCGGGAAGCACACCACCAGCGCGCCGCGCGCGCCGGCGTCGGCGATGGCCGACGTGGCGAGTTGCACCGACTCGGCCGGTGAGGCCGGGACGCGAAGGGCGGCGAGAGCGATACGGACCGTCGTCATGGTGGAGGCACTCGGCGTGGCGATGACGAAACGTAGCGGCCGCGACGCGGGCACGTGGCCCACATGGCGGCCGACCTGTCCATCGCCCACCTTGCGGCATGCTTCCTTCCCCTTGTGTGTTGCACACAGGCCGCGCCCCGCGTGTCGTGGGCGTCCTGCTCCTTGCGGCCACGATCGGCTGCGCCGGCGGTACCACCCGCACCGCCACGACCGCTGGGCCGCAGACGCCACCCATCGTGGTCGACACCGAGCACACGCCGCCTGCGGCCAGCGGTCTACCGGCCGGGTTCGAGGCGCGCTTCCGCATCGCTGATCAGCGGGCGCGCGCCATCACGTATTGGCTGCAGTGTGTACCCACCGTAGCCCGACTGCGCGCGGGCGGCACCTTTGGCCCGGCGGTGTCGGCGCCGCGCGCCATCTATTGCGAGCGCACCATCGACGGCGTGCCGTTGGCGGGGGTGTTCGACATCGACAGCAGTTACCGCACCGTGCGCCGCCTCCAGGTGGTGCGTTTGGATGGGACGCGCCCGCGCTACACCGAGCCGCTCGACACGGCGCGGCTGGCCGCCGGGGCCAGCCTCGCCCGCGACGTCACCCGCGCGCTCACGCCGGTGTGGTCGCGGCGCAATCGCCCCTTTTCGGCGGTGCCCATTGCCGGCAACGGCGGCGCGCTCGAAGTGTGGGCCGTGCCGCGCGCCAACAAGGCCCGCAGCTATGTGACTGGCGGCGACGTGGGCTACACGCGCAGCGCCGAGGGCGCACTCGCGCTCCTGGAGGATCGCAGCACCACGTGGGTGCAGCTCAACCTCGCGCCCGATGGCCCGCTCACCATCTACAGCAGCGTACGCGATGTTCCGGCTGTCGCCGATCTCGTCACCGCGCGATATCACGCGGAACTGGGACGGGCGGTGACGGTGCACACACCGGCGGCGGTCAGCACACTGGAAGCCGGGCTCGACCCGGCAACCGGATCGCGGCTGGTGTGGAAACACACGGCGCGTACGCCGTGACCTGACAGCGGCGGGTCCGCTACCGGGGCGGCCGACCGCGCCGGTGGCAGAGCGGCTCATGCTGGCCCTGGGGCTGTTCCCCGGGCACCCAGACGGCCATTGCGGCGTCCACCACGGCGTCGAGCTGCGCGGCGGTCGCGCCATTGCGCGCCTGTACCGCGAAGCCGGCCATGATCGCCCCGAAATAGTCCGTCAGCACGTCGAGGTCGCGGTCGCGGTGCAGATGCCCATCGGCCTGCGCCCGGGCGAGCCGAGCCCGCAACTCCGTGCCGCTGTGCGCGAACGCCTGCGTGAGCGCCTCACGTATCGCAGGCGACTGGTCGGGCTGTGCCGACGCCGCCTCGGCCACCAGCAGACACCCGACGGCGTCGCCGGCGGTGACGTGGGCCACCGACTGACGCAGCAGCGCCTCGACGGCCCGACGGCCATCCGGTTCGCTCTCCAGCACCCGCTGCCGCTGTTCGGCCCCGCGTCGGGCATACAGCCGCAACGCCTCGATGAAGAGCGCCTCCTTGTTGCCATAGGCCGCGTAGAGGCTGGGTTTGCAGATGTCCATGCACTCGGCCAGCTCCTGCACCGAGGCGCGCTCGAACCCGTCGCGCACGAACACGGCCAAGGCCTGTTCGAGGGCGACGTTGGGATCGAATTGGCGAGGACGGCCGCGGCTCATCACCACAAGCTACCGGGAACCGAAGGATTTGACACATCTGTACCACAAAGTATATATACCTTTAAGTACAGAATGCCCGGCAGCCTGCCCCGGTGTCCGCGCGCGCTGCCCATCCTCCTGCTGAGATCCCATCATGCTGTTCGAACCCTTCGCGCTCGGGCGCATCTCTCTGCGCAATCGGCTGGTCATGGCCCCCATGACCCGCAATCGCGCCACGGCCGACCACGTGCCGACCGCCATCATGGCCACGTACTACGGGGCCCGCGCGTCCATGGGGCTGCTCATCACCGAAGGCGTAGCCCCCTCCGCCGATGGCGCCGGCTACGCGCGCATCCCCGGCCTCTACACCGTGGAACAGGTCGAGGCCTGGAAGCCGGTCACGCAGGCGGTGCACGACGCCGACGGCCGCATCTTCGCCCAGCTCATGCACACCGGGCGGGCGTCGCACGTGGACAATATGCCGGCCGGCGCGCGGGTGGTCAGCTCGGCGGCAGTCGCGCTGCCCGACCAGATCTACACCGACAGCCACGGGCTGCAGCCCGCCTCACTGCCACATGCACTGACCACCGAGGAAGTGGCGGCCGTCGTGCAGGAGTACGTGTCGGCCGCGCGCCATGCCATCGAGGCCGGGTTCGACGGGGTGGAGCTGCACGCCGCCAACGGCTATCTCATTGAGCAGTTCCTCAACGCGAACCTGAACAGCCGCACCGACCAGTACGGCGGCACCGCCGCCAACCGCAACCGCTTCGCGCTCGAGATTGCGCGCGCCGCCGCCGACGCCATCGGCGCCGATCGCGTGGGCATTCGTGTGTCGCCGTACGGGGCGTACAATGCCATGGGCGCCTTCGACGGCGTCGACGAGCAGTTCGTGGCCCTGGCCACTGAGCTCGGCGCACTCAAGCTGGCCTACCTGCACCTCGTCAATCACGAGTCCATGGGCGCGCCCGCGCTGCCGCCGGCATTACCGGCGCAGCTCAAGGCCGCCTTCGGTGGTCCGTTCATCGCGTCGGGTGGCCTCGATCGCGAACGCGCCGAGTCGGTGCTGGCGAGCGGCGCGGCGGACCTCGTAGCCTTCGGGCGACCGGCGCTGGCGAACCCCGATCTCGCCGCGCGGTTGCAGGGTGGAGCGCCGCTCAATGCCCCCGACTTCGCCACGTTCTACACGCCGGGCGAGAAGGGCTATACGGATTATCCGGTGCTGGCGGCGTAGCGGCTTTATCGCGCGGTGCCGGTCGCGTGCGACGGAAACGACCAGCGGCGCTCCGAACTGCCCGGGGCGCCGCTTCGAGTGTTGCGCGGAGGCGAGGGACGGAATCGAACCGCCGACACGCGGATTCTCAGGTCCGGTGCCACTTGGTCGCACTGAGGCGTTCTCCAGAGGAGACGACCCGGCTTGGGACCGCAGGGTCCCTCAGTGGAGCGACCACAGTCCCTCAGTCGCACGGAGGGTGCCGACTTGACCCGTTCAGACGTTCGAGACCGCTGTCGCCCCTATTCTGAACTTCTCGCACTGAGCCCGCACACCTTGCCGGATACGATGCCACACGGACTCCGGAAAGTCTGCCGGCAGGGTCGTGGCGA
>JAJTGR010000087.1 GCA_021299375.1 Gemmatimonadota bacterium
GGTGCTCTCGCTACCACAGGCCCGGCACCAGTCGAAAGCGGACCCGCGTCATGTAGGCCGCGTAACCGGGTAGCTCGCGCCGCAGCACCTGCTCCTCTCGGGTGAGGCGAAGCACGATGAGGATCAGGGGAATGATCGCCGCCGCCGCTGCTACGTAGGAGCCCAGCCACAATCCGGAACCGATTAGGATCAGCGGATCTGCGGCGTAGAACGGATGTCGCACGAACTGATACGGACCGACATCGGCGACAGTTTGGCCACGCTCGGGTTGCAATCGGACTTCCGTGACGGCAAACGCATTTGCGCGCAGCGCAACATTCTTGAGTGCCCACCCGAGTGCAAAGGCAACTAGCCCGAACACCGCGATGACGCGCGCTGGGGCCTCGGTGAGATGCCAACGCCACACATCGAGCCCGGCCAGTAGCGGCACGCCCACGAAACCTGACGCCAGCACACCGAGAACAAGGGCGCGATCCGTTGCAGACTGCTCGCTATGTACGGGAAGGCTCGCACGCTCTCTCAGAACGTCGGGATGCACCCGATAGACCGCCCACGTACCGCCGAGTCTGACGACACAAAGCACCGCAAGCAGCATCCACGCCCGCGGCCACGCTACCGTGCCCGCTGCCACGAAGAGCGCCGCGGCGACTACGGCGGCATCACAAGTGAGTCGAGCGATGACTCGGAACACTGATTCTGGGTACCCGGTGACCACTGCGTAGACGGAGAGCACGTGCCGAACGCGGGCTTCTGTTGCGAGCGAACTGCGCGCTGCTTCGCGCTGCGCGGATCGTCGGTCCGCTCGTCAACAGCAAGCGTCGTTAGGCCCGCGACACCGAACGTTGCGTCGGAAAAGCCCGTCGCGCAACGGAACGGTGATGATCCGCACCCTAGTCGACTGTATGCTCGGCGCTCCCCGGTCCCGGAGTGCGCAGGCCCGACGCGGCGCCACTGGCGCGTGGCGTCCACAAGCCCCGACGCCCGCAGGCGTCGCCGCTGTTTCGCTGGGTGTGCGACCATCTGCCTCGCCTGCACACGGTCTACGACGAGCGCTTCGCGCGCGAGTAGGGCCCCTAGCATCCCGTCGTCGCCCAAGGCGCTGATACGTTCCTCGCCTTCGGCGTGCTGGAGCACGGCTTCGCCCGCATCCGCTGCGATGCCTGCACGCACGAGTATCTGCTCGCGTTCTCCTGCAAGCACCGCTACTTCTGCCCGCGTTGCCACGCCAAGCGCCTTGTGATCTGGCCGTAGTGGCTGGATACGACACTGCTCACGCCCGTGCCGCACCGACAGGTGATGCTCACCATCCCGAAGCGACTCCGCGTCTACTATCTGTATCGGCGCCGCTTGCTCGACGCGATCGCCCGTATCGCCGCCCGCATCGTCACGGCCCCAATTCGCACGCTCACCGGCAAGCATGACCCCACGGTGGGCATCGTCGCCTGTTTGCAGACCCACGGCTCTCGGGCCGCCTGGCATCCGCACCTCCTCCTGCTCGTCACTGACGGCGGGTTCCGGCCCGACGCTACTTTTGTGTCATGGCCCGCCCACGACACGGCGCGTTTGACCGAGGCGTTCCGCCGTGCCGTGCTCCGGATGTTCGTGCGCCTTGAGCTGTTGGATGAGGAGCAGGCCGCTGGCATGCTGACCTGGCCACACTCCGGCGTCCATGTCCATACGGCCGTCTGGGTGCCGGATCATGGTCGCGCGTTCGGCACCGGGCTCGCGCGCTTCTTCTCGCACAATCTGGTCGCGCTCGAACGGCTCACCTACGACCGCAGCACGAAGGCGGTGACGTACCGGTCCGACAAGTCGGAGGGCCCGACGGCCGGCACCGAGACGGCCGACCCGGTCGAGTTCTTGGCTCGGGGGCTGGTGCACATCCCGGACAAGGGGCATGTCACGACACGGTACTATGACTGGTATGCGAACCGCCCGCGGGGCACGTGGGGAAAAGCGCCGCCGGCAACGGCGGCCGGGCCGCCCACGATCGTCCCTGCGCGAGAACTCGCGCCGACCGAGGCCACCCGCCGGTGGGCATAAGCCCTGCGGCGGCGCTGCTCCCACAGATCTTCGAGATGGACCCGCGCGGCTGTCGCACCTGCCACGACGCGATACGCATCGTCGCCCTACTTTCCCAGTCGTCAGTGAACGACCAGATCCTCACCCACCTTCGGACCCGCGCCTCCCCTGAGGCGCACGCCGGGTCACGGAGCCCACCATCGACGCGGGCTCCCGCGAGCCGGGGCGCTCGTGAGGTCAGCGATCCCGCTGTCTCCTCATCGATTCGTCGGCCCACCCCAATTGAAGGTCGTATCCCGATTTGGCGACCACGCCCGCAAGCGGCCCGAGCGCTATCTTCGCCCCATGTCCACCCCCTCATCGCCTACGAGCTGGCAGCCACGCCGCCTAGCGATCGTCGCGGCCGCGCTGCTCTTCGCGACCTACGTCGTCGTGTTTCTCGACGCGGGCGCGCAGCCCTCGCTCGACGTATGGGGTGACGCAGCAGTCAACGTACTCGCGGCCGTGATCGCGGCGTGGCCCGTGGTGCTGCTCTGTCGCGCCCTGCCGTGGCGCCTCGCCGATCGGATCTGGTTTGTCCCCGTGCACATCTCCGGCGCGCTCGCCTTTCTCGCGCTCTGGGCGCTCACTACGGCCGCGTCGCTCGCCCTGCGCACTGGGCTGCGCGATGGCGACTGGACGCTGTTCTGGTTCACCGGCCCCGCGCGCAGCTGGCAGGGCATGACCGCGCTTGTGCTGTACTTCGCCATCGCCGGCGGCTGCTACGCAACGCAGGCGGCGCGTGACGCGAGCGAGGCGGCCGCGCTGCAACATGCGGCCGAACTGCGTGCACTTCGCGCGCAGCTCGATCCGCATCTGCTTTTCAACACGCTGCACTCGTTGCTCGAACTCGTACGCAGCGGTGATGAGCGCGCCGATGCGGCGATCGAACGGTTCGCACGCGTCGCGCGCTACGTGGCCGCAGGACGCGCGGCCGGTGCCACCGTGCCCCTGCGCGACGAGTGGTACATGCTCGAAGACTACCTCGCGCTCGAATCGCTGCGCTTGGGACCGCGACTCACGCTGCGCCACGTCCTCACCGGCGACACCACCAACGTGCGCCTGCCCGCGCTCACCCTGCAGCCACTCGCCGAGAACGCCATTCGGCACGGGATCGCGCCACGCGCGGGTCCGGGTCAACTCGACGTGCGCGTGCACGTGACCAATGACGCCATTGACATTACCGTGGCTGATGACGGACTCGGCGTAGCGGCCGCACCGAGTGGTAGTGGCACGGGGCTGGCCCTCGTGCGCAAGCGTCTCGAGTCGGTCTACGGCCCCGCGCTGCAGTTCGAGGCCGGCCCGCGTGCCGAGGGTGGATGGTGCGTGCTCGCCCGACTGCCGCGGCCGCAGTCATGAGTCGCGTGCTGCGCACGATCATCGCCGACGATGAACCGCTTGCGCGACAGGCGCTGCGGCGCTTTCTTGCGAGTCACGTCGACGTGCAGGTGGTCAGCGATGCCGAGGACGTGCCGTCGTTGCGCGCGCTGCTGCACGATGTGCGCGCCGATGTGCTGTTCCTCGACATCACCATGCCGGGCGGCACCGGACTCGAAGTGCTCCCCGAGCTGCCGAGCGATCTCGCGTTGGTGTTCACCACGGCTCACGCTGAACATGCCGCGCACGCGTTCGCCGTGGACGCGGTGGACTATCTCGTGAAGCCGTTTGGCGCCGAGCGAGTACGCGCCGCGCTGGATCGCGTGCGACGTCGACGCGCGAGCGCGATTGGCGCCGCCGGCGGCGAGACGCTACTCGTGCGGCTCGGCGCCCGTCTGCACGCGGTGCCGCTCGCGAGCGTGTGGCGCTTCGAAGGCGCCGACGACTACGTGCGCATCGTGACTGCCACGCGTGAATGGTTACATTCCGATACGCTCGACGGTCTCACGCGTCGGCTCGACCCGGCGCAGTTCGTGCGCGTCCACCGACGTCATCTCATTGCGTGGCGGCACGTGCAGCGCTTCGAGCAACTGGGCGATCGACAGCTCGCCGCAGTCTTTCCCGATGGCTCACGCGTTGTGTGCAGTCGGGATGGCGCCTCTCGCGTGCGGGCGGCCTCGCGCGCGGGCGGCCGCTGACCGATCCGATCGCCCGGTTCACCGGCGCGTTGGTGGCCCGTTCGCGGCGATTGGCCCAGCGTTGACGCATCCTTCAACCCGGAGTGATGCGGTGATGCGTGGTGTGGTGCGATGGTTCGTGGTGTGGTTGGCTGTGTTGTCATTGGGGGATGTGCTCGGTGCGCAGCCCAGCGCACGCTCGGCGACTGTGGAGTTGCGCGACGCGCACTGGTTCGACGGCACACGGTTCGTACGCGGCTCACGCTTCGTGCGTGATGATCACTTTATCGATCCACCGCGCGGCGGTGCGGACAGCGTGATTGCACTCGCCGGTGCTTACCTGGTGCCACCCTTCGGCGATGCCCACACGCACAGCCCCGATGGTGCGCGCGACTACGAGGCCATCCGCCAGACGTACTTCGACGTTGGCGTTTTCTACGTGCAGACGCTGGCGAACCATCGCGCCGCACGGCGCGACTTGCTGCCGTGGCTCGGGCGCGCCACGGAACTTGACGTGGTGTTCGCCGACGCGGTGGTGACAGCCACCGGTGGGCACCCGCAGATTCTCTACGAGTTACTCGCGACGCGCTTCCGACCCTTCTGGGAGAACGACGCGGAACGGTTCGAGGCGTTTCGTAGTCGCACGCAGGATGGTCAGGTGTACTATCGCCTTGACCGGCTGGCGGATGTCGATTCGGTGGTGCGTCTCATTGCGCGCGATGCCGGCCCCGTGCTCAAGATCATGCTGCTGCAGTCGGACCGGCACGCCGAGCGTGCGGGCGACTCGACGTATGCGGGGAGCTACGGCTTGCCACCGGACGTCGTAGCTCCGCTCGTGCGCGCCGCGCATCAGCTCGGCAAGCGCGTGTGGGCACACGTGGAAACGCCAGTCGACTTCGCTGTCGCGCTCGACGCCGGTGTCGACGCCTTCGCGCACGTGCCGGGCTACGGCGCGGCCGACGCGCCGGACAGTCTGCTCGCTTCCCTCTTGCTCCCCGACTCGCTCGTACGGCGCGCGGGTGCTCAACGAGTGGAGATGACGGCTACGGCGGCGCTCGGCGTTGCAGAGGCGGGTGAGGACACCGCGCGTGTGCGTCGCCACGCGGCGGTGGTCCAGCGTAATGTGCGCGCGCTGGCGAATGCCGGTGTGCAGTTCCTCGTGGGGAGTGACAACTACAACAACGCACACATCCTGCGGCTGGAACCACGCGCACTGGCGCGTATGCTCGGGCAATCACCCGTGGCGTTGTTGCGCACGTGGGCCGTGCACACACCGCAGGCGATCTTTCCCGGCCGGCGGATTGGCGTGCTGGCGTCCGGCTATGAGGCGAGTGCGTTGGTTCTGGCCTGTGATCCGCTGCGCGAGCTTGAGTGTCTGCAGCGGATCCAGCGGCGGATGAAGCAGGGGGTGTGGCTGCCGGAGTGAGTGCCGCCATCGACCGCACTTGAGAGCGAGCGCGTGAGGTTGATGTCTAGTACGTGGTCCCCCACTCTCTGGTTGCAATCTCGGCTTCTTTCTAACGAGGCTGTAGGAAAAGCCGGCGGAGACGGCGATGTGGAAACGGAACCGATCGCGCCGGCCGGTGTTGGCCTCGGAGAGAATCTGCGGTTCGGTTCACGCCTCGTCGAGACCCGCCATGGCCCGATACAAGCACGTGGACACGCAGCCCAAGCTCCTGCCGGTCGACCTCGCCGCGCAGCTGCTCCCCGGCACCTTCGAGCACGCGCTGCATCACCTGCTCGAGCACGCGA
>JAJTGR010000024.1 GCA_021299375.1 Gemmatimonadota bacterium
CCGCACTTCGACCCGCTCTCCGGCACGGGGGGTGGCAGGTGACAGCACGAGCCGTCCGGAGACCATGCCGGCCTCGAGGACGGGCTTGGGACGGACGACGACCCAGAGCGCGAGCGCGGCCGCCGTCATGAGCGCCACGGCTCCGAGCGACGCGCGACGACGACGGCGGTCGGGCACACGGTCCATTCCGAGGTCGTCGTCCACCAGCGGCCCGAGAGGCCTGTCGAGCACGTCGCCACCCTGATCGCCGCCCTGTGCCAGGGTGTCCTCGATTCGGGGATACAGTCCCGCACTTGGCGCGGGCTCCGGCAGCGCGGCGAGTTCCGCGAGCTGCGACGTGAGGTGAGCGTCAGAGGTCATCGTTCCCGGGAGTGAAAGGGGCCGCCAGCAGCGTGAGCGCGCGAGTGAGCCGGACGCGAGAGTTGCCATCGGAGATCCCGAGGGTCTCGGCGATTTCGGCGTGACTGAAACCTTCGATGCGGTGCAGGATGACCACTGTGCGCAGCCCGACCGGCAGGGCGGCGAGTCGCCTCTCGAGATCAAGCAGGTCGATTCGCTGGTCCGCCTGCGAAGCTGCGACCAGTTCCGTCGGCGGCATCGGCGCTTCGCGCCGTCGCCGCGCCGACCGCAGCGACATGAGTGCCGCGCGCGTGGCGCACTGAACGAGCCACGCCCCCGCCCGGCCACTGGGCCGATACTGCGAAGCTGCCTTCGGAAGCGCCACGAAGACGTCGTGCAGAACGTCCTCAGCTTCAGCGCGGCCTCCCACAATTCGCCACGCCACACGGAGCAGCCTTGGCGCCCAGCGCTCGTAGAGCGTCCCCAGCGCGCCATGATCGCCAGCCCCGACGCGCGCGAGTAGGAGATCGTCATCGAGCACAGCGGTAGGCGAAGCGGTCAGTATCGGCACGAGCAGGGAATGCCGCGGGATGCCGCGATGTTACAAGGATCAGCGGGCGAGCCTGCCAGGGTGGACCCCAGTGGACTGGAACCTGCCGCATCTTGCCGTGGACGCCAGACGCTATATTCACAGGTATGTCGCCGACCGTCCTGCGCGAGGGGCCCTTTCGGTTGTTCTTCTTTTCGCGTGAGGAACCGCGGATGCATGTCCATGTGTCCCATCCGGATGGCGAGGCCAAGTTCTGGCTTCGGCCAGAAATTGCCTTGGCGGAGTCGGTGGGGCTCTCGGCTCGTCAGATTGCCGATGCGCAGGACATTGTCGAACGCCATACGGGAGAGATCCAACATGCCTGGATTCGCCACTTCGGCGCCTGAGGTCACGAACGTTTCCCGGCACGGCTTCTGGCTGTTGCTGGGTGACGAGGAGCTCCTTGTGCGGTTCGCGGACTTCCCGTGGTTCCGGCAGGCCACCATCGACGCCCTTACTCAGGTGGAGCGACCGAGTCCCGATCACCTGTACTGGCCACAGCTGGACCTGGACCTCTCCGTGCGTTCGATCCGCTCGCCAGCCGACTTCCCATTGGTGTCCCGCGCGCCTCTGCACGACGCCGGCGGCGGCAACTAGGAATCCGCATCGGCTGTCATGGGAAACGACAAACGCCGCCTCGACAAAAGTCGAAGCGGCGTTTGCGACTGCCTTTCGGCAATTGCCCCTCCTGGGGTCGAACCAGGAACCTTCTGATCCAGAGTCAGACGCTCTGCCAGTTGAGCTAAGGGGCAGCTGGCCTCATCGGGGCACAACCCCAATGAGCGGTCAAATATACGGAGCCGGGCGCTGGATGGTAGTGCCCCCCGCCCGTCAGTCTGTCCCGAGCACGCGGGCACTGACCACAGCTAGGGGACGTGCTGGGCCAACCCATAGTCCGCTCGACGCGGTGGTGTGCCATGCCTACCCGACTGTCGGAAGCCCAACCTCCTTCCAGACAGGTGCCAGCTCGATGGTGAACGGCGAGCTTGCACGATCCGGATACCACGCGATCTGATCCATGCACACCTCGGGGCGGTCCGAGTCGGTGGCCCAACGCTCCACCAGCTGCGACTCGGCATCCACCAACCAGCACTCGATCCCTGCCCGCTGATACCGCGGCCGCTTTCGAAGGCGATCATGGCGCGCGTTTCCGGGCGACAGCACCTCCACCACGAGCAAAGGCGCCGGCCCCGGAACCGCACCAGACATCACATCCGCACCGACCGGAGGAAGCAGGAAGACATCCGGCTGGACCAGCGTGTGCGCATCGAGAATGACGTCAGCGGGAGCAAACAGCACCACGCCGATTCCCTCCGCAGCCACCCACGCGCGGAGGGCCGCATACACGGCGCCGACAACGGCCTGATGCAGATACCGCAGTGACGGGCTCACCAGCAGTTCCCCGTCCACCGTCTCGTAGCGGTTCCCATCGTTGGGCAGGGCCAGCACGTCCTCGACAGACCAGCGTCGTCCCGGGGCGTCCTCCTGCTGGTTTGGCATACCCATAGTCTGCTCGGCGCTCGGCGGTTTTCGCAACTCGACGGGACCATGGCCCACAATGCCACGGAGGCGACGGAGATCCGTCACCCCCGTTACGCTCGTTTGCCCAATCGAACGCTCAGCCCTTCCTGACCTCTTTGGCCCAGCTGTCCCGCAACCCCACGACCCGGTTGAACACCCGCTTCTCCGGCGTGCTGTCCTCGGGCTCGGCGTAGAAGTACCCCACCCGCTCGAACTGATAGCGCGAGCCGAGGGGGGCATCGAGCACCGATGGCTCTGCCTTGGCGTGCGGAATGACCACGAGCGACTGCGGGTTGAGCGCGCTGAGGAAGTCCCGCCCCTCGGGCACGTCATCAGGATCGGGCTGCGCGAACAGCCGGTCGTACAGACGCACCTCCACATCGGCCGCATGGGCCGCGCTCACCCAGTGAATGGTGCCCTGCACCTTGCGGCCATCGGGCGCGTTGCCGCTACGCGTGGCCGGATCGTAGGTGCAGCGCAACTCGATCACCTCGCCGGCCTCGTTCTTCACCACCTCCTGGCAGGTGATGAGATAGCCGAAGCGCAGCCGCACTTCGCGCCCCGGCGCCAGCCGATAGAACTTCTTCGGCGGCTCTTCCATGAAGTCGTCGCGGTCGACGTACAACTCGCGCGAGAACGGAATGGTGCGACTGCCGGTCTTGGGCACGTCGTGCGGATAATCCTGCGCCTCGAGCTGCTCGACCTGCCCTTCGGGGTAGTTGGTGAGCACCACCTTGAGCGGGTTGAGCACGCACAGCCGGCGCGGCACCTCCATGTTGAGGTCGTTGCGCACCGCGTGCTCGAAAGTCGCGATCTCCACTCGCGCGTCCTTGCGTGCCACCCCGATCACCTCGGCGAAGGCGCGAATGGCCTCGGGGCGCACGCCGCGACGGCGCAGCCCGGCGATGGTGGGCATGCGGGGATCGTCCCACCCCGTCACATGCCCCTCGTTCACGAGGCGCAGCAGCTTGCGCTTGCTGAGTACCGTGTAGTCCAGCTCGAGGCGCGCGAACTCGATCTGCGTGGGCGGGTTCTCGAACCCCGCCTCGCGCACGAGCCAGTCGTAGATCTCGCGCGCATCCTTGAACTCGAGCGTGCAGAGCGACCGCGTAATGCCCTCGATGGCATCGCTCAGCCCGTGCGCAAAATCGTACAGCGGGTAGATGCACCAGTCGTTGCCGCGCCGGTAATGGTGCGCATGACGAATGCGCAGCAGCAGCGGATCGCGCATGATCATGTTGGCGTGCGCCATGTCGATCTTCGCGCGCAGCACCTTCGCCCCGTCGGGGAACTCGCCCACCTTCATGCGCCGCAGCAGGTCGAGGTTCTCCGCGACCGTGCGCTCCCGCCACGGACTCGGCGTGCCGGCACTGGTCACCGTGCCACGGTTGGTGCGGATCTGCTCCTCGTTCTGGTCATCCACATACGCCTTGCCCTTCTGCACGAGCATCTCGGCGATGTCGTACAGCTGCTCGAAGTAGTCCGAGGCGTAGTACAACCCGTCCCACTGGAACCCGAGCCACTGCACGTCGCGCTGGATGGCCTCGACGTACCGGATGTCCTCGGTGGCCGGATTGGTGTCGTCGAAGCGCAGGTTGCAGGTGCCCCCGAACTCCTGCGCAATGCCGAAGTTGAGGCAGATGCTCTTGGCATGCCCCATGTGCAGGAAGCCGTTCGGCTCGGGCGGAAACCGCGTCGCCGGTGCCCGGCCGAACCGGCCGGTGGCGACATCGTCCGCAACCATCTCGCGAATGAAATCGCGCCGTGGTGACGCGGAAGGCTCGGGGGTCGGAGTGTCTGACACGTGGTGTAGGGGGAAAAAGGACTCGGGAATCTAATCCCGGCTGGTATCCATCGGTGATCAGCCGTGTATTTGCCTTCGTGCCCGAATCCCTGCGTTCCCGCATGACGCCCCCCCCACGTCGCCTTGCCCTCCTGGTAGCCTCTGGCCTTCCGCTACTGGCGGGGTGCCGCGGGGCCGCGCTCGCGTACGGCCCCGACCTGAGTGCGGCGCGGACTCACTTCGACGAGCTGGCCACGGGCTTCGAGTACCGTTTCACCAACGTGACGCGAACGCCCAAGGTCGCGACGGCGCGGATGCGCCTGGCGCGCTTCGCTTTCGCCCCTTCGAAGCTGGCCGAGGATACCGCGATCTGGACCGCGATGCGCTCGACGCGCACAGGGGCCGAGCGGGACGTGGAGTTCCAGGCAGGGCTCGCCACCAATCAATTCCTGTTCACAGCCCGCCAGGGCGCTGCGGCGCCGGCACGCGTGGGCGACCAGCGGCATCTCATCGCGCTGTCCCAGCGCGGCCCGGACGACTGGCTCTGGCACACGGCCGTGGAGCACGCGGTGGGACCGATGCCGCCCAGCCGCCTCGACGACATTGCGCGGGCGCTGTTCCTGGGAGCAGAGCGTCCCGCCAGTTCCCTGCGCGCCGACTATCGCTCGGCGTTTCCCCGCACGACGCAGGCGTTGGGGCGATTGTTCTCGCTGGATTCGGTCGGGACCATTCCACAGCTGGACGGGTCGACGCTCGTCACGATGCAGATCCGCATCGACGCGCGCGGCATGGCAGCGGGTTTCCCCGCGTTTGCCAAGTACCTGCAGAAGTACGTGGAGCCGGCCCGCTATCGGTACCGGCTCACGGATCGCGCTGGCGGCGAGTGGTTCGACGCCCAAGCCAGCAAGCGGGTGCTCACCCTGCGCTTCCGCACTCGCCAGGGCGAACTGCAACCGCTGGCAGGCGCCGCCCGCGGCATGCCAGACACGCTCATCATCCACGTGGACGCCCTGGCCAGGTTCGGCCTCTGGATGGTGGGCGTCACCGGCATGGAGGGCGAGTTCGTGCATGTCCGTAGCGCACGGGAGCGCGCCTGGCAGTTGCGGTTCGCCAAGGCGCCCACGTGGCATTTGCCGCTGATCGCCGAGACGTTGCTGAGTTCCGCCATTCGGCGCCCCTTCGAGGGGCCGGGCACCTACTTCAAGATCGGCCTGCGCGCAGGCGCGAACGGGCAGACGCTCGGCGAGCGGGTCTTCGATGTCGCCGTGAAGGAAAGCGCCATCATGCGCTGGCTTGGCAACCTTGGGTTCACCGCCTTCGGCGAGTTCGCCGGCCAGGTGGAGGAGCAGGAGAACCGGTTTCTCATCGAGCTGTTCCGGGCGATGCGGACCGACATGAGCCGTCTCGGCACTTCGTAGGTCGATGCCGTCCTGCCAGCGCCGCCGCCGGCTCCTTCCGGCAGGCAAACACTGAACCCCCGGAAGGCCTTAGCCTCCGGGGGTTCTCAAGTTGCCACACACGCCGTCATTGGAACTCTCCGTCCTACCGAACGGCGGTGGGCTTGGCCTTACATACACTGGACGATGCAGCGGGTTCCAGCGTCACGCCAGAGCCTGTTCCGTCACAGCTCGGCGATAAAGTTCACGATTATGTAAACCGCAGTGGAGCTGAGGGGGCTCGAACCCCTGACCTCTGCAATGCGAATGCAGCGCTCTCCCAGCTGAGCTACAGCCCCATGGTTCCCCGGACAACAAAGGCCCCGCTCCTGTGGCGCGGGGCCCATCGGGTAACTCCGGGAAGCTAGCCCCCCGCCGCCGAGTGTCAAGCGGCAGTCACCGCCATCGTGCCACCGGCGGGCACCATCACGTGGTGCCGGACGTTCTGGACCGGACATGGACTCCGCTTCCGCTCCCCTCGCTGCGGCGCCGCACCGGCTCGGCTCCGAGTACGTGCGCGACCAGCTGGTCGCCCGCACCGTCGACGTCAACGGCAAGACGTATCGCCCCGATGGCGAGTACGTGCTGTACTGGATGCAGTCCACGCATCGCCTTGAGGAAAACTGGGGGCTGCGCGCGGCCATCCGCACTGCCAACCGCGTGAACCTGCCGCTGGTCATCCATCAGGGACTCGATCCCACCTATCCGTTCGCCGCTGACCGGCACCACACGATGATCCTGCAGGGCGCGCGCGACACGGCCCGGCACGCGGAGCAGTCCGGGCTGCACTACCAGTTCGTGCTGCGGCGACGGAGGGACGACGACCGCCGGGTGGTGGACCGACTGGCAGCGCGGGCATACGTCGTGGTTACCGACCTCTTCCCGACGGCAGGGATTCGTGACCGGGTTGCGCGTCTGGCGGAGCGTGTGACGTGCCGGGTACTGGCCATCGACAGTGTGTGCACGGTACCCAGCGGCGCCTTCACGAAGGCCGAGTTCGCAGCGCGCACGATTCGGCCCAAGATCGCGAAGCTGCTTGACCACGCCCTGGAACCGGTGGCGGAGGACATGCCGCGCGTTCCGGTCAGCGAGGCGCTGCGGGCGTCGCTGCGGGCGACCATTGCCGAGGGCGGTGGACTGGCGCCGCTGCCGCTGCCCGACATGAGCGACGAGGCGATCGCTGGCGAAGTGGCAGCCTGCGAGATCGACCACGCGGTGGGGCCGGTGACGTCGGTCCCTGGGGGTACGGAGGCAGGGTTGGCACGGCTGTCCGCGTTCCTGCGCGACGACCTGCCTTCGTACGCCGAGCGTCGCAACGAGGCCAGCGACGGCCATGGCACCAGCGGGCTCTCGCCCTACCTGCACTACGGCATGATTCCGTCGGCGCGCGTGGTGCGCGACGCGCGGGCGCGCGGGGTGTCGGCGGAGAGCCTCGACGCATTCGTGCAGCAGGTGACCACATGGCGCGAACTGTCGTTCAACTGGTGCGTGCGCACACCCGGCTTCGACCAGCTCGCCTCACTGCCGGCATGGGTGCAGCGCACAATGGCCGAACATGCGGACGACCCGCGGCCGGCGTGGTACGCGCTCGATGCGCTCGAGGCGGGTCGGACGGATGACCGGCTGTGGAACGCAGCCCAGCACGAGCTGGTGACGCAGGGAATCATCCACAACTATCCGCGCATGCTTTGGGGCAAGACGGTCCTGCTGTGGACGACGAGCTACGAGCAGGCCCGGGCCTGGCTGTTCCACCTCAACGACAAGTACGCGCTCGACGGCCGCGACCCGAACAGCGTGGGAGGCATCATGTGGTGCCTTGGGCTGTGGGACCGTCCATGGGGCAACAAGCCGGTCTGGGGCGGCATCCGGCCAATGGTCACGTCGCGCGCGAAACTCAAGTTCGACGTGGAGGGCTACGTGGCACGGGTGCGAGGTACGCGGCTGTTGTGAGTCTTTGCCGGGATGGAGAGGACGGCGAGCCGCGAGCCCAGCGCTCACGGCTGGCCCATGCGTCGTGGTTCGCTTTCGCCCCGCGGCTCACGCCGTGTACCTCGCGCCGTCCAGCTCGCGCCGTGTAGCTCGCGCCGTGTAGCTCGCGCCGTCCAGCTCGCGCCGTCCAGCTCGCGCCGTCCAGCTCGCGCCGTTCAGCTCGCGCCGTCCAGCTCGCGCCGTCTCCCCCCTCCCCCGCCCTGTCCCGCCGTCAATCCGCTAACTTCCCGCCATGCGTCCGCTCAATCCGTCCATCTTGCCCGCCGTCGTCGACGTGCAAGCCGCCG